>JBLIFG010000036.1:0-27441 GCA_047633635.1 Cellvibrionaceae bacterium | reverse complement strand
AATGAAGCTAATGAAGACACCTACATTAGCCACTTGATTAACATAGACAATAAAGACTTTGATAATATTTTACTACAAAACATCGCCTCACCGGCATATCATGAAACTACCACTATTTCTCGAGGTCAAAAATCTATCCCAGTGATGTTCGCCATTAGTAAAGTGAATACGATGGATAAAGAAGTTTATTTAATGACTATAGTGAACATAACTCGACGAAAAATTGCTGAAAATGAATTGATCAGCATGAATTCTGAATTAGAAGGCCTTGTCGAAAATCGCACTGAAGAACTTCAAGTGGCACAAAAGAAATTAATCCAAAAAAATAAAACGTTAGCACTAGGCAATATGGCGGCAACGATAGTACACGAACTTAGCCAACCGTTAACCGCAATGAAAAGCTCTATTGCAGCTATAGACGCAAAAATTAAAAACAACGACTGGGTGGGTGCCAACGAATCTACCGCTAGACTCGCGCCGCTGAGCAACAAGATGCACAATGTAATAAAATTGCTTAAGTTTTTTAGCTATCAAGACAAAGACTCATACACAACTATTAATATTGTGGATACTATTAATAAAACACTCAATACATTTAAAGATATATTTACAGAAAAAGACATTCGCTACACTATTAATAATGACATTAATGAATTGTTAATTAGTGCTAACCCTCTAAAAATCGACTTGGTTTTGTCTAACATTATTCAAAATGCTATCGATGCTTTAGAAGAAATACCTAACCCCTGTCTCACTATTACTATACACAGCGACAATGGTTGGGTTGTTTTGACTATCAAAGATAATGCAGCTGGCGTTGACCATGAGGTGAAGGAAAAAATGTTCAGCCCCTACTTTACCACTAAAGAAGTGGGAAAAGGCTTAGGGCTGGGCCTTGCGATTACTTACGAAATTATTCAAGAGTACGGCGGGTCTATTCGTGTAGAAAACATTTTAGATGATATCTCCAAGCAACAGGGCAGTCGACTAACAAACACTAAGCTAAAACAACGGGGAGCACAATTTATTATTAGTCTGCCCTTAAAGCAAACGTTTGATTTAGCATCTTCTCATTAATCAATGTACAAATAACTGTTTTAATATAAGTATGGCTAATTTAATAGACAAAGATGATATAAAAATTATCATTATTGATGACGATGAAGATATACGTATTAATACTGTCGATCTTTTATCAACAAAATTTAAGCAGGTTGAAGCTTACAGTTCTCCCAAAAAAATTATAGATAAAATTAGTGTGGGTCTACCTGTGGTTATTCTCACTGACTTAAGAATGCCAGATGCCGACGGCTTTGAATTTGCAAAAAAAGTACATGATATTGATCCCGACCTGCCTGTTATTTTGATGACAGGGTATGGCGATATTTCTATAGCTGTCGATGCGCTTAAACATGGCATTTATGATTTTATAGAAAAGCCTTTTGAAATTGAGAGACTAATGGATAGCCTACATCGAGCTATTGAGAAACGCATGCTCACATTATCGCTGTTAGATATGCAACAAAAACTCGATGATAATAGAAATATAGAACATCAGTTAATTGGCTTCTGCCCTGGTATGAAGCAACTTAAGCGCGACATTGTTGACTTAGCACCGATGGCTATTCCCGTTATGATTTACGGTGAGACTGGTTCGGGAAAAGAACTGGCAGCGCGTTGCTTGCACGCCTACAGCAATAGTAGTGAAGCTAAGTTTGTTGCACTAAATTGTGCCGCAATACCAGAACAACTGGCCGAGGCCGAACTATTTGGTTACAAAAAAGGCGCTTTTACAGACGCAAAAAACTCACGAGTGGGTAAATTAGAATACGCTAAAGACGGTACCTTATTTTTAGATGAGGTAGAAAGCTTGTCATTAGCAACTCAAGCTAAACTGTTGCGAGCTTTATCGGACAATGTCATTACGCCTATTGGCAGTAATCAAGAGATAAAAATAAACTGTCGAATCATCTCGGCAACCAAAGATGACTTGCGTAACAATGAAAACTTTCGACAAGATTTATTTTTTCGCCTTCAGGTCGCAGAAATAAAAATACCGCCATTAAGGGAACGTAAAGAAGATATCGTTCATCTTTTTGAAGTATTTTCAATTCAGAACTGTAAAACTCTAGGCACCAACTACAGGCCTATTACGCCTTATACTCTTGAAAAATTACTGGCATATTCATGGCCAGGAAATGTGCGAGAATTGATTAATGTAACGACACGCTATGCAATTAAACACTGTTCAGACATAGACTATGCACTTGAAAGTGAAGAGACCATTGTTGATTTAGATGATCGCAGCAAGACTTTAAAAGAACTGGTCGAAAATTATGAATCATCAGTGATCAAACTTAAGTTACACGAACATAAAGGCAAGGTCGGCAAGGTTCTAGATGAGCTATCGCTAGAACGTCGAACCTTTAATCAAAAACTTAATAAATATGGCATCAATACTAGCGATTTTAAGTCTAAAAACTAATGCGTACTTATTAACACACACTATGCACCCGCTTTGTAATCATTGTGCTGATCAACGGCGCTGTGTGCATTAGCTGAGGCACTACTAACTTGATGACTATTATTATGATTATTTAGTATTGTCCACACACCAAATATAATCATTAATAGCGCCATCACTACACGCACATTTTTGGCTTTAATAAAGGTGGTGAAGCGCTCGGCCATAAAACTACCGAGCAACACAGTAGGCAGCGTACCTAGAGCAAAACCAAACATAATAAGTGCTGCTTGGCCCACACTAGATGCTGTAGCTGAGTAGACCAGTGCGCTATAAATAAGCCCACAGGGCAACCAACCCCAAAGCAAGCCTAACAAAAGTGCATGCCAAATTGTTTTTACGGGAACGAGTGTTTTACTGAGTGGCTGTATCCATCGCCATAGGTGAGAACCTAGTTTTTCGAGATAAACTAATCCACGCCACCAATTAGCGATATACAAACCCATTGCAATCAATAATAGGCCCGCTATATTGCGCATAATACTCAGAGCAAAATAATTTTCGAGCCGATCTACCAGCGAATAAAATAATACGGCAATCAACACATAACTACTAACCCTGCCAATATTATAGGCGGCAATTAATGCTAAGCGACGCTTCGCATTGCGAGCATCAACGGCCATTGTTAACGCTCCTATGACACCACCACACATGCCAATACAGTGCGCACCGCCTAGCAAACCAATACTAACTGCTGTAAAAAACGCTAAATATTCCATTTAAATATTATCTTTCAACATAAAACTAAATAACTTCATTTATAACTAGTGGCACTTTTATTTTCATCTGTTAACTCAGGCTTATCACTTACCGGTGTCAGTTCTGTTGACGATTTAGCACGCGCCTGTGCTGAGGGCTGACCGCTAGGTTCTTTAGCTTTAGATACTGCATCTGTGGCTACACTTTTTACAGATTCCGGTGCAGTATCGTCATCAAATAAAATACGATGACCTTCCATATCAAGGTTGTCATATTGTCCATTGTTAATCGCCCAAAACAGTAACTTAACCGACAACACTAAAATGACTAAACCGATAGGAATTAATAAATACAATACACTCATAAAACTCCTTAATTGTTATGTTTATATAATCGTAATGCGTTAAGTAGAACGACTAGAGAACTTACTGACATACCAATAGCAGCCAAGTAAGGCGGAAGATAACCTAATGCCGCTAAAGGCAAGGCTGATAGATTATAGGCAATTGCCCAGGTAATATTTTGTTTGATAATTGTTTTTGTTTTTTCAGCCAGAGTGATTATTTTAGGTAGTAACGTTAAATCATTATGCAGCAATACGCTGTCGGCATGAGTTCGTGCAAAATCCGTTGCAGAGTCCATTGCTATCGATAAATCTGCTCCAGCCATTACCGGCACATCGTTAATACCATCACCAACCATCATAAGCTGATACTTTTTCTGTTGATGCCTGACGTAATTTAATTTGTCTTCTGGCATTTGCGCGGCTTTAAAATTGATTTTCAGTTCATCGGCAACTGATTTAACTGACGCATAATTATCGCCGCTTAAAATTTCAGACTCAATTCCTTTTGCTTTTAACTGATCAATAGAGCTAGTTGCTGAATCTCGCAGTTGATCTGACAAGCCAATCCACGCAAGCTCACATCCATTCTTAGTGAGTAGTAACCACTGCCCTGATTCTCCAGTTTCAAATATTGTTGACTGTACTATGCTCTGTTCATCGACGAGTTTATCCCTTGACTCATTTAATGAGTGGCCGTACTTCGCAGCTTTAAATTTTGAAAAACTCGGCTTACCTAAACGATAGTGATCGCTGTCAATATCGCCACACACTCCCTCACCGGTAAAGGTATCTTGATCAACGACAATAAAGCGATCCGTAATATTATCGAACGCGCGGGCCAGCGGATGACTGGAACCCCGCTCTAAACTAGCTGCAATAGACAAAATCGTAGCTTCATCAATAACTTTGGCCCGCGCGCTTCCAGACTTATTATTGATACTCTTAACCGTATCAGCTTGGGCAAGTTTCACCACCATGATGACAGGCTTGCCATGAGTAAGTGTGCCTGTTTTATCAAATATAACTTTATTAATCGTCGTTAATGTCTCGATCACATGACTTTTTAACACCAGTAAGCCCATCTTTCGCATCATCGCAACGCTGGCGGTTAAAGCCGTTGGTGTTGCTAAAGATAGTGCACAAGGACAAGTCACCACTAACACTGAGAGGGTCACCCATAGCGCTGACTCTGGCTCTACATTCCACCAATAAGTAAACACGGCAGCTGCAGATAACAAGACTACCGCAACAAAATAACTGGCCACACGATCGGCCAGCATTTGTACCGCAGGTTTAGATTGCTCTGCTTGCTGTACTAATTGAGAAATCATCGACAATCTTGTTCGCGAACCTACAGCGGTTGCCTCAACAATCAATGTGCCATCTGTATTGACAGTGCCCGCAATAACATTGTCGCCCACAATTTTTGATACGGGTTTTACTTCACCCGTTAGCAGTGACTCGACCACAGCACTTCTACCCGATATCACGCGACCATCACAGGGAATCGTATCGCCGTTACCAATTCGAACCCGTTGCGCTATTTGAAGCTCGACTAACGGTATCTGACGTTCATTGGTATCGGCGTCAACAGTGGTTACCGATATAGGTAGTAATTGTGTTGCCATGCCTGTCAGCTGTTGATTTTGATAGCGCAGGCGTATTTCTAGGTAACGCCCTAATAATAAAAAGAAGGTGAACATTGCAATTGAGTCAAAATAGACCTCACCAGTTGCAGTTACGGTACCCCAGAAGCTAGTCAGATAGGCAAGGATGATTGCCAAGGAGACGGGAACATCCATTGTTAAATAGCGACGCTTTAAACTGCGCCATGCACCCATCCAAAAAGGCTGCGCACTAAATAAAACAATGGGGGTTGCGACAAGTAAACTTAACCAGCGCAATAACTGTTGCAAATTAGACTCTATACCCTGAAATTCACCTGCGTATAACGCAATAGCGACCATGCCCACCTGCATCATACCGAAACCGGCTAAACCTAGTCTCAGCAATAATGTACGCTGCTGATTTTGCTGTTGTTGCTGTTGCTGTTTTTGTGTGAAAGGCTGAGGCCGATAACCGATTTTTTCGAGGGCGCCCATCAGTAAACTTAACGGCTGCAAATGCGTATCCCAAACCAAGCTACATTGATGTGTTATAACATTGACAGAAACTTTTTTAACACCGCCAAAGGAAAGTAGGTATTTTTCTATCAGCCAAACACAAGCGGCACAAGTAATGCCATCTAATAATAAATCAGCCGTTCTAGTGTCGTCCTCGCTTGCAACAACAAAGCTCTCTTGAACTTCATTATTATCGAACATCGCATAATCGTTGACTCGCTCATCGGGTTTTTTATTGAGCTCAGAGCGATATTTATAGAATTGATCGAGACCACCTTGGTGAATCAATGCAGCAACTGCTTGGCAGCCAGCGCAACAAAAACTTTGTGTTTGTTGCGCAATGTCATACACAAATTCATTTTTATGTGAAACCGGTAGCCCACAGTGATAACAGTCAACAAGGGACGACGGGGTATCTCTTAGATTAGCTTGAGGTTTTAGGGATGAAGATAGATCCATCTCATTATCAACCATCTGGCTGTAAGAAGACTGCTTGAGTTTTAGCAAAATCGATCTCGCCACGCAGGCGCCATACTTGCTGAGTATTATCGAGGGTCTGAGTAACGGAGCTTTTCGTCTGCTCAACAATATTAGCTCTGTCAGAGTCTTCTAAACTTTCAAGGGGTAATAAGCGCAAGTACCAACGGCTGTCTAGCAGCTCGTCCGACAACTCAGTATTATACTGATTGGCTGCGGTGCGCGTTAATAGCAATTTATGATCGCGTTCGGAGTGCGCTGGATGGCTCAGCTCTAACAATAAAAACTTGGGCAACACGTTAGCTTTACTGTTTAAAATCAAAATCAAATCACCACTTAGCTTATCAAATCTTAGGCGCGCAGTAATACCCAGCGAAATTGCCAATAAATCTTGGTCTAAACGCATATTAATTGCGCGACCTTCTTTGTAATAATTATCAACGACACGATCATCGGCATTGATTACCGCTAGGGTAACCGTGATACTCGATACAATTACTACAGTAATCAATGGCGATAAAATAAACCACGCCCAAAATTGGCGATACCAAGGTTTGAGGTCTTCATTCATTTGCTCTTCTAACATGACTTTTTCGCTATATTGTTTAGATTTACTGATGTATCTATTCATTTAGTGACTAGTTAATGGCGCTATCTAAAATGACATTTATATTAATCTGCAAGTTAGTCTAAGATATTTAGCTTAGCGCTTTGCTTTGTTTAGTTTAGTTTTCAGTTCAATTCTTGGTCTAACTCTGGACCGATAAACACACTCGTCTCTGTTGCGAAAATTTTATCATCACCTCTAGCGGTGATGGTAAATGTTAACGGCGTATTAATGCTGAGTAGTTCAGACTTGTCGACTACTATACGTACAGGGAATGAATATATTTCATTCTTTTCTATGGGTACAGCACGATAACGCTTTATCTTAAATGCGTAGTCCCCCTCAACTTTTACGTCGAACTCATGTGCCTGCCTGTCCATGTTATGCACTTTAAGCATATAGACATTTTCAACATTATCGCCCTGTACCTTATAAAGGCGTGCGCCGCGATCACGATCCACATCGACAGTTACAGGCTCTCTATTTGACACCGTATAGACAAACACACTGGCCATAATTGACAGCATAACGAAATAGCCAATAACTCTGGGGGTAATATGACGTGTAGTGCCAGTTTGTAATTGATCTTCACTAGTAAATCGAATTAAGCCCTTCGCATAGCCCATTTTATCCATCACCGAATTACAAGCATCCACACACAAACCACAGTTTATGCACTCGTATTGCAGACCGTCGCGGATATCAATATCGACTGGGCAAACTTGTACACACCAAGAGCAGTCAATACAATCGCCCAAGCCCTCGGCTTTATAGTCATCATTAGTTTTACGCGGGCCACGTGCTTCACCGCGCTGCGTATCGTAATGAACTGCCAGCGTGCTGTTGTCATACATCACCGACTGGAAACGTGCATAGGGGCACATGTATTTACAGACTTGCTCGCGTAAAAAACCGGCGTTCATAAATGTCATGCCAGTAAAAAATAATGTCCAAAAAATCACCGTACTATTACCTTGAAGTACGACTAAACCACTGTCTAAGACGATCGGCCAAAAGCCTAAAAAGATGTTGCCTATAGGATAAAAATAGCCGACAAAGGTAGCACCCGTTACAAAAGAAATGACTAACCACGCTAAATACTTACTGCCTTTACGGAGAACTTTCTCGCAATCCCAGGGACTATTATCCAACTTTATGCGCTTATTTCTATCGCCTTCACAGTGATGTTCTGCCCAAATAAACATCAGCGTCCACACCGTTTGCGGACAAGTGAAACCACACCAAACTCGCCCGAGTAAGGCCGTGACGGTAAATAAGGCGAAAGCTGAAATAATGAGCAGCCATGCGAGCAACATGCCGTCTTGAGGTCCAAAAGTCATCCACAACACATAAAACTGGCGCTGCGGAAGATCAAAAAATATTGCTGGCCGCGCGTCTATCTGCAGCCAGGGAAGTATTAAAAAAGCGAGTAACAGAGGGATGCCGGTGAAGCGCCGAAGGCGCTGATAAAAACCTTTAACCTTGCGCACATAAACCTTATCTTCAGATTCATATAAATTAATATAGCTAATGGAGTTGTCTTTGGAAGTAGATGACGAGTCGCTATCCATTGCAGTGGGAATTTGATCTGAATCTTTCATAAACTAATGAGACTCCAAATTTAACATATCGTGGGATAAGCTATAAGCCGATCTCACACCTAAACATTTATGTAAAATTTATTATTCATTTAAAACTAAAAATATAAAAACATAAGTTATTAGACATTACATTTAGCGATATTTTTACACTTCTTAACGCTTCAGGCAACGCAAAAAAAATGATGCGTGTTCACTGTGTCATTAGAAACCTTGGGATCGTGTTGCGGCCTTGTTAGTCGTGTGCGACTTTAAAAATTCCTTTTACGTCGAGAACTCGCAGCTAAGTACCCACTGTGTTTGTGCCTACTTCAAGCGTGAAGACTTGCTTGTTTCGACTGCGACCTTCAGCTAATACTCATATAATTTTAAACGACTAAAGCCGAGCACAAACACAAATAGCGACCGTTGCATCAATAAAAAATTTCCTTGAAACCTCAAAAACACACCAACTGCGTATTTTTAAAACTGGCAAGGTATCGAATTTACTCGCCCTTTTGAGGGTCAACTACTATTAAAGGTCAACTAATATAGATGATCGCTAGCAAAGGCATTGATCATTATTAGTAAACTATCGCTAATAGCAATCGATATGCTGCCTTTGGTTAATTAGCTCTGCCTACTAGTCCTCTAGTGACAAACTATAAACATAAGCGGTTAACAAATGTATTTTTTCTGTACGTAGGCGCTCAGCTTGTGCTGGCATTTGCCCATTGCGTCCCATGCGTAAAGTCTGACGAATACCTGCAGCAGTTCCGTCGTACAGCCAAATATCATCGGTCAAATTGGGAGCGCCTAATGCGTGTTGGCCTTTAGCCTCTGCACCGTGACAAGCCGCGCAATTTTGTGTGTAAAGCTTTTCTCCAAGTACAGCTTTTTCAGCATCGTACTCACGCTCTGGCACACTCAAACTCAGTACATACTCGGTTACATCGGCAATGCCCTTGGTCCCCATTACCGCCTGCCATGCCGGCATTGCTGCCTGGCGACCATAAATCAGTGTCGTTTTAATTTGTTCAGGGGAGCCACCATAAAGCCAATCGCTATCGGTTAGGTTTGGAAAACCGAGATAGCCACTGCCGTCTGCACCGTGACAAACAGCACAGTTGTTAGCAAACACTCTCTGCGCCATTTTCATCGCACGAGGCTCGTCCACTAACTCCTTGACCGATATTTTCATATAACCACCAAAACTTTCTTGATGTTTCTCATAGGCGATCGCTTGCTCATTTTCCAGTTGATTAACACTTGTCCAACCTAAAAGCCCTTTATAACTACCGAGGCCGGGATACAAAATCAGATAAAAAACAGCAAAGATAATGGTCAAAATAAACAGCATAAACCACCACTTAGGCAGTGGGTTATCATATTCTTCTATGCCATCATAGACATGACCGGTGGTTCTATTGTCCGGATCTGCATCATCTCTAACAGCAACTTTTCGATTAGCTAGAAGTACCCATAATATTAGCAATAGATTGATTGTTGTTAAACCAATAATCCAAACATTCCAAAATATACCCATAACTTAATCCTGCCTATTATCGGTGGCATCGGTTTTATCAAAACGCTGATTAGCAGCAGCTTGTGACTGTTGATGCTTTTCTTCATCGGCGAAAGGTAAATTAGCATCATCGTTAAAACGTTTTTTTCGGCTTGGCGCATATGCCCACCAACATATACTAATGAAGGCAATCATCATGAATACTGTTGAAAAACTATATATATCATTAATATCCACAGTCTTACCTCTTTTGCTGAAGAATAGGAAGCGTGCCTAATTGTTGTAAATAGATTACAAGCGCGTCGATTTCTAGCGTACCTTTAACTGCATCTGTCGCACCTGCAATATCCTCGTCGGTGTAAGGCACACCTACTCTGCGCAGTGCCGTCATTTTTTTGGGCGTATCGATACCATCAATGGTTCTATCGAACAACCATGGGAATGACGGCATATTAGATCTAGGCACAACATTGCGGGGGTTATATAAATGCGCTTTATGCCATGCATCACTGTAGCGATTGCCTACACGGGCAAGATCGGGACCGGTGCGCTTAGAACCCCATAAAAAAGGATGCTCGTAAACTGACTCGCCAGCAACAGAATAATGTCCGTAACGTTCAACTTCTGCGCGCAGTGGACGCACCATTTGAGTGTGGCACACGTGACAGCCCTCGCGAATATAAATGTCGCGACCCTCAAGCGCCACTGCAGGTAATGGCATTAAACCTTCAATGGGTTCTGTTGTTTCTTTAAGAAAAAACTGGGGTACGATAGTCACAAGACCACCGAAGCTAACTGCTACGACGATCAATACAATCATCAACCCAATATTTTTTTCAACAATATCATGGTTCTTCACGTAAGTTCTCCCTAGGCTACTTGCGCTGTTGTATCAGGTTTTTCTTCTAAAAACGTCGCTTCTTCAGAAGCGACGAGTATTGTTTTATAAACATTAAATGCCATTAATAAAATCCCGATGAAAAATAGGCCACCACCGAGAGCGCGCACAATATAGCCGCCATAACTGGCTTCAACAGACTCAATGAAACTGTAGGTTAAGGTACCATCTGCATTAAATGCTAAGCGCATTAATCCTTGGGTAATACCATTGACCCACATAGAGGCGATATATAAAACTGTGCCACCCGTTGCTAACCAGAAGTGAGTGTTTATCAACGGCACACTCCACATTTGAACTCGCCCATAAAGCACAGGAATAAGATGATAAATAGCGCCAAAAGAAATCATTGCCACCCAACCAAGCGCACCCGAATGCACGTGACCAATCGTCCAGTCAGTATTATGCGAAAGCGCGTTGACTGTTTTAATGGCCATCATTGGACCTTCGAAAGTCGACATACCATAAAATGATAACGACACCACTAAGAAGCGTAGTGTAGGGTCAGTACGCAATTTATGCCAAGCACCTGATAGCGTCATAATACCGTTGATCATACCGCCCCAGCTGGGCGCCAATAGAATCAGTGACATCACCATGCCTAAGCTTTGCACCCAATCAGGTAGTGCAGAGTAATGCAGATGGTGAGGGCCTGCCCAAATATAGATAGAAATTAGTGCCCAGAAATGAACAATCGAAAGTTGGTACGAATAAACCGGACGACCCGCTTGCTTTGGAACAAAGTAATACATCATGCCCAAGAAGCCCGCAGTCAAGAAAAAGCCTACGGCGTTGTGGCCGTACCACCATTGCACCATCGCATCTGCAGCACCTGCATAAGCCGAGTATGATTTGAATAGTGTGACAGGCACCGCGGCACTATTAACAATATGCAAGATGCCAACAGTGATAATAAAGGCACCAAAAAACCAATTTGCAACATATATATGCGGCGTTTTACGCTTCATGATCGTGCCAAAAAAGACGATTCCGTAAGACACCCAAACAATAGCGAGCAGAATATCAATTGGCCATTCAAGCTCTGCGTATTCTTTAGTCGATGTCAGCCCCATTGGTAAGGTGATAGCCGCCAGCGCAATAACAGTTTGCCAACCCCAAAAGGTAAAGGGCACAAGCTTGCCGCCAAATAAACTGGTTTGACAGGTGCGCTGCACCACATACAAAGAGGTAGCCATCAAGGCGCAGCCACCAAATGCAAAAATAACCGTGTTAGTGTGCAGCGGGCGCAGGCGCCCAAAATGTGTGTAGGGCTGGAAAATATCATTTAAAGCTGGCCACACCAGCTGGCAGGCGAGGAGGAGGCCAACGCCCATACCGAAAACACCCCATACAATAGTCATAATAGAAAATTGTCGAACAACATGATAGTTGTAGGACTGATCACCTAATAATTTTAGTTCTGACGTTGTCGAGAGGCTACTCATAACTCTATTCCTACATATTGTTGATGACATTATGACTTTATTGATTCTGTCTTTTAAAATATATGCTTAAAAAATGCTTTTAGTTATACATATAGCGGCGCAAATAGTTTACAACACTAATAAACAAACGGCATGACGCAGATCAACTAAAAGTCGAAATGATTCATCAATGTTTATTTATAATTATTAGAGTTGAAAATATCAAGAAACAGCTAAAGCTTCGTTAAGGTTTACTAGAAGCCTGCTTGAAAACCATCTGGATTTGGTGTTCGATACAATTAGCATCATTTTATAAAAAAAAGATAGTAAACCACAAGTATTTAAGCGACTACAACTCATACGTATCAGAATAATTGCCGCTCGAAATACCTACTAATATACTACTTTTGATAGTTTTTAGTTTAGTCTAATATAGAATATTTAAAGTAACTTGCGTCCTTTATTGGCGGCAATGCGCATGCGTAATGCATTTAATTTAATAAAGCCTTCTGCATCTTGCTGATTATAAGCACCCGCATCGTCTTCGAAGGTAGCGATATTTTCATCAAACAAGCTATCGGCCGAACGACGACCTACAGCACTCACAGAACCCTTATAGAGTTTAAGGCGCACATCGCCATTAACCGACTGCTGGGAATCATCGATAGCAGTTTGCAGCATTTTACGCTCGGGGCTCCACCAATAACCGTTGTAGACCAAATTTGCATACTTAGGCATCAACTCATCTTTCAGGTGAGCAACTTCTCGGTCGAGGGTAAGCGACTCGATGGCACGGTGCGCTTTTAACATGATCGTGCCACCGGGTGTTTCATAACAACCGCGGGACTTCATACCTACATAACGGTTTTCAACAATATCTAGACGACCAATACCGTGCGCGCCGCCTATTTTATTTAAGGTCTCGAGTACTGTTGCAGGTGACATAGCGACACCGTCAATGGCCGTAATATCACCTTTTTCATAACTCAATTCTAAATAAAGCGGCTTATCGGGAGCTTCCTCTGGAGATACGCTCCAGCGCCACATATCATCTTCGGCTTCGGCCCAAGGATCTTCTAAAATACCACCCTCGAAAGAAATATGTAGCAAGTTAGCATCCATAGAATAAGGCGACTTTTTCTTACCACCGGCGTGGTCGACAGGAATATTATGCTGCTCACAGTAAGCCATTAAGGATTCGCGTGAAGTTAGATCCCACTCGCGCCAAGGAGCAATAACTTTTACACCTGGCTTCAAGGCATAGGCACCTAGCTCAAAACGAACTTGGTCATTACCTTTTCCGGTTGCACCGTGGGCAATTGCGTCGGCGCCGGTCTCATTGGCAATCTCGATCATGCGTTTAGCAATGAGTGGACGGGCTATAGAGGTGCCTAGTAGATACTCACCTTCGTAAATAGTATTTGCACGAAACATTGGGAAGACGTAATCACGCACAAACTCCTCGCGAAGATCATCAATATAAATCTCTTTAACGCCTAGAGCTTCTGCCTTTGCACGAGCGGGCTCAACTTCTTCTCCCTGACCCAAATCAGCTGTAAAGGTGACAACTTCGCACTCATAGGTTTCTTGTAACCACTTAACAATAACCGAGGTATCAAGACCACCAGAGTATGCTAGTACCACTTTTTTAATTGATGAATCAGGTGACATATAAAACAGCTCCCAAGCTGAACAAAACGAAAGATAAAACCAAAAAGGAGAAATAGCGCCAAATCTTGCAAGCTAATATTGCAACCTTAACTAACGCATTCTATAGCTCGCGATTGTAACGATATTTTGATTCTATGAACAGGCCACAACACATTGCTGGCAGACTTTATTATTGCGGCGAGGCAAACGCGATGACTTCATCGTCACGGGTACCCTCTAAAATAGCGGCCATAATAACCATAACACAGCCAATGGCCTCGTAAAGCTTAAGGCCTACCTGGGTAATGATTAACACCGATAAAACAGCAACTACTAGCTCGACCACTATCAATACCGAGCCACGCCCAGCGCCCAAACAAGTCACTCCCCACATACTGCCGAAGCTAACAACTAGTATCCAAGCAAGGCTATAAGCAAGTGCACCTCCAAGAACACTAGCACCTGGAATTGCAGCACCCGTTGGATACAACAATAAAATGGTACTCACTATAATAAAACCGCCCATAAACATAAAACCAATCTTACTAGTAAAGGGCGCGTCCAGCGTAAAGCGAAATGCAATAGAAGTTGCCGCTAGTGCAAAACCCGACAGCAAAGCAAGAGCGTCAATCCAACCAAAAGAAGTCCAAGAGACATTCCAGACTTCTAAAATTAAAAACGCGCCACCCATGCAAAGTATCAAGGTGATAATCCTGCGCCGGTCGAGAACCTCACCTAATAGTAGACAGCCCCCCAACACACTCCAAATCGGCAGCATATAAAATAAAATCATGACACGAATAACATCACCGTGAAGAATAGCCACCTGAAAAGCCAAGAGGGTAGTGCCTCCGAACAAAGCCACCAGCAGCATGTAAGGTAATATCGGTAACCACTGTGCGCGCTGGCGAATCAACCAAGGCATCAGTACCATTGAGACTGAGCCCGTTATAATAAAAACTAAATGAAGACCGTTGAGTCCGGCTTCTCCTAGAGCCTTGATTGGCAACCAGGTCAATCCAAAGCCAGTAGAGCTAAGTAATAAAACAATAACCGCAATGCGAGTATTCATAGAAAGCCTTATGTGAAGCAATTAGTTTGGCACAGCGAATATTGACTTAATGAAACTAAAAGATAATTAACAGATAAATTAATGCGCGCAGTCTACTCTATTTAGTTTATCGTAAGGCTGCTTTATTTTGATAACTTACCCTCTCTAAAACATATTAAGCTTAAAGGCGTCTACCCAACAACTTAAAGCCCTTAATTTAGCTCTGTAATGAAGCCCTGCAATACAGCTCTTTAATAGGCTCTGAGTATTTATTTTAGGGCTGATAAGCCCAAATTTTTAAACCATTTCACCAGCTAAATAGACAAACCCTAGCTCCCTCAAAGGTTATAAGCACCCCAGCTGTTTTTTTAAGAATTATTATTGCCAAAACGAAATTAATCAAAAACTATTAGATAAGTAATACTGATTGTCTTTTGCTATCAGGATCATCTGTATCTATCATTAGAATAAGCTGGGGCTCAATGATATTGTGATTTTACTAATTAACTTAATTATAAATAAGTTAATTAAACATTCACAAATACCTCATCGGTATGACTGTTTAACTTTAATAACTGACGGGTAATTGTTTAATAGCTATAAGCTAATAATTACCAACATTAATTTTTTCAAATCATAGCTTTATATTTTATAAGTATTGCGATCTTAACCACACATAAGGAGCTAGTCTCATGAGCGATATCGGAAAATGTCCTGTGATGGGCGGTGGTCACAGCCATTAATCAGTACCCTCTAAAAATGAACATTGGTGGCCAAATCAGGTCAACCTTAAAATGCTTAACCAGAACACCCACAAAGTTAATCCTATGGATGCAGGCTTTGATTATGCGAGTGAATTTAACAAGCTTGACCTCGACGCCGTGGTCAGCGATTTAACCGTGTTAATGACTGATTCACAAGAGTGGTGGCCGGCGAATTACGGGCACTATGGGCCAATGTTTATTCGCATGGCTTGGCATAGCGCGGGCACTTACCGAACTGGAGATGGCCGTGGCGGTGCAGGTACAGGCAACCAACGCTTTGCTCCGCTTAATAGCTGGCCCGATAACGGCAACCTAGATAAAGCCCGCCGTCTACTTTGGCCTATCAAGCAAAAATACGGTAGAGCACTTTCTTGGGCTGATTTAATGATGCTGACTGGTAATGTTGCGTTAGAGTCTATGGGCTTTAAAACCTTTGGTTTTGCCGGTGGCCGCGAAGATATTTGGGAGCCAGAAGAAGATATTTATTGGGGTATGGAGACCGAGTGGATGGGCAACGAGCGCTACACTGGCGATCGCAAATTAGAAGGCAATCTTGCCGCTGTGCAAATGGGTTTGATCTACGTTAACCCTGAAGGTCCCGACGGCAATCCAGATCCATTGTTATCAGCTCGTGATGTGCGTGAGACCTTTGCGCGCATGGCAATGAATGATGAAGAAACTGTGGCTCTAGTGGCCGGCGGTCACACTTTTGGTAAGGCTCATGGCGCTGACGATCCCGACAAATATGTGGGCCCAGCGCCAGAGGGTGCTAGCTTAGAGAATCAAGGCTTAGGGTGGATCAACTCGAAAAATGATGGTCATGGGGTCGATACGATTACCTCGGGTATTGAAGGGGCTTGGTCGCAAACCCCAATACAATGGGATAACAACTATTTTGATGTTCTCTTTGGTTACGAATGGACGTTAACAAAAAGCCCTGCTGGCGCGCACCAATGGACACCAACTGACTCAGCGGCCAAAGCCACTGTGCCAGATGCACACGACCCATCAGTGACACATGCGCCGATGATGACAACTGCCGATATGGCCATGAGGATGGATCCCGCATACGAGAAAATTTCTCGTCGATTTCATCAAAACCCCGCTGAGTTTGCAGATGCATTTGCACGCGCGTGGCACAAACTAACTCACCGCGACATGGGCCCTTATGTCCGCGGTCTTGGTAAATTAGTGCCCGCTAAGGCACAGTTATGGCAAGACCCAGTGCCAAGAGCTGATCACGAGCTTGTTGGCGGTGCTGATGTTGCTGCCATTAGGTCTAAAATTCTTGCAACGGGTTTATCTGTTAGCCAATTGGTCAATACAGCCTGGTCATCGGCTGCATCGTTCCGTGGAAGTGATATGCGTGGTGGCGCCAACGGTGCTCGTATCGCCCTTGCACCGCAAAAGGATTGGGAGGTTAACAACCCAACACAACTAGCAATAGTTTTAGACGTATTAAAAGGTGTTCAGAGTGCCTTTAATACGACTTCTGGCAGCACCAAAGTGTCTCTTGCAGATGTTATCGTGCTTGCTGGAGCCGCAGGTGTCGAGGCCGCAGCAAAAGCTGCAGGTTACGATATTACGGTGCCATTTGCACCAGGTCGCACCGATGCTACTGAAGAGCAAACTGATGTTGAATCGTTTGCGGTACTTGAGCCTATTGCCGATGGCTTTCGCAACTACATTTCAACTAACACTGGTTTTCAAGCAGGTGATTTACTTGTCGATCGTGCACAGCTACTTAACTTAACGGCACCAGAAATGACGGTGCTTATCGGTGGTCTGCGCGTGTTAGGCGCCAACACCAGTGGTACGGCTAACGGTGTATTCACGCATAGGCCTGCCACCTTGACTAACGATTTCTTTGTGAATCTTTTAGACATGAGTACTAAGTGGAACAAAACCGGAGACAATGCCTATCAAGGTAATGATCGTAAGACGGGTGTGGCTAAGTGGACTGCCACTGATGTTGATTTACTATTTGGTTCTAACGCAATTTTGCGCGCTATTGTTGAAGTTTATGCATCAGACGACTCAACAGAAAAATTTCTAGCGGACTTTATAGCCGCTTGGAATAAAGTGATGAATGCAGACCGCTTTGATCTGATCTAATTATTTTAGACTTTCGATAAGCTTTAGCTGACAAAAAAAGGCGTTTCAATTGAAGCGCCTTTTTTTTATGGCCGTATTTTTATGTCCATATTATTAATAAGCGCATCAACTCTTTTTATTAAAAAAATAAGCAACATGCAAAATAAGAATAACTTTAAATACACCAGTCGCCATTACTGAGCAATATCTGCAACCACACTACTCGTCAGCATTATTAAGTCTTTAGGCGACAGCTCTATTTCTAAGCCGCGGCGACCTGCGCTCACGAAAATCGTCTCAAACTGCATAGCCGATGCATCAATAACTGATTTCAGACGCTTTTTTTGCCCCAGCGGGCTAACACCGCCTAAGACATAACCTGTTGTGCGCTCGACGCTAAGCTTATCTGCCATAGCTGCCTTTTTTTCACCCATTGCCTTGGCGATTAACTTCAAACTTAATTTTTTGGGCACCGGAATAACACCCACAACCAGCTCATTATTGTCGAGAAACACAATTAGGGTTTTAAAAACTCTCTCCGGCGCAACATTTAATTTTTCTACGGCCTCTAAACCAAAAGACTCAACTGCAGCATCATGACTATACTCATGCAAAGTGTAAGTAATTTTTAATTTTTTAGCGGCGTTAATAGCTGGCGTCATTTACATTCACCATTAATCAAACTGGGCGCTTTTAGCGACATACGCATCTGTATTTACCCATATTATTTATACTTAACTGTATCAACATTATGTCTGCGGCTTCACTATTCAATAGAGACGACTCTTAAAAAGCTCTAAGCAATTTCATGTCTACTTTACACCCCTATTATTGATAAAATTTAACACCAAACACAAAGATAGGCTCTGCACTTGTCAGCATGTCCTCGTCGAAGTTTTTCTGATCTGAGTGAAAGTGAGGATAACGCTGGTGCAAAAAGTATAAACGCACAGACTAAAAAATGTATATATACAAAACACTGGTTTGAGAGCTAACTTGTCATATATATGCTAAATCATGCTACCAAAGACATCGCCAACAATAACTACTGCACTCGCTTTTGACGCTAAATAAAGCCTATTTTTCTCAAGATCACGACTACGGCTAAGACAAACAGCAGGTTTAATAAGTGTTATATCGTGAATTTCAATTTGAAATTAATAAACACAATCAATTGAAGGACCGTATTGACAAAAAATCTGTAAACGCAATGTTTGTTGGTGAGCAAGTGTTATTGAAGAAATTGACAAGAATCTTAGTGAGGGCCTAACGGCTAACCACTATCTGTGGTTTTATTTTGGAGTGAGCGTCTATAAAACACCGACGGTGGGCTGAAACAACTACTACAAGATATAATTAATTTTTATATTGTTTCCGAACAAAAATTTAATGGGTAGAACTTAACTTTTGAGCTGCCCTAAACGCTAAAAGCAGCGATTGGCATTGCCAATCGCTGCTTTTATTTTTTGTGTGTTACAACAACTTAAAGAGCAACAACTTTATTTGCACAGGGGCCTTTCTGGCCTTGGCCTACTTCAAACTCAACAGCTTGACCATCATTTAGTGTTGCGTAACCACCGCCTGCTTGAATTTCTGAATGATGTACAAACAAATCTTTGCTGCCATCTTCAGGTGCAATAAAACCGAAGCCTTTATCGGCGTTAAACCATTTTACAGTTCCTTTACTCATGCTCTTTACTCGTATTATTGGTGAAATATAAAAATTATATCCGAATTCACCGGTTCGAATATAATGTAGAAACTAATTTATTTAGTCATCTATTCATAATTGCGACTACATTAACCTTTTTTTAACGCTTTGTCTTGGTAAAACGCTTAATTGTTTGCATTTTATAAAATGACACCGTGAATTTCAACATTTACACTCTATTTTACAAAACTAACTGTGTGGTTTTGAACTATTGAGACGTTTAATACGTGTAAGTTACTTGAGGGTATCACCATAAAGCCAGTAAATAGAAGAATCTCCATAATCTAAGCCTGCTAGCCATCACTTAATACCTAGACCGATAGCCAGAGCTAAGAAATCCTCGAACCTAACAGACGTCTAGACCCTGAGAACCCAAAAGTTGGCAAGACTCGAGGTGCCTAGAGTTAAACCTAGCCAAAATTTCTTTTCTCCGCACATCATGCCGGTGACGCTTTATGCTTGAAGTCCTCCGCGGGCTTAAGGAAGTTCGCCTTTTTTCTTGTACTAATTTTTGTCTTTTAGCAAAGTTTCTATCTGTCTTTGCTCCCTAGGTGTTATTGCTTGGTAACCACGAAAATAAGGCCAACCATAACCCCAACGAAACTTGGTAGGTAGATAAGGCGTACCACCAACACGCACGCCTGCAAGCATAATTGCAGCAATTGAAGGCTCACCGGCTTGCTCTACGCATTGCTTGAGCTGTTGATCAGCAGCAACTCGCTGTTGGGCTGTGCCACCTTGCCAATAAGCCAAATCATGGCGACTACAACAGGAAAGCCACAATTCACTGTGCTCTTTAGTACCATCGGGGAATGAGCTACAGCCATCAGTGGTAAATGGTTTTATGTTATTACTAGCCTCAGCGAAACTAGCAATAACAAATAGTAGACAAAACAGGGGCTTCATCCGCTATAAAAGCATTTGTAGTTAGATATGACGAACTTAACGCCACAGGCGAGCGCAATACTACTCATAAACACATGCATCCAATCTATATTGATTTCTTTAGCATTCATAAGTGGCATTGATAGGTATCACCCAAAGTAGATTCATTGACATTTTTCTCGACCATTACACATCAAAGATTGTTTAACGTTTAAGGCTCAAAAGTCGAGAGGTAAAGACTTTCAACTTTGTCCCGGGCCCACTGATTTTTTCGTAAAAATTTTAATGACGATTTAATAGATGGATCGCTCTTAAAGCAATTGATATCGATTCTCAATGCTAACTCATCCCATCCATAGTGACCCTTCAATTTTGTTACAACCACTTCAAGGGTCAGACCATGCAATGGATTTTTCGGCTGTTCGCGACTCATATCATTAAACCTTTGCATAGACAGAAATTTTCATTGAGCTAGAGCATAACCCATAGACACCTAAAAACTTGCAGCATAAGTAAGCCAATCAGTATTCAGTATTTTAATAAGTAGACTTTTCTCATCAGCACAAAAGCATTAGAGGTGTGCAATGCGGTAAGCCGCTATCAGCTAAATTCGCATAATAACAGCCGATCATTTATACAAAGGCCCTAGCAATACAGACAAACATCAATTGCAACTATGGCCTGTTAAGCAATTTTATCTTCGGCTTTTTTAACACGTATTTTACTACTGCCGACAGTTTTTTCATTTAACTTTTTGATGGCAGCTTTGGCTTCACCTGGCTTTGGCATTTCAACAAAACCAAAACCTTTAGACTTACCGCTAGCCTGGTCGATGACCAAACTACAAGATTGAACAATACCAAAATCTTCAAACAAACTTTTCAGTTCGGCTTCTGTCGTCAATCGATCAAGGTTGCGTATTAATAATTTCATAGTTATTCCGATGGAGAATTTTCATTAAAGGTTAGCTCTAGTCAGTTTGACTATGGCGTTTTAGGAGAGGCCGCTAAATTGATTATACCTGTATTGTCTCTCATGGTGTTGTAACCATGAAACCAAACATGCCAAGCACAAACCCCAGCACTGCTCCCATTGGTGGCCCCCAGTGTTTTTCTAATTTTACTTGGGGCGCTATATCTTGAAATATCGAGTAAAGAATACCTCCCGATGCAAAAAGCATGATGGCAGCAATCACCGCTGGCGACTCCGAGAGCCATAAATAACCGGATACTCCTGCCATAGGGCCAAGTGTTGCCATTAAAGCAAAGATCATTATAATTTTTTGGGGCTTATAAGCAGACCTTGCATTTAACTCACGATAAGCACTAAACCCCTCGGGTATATTTTGTAGCGCGATCAAAGCTGCCAGTAAAAATGCGCTGCTATTTCCCGTGGCAAATGCTGCTCCTAAGGCGATGGACTCTGGAACAAAATCAGCTAGCGTTGCCGCTAGTTGACTGGCGGGAGTCTTTGTTTTTTTGAGGTAGACATCAACGACCATGAAACTAAAACCACCTACTACAAACCAAACACAGGCAGACAGTGGCATTAGGTTAGCTAGCCCTTCAGGTACTAAAATCAGAGCCACCGCAGACAAAAGCGCGCCGCCCCCGAAAGCCGTCACACTATGCCTAAACTCTTCTTCAAGCCACTGCGACTCTATTTTTTCGAAGCGAGCGATGGTGGCGCCTAAAGCCATAGCTAAGCCTGCAAAGAATGTTGATAATATAACCGTTAGTAGAAGTGACATAGACAGGTCTTAGTTATAGTTCGTGGTGATAGCTTGAAATAATAGCTGGTAGTGATAATTTGAAATAATCATTTTAATTACAGCTAGTGCTTACAAACAGTTGTAGCCTCGACAACTATGGCCGGATAATTACTTGTTCGTGGTCAAGCTTAAAAATGCTAGCGGCAATCTAGTAGTAATAGAGCCATAACAGACATGCTCGAGCCGATGTATTGTAATGTCTTTATGCTCTCGGATTCATTTTCGTATGACAACTGGACGTCTTTTGATAGCTGTTCATAATCTTGAAATGGGATGGAGAATGGATCGCCGATCAAGCTATAAATTGTGGGAGCCAAACCTAAAAGAAGTGCTATAAATAATATTATTGTAATTTTTTAACGTTCATGTTTTTACAAACTAGTGCGGCAAATACTTGGGCGTTATGTGTGCCGAAAGCTTTAATAACTTTTATTTTGCAAATAGCTCTAATTAAATATTTTTAAAGCCTTTAAATTCTAGCGCATTACCGGAAGCATCAGAAAAGAACATCGTAGCTTGCTCGCCCACTTCGCCTTTGAAGCGAACTTGAGGCTCAATGATGAACTCATCAATGGATTGACTGGCTTTTTGAGCAAATACTTCTCAATCATTAAAGTTCATAACAACCCCAAAGTGAGGTACTGGAACTCCTTGACCATCTACTGAATTTGCAATACTACTAATTTTTACAGCCTTGCCCAATTGTGGACTAAGATGGACAACAAACTGGTGACCAAACATATTAAAATCAATCCAGTCTTTGGCGCTTTTGCCTTCTTCAAACCCCATTTTTGAGACATAAAACTCTTTAGACTAGTAAAGATCGCGAACTTGAACAGCTAAATGAAAAGGTGTTAATTTCATTATCTTACTGTATTCAAGATCAATAGTGGCATAAAGCATCAAAAGCAGCGGAGGCAAAGCCACCCGACTGCCTTTGATTTTTATCGACTAAAAGCCTAAACAGGAACAACTTTGTTTGCACAAGGACCTTTTTGGCCTTGGCCAACTTCAAATTCAACTGCTTGACCATCATTCAAAGTTGCGTAACCACCGCCCGCTTGAATTTCTGAATGATGAACAAATAAATCTTTACTGCCATCTTCAGGTGTAATGAAACCGAAACCTTTATCGGCATTGAACCACTTAACTGTACCTTTACTCATCTTATTTACTCATTGTTTTGGTGAAGTATAAAAATTATATCCGAATTCACCGGTCCGAATATAAAGTGAAAAAACGATGAATTAAATCATCCCTTAGTCAAATTCGATCTATTATCCCATAGTGTAAGCCATTCTTAGTGACATTTTAAGTGCCACTCATCCATCAATCAAATATATTGTGCCATAATTTTAGTTTAAACCGCTGCTTTCACACAAACATACACTGAATTCGTAGATTCACAACCCTGAAACGGATTATAAAAAGAAACCACATGAGAGTCGACACTCTCAAACACTGTTTTCAACAGCGCCTCAAAACTCGGCTCTGGGAGGTTTTGCGACCACATAGCAAACACGCCCTTGGGCTTAAGCTGCTCGGTCATAAGCGCTAAATTTTTAGTCGTATAAAAACTGGCGTTAGCTGCGCATAAAAATTCTGTGGGGGAGTGATCAATATCTAAAAGGATCGCATCAAACTTCTTACTCGCGTCATTTGGGTCAAAACCCTTGCTAGACTCTATGCTTAAATCAAAGAAGCTACCAAGAACATAGTGATTTCGCGTATCGGCATTGAGTATTTGCCCAAGAGGCACAAGCTCATTTTTATGCCAGCCTATAACTGCATCTAAGGCATCAATCACCAATAGCTCTGTAATTCTCGCGTCCTTTAATGCGGCCACCGCGGTATATCCTAGACCAAGACCACCCACTACAACACTGAGGTTGTCGCCCTGCACTGCGGCTAAACCGAGAGTAGACAGAGCCTCTTCGGCCTCGACAAACATACTCGACATTAGAAATTCGTCGCCTAGCTTAACTTCATAGATATCTCTGTCACCGAAGACGGGAATACGTCGTCTGCGCAAGGATATTTCGCCCAAAACCGAGGCTTGGCTATCAATTTCTTCAAACAATGGTGGCATGATTGATTATTCCTGAGGTGAGATGCGATCGATAATAATACTGACAAGCTGGTGTGCAATATCAACCCTGTGCTTGCTACTTTAAAAAGAAAAATAGATGGTTCATTTGTAGAAAAAATCCTGATGCTTAGCTGTTTTCAATAGCAATGCCTAAACTCGAGATGATTTCATAATAACCAAAAATCACAAGGAGGAAAAAAATGAACAGAAGAAGCTCATGCTTAAAATGATGATTGAAATAGAAATGCCGATCTTTATGATGCAGCACATCCATTAATTCATCGCCAAAGCGAATAGACAAAAAAGTACCAATAAGTGATAGAAAAATAACACTCCAGTAGGGGTAAGGAGTCGTCAATATAACTTGCATTAACTGGGTAATAAAAGTGGTCTCGTAAAACTCTCTAAAATATATCAACGCAAAAACATTAATCGAAATAGCAATAGCCCAAACGAAGGTCTCGGACACTACCATACGTATACCGAACAAAAGCCTAAGTGGAAAATCTAACAAAAAACCCGCATCGGCAATGGGCGTGCACAGCACAAAAAAGCTCCACGTTATAAGGGCCGCAATGCCTCCTGTTAACAAATCGTATTGAATCGTTAAATAAATAAAATACGCGAATAAAATCAAGCATAGTAAACAAAACTTTATAACTACTTGTTGTCGAGGATGCACCATTATTTGTTATTAGCCTAATATTTTTCAGTGGAACATTATGCATGCTTAGCGTTCAACTGTAACGCTCATACTTGCCAATTATTAACAGGCGCGCAAAGCTTGATATTTAATTCAACTAGATACGATAGATTAACAATAATTAGCGCTCTGATTCGAATACCACTGAGTTACGCTCGTTATACTCTTCCCAAGGTGAATTGCACAGCAACAGAGGCGCAACTTATAAAACAAGAATGACGAGGGCACGGCAGCAGAGGTAAAGCGGCCTTCACTTATTACTACCCTACTCGGCTTTTACAGTAGTTGCTTGAATTTCACTTTTAAGCCAAGCACGTAGTCTTTTAAATCGATTCGACTCGGCAAAGCTGGACGAGCAGACCAGCCAATAGCTTGAACGCATGCGCACCGATGCGCCTATAGTCTTGAGATATCCCGCTTCAATATCGGCTTCGATAAGAAGTGTGCGACCTAGCCCTACACCTAAACCACTAATAGCCGCCTGCAGCATCAAATCGGCACGATCAAATTGATAGTCCGCATTGAAGTCATCTTTTACTGAGTTAATTTTTGAAAAATAATAACCCCAACTAAAATCTGTTTTATCCGCTTCGCCACGGAGATCAGCAAGGAATGGTGTTTTCGGGTTATCTATAAGCCGCTGATGATCACCTTGATGACTAGGGTAGTTGCCACTGACTACTGGCTGAATCCAGCAATGACAAAGGTGTGTAGAATGCAGACCGGGATAGGGACCGGGTCCAAATCGAATTGCAGCATCGGCCGCTTTGGCCTGAAAATCGACGGCTTCTTCTTTTACATCTAAGGCTATTTTTAAATTTATCGCACCCGCATTGGGTAAAGCTGGGATCAACCATTTCATGGCCAGTGAAGATGGCAGCGACAGTCGAATCAAATTTGTCGATCGGCTGCGCTCAACCTTATCCAGTGCCGTATCCCAGCTCGCCATGTTGTCAATTGCCGCATGACAGAGAGTCTCGCCAATTTCCGTTAATCTAAGCGCCCGCGTAGTGCGATCAAACAGAGTGTGTCCAAGTGCGTCTTCGAGCGCTTTAACTCTATGACTTACCGCAGACTGATCGACGCCTAGAAGCTCGGCCGCTTTAGTAAAACTCAGCTCCGTAGCTATAGCCGTCAGTATTGGAGAAGCCTGAATAAGCTTTGAAATCGCCTCGCCTCGGTCCATATTAATGAATATTTCTCATGTTTATATGAGTTCCAATATCATGATTATCCCTATAAATTATCGACATTGATGCTATACAAGTCATCAACATACAAACAGTTATCTACATAGAAGATTAACATGAATTATACTCAAGAATTAGTAAAAACTATCCAAGCTCATATCGTCAATGGCTTTGTCACTGATGGCATTGGCGGCAACCCTGCGGGCGTTGTGCTCGATGCTGACAAACTTAGCGATACAGAAATGCTCGCTATTGCTACAAAAGTAGGTCTCTCTGAAACAGCCTTCGTCTCAAAATCCCAGACAGAAGGGTTTAAACTCGACTTCTTCACACCCAACCGTCGTATCGCTCATTGTGGTCATGCCACCATTGCAACCTTTTCTTACCTAGCAGAACTTGGACGTGTGTCCGAGGGCGACACGTCAAAAGCAACCATCGATGGCCCGCGTAAAATATCGATAAAAAATGGGGCGGCCTATATGGAACAGCTAGCACCAACGTACCGTATGCCTAAGGATTGGACGAAAGACGACGTAACCGTTGCGGAAGTTCTACAATCGCTTGGCTTAAGCGAAAATGACCTGAACCCTGACATCGGCCCCATTCAAGTGAACACTGGCAATAGCTTTATGGTTGTTGGGGTTAAGGATGGGATGACACTACGCAACCTAAAACCTGATTTTGATCACATCACCGCCATCAGCGAAAAACTTGATCTAATCGGTTACTACCTATTTACGCTCGATAGCAGTGCTACAGATAAAGATGCGACAACTCGTATGTTTGCTCCACGCTATGCTATTAAAGAAGAATCAGCTACAGGAATGGCTGCGGGGCCACTTGCCTGTGTGCTTCACGATCATCTGCATATAGAAAAAAATATTCTTTTGATTGAACAAGGTAAGTTTATGGAGCCTGTATCACCTAGTTTGATAACAGTAGAACTGATCGTTAGCAAT
This sequence comes from Cellvibrionaceae bacterium, assembly GCA_047633635.1. Lineage (GTDB taxonomy): Bacteria > Pseudomonadota > Gammaproteobacteria > Pseudomonadales > Cellvibrionaceae > CANLBN01. The sequence continues at coordinate 374 of JBLIFG010000036.1, read as the reverse complement.
GGAAAAATACAAAGCCTGATGGCTGGTGGATATGGAAAGGTTTCTAAAAGTCTCAGCATCGATTATTAAATCCTACTAAACTAAGGATTCGCTGTTCAACATGAATTTGCACTTACCAGAGGCGCGCGCTCTTATGCTGTGCAATTCACCTTCTGCACAGAAATAACAAAATGAGCAAAAACGCATAAACATGCATGACATTTTTGAACGCTGCGCCATCACCAGCAAGCATTGAGGCAAAGTACTTAATGCTTGTCTAGCCTGACTGTAAGTATCTGCTCTCACTATTTACGAGGTAACTGGCATAGCACTGGGGTGGACAGCTACTGATGAGCAGAGCAGCTTGAGCAAAATGGCTATAGGGGCAAATGGCT
>JBLIFG010000035.1:0-27624 GCA_047633635.1 Cellvibrionaceae bacterium | reverse complement strand
GTTACAACAACAGTTACAACAACATTGTCTCGTCAATAGGATAAAAATGATCAGCAGCATCAATTAATGAGGCTGCGGTTAATTTTCGCACGCCATAAACAGCAGTTTCCACCGCGTGTGTCTGCTTAATTTTTTCAAGGAGCCTATCAAAGTCACCGTCGCCCGATAACAGTATGACTTTATCGACTTGTGGCGCGGCCTCTAAAACATCAATAGTGATGCCTACGTCCCAATCCCCCTTTGCGGAGCCGTCACTGCGTTGAATATAGGGCTTTAACTTAACGCTAAAGCCTATATGTTTAAGTGCATCTTGAAATTTGATTTGTTGATCATCGCCGCGATTAATAGCATAGGCATTGGCGATGGTGATTTCACCTTCGGCACTGATACGCGGCCAAAATTGACGATAATTAAATTGGCGTTTATAGGTATCTCTAGTCGTGTAATAAATATTTTGTACGTCGACAAAAATCGCTATTTTTTTCACGCATCACCTAGCTATGTTAAACCGTCAAACTTATCGATTACCGCTCTTATGCTCAGTTCTTTGAGTATTACCGTTAACAGAGCTATTAGATGCGCCGCTGTTAGTCCTTGGTTTTCGAGTATTAGAATAACTACTCTTATGCTTCGATTCGGTATTAGTTCTTCCGCTCTTATCATCGTCACCGCGACCACGTCGTCTATTGACCTGATTTTTATTGTCAGCATTATTACTGTCGCCACGACTAAAGCCAGAGCTCTTCGGCTTTTTCGCCTTAATCGGTCGATGATCTAGGCGTGACTCAGGGAGCTGATGATCGGGATCAAAATCTTCGATAACTTCACGTATTAATAGCGTCTTAATCAAGCGCTCAATACTGCTTAGCTCTTTAAATTCGTCTGCACTAACAAGCGATATCGCCTGACCTGAAGCACCAGCGCGACCGGTACGGCCAATACGATGCACATAATCCTCGGGCACATTAGGCAAGTCAAAATTGACCACTTGCGGAAGTTGGTCGATATCTAGACCTCTAGCCGCAATATCTGTCGCGACCAATATACGAACGCTACCGGCTTTAAATTCTGCCAAGGCTTTGGTGCGCGCACCTTGGCTTTTATTACCATGAATGGCAATGGCAGTGATGCCCGCGGCCAATAACTGTTTAACGAGCTTGTTAGCGCCATGCTTGGTGCGAGAGAAAACCAGTGCCTGCTCCCACTTGTGCTTATGAATCAGATGGCAAAGTAGTTCAGACTTACGTTTTTTATCGACGGGGTGAATCCACTGCTTAACAGTACTGACGGTGGTGTTGCGCGGGCTCACAGAAATTTCGACAGGGTCGTTAACTAAGCCTTTGGCAAGTTTGCGTATCTCCTCCGAAAAGGTCGCCGAAAACAACAGATTTTGTCGACGCGCGGGCAGTACATTCAAGATCTTACGAATATCATGAATAAATCCCATATCTAACATGCGGTCAGCTTCATCGAGCACAAGCACTTCTAACTGCGAGAATTTGATAGCCCCTTGATTATATAGATCAAGTAATCTGCCCGGTGTTGCCACCAGTACATCAGCACCTTTTCTTAGTGCCATCATTTGTGGGTTTATTTTTACACCGCCAAATACAACCGTAGAGCGCAAGGGTAAATATTTACCATAGGTTTCAACACTGGCGGCGACTTGCGCGGCGAGCTCACGGGTGGGGGTTAAAATTAAAGCGCGCACATGATTTGCACGAGCGAGTTCGCCGCCTGCTAGGCGGTTGAGTAACGGCAGGGTAAAGCCCGCGGTTTTACCGGTGCCCGTTTGGGCTGCGGCCATCACGTCTTTACCGCTGACGATGGCAGGAATGGCTTGTTCTTGAATAGGCGAAGGTTTGTCGTAGCCCTTTTCAAGCACGGCTTTTAATAATGGCTCAGAGAGACCGAGAGAATCAAAACTCATAATATAAAGGTATTTATTTAATAGTGAATAGAAGGAATATTTGTGTGCCGCAGCATACAGCAAGTGACCATAATTACCTATTAATTAGTCATATATTCACACCAAACTCATACAAGAATAATTAACATTACAGGCATCATAATGCCTGCCAGCAGCGTTTGTACCGTAATAATCGTCGCCATTAGCTCATAATCGCCACCGAGCTGTCGCGCTAAAATATAGGATGCCGATGCGGTGGGCAATAGCGTTAATAACAAGAGTACGCCTCTCATCAAAGGCTCGACATTAAATAGACTGCACAAGACGACGGCAATCATTGGCAGCAACAGAAACTTAGCCACACTAGACACAACTAACGGCGCTATTGATGCAGAAATTGAGCGCAAATTAAGTGCTGCACCAACGGTTAACAAGCCTAGTGGTAGCGTAGCCTTAGAGAATATATCGAGTGTCTCTAAAAGCACCGATGGTATCGGTAACCGCAAAATATTGATTAACACCCCCACCATACAGCTCAAAATCAAGGGGTTATTAACGATAGATTTGCCCACACGCTTAAAAATATTGCCGTTACTATCGCCCTGTTGATGATATAGCTCAAGCACTAAAACACATAAGATATTCAACGCTGGGATCATCAATGTAATCAGCATAATGGCAATTACTAAACCATCTGGCCCAAATAATGCAATAACGAGAGATAAGCCTATGTAAGTATTAAGGCGAATACCACCTTGGTAGACAGAGGTGAATTTAAAGGGGGGAAATTTAACAACTATCTGCAATACCACCAACACTAACGTTAACACTGCATACAATAATACGATCACTATTGCAGCATTCAAAATATCGAGCCCAGCAAGGTCGGCAACGGCTATTTTACTGATTAACAATGCAGGAAATAATAAAAAATAGGTGACTTTTTCTGCTCCCCGCCAAAAATCAGAACTCACAAACTTGTAATGCGCGCAAATAAGTCCGCAAAAAATAATAAGAAAAACAGGAACAATCGCTAAAATAATAGCCAAAAAAGTAAACTCACAAACAATGAATAGAAGATCAGGAAGATTTTATAAGCATTATACGTACTAAAACATAAAATAATAACCAGCCTAGCTAGCGGAACTATTTTAAAAAAGTAGACCGCATAAAAGGTATATCTCAGAGAGATATCGACAACATGCAAACTTAGCAAGCTAGCCTAAAGCACATAACTTATATTATAAATGGCGAAATATGCTATATTATTCATACTTAATAAAAATTTACGACCCCCGTGTAGCTATTCAAGGAGAGAGCTATGAAGACTCTCTTATCATTATATTAGTCGTTGATTATGCTGTATCCCATAGTTGAAGATAAGACATTCAAAGAGCAGTTGCCCCGATATCAATATTATTTCCGGGTATTGCTGAGTTTTTCTGCAAGTGCCGCCCTGATCGGTAAAGATATGTCTGATGAGAAATTCATGCATATTGAGACTCTAGGAATTGCCGGCCTACTGATGATTTATTGCGCCGCTACCTATTGGTTTACCCTAGTTCGAAACAAAGAAAAGCTCAACAACTCTATTGGCCTCGCATTAGCCGATGGCTTTATTATTATGCTGGCGATCACGGAGCTTGATTACTCGCCATGGCCGAGTATTTTGTTAGTTACCTTATTACAATTTAATGCACTCTCACAAGGTGGAGTTAGGCAGGCCTTCGAAGTTAATACCGGTGTTATTTTAGGCCTGCTTGTCGGGTTTTTCTTATTAGATAATCAAGCCGTTAACTTAGCGCCCAACAGCACCTTAAATAATGTGGTGCTCATTGGCACTTTCGCCTACCTTTGTGTTTACGGTGCATCTTCTTATCGATATCTACAGCAATTATTGATGTCTAATGCTATCTATAAAAAAGATAGCGAAACCTATCGCGTTCAAGTGTATCGCTTATCGCATTATATTCCTGGCCCAGTAACCGCCATGATTCGCGATAAGAATCATAAGATTTTAACTGAGCGCAAACGCATTACAGTGTTCTTCTCCGACATTGTGGGTTTTACCGAGCTGAGTGAAGAGTTAGAAGCTGAGACACTGGCTGAATTGCTCAATAATTATTTATCTGAAATGAGCAAAATCGCCAACCGCTTTAATGGCACCGTTGATAAATTTATGGGCGATGCCATCATGATTCTGTTTGGGGATGATAGCGAGACGAGCCAAGGCATTAAAAAAGACGCCGTTCAATGTGTATCTATGGCTTTAGAGATGAGTAAGCGTATGCAAGAACTGCAAGCTCACTGGTCTGAACTCGGCATTAAAAAGCCTCTACAAATACGTATTGGAATTAACTCCGGCTACTGTACTGTGGGTACATTTGGCACCGACAAAAATCTCGATTATACCGCTTTAGGGGCTGGCGTGAATTTAGCGAGCCGCCTAGAATCAGCAGGAAAACCTGGCGACATTTTGATCTCTCACGAAACTTGGTCACTCATCAAAGACGTCATCTTATGTAAAGATAAGGGGCAAATTAAAGCCAAAGGGTTTACCTACCCCATTCAGGTCTATCAAGTGATTAATCTTCGCAAAAATTTAGCCGGTAAACAAAGCTATCTTTCTGAGAGTATGGAAGGCTTTTCGATGCATTTAGATTTAGAAAAAATTAAAAATTACGAGCAAGATCAGGTTATCGATAAATTAGAGCTAGCCGCGAAGACCTTGCGCAACAAGAAGATTCACTAAGGCCCACCCCATTATTGTCTGGCCATTAATTTAATAGATGCAGCTTATTGTCGACGCGTTCTCAAGCGTAAATTTTTAAACGGCTGCTCAGTATTATTTAATGAATATCTCACGGGGTTAATATCCAAGCCACCTCTACGAGTATAACGCGCATAAACGGCTAAACTAGTTGGCTTGCATTGCTGCTCTATATCAAAAAATATTTGCTCGACACAATTTTCATGAAAGTCTTGGTGCTCTCTAAAAGAAACTAGGTAAGCTAATAAATTCTCTGCTTTAATTTTAGGACCTGAATACTGAATAAAAATTGTCGCCCAGTCGGGTTGATTGGTCACGGGACAATTGGTTTTTAGTAGATGGCTATAAAGGGTTTCATTTTCTACTGTGGGTGCGTCACCCTCTGCTTGGGCTTCATTTTCAATATCACTTTGATTAGCACATAATAATTGTGCCTTGCGATGATAATGCTCAATGCGAATATCACACGCATCGATGCATTGCCCTGGCAAATGATCAATCGCTAAATTATTAGCATCGTCTAGATCATAAAAAAATATCTCGAGCGCACCCACCGCCGCCGCACTTAAGTCGTCAAACATAATACGCTTAAGGTCATTTTCTGAATCAAGGTGAGTTTGATTAAACGAGTTCAAATAAAGTTTAAACGATTTAGATTCAACTATATTGACGGTGTCATGAGCAAATATAAATTCGACTAAACGCAGCTGTGGCATACCTTGGGAGTTCAACCACGAGACTTCATATGCCGTCCATAGATCGCTACCGACAAAAGGTAACGCATTACCAGTAAATAGAGTTTGTCTAGTATTTAGACGGGGTATCGGATATAGCAGACTGGCATCGTATTGCGTTTTATAAACGGTTGCTTGTCCCAACGGAAGTGCCACAATATCTGTATTAGTCGTGTTTTTCATAATTGCGATGTCATAATTGAAATAGCGTAATTGCAGTAGTCGTAATAGTAGTTTCAATGTCAGAGACAAACTTAAGTAGCTGACCTTAATAAGCTTTTTTAACCGCGCAAATTATATTATGAGCGCAGACGTGTTCCATGGGCTAACAAGTATAAGCAAACACTTGAGAGCAATATAATAAACCCGATCACGCCAAAAAATGCAGTAGCGATATTAATATCAGAAGCACCCAAGATACCGTATCGAAATGCATTGACCATATATAAGATAGGATTAAGCTGAGACACACCCTGCCAAAATTCGGGCAGTAATTTTATAGAATAAAAAACACCCCCCAAATAAGTGAGCGGCGTCAGTATGAAAGTAGGAATAATAGAAATATCGTCAAAACCTTTGGCAAATAATGCATTTAAAAACCCTGCTAGCGCAAACACGACTGAGGTTAAAAATACAATACAGATAGTAACGGGTAAATTATGAATCGATAAATCGGTAAAAAACATCGACACGATGGTAACGATAAAGCCCACCAATAATCCACGAATCACACCGCCAAAAACATAGCCAAATAATATGATGTAATTGGGTGTTGGTGACACTAATATCTCTTCAATACTCTTTTGAAACTTTACACTGAAAAAAGAACTGACGACATTACCATATGAATTGGTAATGATTGACATCATAATTAGACCGGGAACAACGAATTCAACATAACTAAAGCCTCCCATCTCGCCAATACGTGAACCAATTAATTTACCAAAAATAACAAAATAAAGTGTCATGGTAATAACCGGAGGTATTAAGGTTTGCACCCAAATACGCATAAAGCGCACAATCTCTCGACGAATAATTGTTGATAGGGCAATCCATTTTTCTTGCAATGTCATTACTGGTTATCCTTTATCGCTTTTTACTAATGATAAAAACAATTCTTCAAGTCGATTACTTTTGTTGCGCATACTTGTTACTTGAATATCTTTTTCGTTCAAACACTGAAATACATAATTAAGTGACGTACCTTTTTTGACAATCACTTCTAAGGTAAGATTATCGATAAGTATCGAATCACAGTGCTCAAGCACAGGCGCAGTTGTCAGTTCATTTTTCAAATCAAAAATAAGTGTCTCTTTGTCTAGGCGTTGCAATAAAGACTTCATACTGGTGCTCTCAACAATTTCACCCCCATCAATAATAGCGATGTTGCGACACAAGCTCTCAGCCTCCTCAAGATAGTGCGTCGTTAAGATAATTGTTGTGCCTTGTGCATTAATTTCTTTTAAAAATTTCCACATCGAGCGTCTTAATTCAATATCAACACCTGCTGTAGGCTCATCCAATATCAACAACTTCGGCTCGTGTACAAGCGCTCGCGCAATCATCAAGCGACGCTTCATCCCCCCCGACAAACTGCGCGAGATCTCGTCGCGCTTGTCCCACAGACTCAATTGCCTTAAATACTTCTCGGCACGCTCTTCACATAAGCCTCTCGGCAGCCCAAAGTAGCCGCCTTGATTAGCGACGATATCGAAGACTTTCTCAAATTGATTAAAATTAAACTCTTGAGGCACAATACCGATACATTTTTTTGCAGCTGAAAAATCAACATCAATATCGTGATCAAAAATATGAATAGAACCTGCTGATTTAAGCGCTAGTGAGCAAATCACACTAATAGTTGTTGATTTGCCAGCACCGTTGGGGCCAAGTAATGCAAAAAAATCGCCCTCGCTGACATCGAGATCGATACTCTTTAGTGCTTCAAAGCCATTGCTATAGACTTTTTTAAGCGACTTTATAGATAGTGCGGTTGTCATAATAGTTATCGTAACGCTGGTGATATTGAGTAATAGAAAAAGGTCATACTTCGAGTGACAATACGCTTTTTGTGAAAGATGCTAACAAGCTTTTGAAGAAGAATGATGACTTAGGTAATATACTTTAGATAGAATGTGCTTTTAACGAGATTATTTATTCCTATGCAGTATACGCAATACTTTACTTATCATGTAGATCTACTCCGACAATTTAAAGAAAATATTAGTCAAGATCGGCCTTATCGAGACAATTTCAATGAGCTGGGCGAAAACGACCAGCAGTTTATACACACCTTAGATACAATCTGCGCCTCAGAAACCTACTCCGAGGAGATGAGTGAACAAGGCCAATGGCTAGTGGGGCAAATTGTTAATGGCCACAACCATCTGTTAATCTCGTTCTCCAGAGACTTACTGTGGTTTTTTGGAGGCTCTTGCCTGCATTTTATGCCCGATCACGAGATCGACTTTTATCAGCAACTCGACGAGCTGCGCTACGCTGCCGAAAATCAAGATCGACCCTTCGATATTGCCATTGCCAAGCAATTTTTAAAGGATAAAGGCATCTTACCAACATCACCTTAACTAACACTTCTATTGCCAACACCCACTTTTATAATAAGGAAGTAATCATGAGCACAAAAATTGTATTTCTTGATAAAGGCTCAATCCCCGCTCATATTTCCTTTAAAAAAATGAGCAGCCAATATGATTGGATCGAATACGGCCAAACTTCTTCAGAAGATATTATTGAGCGCTGTATCGACGCAGATATAGTTATTACTAATAAAGTCGTACTGACCGCAGAGATTATTGCAACACTACCTGCCTTAAAGCATATTGCCGTCATCGCAACGGGCTTCAATAATGTTGATACCGAATACTGTAAAACTCACAATATCAGTGTCAGTAATACCCCGGGCTACTCTGTCACCTCGGTGCCCGAACACACCTTTGCTTTAATTTTTAGCCTACGCCGACACCTATTTGCCTATCATAACTCGGTGATGAATGGTGACTGGACACAATCAGCATATTTTCATGGCTATTTATCTCAAACCTTCGATCTAAAAGATGCACAACTGGGTATTATTGGGGGCGGAAGCCTGGGACAAGCTACCGCGGCTATGGGACGTGCACTAGGTCTTAGGGTCGTTTTCGCCGACAGAAAAAATCAACCGTCCTCGCATAAATCGACTTACCTCGCTTTTGATGAGCTCATCAGTAGCAGCGATATCATCTCACTTCATTGCCCACTCACGACCGAGACTGAAAATTTAATTACGCTCACTGAATTTAAGAAGATGAAATCAAATGCGCTATTAATCAATACCGCGCGCGGTGGCCTAGTAGACGAGAGAGATCTAGTGGTCGCCCTTAATGAAAAGCTAATTGCGGGTGCGGGCTTTGATGTCGTGACTAGTGAGCCTATTCCAAAGGACAATGTCTTACTATCACTCAAAGACAATCCAAATTTTATCTTAACTCCCCACGTTGGCTGGAGTAGCGATTCTTCCCTGCAATGTCAGGCCGATATGGTGGTTAAGAATATAGGATGCTTTCTTGAGAATAAGCCACTGAACCTAGTCACCTAAGCTAATCAGTTAACAGCAGCGTCTAGCATTAACACTTAGAACTATCGCTTCCCGCATACATCTAGCAAACTAGGTGCTTGCGGCTGGCAACTTGCCTTACCGGTTAATATTACTGTGCTAATAGATAGGCCTCTAATAATTGTGCCCAGCTTCGTGAGATTTGCCGATATTCATCAATACAAATACTCGCTCGATCATCTGCAAAGCCAATACGGCGTTTTAGTGTTTGATAGTTTGTAGGATCGCTGCCATAGACATGACACATCATCTGATAGTGTCTTTGTATATTTAAGCTATGCTCACCCATAAAGTCCCATTTGCGTAAATTTTTTATTGGCTCGCGGTCAAGCTTATACAGCTCTGCAGTATGTTGCACAATACTGGCGCCATTGGTAAAGTCTTGAAGTATTAATACTGTCGCTAAGGCATCAACCGCATCTTCCTCACGGCCAACAATGGGCATGTCGTACATAGCAATTAATAAATGTCCCAACTCGTGCAACAGCGTATGTAAAAAAACATCACTCACAGCCTGATTAACCAAATCGCCTTTACCCGCTTGTGTAAAAAGTTCTCGCGCTTCTTCAAAAAAGGCAAAAGGCATAAAAATAGTTTTCTCCCCACTATCTGCATACACAGCACGTCCAGACCCTATGACTAGCTCAATAGAGTGTTTTAACTTAAAGCTATTGTTGATGTAAATAACGACGGCTTCCAGCACATTTTTATTGCTATTAGTACTTGTCTTATTATGAGCTAGATTATCATCGATCATTTCATCAACTGTTGATATATCGAGATCCGCATTCGCCTCGGTCGCCATCACCGACCTGTTATCCATTAAGAGCGCGCCACTTGGTAGACTTTTAACCCAGCGTAACACCTCCGCTTCTTTCTCTGAGGAAGGCTCTTCATATTTCAAGCTAATACTCGATAGCGCAAAAACATTATTCACCAATGCAATGAGGATAATGCTGAAACTTAAACTCAAAATAATACTAATTTTCATGCTCATGCTCTAACTGTTATTGGTATCTAAATTCATATTTCTTATCAATTACCCGTTTGAGTCACGGCTTAATCAACAATTTTATTCACTATTTAATTAGCTATCAGGCATCTTAGCAATCGGGTAAATGTCATAACGACTTGATTTCCCCTCGAGCACTAAACTTGCTTTAGGTAATTTTTTTTCGGGGAATTGCTCGGCAATACTTAGTGCTTTTCTTGGTCGCTTTATGACTACACGATACTTTGCCTTGGTTAAGGCTTGCTCGAGTAATTCGCCCGCATCAATATCACCATCGACTAAGGCTTGGAACACCGCCATATTTTTTTTAACTAACGCGCTCTTTTCGCGCTCGGGAAACATAGGGTCAACATAGATAACATCGGGGATTGCCGCCACCATAAACTCTTTGGAGGTTAAATACGCGAGTGAATCTTGGCAGATAACAGACATCCGACTAACAATAGCCTGCAGATCGCCCTGCGCACTTTTCTCAGCTCGCAAAAGCCCATCATTTAATAATTCAAAGATAACCGGCACACGCTCTAACATTTTAACCTCGCAGCCGAGGGTAGCTAAGACAAAACTATCTTGACCAAGACCCGCAGTCACATCTAAGACACTAGGTCGGTAGCTGCCTTTTAAGCCGACAGCTTTGGCAATAAGTTGGTTTTTTCCACCCCCAAATAGACGCCGATGTGCACTCGCACCTTCTGTAAAGTCTACAACAATAGGATTAGGTGTACCTTTACCGGTAAAGTGAAGCGCTAAACCTTTAGCGGACACACATAACAACAAATCACCACTTTTGAGTAACTCTGGGGCCTTTTCAATAATAGGTAAATTGGTTTTATGGGCGAGATTATTAGTAAGCGCCAAAAAAGATGCTTGCCCAGATAAAAAGGAATGGATACCAAGAATATTCATTGATGGGGTTTTAGAGGTAACAAAACATGAAATTTATAGAGAGTGATTGCTCATTTATTGATGACTACAGAGACGTTAAGCCTAGGCTACTCAGGCAAACATCAAGCCGATAGTATTGCGCATATGGTGCATGACATTCATGTCTACAGGTTCTTTATTGATCGCACCACTCAACTTAATAAAGCGCACCTTAACAGATGTGCCCAAAGGTGGGATCGGATGATTTTCGATTTTCACCGAGGCTCCACCATCAGATATATCGCGTGTAGATCCTATAATTGTGCCTATTGATGGATGTGTAATTTCAACACGAATGAATGAAGATTTTCGCTCTGTTCTTCTACGATCATCTCCGTTATGCATCCTTGAGGGATCATTGCTAATGCCAGTTATAAACGTCATAATTTTATAATCTACTGTGTGAGTGGCTTCATTTAATTCATTACTAAATTTCGCGTCTAAAAAAACATAGACACACACTACATACTATAAAAATAACTGAATAAACATTAAAAAGCAACTTAATGGAATAATATAAGCTCTTAATTTTAAACGGTTTTACTTTTTTTTTACAAGCTTATCCAATCAAAGCCTTCATCTTGGCAGGCATAATAGACATTATCTATAGGAGCACTGATATCTGCAAAGGCTTCTTGAGCTAAGGCCAACGTATTATTTTGATGGCTAATGTGGGCCACCACTAGTTGTTTTAACTTAGATCGATCGACGCGAGTTAAAAATTCTGCTGCCTGTCTGTTATTTAAATGTCCCCAAGGGCCGCCAACGCGCTCCTTTAAAGAGGCTGGATAAGCACCCGAGGCTAGCATTAGCGAGTCGTGGTTGGCCTCTAAAACAAGCCCATCGCAGGATTGATAATGCATTTCTACATGCGGAGTAATGCTCCCCAAATCGGTTAGAATACCCAAACGTAAATCATTGACTTCAAATACAAATTGAGCCGGTTCACTAGCATCGTGAGGCACGGCGACAGGTGTTATATTAATAGACTTAATAGAGAAAGGCTGATAATTTTTGATCAACACGACGTCGGGTAAGACGCCAATATTGCGACTACGATATGTGCCTGGGGTCATATATACAGGCAATTGGTATTTTCTGGCCAGTGGTCCTACGCCACCAAGATGATCACCGTGTTCATGAGTGACAATGATGGCATCTAGCTGATCAGCTGATACACTTAAACGAGCAAGGCGTTTAAGTGTTTGTTTTAAGGTAAATCCACAATCGACTAAGAGCATGCAGTCATCATTGCGGATTAACGTTCCATTACCTTTACTGCCACTACCGAGCGAAGAAAACTGCATACAAACTCAATCAATAAGAACTTATTTTTAAAACTTAACTTTAGGTTTTTGTTGAAATTTTCTTAACTTTCAATCATTAAAACAGACGCAGACGAATATCATCTAGTATATTTTTGGCTGCCTCGCCCTCAAGCATCTTACCGTAACCGTCTCTTAAATAAAGCACCTGAGAACCCTTCTGAGGCTTAACTACCAATAAAAAACCTGGGACACTCGAAAGCCTGGATTGATTTTCTCGCACTAGCTCTTTATCACCAAAAAATAATTCATTAATGCTTGGCTTATTCGGCAGACGCGCAACGATTTCTTTAACTCGGTAGCGACTCGTTCTATCGGGTACATAGTTTTCTTGGGAGCTTTGTTTGGGGCTTAAAATCCCAAAGAAACGTCGCTTCTTGTTGCCGGCCTCGTACTGATCAAAGTGAAACAAACCTTTAGCTAAATCGCTATCGTAGGTTAAGAAGCCCTCGCCTGCTAATGCTTTTGACAAAGCCTTGTATGCTCTTGCCGTCGCCACATTTAACACTAACACAGGATCATTATTAACGATCGATGATGATGATTTTTGCGGCAAGCGGATAGATTCGGCCACAAACGAATCTCCTACCTCGCTGGGTCCATTAATTAATTGTGTCACCAAACTAGCCGCCATTAACTGCGCATGCACTCGGTCATCACCGACATTACCTTGGAAGGTAATCCATTCGCTCGTTAAATTACTGTCATCTCTTTTTTGATTGCTGAAATAAATTTCTGTCGTGTTGTCCTGAAACCCCTGCTCTAGGCGCAGGCGATAACGAATGCTAAAGCCAGGTTGTAGTGACTCTTTGAACCACTGTGTCTGTAATGCTGCATTGGCAACATCCGTTGTTGCCAAGCTCACGCCGCGCTGCAACCAAAAGTCAATAACTTGTACCCAAGTGGTTGCCACCGAGCGATCGTTTAGCACCCATAATTTATTATTAAGCTGCTGAAGTGAAGCCTGCTTCTCTGAGGCTTGTGTGGCGATGGCAGGCGGAAACGGTGTTTTAAATACCGTGGGCTCTATGATCTCTTGCTGAGGTAGGCGATAAATTTGTCCTAAGCGACTGTTATCTAAGCCTTGAGGAACTTTCACGGCCGGAATAGTCTCTGCTTTTAGGTAATCAGGCTGGCGCGCAGCACACGCTAAAAGACCCAATAATAAACTTAAAAGAGAAAATTTAACTATCCAAAATAACATTTGTTTCATAAGCTTAATTTCATAGAATCATACAACTCTTAAATAAGAGCTAGTGAAGTCATCGCTGTGTGCAATGTCTCCTGATTGGGGTCGGTTAATGGTGTTAGAGGTAGACGAATACCTGCTGGCATTAATCCCAAGGCAGATACAGCCCACTTAACAGGAATAGGGTTAGCTTCGGTGAATAAGGCATTGTGCAGTGGCATTAGTTCACCTTGTAGCAATCTTGTGGCATCGGTCTCGCCAGCCATTGCTAGTCGACATAACTCGGCCATTTTGCGCGGCACTACATTAGCCGTCACCGATATATTACCTTTACCGCCAACTAACATTAGCTCTGATGCCGTTGGATCATCACCTGAGTAGACATGAAAATCATCGGGCAAGCTTTCTATCAAGGCTTTGCCGCGAGCCACATCACCGGTTGCATCTTTAATGCCGATAATATTGTCGTGCCCGGATAGACGCAGCACAATATCGTTTTGCATATCGGTAATGGTTCGACCCGGCACGTTATATAAAATTTGCGGCACGTCAACAGCATCAGCTATAAAGCTAAAGTGACGAAACAAGCCCTCTTGTGTGGGTTTGTTATAATAGGGTACAACCAATAAACAAGCATCAACGCCTACTGACTGCGCCGATTTAGTCAACTCAACCGCTTCACTAGTAGAGTTTGCACCAGTGCCCGCAATCACCGAAATACGACCATTCACTTGCTCGACAACGCGCTCGATAACCTGCAGGTGCTCACCAACCGATAAGGTCGCAGATTCACCCGTAGTGCCCACAGCTACAATCGTATTGGTACCTTCTGAGACATGAAATTCAACTAATTTATCAAGTGACGACCAATCAATAGAACCATCAACATTCATGGGGGTTACTAACGCTACCATACTGCCTTGAAGCGCAGGGCCATTTTGATTCATGTCGATACTCCGATATTGTCTACTAGCTTGCGAAAACTGAGCAGATTATTTTAAAATTATTAATTTGAAGAACTAAAAAGGTGCAATAATACTGACCGGACTCGGCTTATACAAGGATATTGTTGTTATCATTATTATACCGATATCAGTCTTGTGCCTTGGCAGTGATCACTGACCTAAACTCTTTCAACTCACAAGCCGTCTAAACTACTCATAAAAAGAGGCTTGCCCTTTTGGACGTGTTTTAAAACGTCGATGCACCCACCAATATTCTTCGGGCTGTTCTCGCACACACGCCTCGATGTGTTGGTTCAACAGAGTTAGATCTGCAATGTCATCACCCGAGGGAATGCCCTCTAGCACGCCTCTAAAATCAAGAACATACCCACTGAAATCGGGTAGACGATGATACATAACCATCAATGCCGGCACTTTCGCCATTTTTAACAACCTAGGTGTCATCGACAAGGTGGCGGTCTCTATACCAAAGTAAGGCGCAAACTTACTGATTTTAGGCCCGTAATCTTGGTCGGGGGCATACCATAACAGCCCCCCCTTTTTTAAAGTTCGCACCATGTCACGCATATCGTGACGAGCGATAGATTTAGCCTTTGGGTTATGGCGACTGCGCCCACGGTACTGAATATAATCGTAGACGGCATTGCTGTGAGGACGATAGGATACCGACATTGTGAAGAATCGATTGGCGCAGGCATTGGCAATTTCTAATGTCGCCATATGCAGCCCAATGACTAAGGCTCCTTGATTTTTATTTTGCAGTGCATCCCAGTGCTCGCGACCCTTTACAACAAAGCGCTTGCGTAAGCGCCAATAAGGCATAAACCAAGCCATACCCATCTCAAACAAAATTAAGCCATTAGATTCAAAATGCCTTAGAATTAAATCTTGGCGCTGCTGTGCCGTGTAATCGGGGAAACACAATTCAATATTACGCTCGGCAATAGCGCGTCTTCTTGTTGCCAGTCGATAGAGCAGACGACCTAACTTTCGACCCATCCACATTTGCCATTTGAAAGGCAGCTGTGCGAGCATTGCAAGCACACCAAAGGCGATCCAAACAGGCCAATACTTTGGATTCAAAAGTGCCATTGTGAAGCGTGGAGCGTCCATAATTAATCGGTGGGCCTAAGTGTCGTGTGTCGGATAAAAGCTAATTTAATAATGCTAGGCTCGCAGTAGTTTAAGGTGCGGGGTTTGCATTTTGCTTGTGAATAGCCTCGATTTCGGCTAACACTTCAGCACTTAAGCTGACGTTCAGCGTGGCAATGTTTTCGCGCAGCTGAGCCATAGTGGTTGCACCAATAATATTCATCGCCACAAAAGGTTGCCGGTTAACAAAGGCCATTGATAATTCAGTAAGGCTTAGACCGTGTGCTTGAGCTAGCTCATAATAGCTGTCGGTTGCTCTTTGGGCATTGTCATTATTGTAGCGTGAAAACCGATTATACAAGGTCAAGCGCGCATTAGCTGGGCGCGCACCCTGACGATACTTGCCCGTCAATACCCCAAAGGCTAAGGGCGAATAGGCTAACAAGCTGATCTGCTCCCTGTAAGAGATTTCCGCTAGGCCAATTTCGAAAGTACGGTTCAACAAATTATACGGGTTTTGAATACTCGCAATACGCGGCAACTGGTATTTATCGGTAATGCGGCAGGCCTCCATTAGCCCCCAAGGCGATTCATTGGAGACACCAACGCAGCGCACCTTGCCTGCAACAACTAGATCGGCCATTGCCGATATTGATTCTTCTAGAGAGTAAGCATCCTCAGATGCTGCATGCCTAGATTCTGGATACTCGTATCCTAACTGCCCAAAAAAATTAGTTCGACGCTCGGGCCAATGCAGCTGATAGAGATCTATCACATCGGTTTGAAGCCGCTTGAGTGAGGCATCAACCGCTTCCTTGATCTGCTCGGCACTCAACCGCGGGCCTCCGCGAATATATTTAAACCCCGAATGTAATTGGCCATTACCGGCAATCTTGGTCGACACCACTATTTTATCGCGAAGACCACGACTCTTGAGCCAGTTACCTACCATTACTTCAGAGTCGCCATAGGTACTTTCATTGGGAGGTATCGGGTACATTTCGGCTACATCAAAACAATTTACGCCCTGCTCATAGGCATAGTCCATTTGCTCAAAGGCATCACTCTGGCTATTTTGTTCGCCGTAAGTCATGGTCCCCAGAGTGATTAGGCTAACTTGGATATCGGTATTACCTAAGGCGCGATAAATCATGACTGACGCTTACTCTCGTTATATAGAACAATTATTAATGAGCACCGCTGAGGTCTGCTCAATGGTTACAGCGACAAAAAATCAGCACTGACCAGTGGGCTGGTCTCAGCAGCGTAATCCACACCCGCGACACCGAAGCCAAATAGGCGTAAAAATTCTTTCTGATAAAGCGCAAAGTCCGACACCTCATTTAAATTTTCAGTGGTCACCTGGGGCCAAATAGCCTCGACTTTTTGCTGTGTAGTTGCCTGTAATTCGAGATTATCGACACGATGGCGATTAGCGTCATCGAGCCTAGGGGTATTAGTATATAAACACTCTACAAATAAACGCTTGAGCTGCTCTATGCAACCTTCATGAGTTCCCTCGGCCTGCATGACTTTAAATAAAATCGCTAAATAGAGCGGCATAACCGGTATCGCTGAACTTGCCTGAGTGACAACGGCCTTTAGCACTGAAACATGAGCTGCTCCGCTAATTGGGCTTAACTGATCACGCAACTGCGTCGCTGCTCGATCGAGATCTTCTTTGGCTTTACCGATGGTTGCATGACCATAGATCGGCCAAGTTAATTTTTCACCCAAATAAGTATAGGCAACCGTTTTAACGCCCTCGGCCAACACGTCCGCATGCGCCAGCGCATCTATCCATAACTGCCAATCTTCACCACCCATTACTTTTACAGTGGTTGCGATCTCTTCAACAGATGCGGGCTCTACAGTTACCTCACCCACTACCTTGGTATCGGTATTTAAATTTTTTGCTGTATAGCTTGTGCCAATAGGCTTGAGCGTCGAGGCAAAGACTTCACCTGTATCGGGGTCTTGTCTGCGTGGTGACGCAAGGCTATAAATAACTAGGTCAATTTTACCCATGTCCGCTTTTATAACCTCAATGGCTTTTTGCTTAGCCCCGTGAGAAAACGCATCACCGTTAATACTTTTTGCATAAAGGCCGGCGCCATGTGCTGCGTCTTCAAAAGCAGCCGAATTATAATAACCAGCGGAGCCAGTTTTGCGGTCTGTTGGTGGCTTTTCAAAAAACAAACCCAAGGTGTTAGCCCCATAACCAAAGGCGGCGGTAATACGTGAGGCTAAACCATACCCCGTTGATGATCCAATAATCAGTACATTTTTAGGAGCGCCATTACCTGTTGAAAAAGTATCGGAATTAGATTTGATGTATGCAATTTGCTCTTGAACATTAGCTGCACAACCTTGCGGGTGAGAGTTAATACAAATAAAACCACGAACCTTTGGAGAGACGATCATTAAAGCATCCTTATTAGATTAAAGTGCATCGATTAGTTTGAATAGTTGAATCCACTGATTATGAATTCAAGTTATCTGAATACAGGTTATTTGAATTCATGCTAGATGCTGTAAAATACAGTGTAACTTATTATTATAAACAGTTGCCAAAACCTTTGCTAACCTTTGCCTGCAACAAAATATAGTTTCCCTAGGCACGCCTGTTAGCACTCCTATTGGCATTCTAACAGGAGAGCTA
Source organism: Cellvibrionaceae bacterium (assembly GCA_047633635.1). GTDB lineage: Bacteria > Pseudomonadota > Gammaproteobacteria > Pseudomonadales > Cellvibrionaceae > CANLBN01. The sequence continues at coordinate 9,429 of JBLIFG010000035.1, read as the reverse complement.
ACAAGCGTGCCTGAGACTAGAGACCTAACGCAGACTCCTAGCTATCATTTGAGGTGTTCGCCATATTACAAAAAACAATCACAGCAAAACATTTATATAACAATATTGCGTTAGCACTTCGCTAAAATTGCGCCATTTACTGCAAAATGCCGTAGTATTGCAACTTCAAACACTGCCACCAGTTAGAGCACTTACATAATACTACTATGTCTAAAATTGACCCCAAGTTACTTCATCTTCGTATTGATACATCGCCACTGTGGACACAAACTGTTTTAAGTGACTTCAATCTATTTTTAAACGATCACGCACAAGCCGAAAAAAAGGCCTCGGGTATGGCTTTGTCAATGCTGTCTCACTATCCCGATAGACCCGATTTAGTTCGCGAAATGATCGATTTATCAATAGAAGAATTAGCACATTTTCGAGAAGTCATTAAGCTCATGCATGCACGAGACCTGCAATTGGGTAATGATGAAAAAGACCCTTACGTGAATCAAATTCGTCAACATATCAATAAAGGCGATTCAGAAATGTATCTCTTAGATCGATTATTAACTGGCGCAATTATTGAAGCTCGCGGTTGTGAGCGCTTCGGGCTTATCGGTGCGGCGCACCCCGAGCCCGAGTTAAACACTTTTTATCAACTCATTGCCGAGTCTGAAGCAAAGCACCACTTGTTATTTATTACCTTGGCCGAGCGTTATCTTGATTGCAAAAAAATAGAGACGCGCCTTGATCAATGGCTAGATATTGAAGCCTCTATTATACAAAGCTTAGCATTACGTCCGGCGCTGCATTGATTAACCTGTCGATTTTCATCGAGGCAATACTAAAATCAAATAATGAAAAATAGTCATCTACTTAATAGTAACGATCGTTACCTGAATGGCTATCTCAAGAAATATCTTGCCAACTATGCCGAAACAAAAGTAGATGATTTAATTGGGGGCATCTTAGCAAATCTTCATCATCATACATTTAATCACTGTCTAACTATCCCCGCCTACAATGAATCTCATACCTTTATTGAATCATTAATAGCAAAATTAAATGATGATGTATGGTCTAACACACTCATTATTCTTGTTATCAACCAACCAGATACCGACGCTAATACAACACAAAATCAAGAGCTATGGTCAACACTTACCACTTTAAATTTTGAGCCATCAATGCTCGATGCGTCTAAAAGTTATTTTCTCACGCTAAATCATATGCAATCATGTTCCAGCATTGTCGCTTTGGATTGCTTTACTGAAGAACGCAAATTGCCGAGAAAAAAAGGGGTGGGCCTTGCACGAAAAATTGGCTGTGACCTAGCATGCCATCTCATTCATCAAAAAATATTGCGCACTGCATGGCTGCATACTTCTGATGCTGATACACAACTACCCGACGATTATTTTTATCAAACAACGTCAAGCTCTTCAAAAGGGATTAGTGCGGCTGTTTATAACTTTACACATACTGGAGAAGAGAATTCTGTCACGCACGCAACTACGCTGTATGAAAGATCATTGCATTACTACGTTGAAGGCCTTCGGTTTGCACACTCTGTCTACGCCTATCACACACTAGGTAGCTGCATGGCAATTAATACACTAGCTTATGTTTTAGTGCGCGGTTTTACAAAACGAGCGGGAGGTGAAGACTTTTACTGCCTAAATAAACTTGCCAAGATAGGCGAAATAAAACAATTGAGGGGCGACAAGTTAATTATTAATGCAAGAAATTCTAACAGGGTGCCTTTTGGAACAGGCCCGGCTGTTGAAAAAATACTACAAAATTCAGATTCTATAGCAACATTGACAACCTATAATCCAATTATTTTTTGGCTATTAAAAAATCTCTTATTATCCTTTGAAGACTTATTTAATGACAAAGACACTCCTAAAAAATGGTTAAAGCGTCAGCCAAAAGAGACAAAAATTGCCTTAGAGAGCCTTCACATTGACCTTTTATTGAATCATATTACGTCACAAATCAAGGACTCTAAATCTTGTATAAGGCATATTCAACATTGGTTTGATGCCTTCAAAACATTAAAATTTATACATGCGCTCGAGCAGTATTATCCAAAAGTGAGTCTAGAGAAAGCAGAAAACCAGCTAAGAGCTGGCTTTGAGTCACATAAAAGGTAACTGCTGTTGAATCATAAACCAGTTAAGCCCTTAGTTTATTAAAATAATTGGTCGGCTAACTGACCTCACTTTCGAATTGTGACCGATCACTTTCATCCAGTTGTCGCGATAATCGATTAACCAGATCCGCTTTAGAGCTGGCCTCTTCTATCTCTTCCCTGAAAATCATGTCACCAATAGGACCTACAAAAGCAATAAAGGCTCGCTCTATAGTAGCGATTTGGTTTGGGCTGATGCCTGATGACTGGACGGAAGTCGATAATTCGACATTTCCATTATTTTGAATCATGTCGATAATATCAACAGTCTTTGGTAACTGATTAACAATTCGGCTAATGGCACCCTCATGAAACTGAGCTTTTGTAACCTCTAGCGAGGCAATCATATTAATGACATTTACCCCCATAACACCATGATATTTCATGGATTGCATTTGACCCTGAATAAAAAATAACTGTAGTAATTGTTCATTGCTTAACTTTAAAAACAAAGCTCCTGTAGATTCATTATCCAGGCACTCCTGTATATGAACAGCTATATTGCGATCTGAACTCATTATATCATTACCTTAATATTGCTTTTTTATTGCCCCCGAGTCTTGCTATCTCAACATAAGGCTGTCGATAGCAATAGATTCTACTGATAACTAAGGTTTAGTTAATAGCGTTTACTGCCATTAAGCACTATAAAAATGATCCCGAAGATATCCTGTTCACGCAAAAAATAGCAATAGCAAAAAATATAGATACCTAGCTTTTAAATGTTACTAACTAATATTTTTTCTGTTCGGTATCTGTTAGAAATTGTAACTGATTTTACGATAAATCAATAGAGAAGGTCTAGATTCGCACCGATTGATAAATCAGAAGCCTAAAGAGTTGCTGATGAAAGCTTGCTAGATACGGCCTCATACTATATATAATAAGGCTTTAGCACTAGCGAGCTTGTCATTTAACCAACCCCTTAGGTTAATATGCCGTGTCTAGCAACAAATGGATATTTGACAAGGAGGGGTGAAGATTGGACGTTTTACAACTTGAAATAAAGCAGCAGAGTGAAGCTAAAATCTAGGTTCTATAGATACTTTTTAATCCGGTACCTAACTGATCTATTTCAGTTACTCCAATTAGGCGCCTGTTCAGCCATTTAAAGTGACTAAACCTGCATTGATAATACTATTCCTCATTGCGTTCTCGCAGACGACGAATCGCCACCTCTATTGTTTTAGCCATTCTGACAATAGCTCTCGATAGCTCACCCACTTCATCCTTTCTAAATTTACCCGGGACTTCTCCCGTAAGCCTACCTTTACTTAAACTATCCGCTATCATAGTCAACTTTTTTATAGGAGAAGAGATGTTCTTACTGACAATGAAAGATAAAATCAACGTAATCAATATTGTAAAAACAATCAACAAAAGTCCATTAGACTTTGAGCTCAAAAAATTTGCATAAGCCTCCGTATAATCTTGCTGAATAACGAGCGTCCAATCAGGGCCTACTGTTTTTTTCACAAATACACGATCTTTCCCCTCAAAAGAGAGAATTTGTAAATCGTTATCCTTTAGTTTTAGTGCTGGGTGGCTGCTAAAATCTTGTAAATTTTGAGCGAGCTTAAATTTATTATCACCAGTTGCTATCAAACGTTTTTTATTATCAACTAAAAAGGTGTAGCCTGACTGGCCGAAACTAGAAGATTTAATATACTCGGAAATAGACAAAAGTGTTGAACACTGGGTTATTATACCCACTCTTTTTTCGCCAACTTTACTCTTGTTGATAGGTATTGCAAAGCAGTGCAAGGGAACAGGCGCTAACTTACCGATTAACACCTGCTGACCCATTTTTTGCCCAGACATAACCTGTTTGAAATATTCTCTATCACTATAGTTTTGTAATAACTTGCCATCACTTCTTGCTACTGCGTCTCCATTTAAGTTTTTGACAAAAATGAGTGATATCCAATCTAAACTTTCCTTAGCGGCAATTAACAGTGGCACTTGAGCCTCTGCCTTCATCGATCTAAACGCCTCAAGATTAGACAAAAATCGGGTGTTTCTGAGATTAATATCAGCCCAGTTATCAACCTTTCCACCAGCAATATTTAAAGCCTGTAACAAGTTCTGCTTAACATTTTGCCTCTGATCTGATTCATTAAGCTGGATCTGATAAATGAAGCCGGTAAGCGGCACAACAGCAATTAGAAAGCAGCTCAATAAAATTTTTGAAAATATATTGTTTAAAAAACTTAACATCAACATCACCCCTAGTTTAGGTAAAGCAAACTCTGTTACTTTTCTTTCAAAACTTTATAAATACTGCTTTTTACTCACTACCTGTATTAAGTTTTAGCTCTAAACTTTTAGCTCTAAACAATACCCATTATTATTCCAGGTAACCAAAGTACGATACTCGGAAAGGCTATCAACACTCCAATGGTAATCATATCCGCAAAGAAGAACGGCGTAACACCACGAAAGACATCTTGCACTGATAGCTCTGGGCGCACACCCGCCACCACAAAACAATTCAAACCTATCGGTGGAGTAATCAGACAAAACTCTGCCATCTTGACCACAATGATACCGAACCATATGGCGCACCCCACTGCCGATACACCAAAGGCCGAGTCAAGAGCAGTGACGTCGGGCCCACCGTTTAGGGCAATCACTGCGGGGAAGACAACCGGTAGCGTCAATAGCAACATACCAATAGCATCCATAAACATGCCTAATATCGCGTAGCCCATCAATATAAAGATTAATGTCATCATCGGATTTTGATCTAGGCCTGAGATCCAATCCGAAAATGCATGGGGCAAATCGGCAAAGCCGAGAAAGCGCACATACAACAGTACACCCCAAATAATTGAAAAAATCATCACCGTGAGCTTACTGGCCTCCATCAGCGCATCGCGAAAAGTACTCCACTTCATACCTTTGTACACAGCGATACAAAAAATAACAAAGGCACCTAAGGCGCCGGCCTCTGTTGGTGTCCCCCAACCGCCATAAACACTAAAAATAATAATGCCGATAACAAAAAAGATAGGAAAAGTACCTGGCAAGACACTAAAGCGCTCAGCCCAAGTAAAACCTCCAACCGGAGGCCCTAACTTTGGATTACGAATGGCTAAGCCAATCACTAAGCTGGCATAAATTAAGGCCGAAACTGCTCCAGGCAAGAAGCCCGCCATCAATAATGCGCCGACGTCCTGCTCAACAATGATCGCATATATCACCAAGATTGCCGAGGGTGGGATCAATGATGCCAAGGTACCCGAGGCCGCAACGACACCCGCGGCAAAACGCTTGTCGTAGCCTATGCGGAGCATTTCAGGAATGGCTATTCGAGCAAATACCGCCGAGGTTGCAACCGATGCACCTGATACTGCAGCAAAACCCGCAGTTGAAAAAACAGTGGCAAGTGCCATACCACCAGGCAGCCAAGCTACCCAGCGTTTAGCGGCTTCAAATAGCGCTTTAGTTAAACCTGCATGATAGGCAAGAAAACCAATAAGAATGAAGACAGGGATCAATGATAACGCAGAGGTCGATACTTTGGAGTGAGGCACAGTGCCTGCCATTTTGACCGCTACCCAAAAACCTTTCTCAAAACCTAACTTAGCCGTAAAAAACCACAACAAGCCCAAAAAGCCAGCTATTGCTGCAGCAAAGGCCACACGCACACCAATAAGTACGGTGAACAACATAAAACCAGAGATCCACAGACCCATGTCAATAGGGGTTACGTTCATCATATTTTCATAAAGAGAGACAAACATTATTTCATTTCCTCATTATCGACTGACGCACCCGAGACGGTTTTCGCCTCGTTCTCGGCTTGTGTTCTTGCATCTTCAATTAAAGGGACAGCGATAGCGGTGTCGCCCCCTTCTATAATTGCTCGGACGTACCCCCAAATATTGATACAAAAACGTATTGCCAATACCGTCAACATGACCGGCACAACGAGTTTTGCCGGCCATATTGGCAACTCGATATCTAACGAGCTATCACCGAGTGTCCACGCGCGCAAAAAGTGATCGTACGAACCCATAATTAATAAAACCGTAATCGTCAACATGATAAGGGTGGAGGCTAATTCAAAAGACCATAAAGCGCGCCTTCTCAACTTTGACACCAAAATATCCATCCGAATATGACCACCTAAGCGCTGACAATAGGCAATGCCACAAAAAGCGAAAAACACCATCGACTGCTCGGTCCAATCGATATAACCACTCACGGGAATTCCCAGCAGTTTGCGACCAAGAATATTAGCGACAGCGAGTAGAACAATTATAAAAATAACTAAACCACCGATAAGATTTAACAGTGATTCAAACTTAAAATAGTAACGATCCAACTTACTCAATAAAGAATCGTCTTCCAATGTAGTTGAAGAGCCAGACATAGTTAGCCTCAATTTATTTTTTTAGGGGTTGGAATTTAATGAAATATTTTTATTTTTTTAATAATTCATTACAAAGATTAAGGAATAAGAGTGCTTCTCATTTTATAGTTATATACATAAACGATGGTTGTTTAGCATATATTAAACAATATATTTAAACTTTACTTTTACGATATTTAACTTTTCAAACAGTACTTTGCAATACTGTTTGAAAAATTAGCGCCCTAAAATAAGGCGCTAACACTAGACCAAAAATTTACTTTTTAAGTCTGACTTATAAAGACTTGACGACTAACTTTACTTATTAAAAAGAGCTACCGTGAAATCATAAAGCTCTTGTGCATCAAAGTCTTCGCTGTTATCAGCAATCCATTGAGCACGCACACTAGCACCTAACTTATCTAGCTCAGCAGTTTGCGCAGCAGTAAAGGTTAGTATCTCGATGCCATTTTCTTTTAAGGCTGCGTTATATTTATCAACGACCTTGCCTTCATAATTACTCACATAATATTCAAGCACTTCGTCAACAGAGCTTAATAGTGCAGTTCTGTGCGCTTCACTAAGGCCGTTAAGTGCGTCGGTATTTACAACTACTGGACAGTTGGCTGTGCCTAAATTTAGATTGCTCGTTGCCCACTTACCCGCTTGCACAGAACCAAAGGCTAAATGTGCATGCTGGGCGAAGGCGACTGTATCGATAACGCCAGAATCTAACGCTTGACGAACTTCACTAGCAGGAACTCCAGTTTTGACCGCACCTAGCTGCGCCATAACTTCAGCAATACCACCGGGGCCACGAAGACGCTTACCATCAAAATCTGATAGGTTTTTAGGCATATCACCGACACCAATCAAATTATATTGTGGTAGTGGTGTCGGCATAAGTAAGGTTGCATTCCAACGGGCTAAATCTTTAACAACAATGGGATGCTTATAAACTTCCCGAGAAATTTCTGACAATTTAGCGAGGGATACGTCTTTTGCAAAAGGTAGCTCCGTGACAGTAATGGTTGGGTTCTTCGCCTTGTGATAAAACGAGCAAAACTGTGCCATTTCAAATGCACCAATAGATATACCATCGAGATTTTCTTTGCTTTTAGAAAGACCCCCATAAGAAATATTAAGTGTGAACTCACCATTCGTTTTAGCAGAAACTAACTCGGCTAATTTTTCTACATTCTCGGTAAAGGCGCGACGCTTGCTCCAAAGTGAAACATTCCACTCATCGGCAACTGCAACACTCGCAGCAGTAGAACTCAGCACGACAGCACTGGCTAGTAAAGCCATATTCATTTTCTTCAACATACAATTATCTCCACATTATTTTTATAATTTATAACTACATTCACCATAATAAAATACTACACTCACATACTTTAATCTAGCACTGCATAAGACCAGAAGTATCAGCTTAAACGCCCAAAACAAAGATCTTTTGCAATAGCAACCTAAAGTTTGGTTTTCATACACTATTAAATTTAGCACGTTCTATACCAATAACGCTAAAACCCCAAAAATAGGCACTCTTAGCTAATAGCAAGGCGACAAGCAGAAAAAAACACTAGCAAATGAGAACAAAACTTCTTTTTTTAAAGTCAAAAAAAGAAATGAAACTCTTAAAGGTTTCAAGACCCAAAATACCTGCCTATGACGGTTGATATTTGAAGGAGGCTTATAGTCGAAATAATGGTTATAACTGTCAAATTATGAGCCTAAGATTACAATTTGACTAAGATAGGGTAATATCCTTAACTACTGAAAATAGGTTACTAAATGCGTATCAACACCAAACAAATACTGCTGATTTTACTCATTGCCTTAGCCTGCGGGGTTATCTTTTATATTGTTCAATTATTTTACACTAGCTCTATCAACAATCGCTCCTCCCGTATTTATGAGCAATCTCTCGTTGCCTCTATTAACCAGTATGAATATTTGCCCTCGCTTATCGCCGAGGATGAAACTCTTAGGCAAGTTATATTAGATCCGGCAACAAATCATCTAGGGGCGAGCCAAAAATTAAACTTTATCGCCAAGCGCTCTGGCGCTGAAGCTGTCTATTTAATGGACAATAACGGAACTGTAAAAGCAAGCAGTAATCACGATACAAAAGATGGTGGCTTTTTGTATCACAACTATTCTTTTAGACCTTACTTTAGTCGGGCATTAACTGAGAAGACACGACAATTTTATTACGCAAAAGGTGCTACGACAGGTATTCCTGGATTTTTCATCTCTTCGCCCATTCTTCTCGATAACGAAGCTGTTGGTGTCGCTGTTGTAAAGTTAAACTTAAGTCACTGGGAACAAAAGTGGTCAAAGTCGACTGAAAATATCGTTGTGGCCGACAAAAACAATATTATAATCTTAAGTTCTATCGATCAATGGCGGTATCGAAGTATTGGCGAGCTACCCCAAAACACATTAGAGAAAATCAACATTCAGCAACAATTCCCGGGCAAAGATCATTCAAGCTTGTACTCTAAATTTTTAAATTTTAATTTGTCTGAAGATAAAAATAAGAACTTTTGGCTCGTTGACAAACAACTATATCTAGTTAACCATTTTGATATTCCACAAACACAGTGGCGACTTTATTATCTAGTCAATCACGATGCTATTTTAAGATCGGCTTTAATTGTATTTTTAGTCATCTTTATTTTATTATTCCTCGCACAACTTAACATAAAAAATAAAAAGCATATTTTAGAATCTAATAATAAAAATAGATTACTAGAAATAAAACGCCGTGAAGAGCAGCAAACCGTTATGGATAATATTCATATTGGAGTTATTCTTTTTTCAAAGTCAGGCGCTTTGTTATCGACAAATGAGCATGCTAAACACTTGTTATTCGAAAACGAAGGTA
>JBLIFG010000034.1:0-28169 GCA_047633635.1 Cellvibrionaceae bacterium | reverse complement strand
CAAAAGCATTAAAATTTCGCTTATCGCCACTACGGATTAAAAGATTCATTATGTCACTCAGCAACGAACAAAAAAAGCGCTATCGATCTATTGGCCACGGACTAAATCCAGTTGTAACTATTGCCGCTAATGGCATAAGTGCTAACGTCCTTGCCGAAATTGATCGCGCGCTCAATGATCATGAATTGATTAAAATAAAGCTAGTCATCGAAGACAAAGACTCACGTAAAAAAGTAATTTCGAGCATTATCGAAGCAATGAATGCAAGCGTGGTACAAGAGATAGGTAAAGTTGTTGTTTTGTTGCGCCCAGCGAAGCAGCCCAACAAAAAGCTCTCCAACCTTTTGCGCTAGCTCGCCCTAAGTTATGGCGCTCAAAACACGCCACCTTATTAAATCTGCAACACTTTATTTATCGATACCATGCTTGATCGCATAGCGCACTAAACCCGAGGTGGTATTGATATTCAATTTTTTGGTAATATTTCGCTTGTGGGTCTCGACAGTTCGAACACTATTGTTAAGTTCTTGGGCAATTTTTTTATTGCCGTACCCCAAAGAGATTAAACGTAATATTAGCTGCTCTCTATTCGTCAGCTTACTTTCACTTCCGTCTACATCTTGCTGTGCCAGTATTGCGGCAACATCTTGACTAAAATGTTTTTCGCCATTGTAGACGACGGTAATCGCCTTAATCATCTCATCACCAGAGACGTCTTTGAGCATATACCCGTAAGCGCCCAAACGTATAACGGGAATAATATATTCTTTATCGTCGTGCATACTTAAAATGATAAATTTTGTATGACTTTTCTTTTCTGCCATGATTTCCAACACATCCATGCCATTCACCTCCGGCATATTGATATCCATCAGCACCACATCGGGCCTTAAATCATCTAACTTCTCTAATAATTGACGACCGTTTTCGGCCTCGCCAACCAGCATAATTTCATCACACATACTTAGACGCGCCCTAACGCCCTCGCGAAAAAGGGGATGATCATCTACCAGCATTACTTTAATCATTTACACTCCTATTTTCATATGCCCACAACCATCATACTTAGAACTTAATTGGCATTAGCTGAATAACGCAGGATAGTTTTAGGAACTTTTGCAACTAGTCGAGTCCCTTTTTTATTAGAGGTGATATCAAATACACCTTTATGATAAGCAATACGCTCTTGCATATTACGCAAACCAATCCCTTCGGCCGAGCGACCTCGCGAAAAGAGTTCAACATTAAAGCCTTTGCCATTGTCTTTAATCGCTAAAACGACCCACGAGGAGTTGACGCTCAAAGAAATTTCAACGAGGCTTGCAACGGCATGACGCTCTATATTAGTGAACGCCTCTTGTGCTACTCGGTAAAGTGATGTCTTTGCATCTAGCGGCAATAAATTTCTCACCAAAATATCATTGAAAGCTGTCTCTATACCAGTGCGCTCTGAAAAACTTTTAGCCAAGGACTGCAAGGCTGTTGCAAGACCATGGTCATCTAATACGGCAGGATGCAGGTCGCGAGAAATACGGCGCAGGTCTTGTAGCGTTTGCCCTATACGCTTTTGCGCAACATCAATATCCTCATCGGGGTCTTTATTGTTCTTTATTTTTATCGCTGCAGTTTCAAGCGAAAACTTAGCGCTGGCAATAAGCTGACTAATACCGTCGTGAAGCTCTCGCGAGACGCGCCGTCGCTCCTCATCTTGTGCACTCAAAATACGCTTAGTTAACTCTTGTAATTTACTATCGGCAAGCCTGCGCTCACTAAACTGAAGAAAAATACCGCTCACAAAAACAACTACAAAAGCGGCCAAAGCGATAAATAGAATCACATAGGATGAACTTTGGATTTTCTTATCGACTTCTTCCTGCATCGCCATGACATCGCGGTCAATATCATCAATATAAATGCCCGTGCCAATCATCCACTGCCAACGCTCGAGCATAACCGAGTAAGCTAACTTTTTTACCACCTCTTGGCTCGATGGCTTTTCCCAAACGTACTCTACAAATCCTGTTTTATCTTTTGCATTTTGAATTAAATCTCGAATAATAAATTGACCATTTTGATCTTGTAGATCCCACCAGTTTTCGCCTATCCTAAACGACTGTCGGGGATGAACCACATTATCACCATTGTTTTTATAAACAAAAAAATAACCATCTGCGCCGTATTCTAAATTTGTCAATATATCGATAACCAACTCTTTTGCAGCATCGTTATCTTGATTGTTATTTTTATAGATATGGTCGATTGACGAAAGCGCCAGAGAGATATAATTTTTAAGCTCTTGCTTGCGACTATTGGTAATACTTTCTCGAAAACTGTTGGTCGTTTGTGTCGATAACTTTTCAAATTGACTTTCAGTAACAAGAGCAACCACCAACATCGCCACCATCAAGGGCAAAATAGATAGCAACTGGATTTTTTGCGATAAATTCATAAACATAACTCTAATAAAGATCGATATTTATTGTTACTAGCTGCAGTAAGCTCATAGCGCTAGATAAAAAACAATAAACTACCAGACTGAGCATCTACGCAAAAACCCTTAGCCACGACTAGGGGATCATACGGATTTTAAACTAACTATCATAATAGTATGATTAAATATTAGAAACTAGCAAAAGGGTTTTTAAATAACGATTTTTAGATGATTTAGCAAGTACTTGGTTTTAGTGCTCACAGCTAAAACTATTGTCATATGCATATTCTTATAATCGTCGCTTTTTATAATAATTTTAATAACTATATGGTTAAACATTATGAAGAAAACAATCACGATATTATCGCTAGCGATCGCGGCAACAGCTGCATCGATGGGCAGCCTTGCTGCCGAAAAGCCTATCAAGTGGCGCCTAGCAGAAACTTGGCCAACTAACTTCCCAATTTTTGGCGACGTGTCTAAGACGATGGCCGACAATGTTGAGAAGATGTCTAACGGTCGCTTGTTAATCACCATCGATTCAAAAAACAAGCATAAAGCAGCACTGGGGATTTTTGACTTTGTTAAAGCTGGCCAATATCAAATGGGGCACTCTGCCTCTTATTATTGGAAAGGTAAGGACATCAACACCTTATTTTTTACAACAATGCCATTTGGCATGATCGCTGCTGAGCAATATGCTTGGTACTACTATGGTGGTGGCCAAGAGCTAGCAGCAAAAGTATATAGCGAATACGGTGTACGTCAGTATCCGGGCGGCAACACAGGCAACCAAATGGGCGGCTGGTTTAAAAAAGAAATCAATAGCGTCGAAGACTTACAAGGTCTTAAAATGCGTATTCCTGGCTTTGCCGGCGATGTATTATCTAAATTGGGCGCAAAACCAACAAATATTCCACCTGGCGAACTTTACACTGCTCTCGAGCGCAACACTATTGATGCACTTGAGTGGGTTGGTCCATCTTTAGACTTGCGCATGGGCTTTCATAAGATTGCACCTTACTACTACACTGGTTGGCATGAGCCAGCTACTGAGCTGCAGTTTTTGGTTAATGAAAAAGCTTTTGCTGAACTACCTGCTGACCTTCAAGCAATTTTAGAAGTTGCTATGAAAGAGGCGGCTTTCCAAATGACTGCCCAGTCGTATCACGAGAGCGGCTTGAATTGGTCTACCATTCAGAAAGACTTTCCGGATGTTAAAGTAAAAACTTTCCCACCTGTCGTTATGGATGCATTACGTAAAGCCAACGACGAGCTACTCGCTGAATTTGAAGCTAAAGGCGGTTTAACAGCAGAAATCATCAAATCACAGCGTGATTATCAAGCAAAATCACGCGCTTGGACTGATATTTCTGACAAGGCTTATCTTAACAGTAACTAATTATCTATATTTACGCAGTTAAGCATGAGATCTTCTTACTAGTGTGTATTCACTAGTTGTTAAATAATAACTTCAGTCTTTACTTTTACCAACAAAGCTGAGACTGGAGTTATTTAATAAAAATAATAATACTGATAAAATTACGCATATATTTCCATGCTACATATTCACTAAGCTTTATGGAGAAGTATTGTCGTCAGCCCCTCAGGATTAGAGATAAAATGAAATCTACCCTCCGTTTTTTGAACAGAATAATTGATATTGTTGGCTGGATCTGTGTTGTCGCACTGCTGCTAATGATAGTTAACGTCTTTATAGATGTTTTTGTGCGTTACATTGTCATCGATTTGATAAAATATCTTGATATTTATTTGTGGTATGACAAATACTTTGCTTGGCTTGGTGGCATTGGCATGCAAGAGCTAGAATGGCATTGGTTCTCAGTGATGTTTTTAATGGGCTTAGGCTATACATTGCGTGAAAACGGTCACGTCCGCGTCGATGTTCTCTACGATACCTTTTCTGAAAAGAAAAAATCATGGGTTAATTTAATTGGTGCGCTCGTGTTTGCCCTCCCATTTTGCTCCCTCATAGTTTTTTACGGCTGGGACTTTTTCTTCAGCGCTTTTGTGAATCAGGAAAACAAGGGTGACCCCGGTAGTCTACCGCGTCTGTGGCCTGTAAAATTAGTTATTCCCGTGTCGTTTGCATTCCTGATGTTGAGTATCGTTGCCGTTATGATCAAAGAATACCTAGTTATTACAGATCAATACGATGACATGAAAGACAACCATGATGGTGAAGATAAACAACCATCAGATAAGCAACCAGCTGGAGCGCCAAAATGATCGGTATTTATTTATTTATATTTGCGCTCGTTACTTTATTTATAGGCTATCCTGTGGCATTAACCTTTGCAGGTTTATCGCTACTTGTTGGCTTTTGGATTGAAGGTGTTAGTTTATTTGAATTTATGCCCTATCGTCTTTATTCCATTATGGGCAATACTATTTTAATGGCGATCCCGATGTTTATTTTTATGGGGATTGTGCTGCAAAAATCAGGGCTCGCAGAGCGCTTACTTGAGTCCATGGGACGCTTGTTTGGCAGTCGCCCTGGCGGTGTTGCTGTCTCAACAATTATTGTGGGTGCGTTTTTAGCGGCATCTACTGGTGTTGTCGGGGCAAGCGTCGTGGCAATGGGCGTTATCTCGCTCCCGGTGATGCTTAAATATGGATACGATGAACGCCTAGCAACAGGCACTATTTGTGCGGCCGGAACACTTGGGCAAATTATTCCGCCATCGATTATTCTAATTATTCTCGGCGATGTGATGGGTGTGCCCGTTGGCGACTTATTCCAAGCAGCGGTTATTCCGGGACTTGCCCTAATAGGTATGTATCTTATATATGTAATTGTTACCACTCATAGGCATCCAGAAAGAGCGCCGCCAATCCCCAGTGATAGCGAAAATACCTACGAGCTTATTCGCGATGCCTTAATTAATATCATTCCACCTTTACTGCTTATTGTGATTGTTCTTGGCTCTATATTAACGGGAATTGCAACGCCGACAGAATCCTCCGCACTGGGGGCAGTCGGTGCTTTAGTTCTTGCCAAATTCTACGGCAAGCTAAACTTTAAAATGATCGGCGACAGCGGGAAAGAGACAGTAAAAGTCACCTCCATGGTGTTTGCTGTGCTTATCGGTGCTACTGCCTTTGCAATGATATTTACCTATTCTGGTGGCGATCTCATAGTCGAAGAATTTATGACTGGGCTACCTGGTGAGAAATGGGCCTTTATTGGACTATCAATGTTGGCGATATTTATTCTTGGATTTTTTATCGACTTTGTAGAAATTGCATTTATCATCGTGCCAATTTTGGCACCTATAGCTGAGGTAATGGGTTTAAACATGGTGTGGTTTGCCATCTTAATTGCCATGAACCTGCAGTCTTCCTTTATGACGCCGCCCTTCGGCTTTAGTTTATTTTATCTAAAGGGCGTCGCACCCCCTAGCGTAAAAACGACGACTATTTATAAAGGCGTTATTCCCTTTATTCTTATCCAATTATTCTTGGTTATATTGCTGGTCTTATTCCCAGAGTATCTTGGTTTTGACTAAATTATGTTTAAATAACCCCCCGTGATTTGATATAGATCATACCCATTTCTAAATAAATCAGAGACTTATGAGGGTCTCTGATTTACAATCTCAATAAATAAATATCAAAAAACAACATAAATGAGATTCTAGAATGAGTGAACTCTGGTCAAATAGTATCGAATTAATGCTCTTGGGTATGGGTTCTGTTTTTACCTTTTTAGCGCTTTTAGTCGTAGGCGTAACTATCATGTCTGCGCTAATCAATCGATTTAGCCCACAAACCACTCACTCCATTAAAACCAATCAGTCCAAAGTAACTCTTGCAGAAGCAGAAGTCGCAGCTGTAGCTGCCGCCGCTTGGGCTGCTGCGCGCACATCTTCTTCTAATCAAGCGAAAATATCGTAATTAATAGATTTTAAATGAGAATTTATTTATGAGTAGTGATACCTCCACTAACCCTGTTTTAATCACTGATGTTGTCCTACGCGACGGCCACCAGTCACTCTTTGCAACACGGCTGCGCCTAGACGACATGCTACCCATTGCTGCAAAGTTAGATCAAATCGGTTACTGGTCACTAGAATCTTGGGGTGGCGCTACTTTTGACTCCTGTATTCGCTATTTAGGCGAAGATCCATGGGAGCGTATTCGCGAACTCAAAAAAGCCATGCCCAACACCCGCCAACAGATGTTGATACGCGGTCAAAACTTATTGGGCTATCGACATTATGCCGATGATGTTGTCGAGAAATTTGTAGAGCGAGCAGTTACTAATGGCGTCGATGTATTCCGTATTTTTGATGCGATGAACGACCCGCGCAACCTAACGACAACAATGGCCGCCGTAAAAAAACAAGGCGCGCATGCTCAAGGCACGCTCTCTTACACTACCAGCCCAGTGCACACCAAACAAAGCTGGCTCGATCTTGCACGCGCCATAGAAGATATGGGCGCCGACTCACTTGCCATCAAAGATATGGCGGGTATCTTAACGCCCTACGATGCCTTTGACCTTGTTACAGAACTTAAAAGCTCCTTATCTATCCCCATTGCACTGCATGCACATGCCACCGCTGGTCTCTCGTCGATGACGATTCTAAAAGCCATTGAAGCGGGTATTGATCACGTCGATACGTCTATTTCTTCGATGTCTATGACCTACGGACACTCACCCACCGAGTCTATTGTTGCGGCACTTGCAGGAACGCCCCGAGATCCAAAACTTGATCTCGTTTTGCTCGAAGAAATAGCCACTTATTTTCGTGATGTTCGCAAAAAATATGCAAGTTTTGAAGGTACCCTGCGCGGAGTTGATTCGCGTATTTTAATTGCCCAAGTACCCGGTGGTATGCTCACCAATATGGAAGGTCAACTCAAAGAGCAAGGTGCTAGCGATAAGTTCGACGAGGTCTTAAAAGAAATTCCACGGGTACGCGAAGATCTAGGCTTTATTCCACTAGTCACGCCAACATCTCAAATAGTTGGCACCCAAGCAGTATTAAATGTGCTGACTGGTGAGCGTTACAAAAGCATCTCAAAAGAAACTCAAGCCATTTTAAAAGGTGAGTACGGTAAAGCGCCGTCGGCATTCAATGCCGACCTACAAGCGCAGGTATTAGATGGTGCCAAAGCTATCAGCTGCCGGCCCGCCGATCTGTTGGCGCCAGAGATGGATAGCCTAACAACAGAGTTAAAAGCACTCGCCAACGATAAAGATTTTTCGCTTGCCAAAGATGAAATCGACGACGTCTTAACCTATGCTTTGTTTCCACAAATTGGTCTCAAGTATTTTGAAAATAGAAATAATCCCGATGCCTTTGAACCTGTGCCTCAAGCGGCAGAGTTAAGCACAGTAGCCGCGACTAATAACAGCGACGACAAACAGAGTTATACCGTCAGCCTTAACGGCAAAAAATATGCCGCAGCAGTCAGCACGGATGGCAACGTCGCTGTCAGTATTAACGGCATAAATTACTCGACCACTGTGACCGAAGGTACCGGCGACATAACGTCGTCAGAGAACGCGGTATCCTCCGGTGAAACCATAGCGGCACCCCTAGCCGGTAATATTTTTAAAATTAATGTGACCATAGGCCAGCAAGTAAACCCCGGAGATATCCTGATTATTTTAGAAGCTATGAAAATGGAAACTGAAATAAAAGCTGCAATGGCAGGCACCATTAGTGAAATCAATGTGAGTGCTGGTGATTCGGTGGCGGTTGGCGATACGTTATTAACGCTTTAGCATTCCATAAGAATTTGTGTAACCTATTGGCAAAAACCCCAACAGCGTACTGCTAACATTAGCGAGATATCAGGAATTAAATGGACAAACTCATTGCACTATTAATGGATTCTGGCTTAGCCAACTTAACGCTAGGCCAAACAATTATGATGCTCGTTGGCTTGGGATTGCTTTATCTCGCCATCGCTCGAAAATTTGAACCGCTGTTATTAGTGCCCATAGGTATGGGGACACTACTAGTTAATATTCCTGGTGCTGGAATGTATGCCGAGCCAATCTACAATGCCGCAGGACACATGGAAGCAGCTGGTGGCCTACTCTATTATGTGTTTCATATCGGCATAGAGACTGGTGTGTTTCCCTTACTTATATTTATGGGAGTGGGGGCAATGACCGACTTTGGTCCCCTACTCGCTAACCCTAAAATGTTGTTTTTGGGTGCTGCTGCCCAGTTTGGAATTTTTGCGACAGTACTTGGTGCCATTGCCCTTAGCTCGACAGGTCTTGTCGATTTCACCTTAATGCAAGCTGCGGCTATCGGTATTATTGGTGGTGCCGATGGTCCCACCTCAATTTTTGTGGCAACTAAGCTTGCCCCCGAACTGCTCGGTGCAATCGCCGTTTCGGCTTATTCCTACATGGCATTAGTACCTATTATTCAACCGCCAATTATGAAGGCGCTCACCAGCATCGAGGAACGAAAAATAGTGATGACGCAGTTGCGCCCAGTTTTGCGCACTGAGAAAATCTGCTTTCCATTAACTGTGCTTATTTTAGTGGCTTTGTTTTTACCGAGCGCGGCACCGCTGCTAGGCATGTTTTGCTTTGGTAACTTAATGAAGGAATGTGGCGTAGTTGAGCGCTTAAGTGACACTGTACAAAATGCTTTAATTAACATTGTGACTATATTTTTAGGGCTAGGTGTTGGTGCGAAAATGAGTGCAGATAGTTTTTTAAATACAGAAACTATTGGTATTTTGGTATTGGGGCTGATTGCTTTTTGCATTGGTACGGCTACCGGCGTACTGATGGCGAAATTCATGAATGTATTTTTGACCATAAAAATAAACCCACTCATTGGCTCGGCTGGGGTGTCGGCAGTACCGATGGCGGCGCGAGTCTCAAATAAAGTGGGCCTTGAAGCAAACAGCCAAAATTTCTTACTGATGCACGCTATGGGACCAAATGTCGCCGGCGTTATTGGCTCGGCAGTTGCCGCGGGCGTGATGATTAGTTATTTTAGTTAAGCTTGTTTTAATATTTGTATCCCCACTATTCTTTGTGGGTGCGTAAATTAAAATCATAACTTTAGCTTTTTAAATCTAGCCTAGCTGTTTTTTGAAAGAAAAAATATTCGCAGCTAACTCGTAAAACTTAAGCCTCAAGATTCTTTATCATCGCTCGAACGTTAAATTTATTTTTCTACCTCTCAAATAACCTTACCCACTACCTGTGTGCTCAAAGCCGAAACGGGTCAAGTTGAGCAGGATTAAGTTAATATGGGTTCAGTTGATTTCTCGTATGTGGTTTTTTACGAGAAAAAATTTTTAGCATCACGCCACTGTTTATAGTGCTTTTTTAGCCCTAAATTCTCATCAGCTAATGCTTGCGTTTATTTAACTGATGGTCTCGACATGCAAAAAAGCCACAAAATAACAGTTTATTTTGTGGCTTTTTTATATCTAGCTGTTGATTTTATAGTGAACGTCACAGACGATAATTAAATATATTGAACAGTTTCTATTTCGTAGGTCACTTCACCCGCGGGGGTTTTAATAGTGACTTCATCACCTTCTTGCTTAGCAATTAAACCTCTAGCTATCGGCGAGCTATAAGAAATTTTCCCCAATTTAACACTGGCTTCATCGTCGCCAACAATTTTATAGGTAACCGTAGCCTCAGTATCGATATTAATGATGGTAACTGTCGAGCCAAAAATAACTTTACCGCTAAAAGGAATAGTCGTGATGTCGATAACTTGGGCAAAAGATAATTTACTCTCTATCTCCTGAATGCGACCTTCACAAAAACTTTGCTGATCGCGCGCCGCATGATATTCGGCATTCTCTTTTAAATCACCGTGCTCACGTGCAGTCGCAATTGACTCGACTATTGCGGGCCGCTGCACTCTCTTTAAATTTTCTAGTTCAGATTCTAGCGCCTCAGCACCTGCTTTTGTCATTGCAACTTTATTCATCACACTCTCTTTTATATATTTTAAGCGGTCGTTAAACCAAAATTTATTGCTGCACGCGTAAATGCAAATCTTGTAGGCGCCTGACCTGCTGACCTTGTTTTTTTCGCGCTTCTAAAGCCAGGCAAATTGCCTCGCCACCACTTAGGGTTGTCGTGTAATAAACCGAGTGATTTTCTGCGCTACGACGAATACTGGCAGAATCTTTAATGGCCTGTTTACCTTCCGTCGTATTTAACACTAACGTTACCTCATCGTTTTTGATCATGTCAACGATATGCGGACGACCTTCAGCTACTTTATTAACCACATCAACTTTTAAGCCTGCTTGACTTATAATTTCTGCCGTTCCGCGTGTCGCAACTAATTCAAAACCGAGTGCTGTAAAACTTTTAGCAACCGCTACACCATCGGCTTTATCAAAGTCTCGCAAGCTAATAAACACGCGGCCCGAGCTTGGAATCGCCGAGTTAGCACCGAGCTGCGCTTTATCGTAGGCCTCGCCAAAGGTGTCGCCAACACCCATCACCTCACCTGTCGATTTCATTTCTGGCCCTAAAATAGGGTCGACGGCAGGAAATTTATTAAACGGGAAGACAGCCTCTTTCACACTGAAATAATCCGGTACAATCTCGCTGGTAAATCCTTGCTGCTCAAGGCTTTGTTCGGCCTGGCAACGCGCTGCAATTTTTGCCAGCGATATGCCGATACATTTAGACACAAAAGGCACGGTACGCGAGGCCCGCGGATTCACCTCAATGACATAAATTTCTCCCGCTTGATAGGCTAGCTGAACATTCATTAAGCCAATCACACCGAGTTCAAGCGCCATTTGCTTAACTTGATCGCGCATATCATTTTGCACAGACTCGGGCAACGAGTAAGGCGGTAAAGAACACGCCGAATCGCCCGAGTGCACACCACACTGCTCGATATGCTGCATAATTGCACCAATAACGACTTGCTTGCCATCACTCACTGCATCGATATCTACTTCAACCGCAGCACTCAGAAAGTGATCGAGTAATACGGGTGAATCATTTGAGGCTTGAACAGCCTCGGTCATATAAGATTTAAGTTCTTTAAGATTGTAGACAATCTCCATGGCACGGCCACCTAAGACATAAGACGGCCTCACGACTAATGGATAGCCCACTTGCTCGGCAACATTTATTGCCTCTTCTGTTGAGCGCACAATCGCATTAGATGGCTGCTTTAAACCAAGATCTTGAATCATTTTTTGGAAGCGCTCGCGATCTTCCGCACGATCGATGGCATCGGGGCTAGTGCCAATAATAGGTACGCCCTCGGCCTCGAGTGCCTGCGCTAATTTTAGCGGTGTTTGCCCACCAAATTGTACAATAACGCCTTCGGGTTTTTCTTTGTGAACAATTTCTAAGACATCTTCGAGTGTCACTGGCTCAAAAAACAAGCGATCTGAAGTATCGTAATCGGTAGAGACGGTCTCGGGGTTACAGTTTACCATTATGGTTTCATAACCATCTTCACGCATCGCCAGTGCGGCATGTACACAGCAATAATCAAACTCTATACCTTGGCCAATACGGTTAGGACCGCCACCTAAGACCATAATCTTTTTATTGTCAGTCGGTTTTGCTTCACACTCTTCTTCGTAGGTTGAATACATATAAGCTGTGGGTGTAGCAAACTCGCCGCCACAGGTATCAACACGCTTGTACACAGGCCGTATATTTATATCATGGCGATAATCGCGAACCGCTTTTTCAGACACATCTAACAAGACCGACAAGCGTTTATCAGAGAAGCCTTTCTTCTTCAATAATAACAGGTTGTCGAAACTGACATCGGCTAATTTATAGGTTTCAAGCTCTGTTTCAAGATCGATAATTTCTTTAATTTGTACCAAGAACCATGGGTCGATAGCCGATAGCTCATAAACTTGATCGACCGATAGCCCTGAACGAAACGCATCGCCTAAATACCAAAGGCGCTCGGCACCAGGAGTCGATAGCTCACGACGTATTTTACTGGTGGCAGCATCGGATTCAAAATCTACAATTGACTCAAAACCAGAAGACCCGACCTCTAGACCACGCATGGCTTTTTGTAATGACTCTTGAAAGGTGCGGCCTATCGCCATCACCTCACCTACAGACTTCATTTGTGTCGTTAAGCGCGCATCGGCATCGCCAAATTTTTCAAATGTAAAGCGCGGAATTTTGGTGACAACATAATCGATACTGGGCTCAAAAGAGACCGGAGTTGCACCACCGGTAATATCGTTTTGAAGCTCATCTAGTGTATAGCCTATGGCTAATTTAGCGGCAACTCTCGCAATAGGGAAGCCCGTTGCCTTGGAGGCAAGTGCCGACGAACGCGATACCCGCGGATTCATCTCAATGACGACTAGGCGTCCATCTTTAGGGTTTACCGAGAACTGAACATTGGAACCGCCAGTTTCAACACCAATCTCACGCAGCACTGCCAGTGAAGCATTACGCATAATTTGTAATTCTTTATCCGTTAAGGTTTGCGCTGGCGCCACGGTAATGGAGTCGCCAGTATGGACGCCCATCGGATCCAAATTTTCGATAGTACAGACAATGATACAGTTGTCATTTTTATCGCGAACAACTTCCATTTCATATTCTTTCCAACCTAACAAAGACTCGTCAATCAACAACTCTTTAGTGGGGGACAGATCAAAGCCACGTAGACAAATTTCTTCAAATTCTTCCCAGTTATAAGCAATGCCGCCGCCAGAACCACCCATGGTAAATGAAGGGCGGATAATAACGGGAAAGCCAAATTTCTTAGGCACTTCGACGGCCTCGCTCATCGTATGCACGATATCGGCACGAGCGCACTCAAGACCAATGCGCTTCATCGCTTTATCAAACAAATTACGATCTTCGGCCATATGAATAGCTTCGTAATTAGCACCGATCAACTCGACATTATATTTTTCTAAAATGCCGTTCTCGTGCAAGGCAAGCGCACAGTTAAGTGCGGTTTGACCACCCATTGTTGGCAAAATGGCATCGGGGCGCTCTTGCTCAACAATCTTAGCAACGGTCTCCCAATGAATAGGCTCGATATAGGTCGCATCGGCCATAGCGGGGTCTGTCATGATGGTTGCTGGATTCGAGTTAACTAGAATAACTCGATAGCCTTCTTCGCGAAGCGCTTTACATGCTTGAGCACCGGAGTAATCAAATTCACATGCCTGACCAATAACAATAGGTCCGGCACCGATGATTAAAATACTTTTTAAATCTGTTCTTTTAGGCATATCGTCAAGTCTGAATAATTCTTAGAGTGAAATCAAATGTATGAAATAAGTGTCTTTATGAGCAATTCTAAACTAGGTGCTAAGTGCGCTCCATCAACTCAATAAAATGGTCAAATAAGGGCGCGGCATCGTGCGGGCCCGGGCTTGCTTCGGGGTGGCCCTGAAAACTAAATGCGGCCCTATCATTAAATTCTATACCTTGAAGTGAGCCATCAAATAAAGACTTATGCGTAATTGAAATAGTCTCTGGCAAGCTGGCTTCATCAATAGCAAATCCATGATTTTGACTAGTAATGAATACTTTGCCAGTTTTGAGGTCTTGCACCGGATGGTTAGCACCGTGATGACCAAACTTCATTTTTACAGAACTAGCACCCGCTGCTAAGGCCAACAACTGGTGACCAAGACAAATACCAAAAATAGGTATGTTGGTACTAAGTAATGACTTTATCGCTGCGACTGCGTATGCACAGGGCTCTGGATCGCCCGGACCGTTAGATAGAAACACACCGTCAGGCCGCATCGCTAAGACTTCTTCAGCTGGCATTTGCGCTGGTACCACGGTGATATCGCAGCCGCGATCGGCAAGCATACGTAAAATGTTGCGCTTAACACCGTAATCATAGGCAACCACTTTAAATTTACTGACGTCAGGTTTTTTAAAGCCTTGGCCTAAAGACCAGCTCCCCTGCTGCCACTGGTAAGGTTCGTTAACGGTGACCTCTTTGGCTAAATCTAAGCCTTTAAGACCCGCAAAATTTTGTGCGGCGGCTAATGCTTCGTCTTCGCTAATATTATCACCAGCCATAATACAGCCGTTCTGAGCACCTTTTTCACGCAAAATTCGCGTTAACTTACGCGTATCTATATCGGCAATACCCAATATACCGTGCTCTTTTAGGTATGCATCGAGGGTTTGTTCGCTTCGAAAATTACTCGCCAATGCGGCTAGATCACGGATAACTAAGCCCGCCGCCCAGATTGATGAGCACTCTTCATCCTCGGTATTAACACCGGTGTTACCAATATGTGGATAGGTTAGTGTGACGATTTGTTTTGCGTAGGATGGATCGGTTAAAATTTCTTGATAACCTGCCATTGCCGTATTAAAAACGACCTCGCCAACAATAATGCCGTCAGCTCCGATAGCGCTGCCCCTAAAGACGCTGCCATCAGCCAAGACCAATAATGCGGGCTTTCTATTATTGCCTTTAAGTAAGGCGGTGGTCTGTTTTTCTGAAGTCAATGCGAGGCCTCTTTTATTCAAATGTAAAATGATTGGCTAAATATGCAAGCTCAGGTTTTACGCTAGCTGCAAGCAGCCGAAATTTCTTTATTGCTCGCTCAAGTGTGACCCAAGCTCACCAACAAAACCGACCTAACAGTAAAATGATGTTGTAATCTATTATTCGCGTATCTGCTCATTATTGAGAATTTATCATTGAGCAAATAACAGTTATAAAAAAACGAGATGAATAATAGGTCAAAAACTACCCTACTCACCTCGCTTTGGGAGGAAATTTTTTGTTTAAGATCCCTCTCTGGCTGGGGGGGCATTTTACGTTAGAAAGGCCTTATTTGTCTACAATACGTGGGGAGCTATTATAAATAACCCGGAGGACTGCCGAATAATAGCGCCCGTCGCGGAGGCACACCACCTTGAATTCGTATTTTCGTTGACTGAAGACGAACTCAGGGACTGCTCATCAAAAGTCGCCGCTATCCAATAACAGGTATGCGAGCAGACAGCACGCCTGCAGACATCAACCCTTATCGGACAGACTCCCTACCCAAATCGCCGCAATAGCTATTAATAAAATTATCCTTAAGTAATATTAGCGGCTTACGGGAGTTAGGAATAAGCTGGGGGAAGTTTGATCAGGAAAAAATTGCATTAGAGCTTGGTTTTGAAGTTATTGACGAGCTAGTAAAAGCTAGTTGCGAGCGTCCCAACACTGCTAAACCGGCTTTAGAACAGAATTTGTGCTCAGGGGCTTACCGCTAGCGTATGTTGAGCCGACAAACCTAACTATAATTTGTCTTCGGCTGGACTATAACCCCAACACGTCTCGCATAGAATATAGGCCTTTATCTTTACCGATCAACCACGCCGCCGCACGCACTGCACCGCGCGCAAAAGCCATACGACTTGAAGCTTTATGGGTGATTTCTAGGCGCTCGCCATCGGCCATAAACATAACCGTGTGATCGCCAACAACATCGCCGCCACGAACTGTCGAAAAACCGATAGTTTCGCGCGCGCGCGCGCCAGTTTGACCTTCGCGTCCATACACAGCCACTTTAGATAAATCGCGATTCAAGGTCTCGGCAATCACCTCACCCATCGCTAGAGCTGTACCTGACGGGGCATCAACTTTATGACGATGATGCGCTTCAACAATTTCAATATCAGCATCGCTACCCATAACACTGGCAGCCAGCTCCAGCAATTTAAGCGACAAATTAACACCCGTACTGTAATTAGCGGCCTTAATCATTGGCAACTGCGCCTGCAATGTCTCTAATTCAACGAGCTGGACGCGAGAAAAACCCGTTGTACCAATGACAAGTCCTTTGCCGTGAGCCGCACAGAACCGGGCATTAGCAAGAGTCGCCTCGGGGGCGGTGAAGTCGATTAAAATATCAAACTGATCACTGACCTCAATGATATCACCAATAACAACCACACCGTTTTTGCCCAAACCTGCTAATTCGCCGGAGTCTACTCCAATTAGAGATGATGTGGGTACCTCGATGGCTGCAGTTAAATGCGCAGTCGAAGATGCAGCTATCGCTTCAATCAACATGCGTCCCATGCGACCAGCAGCGCCAGTAATTGCAATTTTGGTGGTCATAATAAACTCTTATTTTTATTTAACATTGCACTAACATTTATAACAAAGGCTTTTTACTCGATAAATTTTTCACTAAACAGCTTGGCCTACAACACCACCGGGATTAATTAAAAAAATCTTTCATGCCTTCAAACCAAGTGTTTTGTCTTGGCGAATGTTTTTTACCCTCTAACGAGGACTGAAAGTCTCGTAAAATATCTTTTTGCCTACCCGATAAGTTAATCGGTGTCTCTACAACAATTTTACACATCAAATCGCCTTTCGCATTGCCGCGAACAGGAGTTACACCCTTGCCACGCAGGCGAAACATTTTACCTGTTTGAGTCTCGACAGGGACTTTTAATTTCACCCTACCATCAAGTGTAGGCACTTCTATTTCACCACCCAAGACGGCATCGACAAAACTAATGGGCACCTCACAATAGAGGTTGGCTCCATCGCGCTCGAAAATATCATGGCTTTTGACGGCAATTTGTACATATAAATCTCCCGTAGCGCCACCTTGTGGAGCGGCTTCACCCTCACCAGTTAAACGAATACGGTCACCGGAATCGACACCGGAGGGCACTTTTACAGAAAGCGTTTTAGTCTCTTCAATGCGGCCCTGGCCGCGACAACTTCCGCACGGATCTTTAATCGTTGTACCTTGTCCATGACACGTCGGACACGCTTGCTGCACTGAGAAAAATCCCTGTTGCATGCGCACCTGACCAACACCACCGCAAGTGCTACAGCCAATAGGCTTAGAGCCGGCTTTAGCGCCACTGCCGCTGCAAGTTTTACAGCCGACCAAGGTAGGCACTTTAATTTGTGCCGTTGTGCCCTTTACCGCTTGTTCAAGGGTGACCTGAAGAGTGTATTGCAGATCGGAGCCACGTTGTTGACCACGACCGCCGCCCGCACCACCAAAAATATCACCAAAGACATCGCCAAAAATATCACTGAAATTACCAAAGCCTCCAGCGCCTCCCATCTGCGGATTGACACCGTCGTGACCGTGCTGGTCATAGGCTGAACGTTTTTGAGCATCTGATAAAATTTCGTAGGCTTCACTCGCCTCTTTAAATTTTTCTTCTGCATCTTTGTCATCAGGATTACGATCGGGATGAAATTTCATCGCTTCGCGCCGATAAGCCTTTTTTAGATCTTTTCCAGAAATATCTCTTTCAACACCTAATATTTCGTAGTAGTCACGCTTTGCCATTAAAAATCACTCTATTCTCATACAAAAACGCGGGGTATAAACCCGCGTTATTTTGAAGCTAACTTTATTTATTTATCTAACTCAAATACTAAGCTAAATTTTATAAGCTGTAACTCATTAATTTAAAATTCAAGGCGAGTAAGACTCGCCTTGAATTTTAATTACTTATCATCTTTAACTTCTTCAAACTCAGCTTCAACAACGCCGTCATCGGCCGGTGCATCTTCTGGTGCTGCATCGCCTTTTGAAGCGTCCGCATTTTGCTCGGCATAAAGTTTTTGTGCCAGTGAGCTAGATACTTCAGTCAACTTAGCCGTTGCTGCGTCCATTGCTTCCTTGTCATCACCTTTTACCGCTGTTTCTGCTTCGGCAATTGCGGCTTCAATACTCGCCCGCTCATCTTCGTCAGCTTTGTCACCGGCTTCTGCTAAGGTTTTCTTAGTTGCGCCAATTAAGCCATCGAGCATATTACGTGCAGCTGCCAAGCTTTCAAATTGCTTGTCTGCTTCGGCGTTTGCCTCGGCATCTGCAACCATTGTCTCGATCTCATCATCGCTTAGGCCAGAAGAGGCTTTAATGATAATAGATTGCTCTTTGCCAGTGCCTTTATCTTTGGCACTAACATTTAAGATACCGTTAGCATCAATATCAAAGGTAACTTCAACCTGTGGCACGCCGCGTGGAGCAGCGGGAATATCGGCCAGATCAAAGCGACCCAGTGATTTATTGCCAGATGCTTGCTTGCGCTCACCTTGAACGACGTGAATGGTTACAGCCGATTGATTATCTTCGGCCGTTGAGAAAACTTGTGATTTCTTAGTAGGAATCGTGGTGTTTTTCTCAATCAATGGCGTGGCAACACCACCCATGGTCTCTATACCTAAAGATAGCGGTGTAACGTCTAGTAGTAGCACATCTTTAACATCGCCTGAAAGTACTGCGCCTTGAATAGCCGCACCCATTGCAACTGCTTCATCTGGGTTAACATCTTTACGTGGCTCTTTACCAAAGAATTCGGCAACTTTTGCCTGCACCATTGGCATACGTGTTTGACCACCGACCAAAATCACATCATCAATTTCACTAACCGTAAGGTCGGCATCTTTAAGCGCAATTTTTAAAGGCACAAGCGAGCGATTAACCAACTCTTCAACTAAAGACTCTAACTTTGAACGAGTCATTTTAACAACCAAATGCTTAGGCCCCGATGCATCGGCGGTGATGTACGGAAGATTAACTTCGGTTTGCGTGCTTGAAGACAATTCAATTTTTGCCTTTTCGGCAGCTTCTTTTAAACGCTGTAGTGCCAGCGGATCGTTGTGTAGATCGATACCACTATCTTTTTTGAATTCGGCTGCCAAGTATTCGATCAAACGCATATCGAAATCTTCACCACCCAAAAATGTATCACCGTTAGTCGCCAATACTTCGAACTGGTGCTCGCCATCAACATCTGCAATCTCAATAATAGAGATGTCAAAAGTACCACCACCCAAATCGTAAACTGCAATAGTGTGGTCGCCCTTACCTTTATCCATACCATAAGCAAGTGCTGCCGCTGTTGGCTCGTTAATGATGCGCTTAACTTCTAGACCTGCAATTTTACCGGCATCTTTTGTTGCTTGACGCTGAGAATCATTGAAATAAGCAGGTACAGTAATAACGGCTTCGGTTACGGGCTCGCCCAGATAATCTTCGGCGGTTTTTTTCATTTTCTTCAGAATTTCTGCAGATATCTGTGGTGGTGCTTTTTTATCACCCTTGACTTCAACCCATGCATCGCCGTTATCTGCCGCTACTATTTTGTAAGGCACCATAGAAATGTCTTTTTGTACGACATCATCTTTAAACTTACGACCAATTAAACGCTTGATCGCGTTTAATGTATTCGTAGGGTTAGTAACAGACTGACGCTTGGCGCTTTGTCCCACTAAAATTTGATCGTCATCTGTAAAAGCCACAATCGACGGGGTGGTACGATCACCCTCGGCGTTTTCAATAACTTTTGGCTTGCCGCCCTCTAATATTGCTACACAAGAGTTGGTTGTACCCAAATCTATGCCAATAATCTTACCCATTGGAGTTCTCCAGTTTGCTTATTCAAGCGTTTAGTAACGCTGCTATTAATAAAAAACTTATCCTGAACAAATATTTTCTTTAGATATGTCTGCGTTTTTCGTTCAGGATTAATTTGTTTTTTCGTGTTCTGGTAATACCGTCAACCAATAACCTTTTCATTATCATAGATATTGGTCTAATCGGGCTAGTTTCAACCCTAACTTTAATAATATCCTTAATTTTTTTATGCCTTTTGTTTCAGCGTTTTAATTTACCGCTAAAACTAAGATCCTCCAGGTGCAACACTCGACACAACAACCATTGCTGGACGCACGAGTCGGCCATTCAAGGTATAACCTTTTTGAAATACCGTGAGCACGGTATTGGGCTCAGAATCTGGATTTGGCACCATCGACATCGCCTGATGCAATTGCGGGTCAAAAGGCTCACCGTGGGGATCTATAACCTCTACCTTAAACTTTTTAAGAGTATCGAGGAGTGACTTATGAGTTAACGCAACGCCTTCCAATACAGATTTCTGCCCCTCGTCTTCACTATCGCCAGCGGCAATAGCGCGCTCTAAATTATCGGCGACGGGTAACAACTCACCGACAAATTTTTCTAGGGCGAACTTACGCGCTTTTTCGACATCTTGCTCTGCGCGACGGCGCGCATTTTGGGTCTCGGCATGTGCGCGCAAAACATCGGCTTTAAGTGCTTCAATCTGCTCATAGACAGCGCCGGTGACTGCATTTTCTCCAGCTTCGACATCATCGATTAGCTCGCCAGCTATGGCCTCTTCTACCTGTTCAGCAACGCTATTTTCAACGTCTTCATTGATGGGGGAATCTTTTGATTCATTCGACACAACCAGGCTCCTATTTAGCGATTATTGGTAAAACTTAAGATAATTCATTTGGCCTGTATATTAGGTCAATTTGCTAAGTTTCAAGCATAAACACACAAGTTATACGAAATGCTTGGCAAGCATAAAATAATACTGTATAAAAACACATGCTAATATGAACAATTGGAGCACTCAACATGTTAACCCATCTCACCATCAATAATTATATGCTGATCGAACATCTAGACTTGCAACTGCAAAAGGGCATGACGGCTATTACCGGTGAGACGGGAACTGGAAAATCAGTGCTATTAGGAGCACTCGGACTCGCGCTTGGCGAAAAAGCCGATGGCGATAAGGTTAGGCTTGATTGCGATAAAGCCGATATTACAGCCACCTTTTCAATGGATGACTTAGCAGATGCTCGACAGTGGCTGATAGAACACGATCTGTCTCATGCCGATGACTGCCTACTAAGGCGCGTTATTACTAAAGAGGGGCGCTCGCGTGCATTTATCAACTCGCAACCTGTACCTCTGCAACAGATACGTGCGCTCAGCGAACTCTTGATTGATATCCATAGCCAACATGCTCATCAATCACTGCTCTCAAAAAGCAGCCATCAAAAATTACTCGATGAATACTGTCAGCAACAACTCCTAGGCAGCGCCGTCGGCAAAGAATATCGACACTGGCAAAATTTAAATAGTCAGTATATTAAAGTGCGCGACAATGCCGATGAGATGAATGCGCGCTTTCAACTATTACACTATCAGGTTGAGGAGTTAGACAAGCTCGATATTGGTAGCGACGAGCTAAAACTTCTAGAACACGAACAACAAACTCTCGCTAACGCAGAGTCGATTATTCACAAAAGCCAACAACTCAGCTCACTTTGCGATGGCGATGGCCTTGACGCGAGCAGCAGTATCCGCGAGCTACTGGGCCAAGCAATGGGAATCTTGCAAAGTATTCGCCCACAAAGTGATGCATTTACCAATATTAATGACCTCCTCAACAATGCCTTAATTAATGTTGATGAAGCTCACAATAGTCTTCAGCATGAAACGCAAGGGCTAGAAATTGATCCCGAGCGCTTACAATTTGTTGAATCTAGACTCACCTCTATTTACGACGTATCGCGTAAACATAATGTTGCGCCTGATGAGCTTGCCTCTAAACACACCGAATTGAGTGATGAGCTCAGCAGTTTAGCGGGTGGTGACGACGCCTTGGCCGAACTTGAAAAACACACAAGTGAAGCCTACGAACAATTTATGACATCGGCCAAGGCTCTATCGCACAAGCGCCAGCTATCTGCCAAAAAATTAACCAATAGCATTAACAGCCAATTACAAACACTTGCGATGAGCGGCGCTAACTTTTTAGTGGCGGTCACGCAACAGCTCGAAAAACCAAGTAGCAATGGTATCGATGACATTGAGTTTTTGATTAGTACCAACCCAGGACAACCCCATAAACCGCTAAACAAAGTAGTCTCTGGTGGCGAGCTATCTCGCATCAGCTTGGCCATACAAGTAGCCACAGCACAAACTTCGCAGGTTGCCACATTAGTATTTGATGAGGTAGATGTAGGTATCGGTGGAGATACGGCTAATGTTGTCGGCGAGCTCTTAAACCAACTAGGCAATAAAAGCCAAGTGCTTTGTATTACCCATTTGGCGCAGGTTGCAAGTAAGGCTAATTATCATTGGCAAGTCAGTAAAGACACCCAAAATAATAGTGCGGCAACACATATTGTAGAGTTAGATAATCATCATAAGATAGAAGAAATCGCTCGCATGATTAGCGGTAATATTCTTTCGGACGAATCAATTGCTCACGCTAAATTGATGATGTGTCAATCTTAGCAGCGTCATTTAACGCTAGCTAAGATGCCATTTAACATAATGACTTAAATTGTTAGCTACAAAACCACAACAAATTAAGCTTTAGATTTTGGCTTCACATAAAGTACGAGACTATGGCCCGTAATTTCATAGCCATTGGCATCGGCAATATCTTTTTGTAATTGTTCGATTTGTTCATTATGAAACTCGACAACCTTACCTGTCTCAACGCACACCATATGATCGTGATGTTCTCCGCGGTCTAGCTCAAACACTGAGTGGCCACCATCAAAGTTATGGCGCTCAACTAACCCCGCCGCCTCAAATTGCGTCAATACTCGGTAGACCGTGGCTAAACCAACATCGTCGCCTGCCTCGAGCAATATTTTATAAACATCTTCGGCGCTGAGATGGCGGTGTTCTGCCGACTCTAGAATTTCTAGAATCTTAATTCGCGGCAGCGTTACTTTAAGGCCAACCTTACGCAACTCATTATTATCGACGGGCATCGGGCTCTCCAATACTTACTATTTATAGGTTGAGATCTTTACAGAAATCATCGTCTAGTTTGCTTCTAGCTTACCCCACAACAGGGCTTATGCTATGTTATTTTTTACAAATTTCGCGGCACTAGTGTGACGGGGTAAGGATCCAGATACAACTAGAGTTATGATAACAGTGTTTAAGCTATACTGTCTTAAGCGCGGCTTTTTAATCATCTTAAATAACACAGCCGTGAAAGCTGTCACCTGGTGTTGGTCAATTTAAACGGCCATTTAGCTTCTCATGTTCAGTTAAGGTCGGTATGATCTCGATTTAATTATCAATCTCTTATGGACGCCGCAACTCAGTCTATTTAACTCCATACTTATTTTTATAAGATACTTAAAGGTTCTGGTATGACCAACCGCCCTATTGTCAAACACCTATGCCTCACTATTTTAGTGATGACATTATCCGCCTGCACTTCTATAGGTTTTCCTGGCGTCTACCGAGCCGATGTAGACCAAGGTAATTTAATTGATGACGAGAGGCTAGCTGAAGTTGAAATAGGCATGGAGCCGCGCCAAGTTCGCCGCTTGTTAGGCACGCCTTTGCTGACGGACACTTTTACCAAAAATCGCTGGGATTACTTTTATAGCTTGCGCCAAGGTAACGATACCGAGGTTCGTCATCACATTACGGTGTTTTTTCAAAATGGTCGCGTCGCTTCAATAAAAGATCAGCTCAAACCTTAATTTATCACGCCTAGTTTAGGTTAGCGTTGCCAGTAACGCTAATCGACAACCTTTGCAGCCGCCTTAGCCGCACGCTGACGCCTAACCTCTTTAGGATCGACAATAAGTGGGCGGTAAATCTCTACCCTATCTCCGTTTTGCAACTCGTATTTATCGGGCATTCTGATTGACTGACCAAAAACCCCCATTTTCGAAGTGTCTAAATTGATGCCATCAAAGTCGTCGATAACACTAGAGCGCTTAGCCGCCTCTAGGGCAGTGGTACCTTGCTCCACCATTAAGACATAAATTTTTTGCCTATCGGGCAGTGCATAAGCAACTTCAACCTCGATCATTTCCGCATCATCTGCCACAGTACTGCTACCTTGTTGATTAATGAAAAATAGGTGCTAACGCTATTTTCTAATTTTTTAACCACCTTCGTTAGTGCTTTCTCTATTGGCTAAGGGCACTCCCGCAAACACTCATCTGACGGGATGACGGTCACACAAAGCACCGACGTTTAGCCATAGATTTCATCGGCTCGACGGCATAGCGAGTCGACCTGCCGGTTTGCAATCTCTTCAAGAAACTTACCAGCGGTTAAAGCGAGCATACGACTTTTAAATGAGAACTCAAGATCTAAGCTCACCTTGCAAGCATTATTATCAAGTGCCTGAAATTGCCAGACACCTTCAAAAGATTTAAAGGGTCCATCGCGTAGGCGCATAATCATGCGCTCTGGCGGTAATAATTCATTGCGAGTGACAAAGCTTTGCCGGATACCTCTTTTGCCGAGGGTTAGGCGCGCCTCAACAAACTTGTCATCTCGAGATAATATTTCTGACTCAATACAGCCCGCTAAAAAAAGCGGGTACGAATCGATGTCGTTAATCAAGTCAAACATCTGCTGTGATGAATAAGCCACGATAGCTGAGCGTGCAACAGTTGCCATTAAAAGTACCTTAGTAAAATATCGAAAAAATAGTCAATACCAAAATAGTTAACAAAACAGTTTTGTTATTGATTTACATTTAAGTTTTCGATGAAAAAAATAGCCTGCTTCGAGATGAGCAGCGATGACGCTAGCGAGCTGTTGTCGAGACATCCAGTAGCTGCCGCTCGGCCTACTACCTAAGTGCCTGCAGCCACCAAAAGATAATTCGTCTAACTCTTAATCTAACACGTAAACAGCATTTTTGAGTTGTTAGAGGGTTCACCATAACTCACGTCAAAATACAGCTAATTATTATACACTAAAGTGACACTTCAGAGTTATAACAACCGTTAAATACTAAGCCGCCCTGGCATGTAGCAAACAGTCGCTAGAATCGATAGTCTTTATGCGTCATTGTCTCTATAATCCTGCGTATGGCAAAAAAACCTAAAATAGTCGACAACACCATCGCACAGAACAAACGCGCGCGCTTTGATTTTCATATAGAAGATAAGTTTGAGGCGGGAGTGTCTCTGCTCGGCTGGGAAGTCAAAAGTTTAAGAATGGGTAAAGGTCAACTTACCGAGACCTATGTCATCATACAAAATGGCGAGGCACTGCTGATTGGTGCACAAATACAACCACTCAATACGGTATCGACCCACTACGTCGTCGAACCTAATCGGACGCGCAAATTATTACTGAACCGTAAAGAGCTCAATAAGCTATATATTGCAACTGAGCAAAAGGGTAAAACCATTGTTGCTTTATCGATGTTTTGGAAACGTCATTTGGTCAAGTGTACTATTGCTATTGCGTCGGGTAAAAAACAGCACGATAAACGCGATACCGAAAAAGACCGCGACTGGAATCGACAGAAGCAACGGATTATGTCTCACAGCTCTCGGTAAATAGTTTGCCTGTTTTTTGGGCTCTCCAAGAGCATCAATCTACTTTACAAACCTGCCTTTTACTGTTTTAGGATTTTATCGCCTAGTTAGAAGCTAACATTGATTAATAACATCACTACTGCGCTCAAATCATCAGAAAACCTGACTCGACAGCCTACTATTGCACAACACACTCTACTAGCAGAAAGTCTCTTGGCAAGCATAAGCCATTGGCTGATTTATGCTGTCGCCACATCAAATAAGTAATCTCTACTCGCAAGCGTTAGTGTCGCTGGTACGGTTTCATCGTCACCACCTTGCCCATCAAGCGCAGCGTTTATCCATTGCTCATACACTGCTCGACTCACTCGCGCCCAAAGATCGTAACGAATGCGGACATAGGGCAGCCATTGACCTTTATACATGCGTAATTCAACGGGATGCTGCTCGCCAATAACGACTTTTTCATCGAGGTTGGTGATGACCTGCCATTGCGAGTCCAGCACATCACTGAGCACTGCAATAAATGGTGTATCGTCTACCTTAATCTGTAGTTTTTCGGCGGGGGTGATTAAAAAATACTTACTAATTCCCGTGCTGTTATCGTGCCACAAAATACTCGCAAACAACTTAACCAAAGGCTGCCTATTAATTGGATCACCCTCGTGGAACCACTTACCTCGAGCATCAATATAAATATTGATCTCCCCGCAGTGAGCTTGCGATTGCAATACCCATCGGTCAACGGGCGGCGGCTTTTTAGCGACAGCGCCATTGTTGGCCATCATCTCTTTATTAATCGGTGCTAATATTTCTTCTAAATTTTTCACACATTCACCTAACGCTATTATTCACTGTCTTTTACGCGACTAGTCCGCAAGACAAGCCATCAACAGAGTCAAAAAACTCTCTAACTATTGAATTATTGCTTATATTGACTATAACTATACTAGGCAACTTGTTTTTAATAAATACACGTCTTTTTATACCTAAGCCTACTCGTGGCTACCCATTGTGAGTACTGGAAATATGATGAGAACGATCTTTAGTATATTCATTGCGATTATAGTGCATTTGAATTTAAATCTAGCTTATGCGGACGCTACTGATGATTTTATGCAAACATTAAAAACAACGCCTTTTGACGCAATCGATGTTGCCTTAGTCAGGCTTGAATTATTTACAGACAGAGAGAATCGAAACTCCAGTGTAAAAGACACACAACTTAAATTTATTCACACCAATAATCGCATAGAGTTAACTAGCGTTATAAAAAAGCCTAAGTCAGAAATGAGCATCGCTGCATGTGATAATGCCTTAAAAAAGCTAAAGTCAGCCTATAAAAACACCGCTCTGACCAAAATCGCTTTTCCTGACTACTCCAGCGGCGATCAAAAATTAGCCGTAAAAATATTCAACTATCAGGTGCTATTGGTCGATGAAATACAGCCAAGTACAGTCTTTGCGTGCAATTGAGCGGCGGACAATCGCCTATCACGCACTATTAAATCGCGACAAACTAAAAATCAGACACCAAAATCTAGTCCGCGGATTATCTGGCGACTGTTAGAGCTAACTACAACAGAGCAAAAGCAACTCAAGGTTTTACCGATGAGTTTGGCGGCCAAGGTCTGAGCAATTCACTGTCTATCCACGCTTGAACCCAAGGCGATGGCTCGGGTTGCCAATCCTGTAAACCCAGAGCTGTCCTAACTTGATCACTCCCGATGACTTTGCCTTTTGAGGTAACACCCGTGCGCAGTAGTACTGATGAGGCAGGTTTACCACCCACCCACATCGATTGCGTGATATAAATCCAGCGATCGTCGTAAGCGGCTATCTGCGTGCGCAGCGTGACCTTATCAAACATGCGAATCCGCTTGCGGTATTGCACTGTACTACCCGCAACAACTAGCCCCCATTTATTCTCACGTAATACCTTTATCAAACCAACTCGAATCGCCATCACAAAACGGCCAATATCACATAACGTGAGCACGCGGCCATTATTCATCTCCAGAAACATATCGATATCCCAAGGCATACAAATAAACGAATTCTCGAAAACATCACTCGCGTGACGCTTTTCCTGTCTGCTGGCTTTTAGAGATGCCGTTATTAGGCGCAAAACTGGATACATAATATAGACTTACCTTGCGTGATAGTTTGAATTTAACAACATACATGACGAAGCAATAGTTAACTTTTAGGTATATTTAATCGACACTTGTTTTGTGACACTTGTTACGGCGTCTAAAAACCGCATTAGATCCAAACAACAGTGATAACAAATCGCTTTAGCGTAATATTTTGCCACCAAAAAACTGAAGTTTGATATCTTTGAAACGGACAACGACAAAACAAGTTAAATAGGGAACATCATGCCATTACTTACCACCATCATATTAGCATTTGTGCCTATACTACCTCTAG
This sequence comes from Cellvibrionaceae bacterium, assembly GCA_047633635.1. Lineage (GTDB taxonomy): Bacteria > Pseudomonadota > Gammaproteobacteria > Pseudomonadales > Cellvibrionaceae > CANLBN01. Next base: position 221 of record JBLIFG010000034.1, on the reverse strand, counting down.
CGAATAGCAATTCCGACCTAGTCAAAAAACTCACTAGCTTAGACATACCTGTTGTTAATATTATCCATATCAAGTTAACCAAAATTGTTGCGACAATGAATCGGCAATATGAGACGACAAATAACGACAGTATCTTCATATCCGTTGTTGATATGAGTAATGCATCACCTTAGAGACTAAAATAAAAGTTTCTAGCAATCAATTTTCAAAAAAAGTGTGTG
>JBLIFG010000033.1:0-29059 GCA_047633635.1 Cellvibrionaceae bacterium | reverse complement strand
TCCATAAAAAAAGAGTCCGTGCAGAGCGAGTCATTTAACAGTAAGCCGACAGCCAAACAATTATGTGAAGCTGATATTGATAAAATGGTCGACGCTATCATGATTGAAGTTGGCCTAGATCCCGAGACTAAGTACCGATATCCACACGAATTTTCTGGCGGCCAACGTCAGCGTATCGCTATCGCCCGCGCCTTTATTTTAAATCCTCGCTTAGTATTTTTAGATGAGCCCACATCCGCACTCGATCGAGCGGTGCAAATGCAAGTGATTAATCTACTGCGAAAACTTCAGCAACAACGCAAGCTTAGTTATGTATTTATTAGCCATGATATTCATGTTGTTAAAGCGATGAGCCATAAAGTCATGGTCATTAAAAGTGGCGAAGTTGTCGAGCATGGCGATGCTAAAGATGTGTTAGAAAACCCACAGCATCCGTACACCCAAAAATTATTGCAAGCAACGTTAGATTGATGTACTCATTAAAACTAAGAGTCCAAGTGTTTTTGAACATACCAGCAAGACGCCCGCTGCTCGAAGTTGTTTTTAGTAGCCCAAGCCAACGCCGCGTCAACTAAAGCCTCCGCAATGCCTTTACCTCTGGCTAACTTCGGTACAAAGGTATTATAAAAATCAACGCGGTTAACCTTGTCAAGTCGATATTTAAGCACAGCTTTTTCATCGTCTGGCCCTAATAAATCTAAATCTAATAAGCTAAGGTCAACAAAAAATTCGCTAGTTGCTTGATCGTGATTAACGACAATTTGTTGCTCGAGTACTGGACGTTGTTTTTTCATAAGGTTCAAACAATATTATTAAAGAAAAAGTTGATATGTCATTGTATGCATTGAAGCTAACAACTACAAATAAGCATTAGGGTTAGAAGTTACTAGGGCTATAAATGATTGGTGTCAAATAATAATGGCGCTAAGTTAAGCCTGTTTTGAGTTTATTGCCTGACTTCCAGCATACCAAGCATGCTCTTTATGTGCGCTGCTCCTCGATAAATGTTGCCATCATGCTTCAATCGCCTATTGCAGATGTTCTGATAAGTAAATTTGTGTAACGATACAAAGTGACATTCACCACGGCTAAGATGTTCGAGCAAACTTCTGTCCCATTACTCTCGCTAGAGCGAGAAACTATACCAAATAACACTGCACTATCTTGGAGACTAAGCGGCACTAAAGGGATATTACAATGTAGGTCCTTTGACACCGCCTGCAGTAAGAATATTTGCTAAATTCAAATCGGCCAGTTTAACTTCATGTTTGCCAAGCACATAGAGTATCGCTAAATTTAGCTCGTTAGAGACATCGGCATACACAGGAAATTTTGTTGAATCGACATAACTCATGACATTTAACGCAATGCCGTGTTCTAGATAACCAGAAAAGCGAACTCGACAGGGTATTTCGCATATCAGTTCGTGATCATCTAATAATTGTTTAATATCGGTAATCACAGCTTCAATTTGTTGAGGGCTCGATTGATGTGAAAGCACAAGTTCAGGGCTAAAGCGAATACGATTGCGCTCAGAATAGTTTTCGATTTTCATGTCGACAAAAACTGAGTTGGAGATGTTAACAAGAGTCCTGTCGAGGGTACGAATTTTTGTATAGCGCATACCAATGTCTTCGACGAAGCCAACGTATTTTCCAAACTTACCAAGATTGCCTACTTTAATCGGTGCGCTAATATATAAAGTGACGCCACCAATAACGTTCTCGATGGATTTTTGTGCGGCTAGGGCAACCGCTAATCCCCCAATCCCTAAGCCGGCTAAAATTGTAGATGCTTCAAAGCCTAGATTATCAAGCCAAACTAATACGGCGGTGACGACAAAAATAATTTTAACCGCCGTCGTTAAAGGATTTAATAATTTTGCCGCAGCCTTTCTGTCGTTAGCAATTAATTTGTTAACAAAGAAATCGCGTAGAATATTTAAAGTTGCCAGTGTCGACCAAATAGCGGCAATAATTAGTAAGGTATATCCCGACATTATTTTTACTAGACCTAAAGACGGGCTAAGTAATAAGGTGCCCCCACCTCTAAACAATAGGATCACTAGTAACACGCGAATAGGGCCAGAGATAATATCCACCAGCTGTTGCTCTATCTCAAAGTTACGCTTTTTAATTAGCCATACGATGAGCTTAGTCGGTAGCCATGCTAAAAATAATGCCACAATAATTAGCCCAAAAAAGGTAATCCACTGCCATAATTGCAGTCCTAGAATGGACTTGTGAGGGATAAATTGAGTGAGTATTTCACCAATGGGACCATCACCATATTGCGTATACAGTTTAGGAATATAGTTGATACTAATTCCCGCAATCTTCCAAATAAGTACGCCATCTTCGCGAGCAATGCGCTGCACATAAAAAGGAATTCTTTGATCTTTTAGTGGTATGTAGCCCACCAAATCACGGTTTCCGCTTAAGCCATCATCCACAAACCCTGCTTGATCATTACTTAGGGCAGGTAGATCAATCCATAAAGAACGGTCCAGTACAAGCTTGAGTAGTTTGGCTACCTCTTCGCGCGGCATGGCCTGAATAGATCGGTCTACCAAGTTAAAGTCGAGATAATGGATTGCATCACTGTAATTATCAACTCGTATGGTGTCTAAAAAATGCTGGATGGCACTTCTGGGTGTGCCGCGATTATAGTCATCTAAGACAACTAAATCGGTGGGTGTTGTGTTTGTATCGATTGGTGCGGAAGGGGTTATAGCGGCCGCTGGCGATGCGTCTGCATTTAAAAGTAAATCACTTGAAGTAACCGCATGAGCGGGTATAGTGATAAAAAAGATAATCAATAGAATAACGAGCCGCAACATAAAAGACACCATCAGCAAATTTTTTGGCCAGCCCAATATATATGACCTGTAAATATCATCTTATACCAAAACATGACTAATTGGTGGCATTGTGTTGATTAATAAAATGATCAGTTGTTGCGGTAGATATATTTACTTAAAAATTACAGTTGAGTTACTTATTAAACTTAATGACATTAAGTTTAATAATGCTGAGTATTGCCTAAGGGCTAATCACTAAGCGACGGCATTAAAATATAGTCTGTCTAGATTCGCCAATAGCTTTTACGGTGACCATAACCGAATAGGGCTAAGTTAAGCTCGCCAGACCCGTGACTAGGTTGAATGACAAAACAGCCAAGTGCGTTCCGAGCTGGGCAAAATTTATTTGTAAAGTCATTTCGGCAAGCACGTGGAGTTTATGTAAGATATTAATGAGAGTAGGAAATAGCAAAAAATCTTTACGCTCTGAGGTTAAGTAATCTAGCTATAAGATTTGGTGAAATACATGATATTCGCTGGGTGAACGGTTGATAGAGGTAGCTTGATAAGCATCAACGACAAACTGACGCTTATATTATGTTGCAGAATAGTGTTAATCGATCTAGTGGGTATTTTAAAAGCCCATAATTTGTTGATTAGCTATACTGTATTTAACTTCAACTTCAACTTCATTCATAAAGAAGGCCGCGACTTTTTCAGAGGCTTTTAAGCCATATCGATCAAAAGTTTTTGTTCCCGCACCGTCGTTGACTTCAATAACGACAGCATCTTCTAGTGGTTTATTACCAGTCACCATAATATCAACACCGGCAACAGCTAGATGAGCTGTTTTTGTAGCTTTTAGCGCGAGATTTTTTAAAGAGGTGTTAATTTCTATAAAATCAACGTCACCACCTTTAGCAATATTTGATGGAGTTAATAGTGTTTGAGCCGTTATTTTAATAGCTTTTGGTAAGACTTCATCACCTATTACAAAGACGCGATAGTGAAAAATAGGCTCCGCGCAATCACCAATAAATTGCTGAACTAAAAAAGCTTGATGATCACTTTTATTGCCTTGTAATTCTTTAGAGAAAATGGCGATATCCGCAGCAGATGATGCAAAGCGAATGCCCGAACCTTGAGTGCCGTAATCTGACTTAAAGACATAAGGTGGTAAGCCTAATTTTTCTTCAATAGTGCCAATGCTGTGTATTGATAATGTCGTCTCAAAAAATGCAGTCTTGGGTGTTTTTATATTATTTTTTTGAAGCTCTTTAGTAAAATTAATTTTGCTGTCAGTTACTTCTGTGGTGTAGCTCGAATTTAAGACAGTGACACCACTATCTTCAAAAATGCGGAGATATTTTCTGCCAATATCAGCCGTTCCCCAACTCCACAAAAGAGCTCCATCATAATCTAATGGCGAATATAGCTTGTTTTTGTAAAAAAGTGCAGGAGTGCCTTTTTTTGCAGTAATCTTGCACTGATTGGCTTGATGAGAGAAATATGAAATAACATCAACACGGGCGACATCTTGGTTACACTTAAATGCAGTGATAAGATTGGAAGCGGTTTCGTTATTTTCATCTTCAACAAGAAATAATATTCTCATAGTTTCTCCATCAGCAAATTTATTGACTAATCTATCTATACATCATTACTGACTTCAGCCATACGTTTTAGTTCATCGCCACTCAAGCGATAACATATTTTTTCTTCAATCGGTGTCGCTCCAATTTTCGCGTAAAATTTAAAAGCTTGGGTGTTATTCTTATGACTAGTCCAATCAAAACGTGAGCAGTTATTATCAAGGGCTATTTTTGATAAATTACTCATCATTTTTGCGCCGACGCCGTTTCGAGAATATTCTGGTGAAATGAATAATTCTTTAAGAAATAATTGGGCAGTTTCTTTTGTAGCGGGATACAAAACAGCATAAGAAGCTAAGCCACAAATGACGCCATCGTAATATGCGAGCAAAATATTCACGGACGATGAATTTGTGAAGACATTATTGCTTAAATTGGCAGCAACAGCTTCTCTGCTAGAGGCTTTTTCTTTTAAATAATGTGAACTTAACTGAGAAAATATTTCGACGGCATCATTAAATAATTTATCGTCATATTTTAGGATTGTTATCATTCGGAAGCTACTGCCTTATATTTTATTATTAAGTTTTATGTGGTAATTTTTTACACAACACAAGTTTGTGATCGCAATAAAATCCAAATGTTCCCGCGTATGTCGAGGCGGTCAAATATAATATAACTAATGCGTTTTTACTTATAAGCCTAAAGGCTGCATATATTGACTGCTGTACATTTATTGAGCCACATTTATCGTCTCATATCAACATAATATCAATGGCGAAGCTCAAATTCTTAGGTCGGGCTTATCTGAAGCGATAATTGGGTGTTCTCGCCAGCACCCAAACACTAATGCTACCTGCACCTGCCCGTTTTAACTCGGTGGCTAGAGAATTGACGGTGGCCCCTGTCGTCATTACGTCGTCCACAATGACAATGGATTTGCCGTTTAATGGCTTAGTGACCAGAAAGCTATTACGCAGGCTTTTTATCCGTTCTTTTTTGCTAAGTGCTTTTTGTGGTTTGGTGCCTTTTACTCGACGGCTGTGATCAAAATGCGCTATGCCCATGTGTTGGCTAAGTGCGAAACTAAAGCAGGCAGATTGATTAAAGCCTCTATTCCATTGGCTTCGCCAATGCAGTGGTACGGGGGTAATTAATGAGGGTAGAGACAAGTGTTGTTGTTGATAGTGACGAGAAACTGATTGGCAAAACAAATCACTTAAACCTTTGCCCGTGTACTCATGACCTTTTTGCTTATAGTCAAGAATTAAGGCACTGATGGGAGCCCGATACAAAAAAGGTGAAAATACACTATCGAAAGCGGGTGCTTGCTTTAGGCACTGCCCACAAAATAATGCAAAGTGCTCTAACGGCAGGGCACATTGTTGACAGCTATACCCTGGCTTCACAAGTAATTCTTGGCAGTGGCGACATACTCTTGAGCGGCTTGGCTCGGCGCACAGCAGACAGTGATGTTCAAGTGATATCGCAGCCGTTATAGAGCGTTTAATTAGGGCGAAAAAGCGTCTGCTAGACGTCTTATGTGAGTGCGTGAAATTTAGGAGATCGGGAGTTTTTGATGGTGGTTTATACATTAGTCATCCTTGATCTAAGCGTCGTTGTTAACCTTGAAGATCTTAATAGGTTGACAGCGAAGCTAGGATTGTTAATATTGCTTTCATTCCATTAAAAGCAGTTAGCTCTATCATAAGGTCATGTGTGCTTTTTGCGCAAGCCTAGATGATTCCTCTGCAACAAAGTACGCAAGCCCAATACTCAAGGTTCCCCTATGAATAATGCTCAAACAGCACCAAAGACTCCTTCTCTGCCTCCCGTTATACTGCGCCACGATTGGACAAAAGATGAAGTTGCCACTCTTTTTAAGCTGCCCTTTAACGACCTGTTGTTTCAGGCAGCCGGTGTGCATCGTGCGCACTTTAATCCTAATCATGTGCAAGTAAGCACCCTTTGTTCGATTAAAACTGGAGCCTGTCCAGAAGATTGTAAATATTGTCCTCAAAGTGCACATTACGACACTGGTCTTGAGCGCGAGAAGTTAATGCCGGTCGCAGCCGTGATCGAGGAGGCGAAAGCGGCTAAAGCTAATGGCGCCACGCGTTTTTGTATGGGAGCGGCTTGGCGTTCGCCTAACTACAAAAACCTACCTTATGTCGTCGAGATGGTAAAAGGTGTCAAAGAGCTCGGTTTAGAAACCTGTATGACACTGGGCATGCTAGATCAGCATCAATCTGAGGCGTTGGCTGAGGCGGGTCTTGATTATTACAACCACAATTTAGATACCTCGCCCGAGTTCTATGGCGAAGTTATTACAACGCGCAGCTATCAAGACCGGCTTAATACTTTAGGCAATGTGCGCAATTCGGGGATGAAGGTCTGTTCCGGCGGTATTGTGGGTATGGGTGAAGATGAAATCGACCGCGCCAGTTTACTGATTCAACTTGCAAATATGCCGGCTCATCCAGAATCTGTGCCTATTAATATGTTGGTAAAGATTAAGGGTACACCCTTTGAAAATATTGATGATCTCGATCCCTTTGAGTTTATTCGTTCCATCGCCATTGCACGTATCATGATGCCACAGTCACATGTACGCTTGTCTGCAGGGCGAGAAGATATGAACGAGCAGATGCAAGCGATGGCATTTTTTGCCGGTGCAAATTCGATTTTCTATGGTGAAAAATTATTAACTACAGCCAACCCAGATGCCAATAAAGACATGCAGCTGTTTAAGCGCCTAGGTATCGTACCCGAGCCTTATGCAGCCGTCGAATCCCGTCGCGGAGATGCCGTTAATCATCAGGCGGTCCAATATATGGAACCCAAGCTTGAGAGCGGTGTTAAAGAGCACCAACAATATTATAACGCAGTGAATTAACCCACTGTGTTGGATGATGAATTACAGGCGGTTTTAGATCAGCGCAAGCACGCACATCGTTATCGACAGCGACTCACTGTCGAGCCACTTTTGGGCGACGACGTTCTGTCTCAATCCGCCGCAGGGCAAACTCAAATTATGGCGGACGGTAAAGTCTACCTAGGATTTTGCAGTAACGATTATCTAGGTCTTGCAAGTCATCCAGAACTAATCGCAGCGCTACAAGATTGTGCAGCTAAAGTGGGCGTAGGTAGCACCGCCTCACATCTAGTCTGTGGGCACAGTCATTATCATCATAAGCTGGAATTGGAGCTGGCAGCGCACACAGGTCGCGAGCGCGTTTTGTTGTTCTCTACTTGTTATATGGCTAATTTAGGCGTCGTTGCCGCTCTCGCAGGCCGCGGTGATAGCGTATTTGAAGATCGTCTCAATCATGCCTCACTTATCGACGCGGGCTTATTAAGCCGCGCTCAGCTGAAGCGCTTTCGGCATAACGACTGTGACCATCTTGACAATCTTTTAGCTGGCGGCACAGGTCGTAAGTTAGTGGTTGTCGATGGCGTATTTAGTATGGATGGCGATATTGCGCCACTGCCTGAGCTAGCCTTAGTATGCAAAGCCCACGATGCTATTTTAATGGTTGATGATGCTCATGGCTTTGGTGTGCTGGGTAAGCGCGGGGGTGGTTGTGCCGAACACTTTAATTTGTCGCCAACCCAAGTACCCATTTTAGTGGGTGCACTAGGTAAAGCCTTTGGTACTTTTGGTGCCTTTGTTGCGGGCTCCAATGCACTGATCGAGACGCTGATACAGTTTGCTAGGCCTTATATTTATACAACCGCTATGCCCCCCGCAATTGCGGCGGCAACATCAACGAGTTTGGCGCTATTGAGCAAAGAATCTTGGCGGCGAGATAATCTACAGCAACGTATCGCACAGTTTAGAGCGGGTGCTAAGCGCTTAGGCTTGTCGATGGTTGACTCAACGACGCCTATTCAGCCGGTATTACTAGGAGATGATGCGCTGGTGTTAAAAGTTGCGGCGCAATTAAAGCAAAACTATATTTTGGTGGGGGCGATTCGCCCACCGACGGTACCTGAGGGCACTTCGCGCTTACGCATTACTTTTTCTGCCGCGCATAGCTTGCAAGATGTTGAGCAGTTGTTAGCGGCTCTAGATGAGGCTATTCCGCTATCGGCTAGAACTCGGTCATCATCCGCCTCAATGGTAGATGCAAGGTGTAACGCTACTAGCCATGATTAACTCTACTTTTATACCCCTCGGTTCACATTGTGATTCTGCAGGTTCGCGCACAGCTGATGCTGAAGCGAGTCAAAGCGAAATATATATCCCCATTGTGTTGATTCACGGTTGGGGGTGCGATGACAATATTTGGCAGTCGTTAATGCCTTTTTTGAATAAATATGCCGACATCATCACGTTAGACATACGCTATAGCTACAAAAATGTTGACGCTTGCTGCGAGGCTATCGTCAAGCATCTGCCTGTGGCTTGTATTTTATGTGGCTGGTCATTGGGCGGTATGCTGGCAACGCGTCTAGCGGGTTTGTATCCATTAAAAATAAAAGGGCTGATAACGCTGGCAACAAATCTAAAGTTTGTTGCCAATAAACACTGGCCCCATGCAATGGCGCCCGATGTGTTTGGCGAATTTCTTGAGGCGTTTGTTTTGGAGCCCAAAAAAACATTACTGCGTTTTGCGTTACTGCAAGTTAAAGATGATGCAGACTCTAAAAAGCAATTAGCCTATTTAAAACGACATTCTATAAGTGATGAAACTTTACTGACGGGCTTAAATTATTTGTCAGCAATCGATAATACAAAAATATTAACTGCAGACGTCGTTTGTCCCGCACTACTTGTTTTTGGTGAAAAAGATACCTTAGTACCACTGACTGCAGCTAATAAGATAATGCAGTTGGTCAGCGAACATCAAGAGGTAGTTATTATTTCTGGTAGAGGCCATGTGTTGCCATATGTTGACGACCTTGAAAGGGTAGGTTTTGATGTGGCAGGCGCTGATACGAAAAATCTAGAGACGAAAAAAAATAACGCACTATTATTAACGCTGCAAAATTTTTTAGAAAACTTATCATTTTCATTACACCAAAATTTAATTAACCAGTGATGCCTGCCTTGGATAAAGCAAAAATTGCTCGCTCTTTTAGCCGCGCGGCCAATAGTTATGATTCGGCTGCTTATTTTCAGCGCGATATGGGTTTAGAGCTTGTGTCGATGTTGCCCGCGGGTACAGATGTCGATGCAAATTTTTGCTGTCTAGATCTTGGTTGCGGAACAGGTTTTTTTCATCGACATCTAACATCTTTATACGATGGCATCGATTATTTGGGCGTCGATATCGCTGAGGGTATGCTCCAGTTTTTTAAAAAATCGCGCAACGACAAAGGATCTAGTCTTCACACAAGCGCCAGCATTAACCTCAGCAGAAAAAATAGGCCCAATAATTTTTTATTATGTGCCGATGCTGAAAACTTATCGATAAAAAATGATGCGGTCGATATTATATTTTCCAATATGGCAGTGCAGTGGAGTGAAAATTTACCAGTACTCTTTGCAGAACTTAAACGTATACTTAAGCCAGGCGGTATTATCGGTTTGACAACGCTTGGTCCTAAAACTTTGATGGAGTTAAAGCAGTCGTGGCAGCAGGTTGATGGGCACGTACACGTCAATCATTTTTTTCCTTTGGAGCAATGGGTTGAAGCCATCGACGATAGTGGTTTAACGATAGTGACTCAGCGTGTCTCAATGCCGCAACTTCAGTTCGATTCTGTCAGGCAGTTACTTAAAGAGTTAAAACTTATTGGCGCTCACAACGTGAATAAGGGTCAGCCACAAGGTCTGTTGGGTAAAAAATATTTAAGGGAGTTATACTTGGCCTATGAAGCTTTCAAGATTAATGATTATTTTCCAGCAAGCTATGAAGTTTATTTTTTTGTCATAAAAAATAACGATAGCGAGAATATATCCACATCCAGAATTGATTAGATGAAGCTATTCTTAATATGAAAAAGATTTTTATTACAGGTACTGACACCGATGTAGGTAAAACTTTAGTAAGTATTGCTTTATTGCAGCTAGCGCGCGAATCAAACTTAACCACAGCGGCGATTAAACCCGTGGCCGCGGGTTGCAACAAATCAACTGATGGTTTGCGTAATGATGATGCGCTTGCCTTGCAGTCGATGATCACAGCATCGCTTGCATACGATGAAATAAACCCTATTGCACTCGAGCCTGCTATTGCACCTCATATCGCCGCAAATAATATTGCCTGTGAAATATCAGCAAGATATTTAGCGAGTCAATGTGATCAAATTTTTCAAAAAAATAATGATTTCACCTTAATAGAGGGTGCGGGTGGCTGGCGTGTGCCTCTAAACGCTACTGAGACGTTGGCTGATTTAGCGGTGTTGTTAAAAATTCCTGTGGTTTTAGTCGTGGGTTTAAAGCTTGGGTGCATTAATCATGCATTACTAACATTTGACGCGATAAAAAATGACGGTTTAGTCGTAAGCGGCTGGGTGGCCAACCAAGTCGACAAGAATATGGCGGCTGTCGATGAAAATATTGAAACTTTAGTGCAGCGCCTACCCTGTCCATTTTTAGGCCATATACCTTTCTTGAATAATCCTAGTGCTATTCATGCCTCAAAGTTTTTAGATATAAAAAAATTGTTGGTTTAACCTGTTTTTTTTACAAAAATAATCTTAAAGGTTTCATTTAAGCCGCAGATATTTTTTTGTTATTGCTGTATTGTAACTTAAGGAAATAAGTGCTTAAAGTTTTTTAGGAGCACCTTTTAAATTTAGTATTGCTAAGTTATTGATAAACAGTCGGGCACACAAGTATGGGTGGCGGTAACTGAGATTATTGATACGGGCCAATAGGTAGGCAAATGATAAATATAAATCCGAACACAAATACAGGGAGTGCTTTGCAGCAAGGCCTTAACGGTCTGCAAAATAGTACACGCGCAACTGTAGAAGCTGCAAACGAGCTAGTTAGTGCCGGTACGCTCCAACGAACAACAACCGTAACCAGTGATATTGTTGAGCCAATGATCGAAATTATTCGTCAGCAACAATTGTTTGATGCTTCAGCCCAAGTCGTAAAGTCAGCGGATGAAACATTAGGTATGCTGGTTGATATTCGGGCCTGATCTAGGGCGCTACGATGAACATTTCATCATCTTTTCAATTTACCTCCCCAAACATAGCTAATCTCAGCACCGCTAGCTCTTTACAGTTGCGTGTGGGTCAAGCTCAAATCGAGAATCGCGGCTCGGTTATTCAGCCAATAGGCGAGATAGCTACAACTGCTGCAGCCAATAATAACCGCTCTCAAGTCACTGCACTTGACAACAATCAAAAATCTTCAGATAAACAAGTTGCAGCTGGCGACAATGAAGTTAGCGCGCAAGTTCAAGACCAGCGTCAGCAAGAGGTATTAACAAAAGAGTTGGAGCGTCGACAAATTCAAGAGCTCGTACTACGAGATCGTCAGGTACGTGATCATGAGCGCGCCCATACGGCTGTTGGGGGCCAGTACGCAGGTCCGCCAAGATACACTTTTGAACGTGGGCCCGATGGCATTAACTATGCTGTCGCCGGTGAGGTCTCGATCAGTGCCGGGGCTGTTACTGGCGACCCGGCAGCGACGATTCAAAAGGCACAAGTAGTTAGACGTGCTGCATTAGCCCCCACCGAGCCATCTGCTCAAGATAGGAGCGTTGCTGCACAGGCCGCGCACATCGAATCTCAGGCAAGGGTTGAATTACGTAACCTTGCATCTCAAACGCGTCTCGCCGAGAGCGATGCCGCCGAAGCTAGAATAAAAAATCGTCAAGCTAATACCGGATCAATCAGTCAAACAGTTGAAGCCAATGATTCGAGTGTGTCTGCAAATATATCGCCTAATAGCTTGCAAGATAGCATTGTCGAGAAGGCGGAAAATCGCGTTCAGCGCTTGTCTGATGACTTAAATCTTCGCCTTAGCCGAGCAGATCCATTTGGCGGCGGGCCGGAGCCGGGTCAAATTTTTAGTCAATTTATTTGATAAATCGCTATTGTTAGCTGCTGGCTAATAAATTTTTACCTATCTGCAAACGCAGAGATCTCTTATTGAAACGCTTTATTTATAGTGTGCCTTTCAAAACATTATTCACAGGTTTATAAGCCCTAAAGTCGATTTTGTTGACTTTTCATCGTCTCCATGAACATTCTTGCACGTACTGGGCATAGTTTTTGTTTTAGGGGCCAGTGTTTCAGGAAAAAGGTGCAACTGTCTGCAATTTTTATTACACTTGCTCGTTTTACACAAAAAGAGTTGATCATGGATATACAGGCAATTAAGGCACTTTTGTTGGAAAACTTCCCAGGTGCGCATATTGAAGCTGAAACTGAAGGTAGTCATCTAAATTTAGTCATTGTTAGCGATGCGTTTAGCGGCTTGTCTCGTGTTAAAAAGCAACAAAAAGTATTGGCTGTGCTCAATGAGAAAATCTCTAGTGGTGAAGTCCACGCTGTTAATATGAAGACACTAACTCCTGACCAATGGCAGGGTTGATCTTGACTCAATACAACCATTTTAAGGACACAAAGTTCAATGGATAAATTAATCATCAGCGGCGGCGGCCCCATTAGTGGTGAGATCCGTATCTCTGGATCTAAAAATTCAGCGCTCCCTATTTTAGCTTCGACCTTGTTGACTGAAACACCTATGTGTATCGGTAACCTGCCGCATCTTAATGATGTGACGACTATGCTTACATTGCTGCGATGTATGGGCTTGTCCGTTACGCTCAACGAAAAAATGCGTGTCGAGGTTGATGCTAGTACGATTACAGAATATACGGCACCCTACGATCTAGTGAAAACCATGAGAGCCTCTATTTTAGTATTAGGGCCAATGCTTGCTCGTTACGGCGAGGCCAATGTGTCTTTTCCGGGTGGTTGTGCCATTGGTAGTCGACCTGTGGATATCCATTTGCGTGGTCTTGAGGCGATGGGAGCTATTATCGAAGTCGATGATGGTTATATTCGTGCACGCTGTGACGGTAAGCTCAAAGGCGCACATTTCTTAATGGATATTGTCACTGTTGGCGGCACCGAGAATTTGTTGATGGCGGCTGTGCTGGCAGAGGGTACAACAGTACTTGAGAACGCAGCACGGGAGCCAGAAATTGTTGATCTGGCCCATTGCCTATGTGCCATGGGTGCAAAAATAAAAGGTATCGGTACTGCCACCTTAACTATTGAGGGTGTTGAGTCTTTACAGGGTTGCCAATACGATGTGATGCCAGATCGTATTGAAACGGGCACTTATTTGGTGGCAGCTGCTGCCACGCGCGGGCGCATTAAATTAAAAGATACGCGAGCAGATATTTTAGAAGCCGTGTTATTAAAACTCGAAGAGGCAGGCGCGCATATACAATCAGGTGAAGATTGGATCGAGTTAGATATGAAAGGGCAGCGTCCTAAAGCCGTTAGCTTAAAAACAGCGCCTTACCCCGCATTTCCTACCGACATGCAAGCTCAGTTTACGGCTATGAATGCAGTCGCTGACGGTGTTGGCACAGTTATCGAGACAATTTTTGAGAACCGCCTAATTCAAATACACGAATTAAATCGCATGGGTGCCAACATAAAATTAGAGGGCAATACAGCGATCATAACGGGTGTGGAACGACTTAAATCCGCACCAGTTATGGCAACAGATTTGCGAGCCTCGGCAAGCTTAGTGATTGCCGCCTTAGTTGCCGATGGCGATACTATAGTCGATCGTATTTATCATATTGACCGCGGCTATGAATGTATCGAAGAAAAAATGCAGCAATTGGGCGCGAACATTAGACGCATACCGTCTTAGATCGAGGTTTTTAATTTATGTGTGCTTATACCTGTAGTCGTATTTGCGCACCACAGAGATAATAGTTGAATCAATGTCACAGTTAACCATTGCGCTAACAAAAGGGCGTATATTACAAGAAACACTACCTTTATTAGCGGCCGCCGGTATTAAGCCACTCGAAGATATTACGAAAAGCCGTAAATTAGCCTTTGATACCAGTATTAAAAACGTGCGCCTACTTATACTTAGAGGCAGTGATGTTCCTACCTATGTACAATTTGGCGCGGCAGATTTAGGTGTCTCTGGCAAAGATACTTTAATGGAGCACGGCGGCGATGGATTATATTCTTTAGTTGATTTAGGTATTGCACGCTGTAAGCTAATGACAGCCGCTCTAAAAGGCCTGCCTGTAAAGCAAGGTCGCATTAAAGTGGCGACTAAATATGTCAATGTTGCTCGACGCTTTTATGCGCAGCAGGGTCGACAGGCAGACTTTATCAAGTTGTATGGAGCCATGGAACTTGCGCCAATTGTAGGTCTTGCGGATGAAATAGTGGATATTGTCGACACGGGTAATACGCTAAAAGCCAATGGCTTAGAAGCAAGAATAGAGATCGCCAACATTAGCTCTCTGTTGATTGCTAACAAAGCGTCGATGAAGATGAAGCATGAGTTAATGCAGCCGCTAGTCGATGCGATTTCTGCACATGTAAAATCTGCAAGCATCAACAGTTAACTTAAAAACCCTTAAGTTATGAGCTTTTGCGTAAAAACGCTTAAACTATGAGCTGTCATGAGCAAACTCTTAGAGTATAGCGCTACGTACAAACTCCAAAGTCATGAGCTTTAACGAACAAACAATTAATGTATAAACAGATATGCTAAAAGCTCACCGACGCTAATTTGGGGCAAGCTCTCTACTAGTGAGCCCCGTTCATTTAGCTCTTGATGTTATTAAATCGCACTGACCTTGAAATATTATTTTTCACGTCATTACTAGTTTATAAGCTCGATTTTGAGCATATTACTTTCAACTTAAGTTATTTTTTATTATGCCTATTCGCCGTCTAAATTCAGTCTCTGCTAACTTTAGCGCTGACTTAAATGATTTACTCTCATGGGAATCGGTGTCTGATCCTAGCGTTGCGCAAACAGTTGCCACTATCATTAGCGATGTGCGATCCAAAGGTGATGCTGCCGTTATTGAGTACACCAATCGATTTGATAGGCGAGATTTAACAAGTATCGATGAACTGAAAATATCATCAGATGAATTAGCGCGTGCTCTGGCCAGTATTCCAGCAGTTCAACTCGAGGCACTTAACGTCGCTGCCAAACGTGTTCAAGATTATCATGAACACCAACGCCAAGAGTCTTGGCAGTTTAGCGAGAGCGATGGCACTGTGCTTGGGCAAAAAATTACACCAATGGACCGAGTTGGTCTCTATGTGCCAGGTGGTAAAGCCTCTTATCCCTCATCTGTTTTGATGAATGCAATTCCTGCTAAAGTTGCAGGTGTTGGTCATGTGGTGATGGTAGTACCTGCCCCCGATAACGAGTTGAGTGACTTAGTGTTAGCGGCTGCGGCTATTGCCGGTGTCGATGAAATATATACCATGGGTGGTGCACAAGCAGTGGCTGCCCTAGCTTACGGCACAAGTACTATTAAAAAAGTCGACAAAATTGTTGGGCCCGGTAATATTTATGTGGCCACAGCAAAGCGTGCAGTCTTTGGGCAGGTTGCAATTGATATGATCGCCGGCCCCTCTGAGATATTAGTGGTTAGTGATGGCGATTCAGAAGCCGATTGGGTAGCTATGGATCTGTTTTCTCAAGCTGAACACGACGAGCAAGCACAGGCAATATTAGTTAGTACCGATAGTGATTTTCTTGATGCGGTTAGTAAAAGCATCGATAAGTTATTGCCAACAATGTCGCGCAAAACAATTATTAAGCAGTCATTAGCTAATCGTGGCGCCTTAATCCTCGCTAAAGATAAGCAAGATGTGCTGAATTTAATTAACCGTATTGCTCCAGAGCACTTAGAATTATCGGTTGCTGATCCAGAGAGCTATGTTGACGATATTCGGCACGCTGGTGCTATTTTTATGGGGCGTTATACCTCGGAGGCGCTCGGCGATTATTGTGCGGGTCCCAACCATGTGTTGCCCACCTCGGGCACAGCAAGATTTTCATCGCCTCTAGGTGTCTACGACTTTCAAAAGCGTAGCTCCATTATTTATTGCTCGGAGGCGGGCGCTAATAAATTAGGAAAGGTTGCATCCGTGTTGGCGCGAGGTGAATCTTTAGAGGCACACGCGCGCTCGGCAGAATATAGAATTAAAAAATAATTGTTGATTATTGAGTTCAAGAATCTAAAAAATCCTAAGTTATGCTTAGGATTTTTTTTGTAAGCGTCGATAACAATTAGTTATGAGCTTAATCATAACGATAGGTTTGCTAAGGCAGATCATTTTAAAGCGAGGAGTGTCTCGATAGATTTAAGTGGAAGCGAAATGATGTTTTTAAAAGCTATATATCTCTTGGCCTTTTAGCGGCAACAGCTAATAGTTGGAGCTTTTTACTGTTGCGAATGGCGGTAAGTTGCACCTTGTCATTAGGCCGCACCTTTGCGATTAGATTCATAGCATCACGGCCATTGCCAACGGGTTTGTCATTGATGTGAGTAAGTATATCGCCAGGTTCAATACCTGCTATGTCCGCCGGCCCGCCAGGATAGGCAATAGTAATTAAGACCCCATTAATAGATCCCGCACTAAAGTTGTTAATGATGTTTTGACTTAGCGGGCGCGCCTCGATGCCGAGCCAGCCTCTAATGGCCTCGCCCGAGGTGATGATGTCATTCATTATATTAACCGCTATGTCGGCAGGAATTGCAAAGCCTATTCCAATCGAGCTGCCATCGTTGTTGCGGTCTAATATCGCAGTGTTAATGCCTAGTAGACGGCCATTAATGTCGATAAGGGCACCGCCAGAATTACCGGGATTAATAGCGGCGTCAGTTTGGATGAAGTTTTCGTAGACATTAAGGCCCAAGCCATAGCGACCGGTTGCAGAAATAATACCTTGTGTGACTGTTTGCCCAACATTAAATGGATTGCCGATAGCAAGCACTATATCGCCAATAAACGCTGATTGAGGATCGCCTAAAATAATAGTTTGTATGTTATCGGCATTAATTTTTAGTACGGCTAAATCTGTCGCCTCGTCTGAGCCCACTATTTTTGCTTTTAGTAATCTACCATCGTAGAGCGTCACAATAATTTCTTCGGCGTCATCGATGACATGAAAATTAGTGAGCAGATAGCCCTCTTTATTAATAATAACCCCAGACCCTAAAGCAGAAGACATACGCTGTTGCTTAGGAACATCTGAGCTATTAAAAAAATGGCGAAATAGAGGGTCGTCGAAGAGGGGATTGCGCGGCGCGTCAATCTGTTTACGCGAAGAAATATTAACCACCGCCGGTGCTGCTTTGCTAACAGCGTTGGCGTAGGATAAAACTTGGGTGTTGCCTAGCCGAAAAAAATGCGAGACTTGCTCGCCAAAAGAATAGCGTAACTCAGGTATAAATAAAATTGCGCCAAAGCCTAAGAGTAAGCCAAAAAGAACAGGTTGTAAAAAATATCGAGTCAGCATCTTCACAGTTAGCAATAATCAGGTCTTTACTTTAGAAGTATCTGTATCTTCTTCAGTATCTTTTAATCCAAAACTCTCGCTCAAGGTGCCGTCTGAGCCGGGAGTTTTTGGAGCCCAATCTTTGGGCGCATACACTTCATTTTCATCCATGTTGGGTTCACTAAGAAAATCACTTGCCTCAGAGCTCTTGAGTAATTGGCGACTGATATCGACATTAGCAAATTTAAGTGCGTCACCGGCAAGATGTTCGTGAACATCCTTATAACTTTGGGTAAGTGTATTAACGAGATTCGCCGTCTGCGCAAAATGCTGAGTGACTTCTTGTTGGTACTGTATCAATTGCTTTTCACTATCCTGTAGCTTCGATTCTAGTGCGCGCGCCTTTTGCTCTTGAGGGGACAGTGTGCGATTGAGTAAAACACCGAGAAGACAGCCAAAAATAAGTGCTGCTGCGGCCACGCCGATTAAAGTGATAAGTGAAAACACAAAAAGTCTCCTGTACAGTGTGAGAATATTGAATATAAGTTGATTATACCGATACTCATTGACTTAGTCCTAGGTTAATAGGCTCTTATTAATGATTTTTGTATTGTATTATTACGCATTGCTACTATTGATGGTTTTATCATCATTATTTTGGGGTGATAACCTAAAAAATCAATTCATTAGCGGATAGGTATTTGTTAATGCCACAAACGCCAATTGGACACCTTAGGTCTAGAATGAACGAAACTCCAGTATCAAAATCAGATATATCACCGTTGGCAATTACGCCTCAGCAGCGTTATCAGCAAGATTTAACACACGCAGGGTTCAGCAAGGATAGTGCTCAACAGTTAGCTGTCGATAAGCTAGATGATTTGTATCATCGACTGCTTAAGTCGGATCAGCGCGAACAAAAACTATTGACTAAACTGTCGGGTTTGTTTGATTTCTCGTCGAGTAAAACCCCGGAATTAGGTTTATATCTATGGGGTGGCGTCGGTCGTGGCAAAACCTACTTGATGGATATTTTTTATGAGAGCCTACCGTTCGAAAAAAAAATGCGTGTCCACTTCCATCGTTTTATGCGCAGAGTACACCGAGAGTTAACGACTCTCGATAATCAGAAGAACCCTTTGGATATTGTTGCAAAGCGTCTTGCTGATGATGCCAAAATTATTTGTTTCGATGAATTCTTTGTTTCAGACATTACCGATGCAATGATTTTAGCCGCACTGCTAGAAGCGTTATTTAAAAATGGCGTGGCTTTTGTTGCGACATCAAATATTGTGCCCAACGATCTCTACCGCGATGGCCTCCAACGAGTTCGTTTTTTACCGGCAATCGACTTGTTAAATAAGCATACAGAAGTTATCAATGTGGATGGTGGTACCGATTATCGACTGCGTGTATTAGAGCAAGCTGAGCTATACCACTGGCCTTTAGATGAGTCTGCCGATACCAGCTTAACGGCAAGCTTTCAGAGTTTGGTGCCAGATATTTATAAAACAATTAAAGATACCGCGATCAACATAGAGGGGCGAGCTATCCAGGCACGTTTTTTATGTGAAGACGTTGTTTGGTTTGATTTTATGGCTCTGTGTGATGGGCCTAGATCACAGAATGACTACATCGTTATTGCGACGGAGTTTCACCAAGTGCTGATATCTGACATCCCAGAATTGGCTGAGCATCAGGAAGATCAGGCGCGACGCTTTATTAATTTAGTCGATGAATTTTACGATCGAAGTGTAAAGCTAATTATATCTGCCGAAAAATCCATTCATGAGTTGTATATTGGTCGCCGCTTAACTTTTGAGTTTGAACGCACCCAAAGCCGACTATTAGAGATGCAGAGTCATGAATACTTATCGCGCCCACACAAACCATAATTACGTTGTTGCTGAGTAAGTATGAAGCTTAGTGATATTTCGACAATTACTGCAGGCGATCTTTTTTCTCGGCCGAGTCATTGGGTGGCGGTGGCCTCGGTGAAGGCGTTTGATGGCGATGAAAAATTTTTGTTGTTGTCGGATGATGAAAAACAGCGAGCAGATAGTTTTAAATCCAAAAAAGATAGAGCGTGTTTTATTATTGCTCACGCACTTAAGCGCTATTTGCTTTCACAGATAATAAATGTTGATCCGAGCTCGTTATGTTTTTCTTATTCTGATAAAGGCAAGCCCTTTTGTGACAACGACAAGACGCTTGATTTTAATATTTCGCATAGTGCTGATTGGGTCGTATTGGGTGTCTCGTCGATAGCGCCGATTGGCGTCGATGTAGAGAGAGCTGATAGAGTCATCGGCAAAAAAACGATCGCTTATGCTTTAACCGAGCAGCAAGTTTTAACGCTAGTAAGCGCTGCAGATACTGTTGAAAAAATGATGCTTTATTGGACCCAAAAAGAGGCCGTCAGTAAAGCTTTAGGTGTTGGTATCTCGGTGGGTTTTAAAAATATTCAATGCTCGGGTGAGCCCGGTACTAGCCTTGCCGAATGTAATGAGCAGCAATTCTTAATGCAAAGTTATCGCACTGGTAGTGCAGTATTATCGATAGCGACGCTAGCAGAAGCTCCTGTAGAGGTTTATCAACTTTTAAGCTGGCCGACTAATGCAACCGATGCTGATGCTATTCAAGCAGCTGGTGAGGAGGTTGGTCTACAGGCCGGTAGAGCGACAGGCAAAAAATTAACGCATCCAAAAAATAGTCATGCATTACTATTAGAAAAATTATTTTAAATGAATACTTTTTTAACATAGCATAACGCCACGATGTAGTTGATTTTAATATTGCTATTAATTTTTGGCAGCGCGAAGATAATTGATAAGCTGAATAGTTGAGTCATCCCAATTATCGTTAATCTCACCCGTCTCAAGTGCTTGCAGAATATCATCGTTTAACTCTTTGCCTAACTGTACACCCCATTGATCAAAGGCATTGATATCTAACAGCACGCTGGTGGTATAGACCTTGTGTTCATAGAAGGCCAGTAGCTCACCTAAATTAAACGGTGTTAGCTCCTCCATGATAATTACATTATTGGGTCTGTTTCCGGGGATAACTTTGTGAGGAGCTAGGCGGTCAATCTCTTGGGTGTCGAGCCCCTGTTTTACTAGCTCGTCAGTGGCCTGTGTTAAGGTTTTTCCTTGCAGTAGAGCTTGTGATTGGCTTAAGCAGCACGATAACAAATACCAATGTTGTGCATCGTATTCGCTCATGGTTTTTTTAACCGCAATAAAATCACAGGGAATTAAATGTGTGCCTTGATGCAATAGCTGATGAAAGCTATGTTGCCCGTTAGAGCCCTCCGTTCCCCAAAGAATTGATCCTGTAGGGGTGGTAACGCTCTCGCCTGAATGAGTAACACGCTTGCCCAGACTTTCCATATCAAGTTGCTGCAAGTAAGCTGGCAGTGCCTTTAGGCGCTGTGCATAAGGTAATACGGCATGAGAGCTGCTACCCCAATAAATGCTATACCAATGACTAATAAGCGCTGCAATAATTGGCATGTTTTGTTCAAGCGGCGTATCTCTAAAATGCAGATCCATACTATGGGCGCCTGCTAATAGCTCTCGGAAGCGCTCCATGCCTATTTCTAGTGCGATAGGGAGGCCAATGGCCGACCATAGTGAATAGCGACCGCCAACCCAATCCCACATAGGAAATATATTATCACTAGCAATGCCAAATTCTTTAGCGGCTTTTATATTGGAGCTTATCGCAACAAAATGTTGCTGTAATAATTCTCTATCGCAACCGGCATCTAGCATCCATTGGCGTGCGTTGATCGCATTACTGATGGTCTCAGCCGTAGTAAAAGACTTTGAGGCAACAATAAATAAAGTGGTCTCAGGATTTAACTCCAACAGGCAGTCAGCGAGATCAGCGCCATCAATATTGGCAATAAACTCCAAATTGATATTTTGTTTGCGAAAATCAAACAGAGCCTGTGTAACCACGCGAGGCCCAAGGTCTGAGCCGCCAATGCCAACGTTGACGATAGTGTCAATGGGTCTGCCGCCAAAACCTAGCCATTCTTGTCGATGTATTTTATCAACAAAATCATCCATTTTATTGAGAGTATCTTGCACCAGTGAACTGTGCTCAGAATCTTTTTTAGGCTCGCGCAAAGAAGTATGTAAGGCCGCGCGATGTTCAGTTGTGTTGACGTATTTGCCAGAAAACAGCGCATCGACGGCGCCACCTATGTTCTGACTGCGGGCTTTATCGCACAGTGCTTGTATGACTTTTGGCGTTATATGATTTTTAGAGTAATCAAAATGAACGCCACCCACATTAATAGTAAAATATCGCGCACGATTAGGTTGATCTTTAAATAACTGCAATAGAGACCTTGATTGCAGTTGTTGTGCTAGATCTTCTAGTGTCGTATCCATAAGATAATATTCATTGTATTTATTAATGGGAATTTGAAATTAAATCAATGATCACGCTCTAATGAAAAGTCAGCGAGATTTATTAATTCACTTTTGTAAGGTGACTCTGGCAGTAATGATAATGCAGCTTTTGCCTGGCTTACATGGTCTTCAGCTTTTCCATAAGTATAGGTAATTGCGCCTGTTTTTTGAATAATGGATATAATTTGCTTTAGCGTATCGGGATCGACCGGTGCATTGCGATCATTGTCAGAAGTTGCCCTGAGGGTGTCGGCAATCAATTGACTCTCGCTACTGGTACCTTTCTCCATGGCATAAATAAGCGGCAGTGTTGGCTTGCCCTCTGCTAAATCATCACCTACGTTTTTTCCGAGAGCCTCGCTAGACCCCGTGTAATCGAGTGCATCGTCAATCAACTGAAATGCCATACCTAAGTGATAACCATAGCTCTTTAGTTGCGCTTGCAATGTCTTGTCGCCGTCACCTATGACTGCAGTTGTCTCACAGGCGGCCTCAAACAATACCGCTGTTTTTTTATGAATGACAGCAAAATAGGTATCTTCGCTTAGCTCTGAGTCGCCAGCATTGATTAACTGCTGAACCTCACCCTCGGCAATAGTGTTGGTTGTGTTTGATAAAATCTCCATTACGCGCATATCGCCAATGGCAACCATCATTTGAAAAGCGCGAGAATATAAAAAGTCTCCAACTAAGACACTGGGCGCATTGCCCCATCTTGCATTAGCAGTGGCGCGACCACGGCGCATATCTGAGGTGTCGACAACATCATCATGTAGCAGTGTAGCTGAGTGAATAAATTCAATGATAGCGGCGAGACGATGCTGCTCGGCACCTTGGTAATTTAATGCTTTTGCAACTAACAGCACTAGTAGTGGGCGCAGCCTTTTGCCGCCGGCATTAATGAGATAGTTGCCAATATCTTCGACTAGATCGACATCAGAGTGGACTTGGCTCAAAATAAGTTCATTAACTGCCTCAAAATCGTCGGCAACCGCTTGATGAAAAGATAGCATAGAGATGTTTCTTTAATTATTAGGTTTATTGTTTGTCGGTAGGATAACAAAACAAGAGCTAGTGCGACTATTAATAAGTTCACTAAATAAGTTAACGCTTAATTAGGTTGTTCGATATTTAACGACTCTTTTAACGGATAAACGTGCTAGTAGCTAACAATTAGTGGCTAACAATAACCCTGAGTTGGACGCAGATGCTAAGGAGACAAAGGTTGTCTGTCAAGGTTACCTCAACGTTGATCAGGGC
This sequence comes from Cellvibrionaceae bacterium, assembly GCA_047633635.1. Lineage (GTDB taxonomy): Bacteria > Pseudomonadota > Gammaproteobacteria > Pseudomonadales > Cellvibrionaceae > CANLBN01. Next base: position 5,554 of record JBLIFG010000033.1, on the reverse strand, counting down.
TTTATACGGGCAATCATTATAAAGCTGATTACTGCGCCCGCAAGATTGCCGTAATATTTGTGAAGTGTGGGCATGAAAGTTGTTGTGTTGCCTGTATTAGTGCCTTATAATCCGCGACCTAATTTTTGACCACGATTTATTAAAAACGGCTCGAGTTCAATGAATGCTTAACTAAATATATGTCGACTCTTTTGAGTGGCTATATAGTTAAATTAAGCTACTTAGCGTCGTCCATACCCTTTATGGAGCACCACATATGTATGCAGTAATTAAAGCAGGCGGTAAACAGCACCGCGTTGTTGAGGGCGAGACCCTTAAAGTAGAAAAGATTGAAGTTGCAACTGGCGATACTATTCAATTTGACGAAGTATTATTAGTTGCCGCAGGCGACGACATTAATATCGGTACTCCTTATGTATCCGGTGCTGCTGTTAAAGCCGAAATTATTGCCCACGGTCGTGGCGAGAAAGTTCGTATTATCAAGTTTCGTCGACGTAAGCACTCTATGACTCGTCAAGGTCATCGTCAGTGGTTTACAGAAATCAAAATTACTGAAATTTTAGCGGCAGGTGCGAAAGCAGCGCCAGCTAAAAAAGCTGCTGCAAAGCCCAAGGCTGAAGATAAGCCTAAAGCAGCACCAAAAAAAGCAGCAGCTACTGGCGTAGATGATCTTGGTAAGATCTCTGGTGTTGGTCCGGTAATTGTTAAAAAACTCAGCGAGAATGGCATTACGACTTTTGCACAAATAGCAGCATGGACTCCAGAGCAAGTTACTGAGTTGGATGAGAAGCTTAATTTTAAAGGTCGTATTGAGCGTGATGATTGGATCGCTCAAGCTACAGAATTTATGAAAGGGGAGTAATAACTCATGGCGCATAAGAAAGCTGGTGGTAGTACTAATAACGGTCGCGATTCACATAGTAAACGTTTAGGCGTTAAGCGTTTCGGCGGCCAAGCAGTAATTTCAGGTAATATTTTGATTCGTCAGCGTGGTACCAAGGTTCATCCAGGTGTCAACGTCGGTATCGGTAAAGATCATACGATATTCGCTAAAGCTGATGGCGTGGTTAAGTTTGAAGTTAAAGGTCCTAAAAATCGTCAATTTATCAATGTGGTTTCTGCATAGTTAATAAGTTGAATGATTGATCTTCTTCTAAAAGCCTCGTCTTAGACGGGGCTTTTTTATTTGTGTAAACATTAGCTGGGTGGTCGTGACTTAGGTTGCTGGCGTTTAGTTGTGTCGTTAATTGTGCGAGAGCACCGAGTTATGCATCATGAAATTTGTAGATGAGGCAAAAATTGCCGTCTTTGCGGGTGACGGCGGCAACGGTTGCTTAAGCTTCCGCCGCGAAAAATATATTGCCCAAGGTGGCCCAGACGGCGGCGATGGAGGCGATGGAGGTAGTGTTTATCTGCAGGGCGATAATGATCTCAACACTCTTATTGATTTTCGTTATCAACCAAAATATCGGGCAAAAATAGGCCAAACAGGCAGCGGTAAAGGCTGTACAGGCCCAAAAGGCGACGACCTAGTCTTGACGGTGCCAGTAGGCACATCCGTGCACGATATTAAAACCGGCGAGCTGTTAGGCGATATCACCACAGATGGTCATCTATTGTTAGTGGCTCAAGGCGGATTTCACGGCATCGGCAATATACGTTATAAGTCGAGTGTTAACCGTGCACCACGACAAACCTCGGCAGGCTCTGAGGGTGAGCATCGCGACTTAAAGCTAGAGCTCAAAGTACTAGCAGATGTGGGCTTGCTAGGCCTGCCAAACGCGGGTAAGTCGACCTTTATACGCTCGGTGTCTGCGGCCAAACCCAAAGTAGCCGATTACCCCTTTACCACATTGATACCTAATTTAGGTGTGGTAAAAGTACAGCAGCATCGCAGTTTTGTCGTAGCCGACATCCCCGGATTAATTGGCGGTGCATCAGAGGGCGCAGGTCTTGGTATTCGCTTTTTAAAGCATTTGACGCGCTGCCGTATTTTGTTACATTTGGTCGATATGGCACCTATGGATGGCTCGGATCCCGTTGCAAATATGCTCAGCATTACTAAAGAGCTAGAAAAGTTTAGCCCGACTTTAGCGAGTCGCGAAATTTGGCTAGTGCTTAACAAAATTGATATGGTGCCCGACGACGTTCAAGAGCGTTGTCTCGAAGTAGTTGAGCAGCTAGGCTGGAAGGGATTTTCTTTCAATATTTCTGCTATTGCAAAAACAGGCACAAATATTTTATGTCAGAAGCTTATGGAGCGCCTAGAAGAAATTAAAGTTGCCGAGACGCTTAATCCAGAGCTAGCCGAGCAAGAAGTGACCGAGCAGCATCAGATGCAGCAAGAGGCGCGTGCACGTATTGAAGAGCTGCGTGATAAATACAAAGCCGGGCGTCAAGCAGCCAAAGGTAACGCTACTGACGACGACATTGATGACGACGACGATATTGAAGTAGTCTATGCTGAGTAGGTAGTATAGCTAGTATGAATCGTCGACTAGGTTTTGTCTGTCTTCTAAAATTGATCAACGTGCGGTTAACACGAGTAAAAAAATTAAGTCAAAAACTACGCTTAACAAATAAAGTTAGCCAGCTACACCCACGTAACTAACAGCTATGCAAAGACCGCAGAGAACACAAATAAAAAATGCCCAGCGTTGGGTGATAAAAATTGGTAGCTCATCGCTCACCAATAATGGCCGCGGCTTAGATTTGGCGGCCATTGCTGCCTGGGCTGCGCAAATTGCCGATCTGCGCAAGCGTCATATCGAGGTTGTGCTGGTCTCCTCGGGTGCGGTTGCCGAGGGCATGACGCGCTTGGGTTGGGTTACTCGGCCATCGTCTGTACACGAGTTACAAGCGGCTGCAGCCATTGGACAGATGGGTTTAGTGCAAGCTTATGAAGAAGCTTTTGGGCGTTTCGATTTACACGCCGCACAAATTTTAGTGGATCACGACGACCTCTCTAATAGAGAGCGCTATCTGAATGCACGCGCCACCCTAAAAACATTAATATCCCTTGGCGTTATTCCTATCGTCAATGAAAACGACACTGTTGTCACCGACGAAATTCGCTTTGGCGACAACGACACCCTGGCAGCACTGGTGGCTAATCTAGTCGAGGCCGATGTGTTGGTTTTATTAACTGACCAAGACGGTTTATTTACCGCCGACCCACGCTATAACAACGATGCTGTTCTTATCGATAACGTTGATGCTCGAGATACCAGCCTCGACGTAATGGTGAGTGGTGCCGGTAGCTTGGGCCGCGGTGGCATGGTCACAAAACTACGTGCAGCTCGCCTAGCTGCGCGCTCGGGTACGCAAACCGTTATCGCCAGCGGTAGCCTCGATAACATTATTGGTAAGCTTGCCCAAGGTGATGTAATAGGATCGCTTTTATTAGCTGACCAACAACCGCAGGCAGCGCGTAAACGCTGGTTAGCTGGACAGTTACAGTGTCGTGGTGAGTTGATTTTAGACGATGGCGCCGTAAAAGTATTAAAGCAATCGGGCCGCAGTTTGTTGCCCGTTGGTATTGCGTCGGTTGCGGGCAATTTTACTCGTGGTGATCTTGTTAGTTGTAAAAATACGCAAGGCGAAGAGATCGCTCGTGGTCTTGCCAACTATAACAACCAGGAGGCGCAAAAAATTCTGCGACAAGCCAGCGATAAAATCGAGGCAATACTGGGCTATAAAAATGAAGATGAAATGATCCATCGCGACAACCTAGTACTTGTGAGTTAGATCGCATATTTTTTGATGAGGTGTGCGATCAGTTGTTGTGATCAATTATTATCACTAGAGTTTTTATTAAGAGTTAGTTTTTATGAGCATTATTAAACCCCACATTTTAGCGATGTCTGCTTATAAGCCGCCACTAGAAGGGCGCAATCCTAAAGCTTATACTCTGCTCGATTTTAACGAGCGCACGGTGCCCGTTAGCCAGCCAATTGTAGATGCACTGCAAGCCTTTATTGGCGATGGGCGCCTACAGCAATATCCAGCCTATGGTGATATTGTTGAGCGCCTAGCCGATTACGCGGGCGTCAATACTCATCAAGTGATGATCACCAACGGCTCTGATCAAGGCATTGATCTTATCTTTAGAGCAGTCGCTAAAGCCAATGCCGAGGCGATTATCCCCGGCCCAAGTTTTGCCATGTACCGGCAGTGTGCCAATGTTGAAGCCATGCAAATTATCGAGCCAGAATATACCAAAGAGCAGGGTTATCCTCTGCTCGAGGTGTTGGCAGCGATTACACCCAACACGGCTATTATTGTTATTTCGAACCCCAACAACCCTTGCGGTACTTTAGTGACAAACGCGGTGGTTGAGCAGCTCGCAATAGCCGCCCCGCAAGCCGCTATATTAGTCGATGAATGCTATTACGAGTACAGTGGCCAAAGCTCGGCTGCGCTGCTGAGTAAGCCCGACTGTAGTAATATTTTTATTACCCGCACATTTTCTAAAACATGGGGCATTCCATCGCTACGTTTTGGCTACATTTTAGCTAATAACGTCTATGTTGATGCGCTGTGTAATATTCGCGGCCCCTATGATATCAACCAACTGGCAATCGTTGCCGCCAACGCCGCACTCGATAATCCAGAGTATACCGAGCAATATGTGAGCGAGGTTATGCACACAGCAAAGCCACAATTTGAAGCGTGGCTCAGCAACAATAGCATCGGCTACTGGCCCAGTCAGGCAAACTATGTGTGGGCATTCTTTGATGACGCTAGCGCTATGGACGAGCACCTAAAGCAAAATAATATTTTAGTGCGCGCTAAAGTGTTAAAAGGTAATACTGGCCTGCGTATAACTATAGGTACAGTTGCGCAAACCAAAAACCTGATTAGCGTGTGCGAGCAGTTTTTAAAGCTTAATGCTTAACGATAAATTGTAAAGCCAGCTTTATAAAACAATAATATCAAAACAACAAAAATAAGCGCACAGTCGGCAAGTAAACTACGTTAGAATGTATGACTGCTGTTTATAAGCAGAAAAGTAAGAAGAAAGCGTAAGTTGAAGAAAAAGTTTCAAGTAGAATTGTCTTAAGCAAGGCGCGCGAAGCGAAAGAGGCGGAGCATACACCTAGTATGTGAGCATTCTTGAGACTGAAGCGCTGCGCACATAAGGCAATTATACAAAGAAAAGGGGGCGATTTGGATTCGACGCCGGTGACAAAACCCAAAGTGCATGTCGTGAGGGTAGCCAATCACGTAAATCCAAAGCTGCAAATTTATAGTTGCAAATGATGCTAACTACAATGGTGAAGTACTAGCTGCGTAAGCAGTTTTTATAGAACCATTTCTAGCGACTTCGGTCCTAGCGGTCTTTAACAAGATGCCTGTATCGCGTTAAAGACTGTCATATAGAACAGGATCGTTGCAGTGTATGCTTAGGGCACTGTTGCTAAATAAACTGAGTCCGCCAATTACGTCCTGCCCGTTGGGCTGTATGCGGTTAAATTAATTAACGGAATCTATGCATGTAGAGCTGAGGGCAGAGTGCTGACGGACGGGGGTTCAATTCCCCCCGCCTCCACCA
>JBLIFG010000032.1:0-29084 GCA_047633635.1 Cellvibrionaceae bacterium | reverse complement strand
TGCTCTGCTTGATACAGGCAATAGCTGAAGCGGCCATTTTGATTACCGGTTGAACCGTCAGTTTTAAAGCGTAAGTAGCGTCTGCTGCCCGATGCATTCCATTTTATAGTTTCGTCATTTTGAAGTTTTGTTGTTATTCTTAAGAGTTCTTCTTGCGCATTTTTAATCTCATCATCATTAGAATCGACAAAAACCATCAATGTTTGGCTCCAGTCATTGATACAGTTGACTCTATCAATCGTTGGGCAGAGTAATACTTGTGAATGATAGTTAACCGCTTGCAGTCGAGTAAATTGAATGAGCGTAAACAGCTTGTCATAGCTGGCGCTTGCTCGAATGTAATAAATGCTTTGAAAAATAGCGGGTATACCACTTGAGGCTAATATACCACTTATAGACAAGGCGATAAGTAGGTTAACCAAGGTAAACCCAAAGGTCTGTTTTTTGAGCTTGTTACCGTTTTTGGCGATAGTAAATAAAGCTATCGCTTTGCTTCGAGTGAAGTTGTTTTTGTTTGTAATGTTTTTTGTGCGTTGTTTGTTTACGGACGTAAATTTTTTCATAAGCTCCATCCTTGGGCTAGTGTGTGTTCCTATTTATGACAGTTTAATTCCTTTAAACTGTGCTTGTGTAAAAAGCAGCCATATTAAATAGTTGTCGTATTTAATTATGGTTGTGAGCATTTAATCATCATCAATGCCTAGTTTTTTCATGCGGTACCGTAGTGATCGAAAGGTAATGCCCAACTTTTTGGCGGTAGACGTTCTGTTCCAACGAAGTTTTTCAAGATGCCTCAGTATAATACTTTTTTCTATTTTTTCCAAAAAGTCATCAATTGACTCCTCGCTAGCATCGTAGCATTGTTGGCCATCATTTTTTTCGTTACTGCCGACTGTGCTACTTATCTGGTTATTGGAAGCGTCTCTTCTATCTAGGTCGGCTGGCATTATCAATCTAGGGGAGGCATTTTCAGCATCTAAGCCATGTCCGTTCAACTGTAAATCGTCGGCTTGAATGGTATTGTCGCTACACAGTGCGCTGGCACGTTCTAATATGTTTTCTAACTCGCGGACATTTCCTGGAAAAGAATATTCACTAAGTCGTAGCAGCGCATCATTGGTAATGGTGCTTATATCTTCGTTATTTTTTTTAGAAATTTTATTTAATAAAGTTTGCGTTAACAGCGATATATCGCTCTTGCGTTCACGCAGCGATGGAACATTTATTTCGATTACATTGATACGGTAGTAAAGATCATTTCTAAATTGATTTTTTTGAATTTCATCCAACAAGTTTTTATGCGTTGCACTCAAAATTCGTACATTGATTGACATCTCTTTATGAGAGCCTACGGGACGAATAATTTTTTCTTGGATGGCACGTAACAATTTCACTTGCATCTCTATGGGTAAATCTGCCACCTCGTCCAAGAATAACGTGCCGCCCTCAGCACTTTGAAATAAACCCTGTTTATCCTGATGAGCTCCGGTAAAGCTACCTTTTGTATGACCAAAAAACTCACTCTCCATTAACTCGCGAGGAATGGCGCCACAGTTAACGGCAATAAAACAATCGTTAGTACGTGAGCTTGCTTTATGAATCGCACGCGCCACCAATTCTTTACCGCTGCCAGATTCACCATGGATGAATACCGGAGCTTGTGATCGCGAGACTTTGGCAATATTCTCTTTCAATTTTATAGCGACGGTAGATTCACCGACAAGATCAGTAATCGATGATTGAGAAGACACGTTGTCGTTGACTAGAAGTGCATTGTTAATTAGCGAGCGTAAATTATTTAAATCGACAGGCTTGTTAATAAAGTCAAATGCACCGAACTTCATCGCCTCAACTGCTACATCCATAGAGCCGTGGGCAGTTATAACAATAACCGGCACTGGATTCTCACCTTGCTGTATGCGTTTAACGATATCAATACCATTGCCGTCGGGTAATTTTAAGTCAGTTAGGCATAAGTCAAATGAGTTTTCAGATAGTAATTCTACCGCATGCTTTAAATTCTCTGCGCACTCTGTGCTATACCCCATGCGCTGTAAAGTCATAGACAATAAGCCACGTATATCTGTCTCATCATCAATAATTAAAATATGCTTTGGTGATTTCATTATATAATTATTCTACGTTTATGGTGTGCCAGTATTAGACTAAAAACACATTGTTTTTTTTCGGTATTATAACTATATCGTAAATTCGCTTGGTTCGCCTCGCTAAGTTCTCTGCATAGATATAGCCCTAAACCTGATCCCAAAGCATCTGTAGTATAAAAGGGCTCAAATATTTTGTGAATATCACCTGCCTTAATGCCTAAGCCATTGTCTATAACGTCGATCACCGGACATTGATTTTTTTCTTGAAGCCTGACGTGTAAAGTGACTTTGTTCTCACCCGTGTTTCTTTTATTATATCTCAGGCCGTTGTCGACGAGATTAGTAATGATTTGATAGAGATGATTGGGATCTATGGTTGTTTGAGTTTTTTTATTTTTAATAGCTATGTTAATAATGGCATCATTGTGTTGCTCAAGGTATTCACGCTTAAACTTTTGTAGCCAGTCATTAATATTAATGACTTCGGGAGCTGTATTATCTCTACGAGAGAAATTTAAAATATTATTAATAATAAAGTTGATGCGTTGTGAATGGTTATAGATGATGTCTAAAAGTTGGTGATCATTTTTCTCGATAGTCGTCGATTCGTTGAGCAGTTGACTCGCATGACTGATTGCTCCTAATGGGTTTTTTATCTCGTGGGCAATACTAGCGGTAAGGCGCCCCAACGAGGCAAGTTTTAATTGTTGTGCTGCCTGTGTCAGTTGTTGCATGTCCTCGATGAAGATAATGATTGAGGATACGCGTTCATCCTCTAATGCTGCAAAGCTTGCCTTAATAGTATTGTTGTTTACAGATTCAAATGTCACTGCCGAAGGCATGGCGTTATACGTTTTCCAATAAAATAGTTTCTCGTAAAGAACAACAATATCCGACAGATTATCGAACGTATTGTCTTTGGTCAAAAGCACCGTTGCTGCTCGATTAATTAATTGGATGACTAAATTAGTATCAACTACAATAATGCCGGTACGCATTGTCTCTACAATATGCTGACTGATAAGTTGTGAATATTGTGTCTCTTGCTCTTGTTTTTTTACGGTTTCTTGACTGACTTTTATACGCTCTGAAAATATGCGTACCGTAACGGTGATAACAAATAAAGACACGCCAGTTAGACCTGCAGAGAATAACGACTGATTGCTTGCGCTGCCTTGTTCGATGCTGATAAATGTCATTATAAGCACTAATAACGACCCAAATGCGGCTAAAGCATAAGCTTGGTTTTTGATAAATGTCGCACCCATCGCCATGGGTATTAACAATAAATAACCTAAGCCGCCGGTTAGGTTCCCGCTGGCATAAATCATCAAGACAAGCGCGATAACATCACAAACAAGGATTGTTAACAAATGCGCTCTATCGGGCATAAAAGCATTACTTTTAATGCTGATTAAAGAAAGCAGGCAAACGATGATGTAGATGACAGATACGTTAGTAAATAGTACCGGCGACGTCGAGCCAAATACATCTTTAGATAAGCCGGTGTAATGCATGATCCAAAGCATCACGCCAAGGCCTATGCGATAGTTCATATAGGTACGAATTAGGCGGAGTGGGTCACTATGTGGTGCGTCTAAGAACAACACTGATATTACCTTTAATAATGGTGTTAATTGACTAAGGTTAAATGACGAATAAGTCTTAAATAATGATCTTGTTAAGGCGTAAGGCCGCCAACTAAAGCCCACCGCTATCAATATCTTAAACAATATAGTAATCGAGTTATATACGGCAGGTAAACCTATCATGCAAAGTTGATAAAGGTTTGGATTACCCGTCTGTAGCAAGCCCCTATTAAAATTGATAAAGATAACTAACTTTTAATAAAAATAATTAGTAATCACGTATAAGATTTTGCTTTCGTTTTTATTATGCTCGACAATAGGGCCCTTAAAATCACCTAGTTAACTTATGGTTAGTACAAGGGATTAAATATATACCACCAGCAGTAACTGATTTACGAGCAAGATTCAGTAGCCCACCGACAAACAACAGCGAATAAATATGTCTACATTAAATATTGTGATGGCCCAAATAAACCCTGTAGTGGGTGACATTGCCGGCAACACTCAAAAAGTTATCGATAGTGTCAAAGCATCAGAACAAACGCATAATGCTGATCTGGTGGTGTTTTCAGAGCTTACTCTCTGTGGCTATCCCCCCGAAGATCTGTTACTGCGTCGCAGTATGCAAGAGCGTATTGCGTCATCTTTAGAGCTGCTTCAGCAAGCGCAGTTAGATGCAATGGTCATCGTAGGTTACCCTAAAGTTATCGAGGGTAGGCAATACAATATGGCAGGGGTTTTACAAAAGGGACAATGGATTGCAGAATATGCAAAACAAGAGCTGCCAAATTATCAAGTATTTGACGAGAAACGCTACTTTACGCCTGGAAAAGATGCCTGTGTTTTTGACCTCTACGGTATACCTGTCGCGCTAACTATTTGTGAAGATATTTGGCATCAAGCGCCGATGTTACAAGCAAGTGCAGCCGGTGCTAAATTAATGATTAACATTAATGCCTCACCCTTCCACCAGCATAAGTTTCAAGAGCGTATTGATTTATTAAGCCTGCGTGCGAGAGAGGGCAATATGCCTATTCTTTACGTGAATCAGGTGGGAGGGCAGGATGAACTTGTCTTTGATGGCGCCTCTTTTGCGGTTCAAAAAAATGGTGAGCACTGCCTGCAAGCGCCATTTTATGACGAGGGACTATTTTTAGTAGAGCTAGTTGTCGACGCTGACGATGTCTCATTTACGCCACAAGTCTTGCCGCAACATTCTGGGATCCCTAATATTGTTTATGATGCTTTAGTACTTGGTGTGCGCGACTATGTTCGCAAAAACGGTTTTAAACGGGCGGTATTGGGTTTGTCAGGCGGTATAGATTCGGCACTGACTCTGGCGATTGCAGTTGATGCCCTAGGAGCAGATGCAGTCTCGGCGGTGATGATGCCCTTTAAATACACATCTGAGTTAAGCCAAACTTATGCAGCCGATCAAGCTCAACGACAAGGTGTTGACTATCGCGAGATTAGTATAGAGCCAATGTACGCTGCCTTTATGTCGGGGCTAGCCACATCTTTTGAGGGCAGACCTGAAGATCTTGCAGAGCAAAACCTTCAGGCGCGTTGCCGCGGTGTGTTGTTAATGGCTCTTTCAAATAAACTGGGCTCTATTGTGCTTACAACGGGCAACAAAAGTGAGATGGCTGTCGGTTACTCAACGCTATATGGTGATATGGCCGGTGGTTTTGATGTACTCAAAGACGTACCTAAAACGCTGGTGTTTGAGCTTGCGCGCTTCCGTAACACCTTGTTAAAAAGTGACGGATCACTCGATGATGTAATACCAACATCTGTTATCGAGCGCCCCCCATCGGCAGAGTTAGCACCCGATCAAAAAGATGAAGATAATTTACCGCCGTACTTTATTCTAGATCAAATATTGGAGCTTTATATTGCTCAAGATGTCAGTGCAGATGCCATTATCGCAGAGGGATATGACTCAGATATCGTGCATAAGGTGATACGTTTAGTTGATATTAACGAGTATAAACGGCGTCAAGCGCCCATTGGAGTCAGAATTTCTCAGCGAGGTTTTGGGCGGGACAGGCGCTATCCAGTTACCAATGGTTGGAAGCCTGGCGTATAAAAGTGTCGTTTTCAAACGTGCTTATATGGTCGCTAAAAGCGACCATATAAGTTGCGTGTATCAAAACCCGGTGGCTTTGAATAATCGATCAGGCCAAATGTTGCCAAGCCTATTACGGAGGTGACATCTTTCACATAATACTGATAGTTGAACTCGCCATCGATGTTCAAAGCTGGGTAATCAGGGTAGTTCAGCCGCAACACCTCTAAACTGTTTTGCCCAAGATCTTGCATGCCTAGCGCATGATAACTTTGTACCATAATCGCAAGTGCATCGGGCATAGAGGGCGTTTCTTGGTAATTCTCGACAACAAAGCGCCCACGATTTGCCGCGGATAAAAAGGCTTGGCGGCCTAAATAATAATTAGCGATATGAATTTCGCTGCGGGCGAGTAAATTACGTAAAAATTCTAAGCGTTTAATAGAATCTGCCGTGTACTGGCTTTCGGGGAAGCGTGTGACTAACTGGGAAAAATTAGCAAATGCAATTTGGGCAGACTTGGTATCTTTTTTAGATAAGTCGGCACCGATAAAAGTTTGGAAGAGTGAGCCAGGCTTTGGGTATGAATTAAGCCCCAGCATGTAATAGGCATAATCAACATCAGTGTGATTAGGGTGTAGCCGAATAAAGCGTTTTGCAGAGGAATCTGCCAAGGCGTTGTCGTCAGTTTTAAAATAGGCAAAAACTAAAGATAACTGGCTAGACTGAGCATACTTGCCAAACGGAAAGTCAGACTCTAGCTTTTGAAGTGCCTCGATAGCACCCAGGTAATCTGAACGCTTTAACGCACGTTGCGATGCCTCGTAGAGTTTCTGTTCGGGGAGAGCTGCAAGATTGTCTTTTTGGCCCGCACAACTGAGCACTGCAAAGCTGATGCTAACAATAAAGATACTGTAAAGAAGGCGTTGAATCAAAACGTGCATGGAGCAAACTCATTAATAAATTAGGGTGTTATTTAAACACACCAAAGGGTGATGCTAAAGGCTTTTTCGACAAGCCAATAGCCACTTGTCACTATCGATACACCAATACCTACGGGCTAAAACTTGCGCCTATTGATACTGCTCGTCGCGCCTATTTAATACTGCGTATAGTTCAAGCATTGATAGCAAAAAATAAAACAGTAGCACCCGGCTTTTTGTTGCTCGTGAGTATTATAGGCCGCTCTAACTTTTCTTGAGTAGTCCATTTAAGTGTCTAACATTGTGTATTTCTTAACATAGGGTCTCAATGTTAAGGCGGTATCCATACACAAGCTATAAGATAAATAGTCATTATGAGCTACTCATATTGACTAATATTAATCCCATTTATCGTCTGATTTACGTTAACCTAGACCGTTGAATTAATAATTAAAGATAATTTGCTATGAGTCGCGATGCACCTGAACAATTTACCTATCGAGTAGAATCCCATTTTAATGGTTACCGTCTCGATCAGATTGCGGCAGAGGTCTTTGGTGATTTTTCTCGCGCGCGCTTGCAACAATGGATTAAAGCCGGTCAGCTTACCGTCGACGGTGTTAATCGAAAGCCGAAGGACAAATTAATAGGCGGTGAGACCTTGGCGTTATCGGTAGTGTTGGCAAGCGAGGATCGATGGCTCGCGCAAGATATTCCATTAGTGTGTGTTTATAGTGATGAGCATATTATTGTTATCAATAAACCTGCGGGGTTAGTCGTGCATCCAGGAGCAGGGGTCCCCGACGGCACACTACTGAATGCCTTACTGCATCATTTTCCTGAGTTATCGACATTACCTCGGGCGGGTATTGTTCATCGTCTCGATAAAGAAACCTCTGGTCTTATGGTGGTTGCTCGGTCTTTATTGGCACACACATCACTTGTCAAACAATTGCAAGAGCGCAGTGTTGGGCGCGAATACGAGGCGATTGTGATGGGGGAGTTAACCGGTGGTGGCAAAGTTGATAAACCCATCGGGCGACATCCAAGTAATAGAGTTAAAATGGCTGTTTTAGAAAACAGCACCTCAGCTAAAACTGCAATCACTCACTACCGCTTGCTGAATCGCTTTCCTCGTTATACTCATGTTGCTTGTAAACTAGAAACTGGCAGAACTCATCAAATACGAGTGCATATGGCCTTTATTAAGCATGCCCTAGTAGGTGACCCAGTTTATTTGAGTCGCCAGCGATGGTTGTCGGGCACGTCGACTCAATTGAAAAGCGTATTGGTCGCATTCTCTCGACAGGCATTACATGCAAAAAAACTAACGCTCATCCATCCCGACACTAAGCAAGAATTAAGTTGGGAGGCCCCATTACCAGAGGATATCCAACATTTGTTAGCCGAGCTTGAGCTAGAAAAGATCAACAACGCACACACAGATAAGAGCCAAACGTGAGGCGTTTTTATGACCGCAACTAACAATTCTAAGCTAGTGCACACGCACAACAATATTGTCTGGTTAGATTGGCCCGCACCAAAGTCTGTTAAAGCCTGTTATAGCTTGCGCCAAGACGGCCATAGCAGCGGTGCCTATAGTAGCTTTAATCTCGGCGATCACGTTGGCGATTTATCAACCAATGTGGCTAAGAATCGCAAACTGTTAGAAGAAATTATTGGTCAACAAGCTATTAGCTGGCTCCAGCAAGTTCACGGCACCTATGTAGTTGACGCAAAACTAGGCAGCGGTAGCCAAGCCGATGCCAGCTATACACAAGAGCTCAATCAAGTTTGCAATGTAATGACCGCCGATTGTTTACCGGTCTTTTTTTGCGATACTGAAGGTCGTCAAGTCGCTGTGGCTCATGCCGGTTGGCGGGGGCTGCATGCAGGTGTTTTACAGCAAACACTGAGTCAATTTAATCGGCCTAGTCGGTCGAGTTCGCAAACCAAATCTTCTAGTATCATCGCTTATCTGGGCCCCGCTATTAGCCAAGCGGCTTTTGAGGTAGGTGAGGATGTGCGCGAGGCTTTTTTATCTCTGCCTCACGATCAACTAAGGCGAGGTCGACAATATTTTAAAGCGGGTCGATCGTTGGATATTGGCTCAGGCATTAATAGCCCAGAGATTAATAAAAATAATCAGAAGTGGATGGCAGATCTTTATGGTATTGCCAAAGATATGCTCAATAATATGGGGGTGAGTGATATTTATGGGGGTGAGCGTTGCACTTACACCGAGACAGATGACTTTTTTTCTTATCGTCGCGAGGGCCTTACCGGACGCATGGCAAATTTAATTTGGCTCGATTAGTGGCTCCTGTAATTAGCTTTGTAGTCATTATTAACGGCCATGGGCTAACAATAAATAGTCTTGAGCGAAATGTTTAAGGCCTTGAGCTATTCATAAACAGTCATGGGCTAACCACAAACATACTGCGCGAAGTACTAAAAGACTTGAGCCAAAAACGCACAGCCTTGAACTAAGTATTAAAAGTCTGGTGCTAAACATCATCAGTATTGAGCTATAAATAAACAACAGACAATTAAAAACAAAGTAAATTTTGGTAATTAATGCAAAAGCCCAGACCCAAAATATTGAAATACAGATAAGCGGCTTCATATTAACAGTGCACAGAGATTAACGATGAGCAACATCCTAACGATCGCCTATTTTAGAGAACCCATATGCGTATTGAACGTTTAACCAATCAGTTACAAACAGCACTTGCAGATGCGCAATCTTTGGCGGTAGGGCGAGATCATACTCGCCTAGAACCTTTGCATCTGATGCAGGCTATGCTCGATCAACAAGGGGGTAGTGTACGTCCTCTATTAGCTCAAGCAAATTTCGATATGCCTGGCCTGCGCAATGAGCTGGGTAAAGAGTTAACCAACTTACCTAGGCTCGAGCATGCAACTGGAGAGATACAGCTTTCGGTTGATATGGGCCGATTACTTAATCTTGCGGATAAAAAAGCACAAAAGAATGGTGATAAATTTATTTCAAGCGAGAGTGCGTTGCTCGCGGCGATGGAAGATAAAGAGAGCGCCGTAGGCAAGTTACTGCATAAGTTTGGCTTGTTCGAGCATCTGAAAAAAGCAATCATTGCAGTGCGTGGTGGTGAAACTATTGACGACCCCGATGCAGAGGCAAATCGCCAGGCGCTTGAAAAATACACAACCGATTTAACTGCGCAAGCCGAGTCTGGTAAGTTAGATCCGGTTATTGGTCGCGACGATGAAATTCGCAGAGCTATACAAGTATTGCAGCGTCGTAGAAAAAATAATCCGGTATTAATTGGAGAGCCAGGTGTTGGTAAAACGGCTATTATTGAGGGCTTAGCTCAACGTATTATTAATGGGGAAGTGCCAGAAAGCCTAAAAGGTAAGCGTGTACTATCCCTCGATTTAGGTGCATTGTTGGCGGGAGCAAAGTTTCGGGGTGATTTTGAAGAGCGTCTAAAAGCTGTGCTTAATGAATTATCCAAACAAGAAGGCCGCATCATTATCTTTATTGATGAAATTCATATGATGGTGGGTGCTGGTAAGGCCGAGGGCGCTTTGGATGCTGGCAATATGCTTAAGCCAGCACTCGCTCGTGGCGACCTTCACTGTGTTGGAGCCACAACCTTAGATGAGTATCGTAAATTTATTGAAAAAGATGCCGCGCTAGAGCGTCGCTTTCAAAAAATTATTGTCGACGAGCCATCAGAAACCGATACGATTGCTATTTTACGCGGTCTTAAAGAGCGCTATGAAGTTCATCACGGTGTCGATATTACCGACGCTGCCATTATTGCTGCGGCAAAATTATCTCAGCGCTACATCACCGATAGACAACTACCCGACAAGGCTATAGACCTAATTGATGAAGCTGCCAGTCGTATTCGTATGGAAATCGATTCTAAACCCGAGTTGATGGATAAACTTGAGCGTCGACTTATACAATTGAAAATTGAACGCGAGGCGATTAAAAAAGAAGAGGACGAAGCATCAATTAAACGCTTAAAAGCGATTGATAAAACTATTAAAGAGGTGGACGCACAATATAAAGAATTTGATGAAGTTTGGCAGTCAGAAAAGGCCGCACTATCGGGCACACTTGAAATAAAAAGTAATTTAGAGCAGGCGCGAATCGATATGGAAGCCGCGCGCCGAGTTAACGATCTCGAACGTATTTCCGAATTACAGTACGGTGTTATACCGCAGATGGAAAAGCAATTAGATATTGCCAGTCAAGCTGAAATGATGGAAATGAAGTTGTTGCGCACCAATGTTACCGAGGAAGAGATTGCAGAAGTAGTTTCTAAGTGGACAGGTATTCCTGTTGCTAAAATGCTTGAAGGCGAGCGTGAAAAGCTATTGCAAATGGAGATAGAGCTACATAAAAATGTAGTGGGCCAAAGCAATGCGGTCGAGGCCGTCAGTAATGCGATTCGTCGTTCGCGTGCAGGGCTGTCTGACCCTAATCGACCGAATGGTTCATTTTTATTTCTAGGGCCCACTGGTGTGGGTAAAACTGAGTTATGTAAGACCTTAGCCGAGTTTTTATTCGATAGTCAAGATGCCATGGTGCGCCTAGATATGTCGGAGTTTATGGAAAAGCACTCGGTAGCGCGGTTAATCGGCGCGCCTCCAGGCTATGTTGGCTACGAAGAGGGTGGCTACTTAACGGAAGCCGTTCGTAGGCGTCCTTACGCATTACTCTTGCTCGATGAAATCGAGAAAGCGCATAGCGATGTATTTAATATTTTATTACAGGTGTTAGAGGATGGCCGCTTAACCGATAGCCAAGGTCGCACTGTAGATTTTCGTAATGCTGTGATTGTCATGACATCTAATTTAGGTTCTGACTATATTCAAGAAATGACTTTGGACCATCAGCCGCAAACGGCTATTCGCAATA
This sequence comes from Cellvibrionaceae bacterium, assembly GCA_047633635.1. Taxonomy (GTDB): domain Bacteria; phylum Pseudomonadota; class Gammaproteobacteria; order Pseudomonadales; family Cellvibrionaceae; genus CANLBN01. The sequence continues at coordinate 17,484 of JBLIFG010000032.1, read as the reverse complement.
AAGTGTTAGAAGTTGTGGGCAAACATTTTCGGCCAGAGTTTATCAATCGAATCGATGAGACGGTGGTCTTTGAGCCGCTTTCTCAGGCCCAGATTGCTGGGATTGCTAAAATACAGTTAGCGTCATTAGCTAGGCGCTTGAACGAAAGAGATTTAAATATAAGTGTTAGCGATAGTGCCATGGAAAAAATATCGGAAGCGGGCTTTGATGTGATTTATGGTGCACGCCCGTTAAAAAGAGCGATTCAGCAAATGCTAGAAAATCCATTGTCACATAAGCTATTGTCGGGTGACTTCGTGCCGGGTGATACGATTATTGTCGATGTTAATGATCATGGAGATCTTCAGTTTAGTAAGCAATAGCTAATTAATGAATGCTTTACAAAATAACGCTTCTGTAAATGACAGTTCCTAAAACACCGTTTAATAGATAACACTCACTATATATCTATTCAGTAAATAATATTTTTATCCTCTAATAATGACTGGTTGTCGATAACTTTACAGTCAGTCATTAGCATTAGTTTCGCGTATTTTTTGCGTCAATGTTCAAAGTCTTTGCTGTCTCTAGTGTTGTTGCCAATGTGGCTCTAACTTTTTTGTCCTTAGCGCTGTAATCTCGATCGATAAATAATTCTATTTACCGATTAATGGCAAGGCTGACACATGAATATCGCAATATTAACCTTTGATGGCTTTAATGAATTAGATTCCTTTATCGCTTTTGGATTATTGAACAGAATGAAACCCAATGGCTGGAATGTGCAAATTACTTGTCCCACCGCACAAGTAACATCGATGAATGGCTTAACTATTGATGCCCAACAAGATCTTGAGTTTGCCAATACTGCAGATGCCGTTATATTTGGCAGTGGACTAAAGACGAGAGATATTGCGCAAGATAAACCTTTGCTAGCTAGGCTTAATTTAAACAGTGATTGGCAATTAATCGCTGCGCAGTGCTCCGGGACTTTATTACTAGCAACGCTAGGATTGCTTGAAGGTTTGCCTGCCTGTACCGATTTAATATCAAAACCGTGGATAAAAGAGGCGGGTGTCGAAGTCTTAAATCAACCTTTTTTCGCTAAGGCTAATGTTGCCACAGCGGGTGGTTGCCTAGCCTCTCAATATTTAGCCGCGTGGATATTATTAAAATTGGCTGGTCTAGAGGCTGCTAAGTCAGCAATTTATTACGTGGCGCCTGTTGGAGAAAAAGAAGCGTCTATTGCGCATAATCTTGCAGTGGTGGAGCCTTTTCTCCAATAAGGCTCCTTAATTATTTACTCTAAATAAAATAATTACCATTGATTAGTGCAAGCTTAGCCCAAACATAATTTTAGAGATTATTTTATTAGAAATTACCCAATAGGTAGAAAATATGAAGGCAATTGGATATAAAAAAGCAGGCCCCATCAGCAATGAAAACTCTCTTTTTGAGTTTGAGGCAGCGATGCCCGTCTGCGGCGATCACGACCTTTTAGTTGAGGTGCGTGCAGTGTCAATGAACCCTGTGGATACCAAAAGACGTGCCAATGCCGAGCCAGAAGCAGACATTAATAATGGGATAAAAATTATTGGTTTCGATGCCGCAGGTGTTATTAAAGCAGTGGGTAGTAAGGTGAGCTTGTTTAAGGTCGGCGATGAAGTATTTTATGCTGGCGATGTAACACGGCCTGGCACCAACTCAGAATTTCATCTAGTCGACGAGCGCATAGTGGGTAAAAAACCGGCGTCGCTTGGTTTTGCCGATAGCGCCAGCCTACCATTAACCGCTATTACCGCATGGGAGATGTTATTTGACTCCTTCGCATTAAAGCAAGGCGATGGCAAAGGCGAAAGCTTATTAGTTATTGGCGCAGCAGGTGGCGTTGGCTCTATTCTTATTCAGCTTGCTAAGCAGTTAACTAACCTTAGCGTTATCGCTACAGCATCGCGACCAGAAACCGTCGAGTGGGTCGAGAAAATGGGCGCAGATCATGTCATCAACCATCGGCAACCTTTAGCTGCGCAAGTTCAAGCTTTAGGTCTGCAGCCACGCTTCGTGGCCTCACTGACCGCAACAGAGGATCACTTCGACAGCATTGTAGAGCTAATTAAACCTCGCGGTCACATTGGTTTAATTGACGACCCAAAAGCATTTAATATAAATGCTATAAAACTCAAAGCGCTGAGCTTTAGCTGGGAGTTTATGTTTACACGGTCGATGTTTCAAACCGACGATATGATTAAGCAACATGACATATTAAATGAAGTCTCGCGCTTAGTGGACGCGGGTAAAATTATAGCCACAGCAACGCATCATGCGGGTACAATCAATGCCGATAATTTAAAAGAAATGCATATTTTACAAGAAAGTGGCCGAGCCATTGGTAAGAGTGTGCTCGAGGGCTTTTAATAAAATGCTTAACATCTCGATGTCGATCAGTTATCTAGGTGGCTTTGCCGAGGCTACAACTAAGTTATTGCAGTGTAGCTAAATATAAATACTTCTCATTACTTAAAACCAAGTTGTTCCAAGTTGATGAGTTAAGTATTTTAGTTGTAGGTGTCGAATATTTATAGCCAGTAATTAGGGCTCCTAGGTCAATGCTGTTTATTTAAAGCTCTATAGCTAATGCCTGTTGGTGGGATAATAATTATAACAACAAGCATTAACAGTTTTTTACTTAATAGTAATGGCAGCCATTTTTAGATGTGTTATGCGTAATTTCTTCAATAATTTTTTCAACATTGCGGCAGTTTTCCGTGAGGCTAATTTGCTAGGTGTCGACGTTAATGTTGATGCGTAAATGTTGAAGTTATTCCTTGTCAGTCACCCAGTAAAGCATCTGTCATCTAGTTATATATAAACATTACCTTGCCATCCATTAACTTTTAAATTGTCGAGTAATTTCAGCGCCTACATATTATTTTCTAATAAATATTGCCTGTAAATACAGCACCATTTAATTTATATTCTCTAACTGGAACAACTTTTTTTATGATTTCTGGCGAATTTTTTAAAGCACAATCACTAAGTTTTTTATAGGTAAAGAATATTTATAAAAAATAAAAAAACATATCTACCATTAAGCTTTTCAAGATATAAAGCCACTGGCTTTATATCAGTCGCAACACCCAGCATTGTAATATTGCGAGATTTCTTTATAATAGAGTTATAAAACAGCTTTTTAAGTCTGTTTTTTTAAAATCCTCCATTGTTAAAAAACAGGTATGCGTTTTTAACAATACTTCTAGAAAATAAAAATATAAAATTTTTATTTTTCAAAAAAATCACAAAAAATATGATGTCATTTATTACTTCGATTAGTGCAATTCTAATCGCTGTATCGTTGTTGCAATTAGGTAATGGTCTGCTGAACACACTGTTAAGCCTGCGCAGTGAAGCAGAGGCTTTTAGCAACTCTATGATTGGCGTCATTATGTCAGGCTATTTTATTGGCTTTTTTGCAGGAACATTTCTTGCAGTTCCGTTGATTAGTCGTGTCGGGCATATTCGCGCCTTTGCGCTTTGTGCAGCCTTGATATCGTGTTCTGCACTACTGCACGCCCTTCTTGTAAGTCCTTATTGGTGGCTATCACTGCGCGTGCTTAATGGCGCTGCGATAGTCATTATGTATACCGTGGTTGAAAGCTGGCTTAATCGGCAAACTCCTGCAGAGAGTAGGGGGCGGGTTTTCGCTATTTACATGACAGTTAACCTAGGCTCTATTGCACTGGCTCAGCAGTTATTAAGGTTTGACCCAGACTTAACATTTTTTTTATTTTCCATCGCTTCGATATTAATTAGTCTCAGCCTTATTCCAATAACTTGGACGCGCCTAAAGCAACCAGAAATAAATAGTGTTGCCAGTATCAATTTATTTAAAATATATAAAAGTGCGCCGGTTGCACTGTGGGGATCTTTGTTGTCGGGTTTAGCTATGGGAGCGTTCTGGGGATTGGGAGCACTTTATGCATCACAAGAGGGTTTGTCGAATAATGCGGTCGCGATCTTTATGAGTCTTTTTATTCTAGGCGGCGCTTTACTGCAATTTCCATTAGGTCGGTATTCCGATAGGCACGATCGACGACTTGTCCTGTCTTTAATCAGTCTTTTTGCAGCGTTATTTGCCATTACTCTTACCTTCACCACCAATTATTTGATTTTATTTTTTGGTCTAAGTGTAGTTTACGGTGGTCTAGCTTTTGCTATTTACCCGGTATCAGTTGCGCACTTAATCGATCATCTAGATCCTGACGAAATGCTTGCTGGCGGCAGCGGGTTACTTTTGCTGCATGGTGTAGGAGCAATGTTGGGGCCTATTTTAGCGGGGCAATTGATGGAGATTTTGGGGCCTTCAAGCTTGCCAGCATTTTGGGCATTTAATCTGTTGGTATTAGCCATCATTGCTTTTGCGTATCAGTATAAGCGCGAGGCCGAAGACCCGGATGGATATACTGCCGACTTTGTGCCGATGGTAACAACAACCCCGAGCGCCTTAGAAATGCTGTCAGTAGAAAGTGAGGGTGACGATGGTGATAGCTCAAACGCAACCTGGGGCAGTAATGAAGACGAGGCGCTCGCAGATGTTAAATCTTGATGCCCTTAATTATTTTGACCTTTAGCAAATTATAGCGTCTCATTAGTCAATCATAGCAACTCATTAGTAACTTTTAACAACTTCAATAGCTTTTAATAAGTACGAGAGGATCATCATGCTTTTAGCAACAGATTTGGATGGAACGTTTCTCGCTGGCACCCAGGCAAGACGCCATCAACTGTATCAATTGATTTCCCAGCACCCTGAAATTGAGCTTATCTTTGTCACTGGTCGCGGTTTAGAGTCGGTTATGCCGCTGCTGGCAGATCCTACTATTCCACAGCCCGCCTATATCATTTGCGATGTGGGGGCCACGATTGTAGACGGAGCAACCTTGCAGCCTGTCCAACCACTGCAATCAAATATAGATAGTTTATGGCCAGGTGAGTATGTTATTGAAACAGCGCTAGCTGATTTTCCAGGGCTAGTTCGACAAGACGTACCACAAAATGGACGTTGTTCCTTCTTTTGCGACGCCAGTGCTGTTACCGATAATTTATATGAGATTGCCTCTGCTTTAGGTTGCGATCTACTCTATTCCGCCGACCATTATCTTGATTTCTTGCCTGTTGGCGTTAACAAGGGCTCAAGTTTATTAGCCCTAACGCAAGAGCTAGCAATAGACCCACAATCTGTTTTGGTAGCTGGCGATACGCTGAATGATTTATCCATGTACCAGCATGATTTTTTAGGTGTTTGTGTCGGTGCATCTGAGTTTGCTTTACTTAATTCAACGAAAGACCAAGCTAAAATTTACCACGCCAACAAAGAAGGTTGTGGCGGCATCCTTGAAGCATTTAGTTATTTTAATTTTCTGGGTAGCGAAGGCATACAAGCAGAATTGCAAGAGCAAGAGGTTATCCCGGGTAAATCGGACCTAGTTATTGTCTACCATCGACTGCCCTACGAAGAATATTTAGAGAAGGGTGTGGTGAAGCGTCGTAATCCAAGTTCACCTAACGGAATTATTCCTACCTTGCTCAGTTTTTTTGGGGATGGTAAGTCGGGTTCATGGGTTGCTTGGTCTACTATGAAATCCGATGATCAGGATTTTGAAACACATACTGCGGTAGATACTAAACTCTATCCTAACTTGAGAGCTTCAAGAGTTCCTTTAAGTAATGATCAAGTGGATATATTTTATAAAAAGTTTTCAAAAGAAGCTTTCTGGCCAACATTACACACCTTTTGGGAGCGAGCAAAGTTTCGAGAGGATCACTGGCTAGTGTTTCTTGAAGTGAATCGGTTGTTTGCAGAGCAGGCATCGAAGGAGGCCGCAGAAGGTGCGACGGTTTGGATTCATGATTATAACTTATGGATGGTGCCAGGTTTTTTAAGAGAAATGCGGCCTGATATCACCATCGCTTTTTTTCATCATACCTATTTTCCCTCTGCCGACGTATTTAACGTACTGCCTTGGAGACGCGATATTATTGGCAGTCTTCTGCAATGCGATTTTATTGGCTTTCATATACCACGACAATCGGAAAACTTTATCGATGTTGTAAAAGGCATTACGCCTATTAAAGTTTGTAAGCGCGTTAACTGCGCGCCGCGCTTTGTGACCTATGGCTGTGCTGTTGGACTCGACGAAATGACAGCGGAAATAGAGGTTAACGAAAGGCGTATTGGTCTTGGTGCGTTGCCCGTGGGCCTAGATTTAAGCCGAATTACAGACGCATTAGATATGCCGTCAATTCAACAAAAAACTCAACAACTGCGCGATGAGCTGCAACATCATAGGATTATTTTGTCGGTAGAGCGGCTCGATTATACCAAGGGTATTGTCTCTAAACTGGAAGCCTTTGAATTGCTGTTAGAAGAGCACCCTGAGCTCATTGGCGATGTGGTTTTACTGACGATTTGTGTGCCTGCAGCAAAGGAAATGAACATTTATAACGAGCTGCAAATCGAAATTGAGCAAACAATTGGACGTATTAATGGCCGTTATGGACAGGTTGGCTGGACCCCTGTTCAGTTCTTTTTTCGGAGTTTTCCTTTTGAAGACTTAGTGGCCTACTATGCGCTGGCTGATGTAATGTGGATAACCCCACTGCGCGATGGACTCAATTTGGTTGCCAAAGAGTTTATTGCCACGCAGGGCTTTACCGATGGTAAAGGTGTATTGGTTTTATCTGAGTTTGCTGGAGCTGCGGCTGAATTAAAAGGTATTTTACTCACAAATCCTCACGATATTCACGATCTTGCGAATGTTTGTTATCTAGCATTAAATATTGATGACAATGAGGCCAAAGATCGTATTCGTGAAGCCTTCAGTGTTGTCAAATACAATGATATTACTCATTGGGGAGATGAATTTATGGAGGCTATAGATCAATGTCGACGCCGACGCCGGGCAGGGCTGCTAAAAGTCTCTTAATTAAATAGCCCTAATTTAGCCTCAAGTCATGACGAATAAATACAGGTGTCTGACCTGATTAGATGATACTAGAGAAGTGATTGCTCGCTAACATAGATGTCACTGGCTAATACAGATAGCTCTGTGCCCTAGGTATGGCTAAGGTATTTAAAAGTCCAACCGCTGTGTCAATGAAATGACCGAGATGATGTACATTAAAAAAGCTCGGCATTAGTTTGTTATTCTCATGGCTCTGTCATAGCTCAGGCCATATTTTTTATGAGATAAATTAACCAAAACAGCATGTCGTCGGCGCTCAATTATTTAGAGCTTGTCTCTAAAAAACTTACCATTCAACATCAGTACAGAAGGGAGATTCTGCAATGAAAATCACTAATCCAATGAAGCCATTAGATAAACCTGACATGACCCCGGGAAGAACACCGATGGAACATCCACCTTTAGAAAAACACGTTGAAATTCCTATCTCAGAGATACCTCTAGAGGTGCCGATGCAGCCTTCACCCAAAGAAATTCCTGATTTGTCAGATGAAACATAACAATTCGAATTGTATTCCCAGAATGATTGCATTAACGATTTTCAAACGACATTGACAGCTATTTTATGCCTAGACGGTCATCATGAATAACTAGTCTAAGTGAGCTTTAGCTAATAATTGTTAGATTATTGAGCACAGATGATGTCTGACCTTAACCGTGATGGTTAAATCTAGATGTTAAAGTCGCCTTACATCACTAGCAGATATTACCCATTAGCTATCAAGTGTTGGCAGCCGCGCTGCTGACAAGATACGCTAAGGCGGCATAAAAATTAAGCTATCCAGTTAATTGTGATGAGCTCATCACTGTATCAAACTTCTGTGTCGTAAGTTGTTATGAGCTCTCGTGCTACTATCCCATTCAATAAGCATTCTAGCCGAAGCGTTGTTTTAAACGCTTCAACAAAAAATTTATAAATTTCCAATCTGTCCGCTGCATAATTTGATATAAATCAACGCATAAAATTGCAAAATAGGTTACGATCAAAGTAATAAGTTTGTTGTGCTCAGCGATCAATTAAACAATTATTTTAGAGCGCTCACTACCAATTAAAGCATCGAGTAAAAAAAGAGTTCGGGTCGTCATTGGGCCTTAATAAGATGATTAAGTCGATCGAAAAAAAATCAAAGTAAAACTACTTTCAGCGCGCACAGACACTGTTTTATCTAAGGAAATGGTATGGAATTTAAAGATTATTACGTCATCTTAGGGGTCAAGCCTGATGCTGATAGTAAACAGATTAAAACAGCTTATCGTAAGTTGGCTCGCCAATATCATCCTGATATGAACTCTGAAGCCGGGGCTGAGGATAAATTTAAAGAGGTGGCTGAAGCCTACGAGGTGCTAAAAAATAAAACCCGACGTGCCGAGTTCGATGAGTTGCGTCAATATAGTAGTCAATCTAAGCAGGGCTTTAGGCCACCTCCAGGTTGGCAGGGTTCAAGTAATGCTTCTAGTCAAAATAATCCTCAGTTTGATGGTGAGTTTTCTGATTTTTTTAATTCTATGTTTGGTGCCCGAAATCGAAATTTTAACAATAAAAATAGTGAGTTTAATCAGCCTATGAGAGGCCAAGATGCAGAAATAGAAATATCAGTATTACTAGAAGAGAGTATTGCCGAGCATACTCGCACAGTGTCATATCGACTTCCCGTCAACAAGGGTGGGCAGGCAACACATATTGATAAACGTTTAAACGTTAAAATTCCCAAAGGCGTGATCGAGGGCGAACGCATTCGTCTAAAAGGCCAAGGGTCCCCAGGAGCCGGCAATGCTAGCGCGGGTGACTTATATTTACATATTCGCTTGGTACCACACCCTTTGTTTGATGTAGAGGGACACAACCTCATACTGACATTGCCAATATCACCTTGGGAGGCAGCTCTAGGGACTAAAGTGGAAGTGCCAACTTTAACGGGAAAAATAAGTTTAACGATAACTCCAAACGCCCAGTCAGGTAAAAAGCTACGCATCAAAGGTAGGGGCTTACAAGGAAAAGCAATAACCGGTGATCTTTTCGCTATTATCAAAGTAGTTATGCCTGCAACAACTAGTGCAGAGGCCCAAGAGTTATGGCAGACACTTGCAAAAACAGCAGACTTTGACCCAAGAGCACAATGGAGTAGTTCAAAATGATATCTACATTAATTAATATCTCAGTTGATGAATTATGCGAGTTAGAAAAAATAGAACATGAGCTAATTATAGAAATTGTTGAGTATGGAATTGCAACGCCAATTGAATCGACCGAATACGAACACTGGGTTTTTGATGTATCTAGTGTTTGTTGGATAAAAAAAGCCATTCGACTTCATCAAGATTTAGAAATTGACTGGATTGCAGTAGGATTGGTTATTGATTTGATGCAACAAAAAGAAAATTTGCTGAAAGAAAACGAAAGATACCAACAACAGCTTACACGCTTTATAGAAACCTAATTTATAGTGCATAGATAAATGTTGATAGGTTTTTTAATGTCGAGCTCTGCAGGCAAAAAGCCGATAAAAGAAATCTCACCTCCCTTAAAAACCCCGCAAAATAAAAATATTAACGCTATGTTAATAAATTCTTTTTATCTATATGACCTGTCAGACTTAGAGAAAAAATGGCACCAATGGACACCGGCCAAAAGAGAAGCTAAGACTTATTTGCGTCTCCAACGTATAAAATGAGATTTGCATAGGCGAATTTCAACAGACGCCCTCAATATTTCACGTGCTTATTCGTATTGTCGACTAAAGTACTTTAATATATTAGTACCTTAAAAACTAACTTCTACGCTAGATCATAAAACGTGATGTTAATGAGAGTAAGAGTGATTTTATTTTTTGTATAATAGCTGACAATTAGCCGTGATGTAGACAAAGTGAAGTTACTTTGGCGCGTTAATCCATGCATAGCTTTTGAATTGTCAGTAGCTTAAATATTGTCGTAAATTAATAGGAACTGGGGAGTATTAATGCCTCTTCGCCTGCGGAAATATCTATGATAGATGGTCAGCAAGTCTGGTACACCAAAGAAATCCCGTTAAGTGATCAGATAGTGCTTGATTTGGGCGCTAATCGTGGAGATCTTTCACAATTTTTCTGGACGGCGGGTAAAGGCAGTAATAGGGTGGTATCGGTCGAGCCCCTACCCCAAAATTATAGATTAATAGAAAAGAAGATCAAAAAATCTAAGGCCAAAAATTGGCTTTTAGAAAAGTGTGCGGTAACTGATCATGAGGGTGAAATGTCTTTGGCGCGGCAACACTCTAAAAAATACGGCTGGAACAGTATGAATGCAGCTTTGATGCATACCACTGAAGCCGATGACCTCCTCTGGGTTGCAGCAAAACCATTAGAGGCTATCGCCGCCAATCCCACCGTCATAAAAATGGATATTGAGGGTGGTGAGTACGTTATTTTGGATAAGTATATTGCGGATTTAACCACTGTAAATACTTGGGCCGTAGAGCTACACATGTTGCCAGATAGGCCGCTTGGTCAAGTGCTCGCTCTTTTCGCAAGCCAAGGGTTTCGCTTAATCGCTGCCGGCAGAGATGCAAATAGTGCCTCGGGTGCCTGGGTATCTATCCCCATTACTCCTCAGCTTCAATGGGAGCAAATACCGGCGACCAATCTATCGCGAGAAGGTCGAGAGTTTAAAATGCTACATATTATTGCCCGACGCGGCTAAAGGTTTTTTGATGATTAATGTTTTACAGTGTGTTCGAGCAGGCGATGACATTATTGTTGGTGGTGGGCGCTATCAAGAGCCTGGGCAATCAGCGGCTATTCGTTTTGTATTTTCAGTATTGAATTTAAAAACACGACAGCATCATCTAATTCCGCTAGATTTTTTGCCTCACGGCCTAAGTCTCAATCCTAACTGCTTAACCCAGCTAGTGGTCTGTGAAAAAATTGGTCCTGGCGCTGCAGTTATTGACCTTGAGAGTATGTCCTTGGTTGAAACCATCCCAACTGATCCTAGTAGATACTATTATGGTCACTGTGTACATTCTAAAAGTGGCGATGTTTTTTATACGACTGAGACTTATCGGGATTCTCTTAAGGGCGTTATCGTTATTCGAGATGCTCAATCAAAACAAGTCATCGGTGAATTTCCCAGTTACGGTGCTTCTCCGCACGAATGCTACTTAGTTGATGATGGTAACACGATGGTCGTCACTAACGGTGGTGGTAACAGTAGTGGTGATAAGCCTAACGTCTCCTATATTGATATCGACAGCCAACAGCTGCTCCGCCAGGAACACTTAACCAACAGACACATCAATGCGGGACATCTAATGCATGCCGACGATGGTAGCTTAATTGTTGTTTCAGCCCCGAGAGCAGGCCTCGGCGCCGATAAATTAGGCGGGGTCAGTATAAAACCCCAAGGTAAGTTGATGCGGTCTGTATCGTCACCCAAAAAGGTGGTGAATAAGATGAAGGGCGAGGCTTTAAGTGTTGCTATCCACCAAGATATAGCAATGGTGACCCACCCAACCGGAAACATGCTCACCTGCTGGTCAACTAAAGATCGCCGGCTACTTAAAAAAATTGATTTGCCTATTCCTCGCGGCGTTACTCTGACCTGCGATAAGCGATATTTTGTTGTTAGTTATGGCCCACAAGCTAGTGTTGTTAAAATAGATACCCAAAATTTAGAGTTGTTGCAGATGACGGCTTCTCACGCTACCTATCTGACCGGCTCGCACCTTTATAATTGGTCTAAAATGACAGCGGATTTATGCTGAGCTTGGCGCAGGTGGCGGTGAGTATTAAATTTTGAATTGTAGCTAATTGTGATAATAATATTGCTGATTATCATCTGCGATCTATAGTTGGAGCAATAAAGCGCTGATAAAGTTAAACGTTTGATACATCACTATCAGACTTTATTGGGACGGCGTTTAAATTTTAGTTCAGGGGGGAGGTATAAAAGAAAAAAGGGTCTAATGTTTGCCAAAACGACAACGCTAAATAGGTATGAGAAATATGGTAGCTACGGGCGGACTTGAACCGCCGACCCCAGCATTATGAATGCTGTGCTCTAACCAACTGAGCTACGTAGCTATATATCAAGGTTGCAAAGCACTTAAAGTGCCCCGAACCTGAGGGCGCGTATTATCGCGGCAGTATGGTGAGCTGTCAAGCAGCACTTGTGGATTTTGTAAGGCATTTGAGCAGTGATTTAACTGATGGTGCTATTCTTTTTTAGTATTACATTTAAAGCGCTGACATACATGTAGATAAAGGCGCCCCAATAAAAATACAATTTTCAGAAAACTTAGGGTTCTTGTGGGTAGATTTGATGTTCGCAGAGGCAATGTTTCACGCTGCTAGAGCAGATTTTGTGACCGTTGCGTGCCAATGACCCTAATGTCGGTGCGATCCTAAGCAAGTGTTATTAGCCCTAGCTACTGCAGAAACAACAACACTTTCTCTGAGTGCGCGCCGAGGTGATGCCGACCTAGGTGGACTTTGTGTGTCGGCAATATCAGATCGTGCTCATAACTGATTTTACTTTATTGCTAATTTAACTTATGCAGCGCAACAGGCCGTTATATTGTGTATCACCCTAGCCATCGAGCCATTAAAAATTTGAGATGCGTCAGACCATTTTTTAAATGTGGTGATCAACCAATAGCAATTATTAACAATGTCGATGTTCCAGACTTCAAATTAATGTTCGATTGTTATTGCGTATACCTGATGGCAGGGTAACTCGACTAGGCATTTGGATGAATGACAACCTTATATTGGGTATATTCTATTTGCTAGGGTATAGGCTCGCAATGATCCCGATGTGAAAGCGATTAATTATGGGTTTATTTCTTATGCACTTAAAGGCTTAGACTATATGCCGCCTATTGGTGCTCTATATTGTCCCGTGACTACAAGTGAGACCGGCTTTGCTTAGATGAAAATTTAGGGAGTCTAACTAGTGCAATCATAGTTTTACTAATTACGACTAGTTGCGGCCGAAGCCAGTAGGCAAATTCCTATGGAATATCAAAACAATTGCCGCCAGTTGATGTTTAGCCTTATTTTTTCGTCTTTTTCTTTTCTTTGGGCATAAGCCGCAATTGAGTTTGGCTTAAGCGGTCGTGTAGGGTCTGTTTATTTTTATCAAATAGCGCGGTAAAAAAAAGTAGCCAGCCAATAGGCGATATGAAAAGACGGATAAGGCATTTTGCTAAGCTGGGTGCGTTGCCATTAAGGTCAGTAATTTTAACGTGCCATGCGCGCATGCCGGTTGTCTCTCCGCCTTTTATCCAAAAATAAGAATAAAAACTGATGACGGTAGCTAACCAACCTATCTGATAAAACAAACCGCTGGGTCGATCTGACTCCATATTAAATACAAACTTGCCAATAACAATATAAATAACACCATAGGCAATGCAGACGGCAATAATTAGCAGATAGTCATAAATGATAATCGCAAAACGTCGAAAAATTGAGGGATATTGAATAGCAGTTGTATCTGTCATGGTTGTTTGGCGCGTTAGAGTGGAGGGTAGTGGGCACCGACAGTATAACAAATTAATGGCACTAATGAGCCATCATTATTTTTCTGATTGATACCTTGGGCAAGATTAACACCCTGTGTCGACGATCTTGTATCATCAACCAATAGTGATCTACCGTAATTACCCGTATAATAGTTTACCATTAGCAATACCAATTTAAGCGCATCGATTACTTTAAACCAAGTGCATTATGGCTTGAAATAAATAGGGTGAAAATGCTGAAAATACGACGGCGATAAAATAATAATGAAGTTGAGATGTTAGTGGAATGTCAGAAATAATATTAAGCCTGAATAACATACACAAACGCTTTGGTGATATCGACATCTTAAAAGGTATTACTTTGCATGCGCGTAAAGGTGATGTGATCTCGATTTTAGGCAGCTCGGGCTCGGGTAAAAGTACCTTGCTGCGCTGCATAAATTTTTTAGAAACACCCAATGCAGGATCTATTAATGTTGCTGGCCACGAAGTTATTTGTGATGACGATACAACTCAAAATGCTAAGATAAACCAGCAAAGTATCTACAACATGCGTGCACAGCTTGGCATGGTGTTTCAGGGCTTTAATCTGTGGTCACATATGACGGTTCTCGAAAACGTGATGGAGGGGCCGGTGTATGTGTTAAAACAAGCAAAAGCTGACGTTAAAATTAAAGCCTTGGCGTATTTAGATAAAGTAGGCTTGGGTGATAAGGCGGATCAATATCCAGCGCAGCTGTCCGGTGGCCAAAAGCAGCGTGTTGCTATTGCTCGTGCATTGGCGATGGAGCCAAAAATATTATTATTTGATGAGCCTACCTCGGCTCTCGATCCAGAGCTTGTCAATGAGGTTTTACTCGTTATGCAAGCGCTGGCTGCTGAAGGTCGTACAATGCTCGTGGTTACTCATGAAATGGGTTTTGCGAGAACAGTGTCTAATCGTGTTATATTTTTACACGAGGGCATAATTGAAGAAGATGCAGCGCCCGATGATTTTTTTGAAAATCCTAAATCGTTACGTGTGCGAGATTTCATTTCACATCAAAAATAATAATGTACGCTACCATTCATTAGTTTCTAGCTACATCTTAAACCAAAGAGGATATTATGAAGAAAATAACATCAATTTTATGTATATTAAGTGCAATGTTGCTGAGTGTTAATACACTGGCTGCTGATAAAATAAAAATGGGTACAGAGGGTGCGTATGCACCATTCAACTCAGTGGATGCTCAGGGTAATTTAATTGGCTTTGATATAGAAATAGGTAATGCATTGTGTGCGGCAATGAATGCCGAGTGTGAATGGGTAACGTCTGATTGGGATGGCATTATTCCGGCATTGCTTGCAAAAAAGTTTGATGCGATTATTGCCTCTATGTCTATCACTGAAGAGCGCAAGCAAAAAATTAGTTTTAGTGAAAAATATTATACAAGCCCAGTAAAGTTTGCCCGTATCAAAGGTACATCTTTTGAAATAACAGCGGCGGAGCTTAAGGATAAATATGTTGCTGTACAGTCAAGCACTGTCACCGAAAACTTTGTTCGAGGGGCTTTTCCTGAGGCAAAAATTAAAGCGTATAAAACTCAAGAAGAAGCTAATCTTGACTTTATTGCAGGTCGCGTCGATGTTGTAGCCGCAGACTCTTTCGTACTCTATGATTTTTTAGAATCAACTCAAGGTCAACAAGCTGAAGCAGTTGGGCCCGATTTTGACGATATTCAATATTTAGGTGAAGGCATTGGTATTGGTGTGCGTAAAGACGATACAGATCTAGTTAACAAGCTTAATGCAGCGATTAAAAAAATTAGAGCAGACGGCACTTATCAGAAAATCAATGATAAATATTTCAAATTTGATGTTTACGGCTCTTAAGGTCGCATAGTTTTTGTACTTGATTTTTACTATTAAAGCTAGCGGATGATCAACTCCTATGTTTGATTTAGACGGTTATTCATACGCTATTTTTTTAGGTCTCGAGCAGACCTTACTAGTTGGACTATTAGCAATGCTTTTGGCATGCACTATTGGTGTGTTTGGTGCACTTGCTAAAACTTCATCTAGTCATACACTTCGCATTATCGCCTCTTTTTATACGGCCACAATTCGTGGTATCCCCGAGCTTATTTTGCTGCTGTTAATTTTTTATGGCGTGCCTACCTTACTGCAAGATTCCGCTGCAAGCTTTGGACTAGAAATTATTATAGACCTGAATCCATTTATAGCCGGCGTTATTACGCTAGGTTTTATTTATGGTGCCTTCTCGGTTGAGGTGTTTCGTGGTGCCTTTGGGCAGGTGCCGGTAGGACAACTCGAGGCTGCTCGTGCAATGGGTATGCGTCCGTGGTTAATTTTTTATCGAATCTTGTTTCCTCAGGCTTTGCGCTATTCTATCCCGGGCTTAAGTAATGTGTGGATGTTACTTATTAAGGCAACGGCATTAATCTCCGTTATTCAGTTAGATGAAGTGATGCGCATGACAAAAATTGCTGCCAATGCAACGCAAAAACCATTTACGGCGTATTTGTTTGCGGCCTTATTATTTTTAGCCATTACTTTAGTTTCTATTTTAATTCAAAAATATCTAGAAAATAAATATACTCGAGGTTATCAATAATGTCGTGGTATGTAGTGTGGGACAATGCAGGGTGGTTACTCGACGGCTTTTGGGTGACCCTACAATTAACTGCTAGCGCCGTGATTATTGGCTTAGTGCTGGCGTTACTGTTAGCGTTGTTAACGCTATCAACGCATCGATATTATCGCTGGCCTGCAGAAACTATTACTTTTTTCTTTAGAGGCACACCTTTATTAGTACAGTTATTTTTAGTGTACTACGGGAGCGGCCAGTTTCGTCACGAATTAGATAGTATTGGTTTGTGGACGTTATTTCGCGAGGCCCACTTTTGCGCAATTTTTGTGTTAGCGCTTAACACGGCAGCCTATTCGGCAGAGATATTCTCGGGCGCGATTAGATCTGTTGATAAGAATCAGATAGAAGCGGGTCGAGCTATAGGTATGACAAGCCTTGTGCTATATCGTCGCATTGTACTGCCACAGGCAATGCGTATTAGCTGGACGAGTTATAGTAACGAAATCATTTTTATTATGCAGGCAACCTCGCTAGTCAGTATCATTACAGTCCTTGATTTAACGGGTGTGGCAGGGCGTATTATCTCTAAAACTTTTGCAATCTATGAAGTCTATATTGCGATTGCGTTGATGTATTTAGTCATTACTTACACCATGGTTTTTATCTTTAGTCGGCTAGAGAAACGTCTAAACCGACATAAGATCTAAACAGATATAATTTAAAGCTTTGTAAGCGTATGCCTCTAATCTCAACTATTTTTTGTCACTAATCTTTCCATATTACTCATAACATTATGTTTAGCTCACTACTTCAAGGTTTCTTATTAAGTTTATCGCTTATTTTAGCGATTGGTGCACAAAATGCGTTTGTGTTGAAGCAAGGGCTTAAGGGACAACATGTTTTTTGGGTGTGTTTAATTTGTGCTTTGTCAGATGCACTGTTAATTTCATTAGGTGTTTTTGGGCTGAGTGCCGTCGAGGCGATAATTCCAGAGTTTGCAATAGTAGCGCGTTATTTTGGTGCTGCATTTTTATTTTTTTATGGCAGTAAAAGTTTTTTAAGCGCATATAAGCAACGCAATAGTCTAGAGCCCGAAGGCGCGCGCGCAACAAGCCTCAGTTCGGCGGTATTAGTTTGTTTAGCGCTCACTTGGCTAAACCCTCATGTGTATTTAGATACCGTTGTGTTACTGGGCTCAATCTCACTTCAGTATGGTGAGCAATCTCACCTATTTGGTATTGGTGCTATTGCAGGTTCTTTTGTTTTCTTTTTTAGCTTAGGCTACGGCGCCTCTTTTTTGCGGCCATTGTTTGCTAAGCCCGCTACCTGGGTGGCTCTAGAGATAGTCATAGGCTTAGTTATGTGGGTGATAGCGATAAGCTTAATGC
>JBLIFG010000031.1:0-29240 GCA_047633635.1 Cellvibrionaceae bacterium | reverse complement strand
TGATAATGTGGCTAAATCTAGCCAATTAATCCGCACGCAGATAGTTTCCGCAGAGCCTCTAGTTAAGCCAAGTATCTGACTAGCATTAACTAACGTGTTATCAATTTGCTTGTCACATTTTAAGCGCTTGGTGTACTTTTTAATAACGCTTTAAGTTTGTTTATTGCGAACCTAAAGTTTTACACTCGAATTCATTTCGCTTGCCGCTATTGTTAGCTTATTCAAAGCTAACGTCTTTCACACCCGTGTCTGAGCCAGAATTACTTGCATTATCAACTCGTGCAACAATTTCTTCAACTGATTGCTGCTCGGTATTAATTCCACCTAAAGCATCAATTAAGTGTTTGATGAAGCTCGATAGCTCTAGTGTCATCACAGAAAATTCAATAGCAAATTGCTCATCGCTATCTTGCGCTTCATAGCTATCTGCTTTTTCTTGGATGTTATCAGCAAAACGCAGGCGCTTAATCGCTAGTTGATCATCCAATATGAATTCAATACCATTGAGCCAATTAAGACCTAATTTACTAATGATCATCCCCGCTTGTAGATGACTGTTTATTTCATTCGAGGCAAGATCTTGATGTTTACAGCGAATAACACTGCCCGTCTCTTTAGGATCAGATAATTCGCACTCATCCCCAAGGCTAAAGTTTTCATGGCTATTACTGTCACTCGCCGCCTCACCGACCCAGCTGGTCATCATTTGAAACGGTAATTGTTTACTAACAATAGGTATTACCGGCAGACTGCCGAGAGATTCACGTAACAGCGTTAAGAGCTCTTCGGCTTTATTGGCCGATGCGGCATTGACAACAATATAACCTTCTTTTTGATTGATGTAGGCCGATTGAAAGCTAGAGCGCGTAAAGGCTCTGGGCAATAACGTCATTAATACATCATCTTTTAAATCTTGGCGTTCTTTACGTCTAACGGGCCTGCCTTCCGCTTCACTAATTTCGGCAACTTTTTCTTCGATGGCTTCGTTAATGACACTTGCAGGTAACACTTTATCCTGTTTTTTTGCGGTAATTAACCAATAGCCATTTTGTTCAAAGACTAGATCAATATCTACCTTGTCTGTGAGCGGATCGTCAATAGGAGTTTGCTTGGGAGTAAGCGCTGATACCCAGCCTAGGCGAGAGGCCTCTTGGCTGCCGCATGGACTAAACAGGTTAGTGTTCATACCAGCGTTCAGCGTCTCTTTATCCATTATGAAATCTTGAGTAAAACGGTAGATTCTTAAGTTTTTAAACCACATGTTGCGTCTCTGTAAAAGGCTGATGTTTGATGGTGAAGGCTCTGACTACTATAGCTATTGGACTTGCTATCTAAAGCAAAAAACCCACTAAATTAATGTGATGAAGTTAGGTTTCGGTCGGGCTTAGGCGAAATCTTTTATAAAAACTGGTTCGAAACGGGCGCTAAAGATCGCTGTGTTTTATAAAGGGCACAGAATTGTGCATATATCTCAATGTCTCCAAACACAGCTACAATTTTCGGCACATTTAGATAATTTAAATGCTGTATGCAATTCTAAAGGTAGTGTCGATAGCGCTTACAGCGATGCTTGCCAGTAAGAGTCTGGATAACAGTCGTGTGTTAAGTAATTTAGCTTGGATCAAAGCGACCATTTAAGTAGTTAATAATATCGTTGGATTCGTATAACCACTCGACCTCATTATCTTTTTCTATACGCAGGCAGGGTACCTTAGTTGAGCCTTGAGTCTCTAGTTCTTGGTAGTATTTCTGTTGTTTGCGTATATCGCGTCGCTCTATATCAATATTTAGGCGGTGAATTGCTCGACGTGTTTTGACACAAAACGGGCAGGCATAAAACTCATACAAAGATAAACCACTGGTCTCATCTTGCAATGTGGTCGCAGCCTCGCTGCTGCGCTTTATTTGCTTGGGTAGTGTAAGGCAATTAATAAGAATAATAACGCGTCCAAGGCCTTCGCGTAAGAGCTTTACAAGGACTTTGAGTAAGAATTTAACAGGGGTCGGCATAATAGTCCTAATATAAAAAATAATGACGGAGTCTACAGGGTAATTTCAGTGCTGTCGCCTCCGTCGTTGCTTGCTTTTAGTTAAAGTCGGAAACACCAATAGTTGAGTTTATTTTACCTTTTTAATGGTGTTAAGAGCTGTGCTACTAACACCAGACCTAGAAAAAATGCCTAGTTTAAGTCAAAAAAAATAAGGCCTAACGTTGCTGGAGACATCACTGAATATTAATCCATACACTAATATCATCGAGCTTGTTTGACAGCGATGAAGCCTACTAATTTTCTGTGAAACTTTATCGGTTTATGCATAACTGCACAGACATTTAGGATCCGCCGAGTAATATTTGGTGTATAGGGCAGATTCAAGAGTTAAAGGATTTAATGGTGGTCTGTAGCGCTTTGCTATAACATTGATTTTCGTTTAGATTAATTGGTTTTGGTGGTGGATATGCGTTACACGATAGGTGTTTGTTGGATTTTTTATATTTTATTCTCTAGTGGCCTGAGTGCCCAGACGTTCCAGTTAAAAACTGAAAACTACCCGCCCTTTAATTTAGGTAATAGTGATGGTGAAATCATCGGCATTTCCTCTGAAATAGTGAAGGCACTCTTTAAGCGGGCAGATGTTAAGTATGAAATGGAATTGCTACCGTGGCAGCGGGCTTATAGATTAGCACTTGAAGAAGCCGATCACGCCGTTTTTTCAACGACTCAAACTACGCAGCGTCAGCCTTTATTTAAGTGGGTTGGGCCAATCGTCGACAATAACTGGGTGTTTTTAAAGCGAGCCAACAGCAACATCATATTAAAGGAACTCGATGATGCTAAAAAATATCGTGTGGGTGGTTATCGTGGAGATGCCGTTGCTCTATATTTAGAATCGAAAGGTTTCAGAATTGATTACGTGCCAAAAGATTATCTTAACTCGCGTAAACTCGATCGTGGACGTATCGATTTATGGGCGACAGGACAATTATTGGGGCCCTATTACGCGAAGGAGAACGGCGTCGAAAACCTAGAAGAAGCGCTCATCTTTAATCAAACGATTATGTCTATCGCATTTAATATAAACACAGATGACTCGATAATTAGCAAATTAAATGCAGAGCTTGAGTTAATGAAAAGCCAAGGAGATTTAGACCGCATAAAGGATAAATACAGATAGTCGGTCAGTGGTGTTATTTATAATGCTGGTTAACAGCGTAACTTAACAATACTGCTTCGACAAGAGTTGGAACTTCATGAACTATGCACAAAAGAGTACCAATACACCTTTGTATCGGCAGGTAGAGCATTATATTCTTGATGAGATAGATTCAGGAAAATTGACGCCGGGTGACCTTATTCCATCAGAGCCACAGTTATCTAGCCTATTAAACGTTAGTCAAGGTACCGTAAAAAAAGCACTAGATAATCTAGTCAATGAAAAGCGTCTTTATCGTCATCAAGGTAAAGGTACTTATGTATCGACTATCGATTTCAATAACAGCTTGTTTCGTTTTTTTTCTTACGGTGATGCCACGGGTAAAAGTGTGCGCATTCATAAAGAGGTTAATGAGCGCGCTCTTAAAACCGGGCCTAAAGCTGTTTGTCATCAGTTAGGTTACGAGGCCGATGCTAAACTACTCTACATACAACGTAGTGGCTATATAAAAGAGCTACCAATACTCGTTGAACACTGCTGGTGGTGTCCTGAATTATTACCCGGTGTAGAAAAAGAAAATATTCATATCCCAGATCTAATGTATGCCATGGTTGTTGAAAAATATGGTGTTCCTGTTGTGCGCTCAGAAGAGACGCTGACCGCTGATATTGCCGACAAGCAAACGGCGCAAATTTTAAATATCCCCGAGAAATCCCCCGTTATTATTCTTATTAGGCATACGTTTAGCCGTAAGAATAAAATGATCGAATACCGTAAAACCGTCGGTCGAGCGGACAAATTTAGCTATAAAACAGAAATTCGCTAAATCGCCATTCAGCATCATCTACTTGCTTAGACCCTTCATACCGCAGTGTTAAAGATATTATTGGTCATATTTTCCGTTACTTGACAAATCTTTGAAAGATCATTAGCCTATAAGTCATGTGACTCATATATATGACCTATATGACTAGCAAGACTAATGAAGATTGCTTGGTATAAGTTTTAGAAATAAACCTATTGAGCAATTAATAATAAAAATTTTCAGTCAAAAATCTTCAAGTTCTTAAACTCGTGGATATACTCTTTAAGGATTTTACCCGATGCTAGACTTCATAACGTATATGCCGGAAGTCTTTACGGCCTGGAACTTTACAATCCTCGTTCTCGGTACGGTAGGGGGTCTAATTCTGGGAGCAACCCCAGGCCTAAGTCCTACAATGGCTGTGGCACTACTGATTCCATTTACCTTCCATATGCAGCCTGCCACTGGCTTGATTTTATTGGGGGCGGCATATACCTCAACAGTCGCCGGTGGAGCAATCAGTGCCATTTTGCTAAGTATTCCTGGGGCTCCGTCAAATATTGCGACAACACTAGACGGCCATCCACTCGCAAAGCAAGGTAAAGCCACCGCAGCACTGCATTATTGTTTTATCTCATCTTTTGTTGGTGGTGTGCTGGGTGTATTGGTTTTAATATTTTTTACGCCAATGCTTTCTCAGTGGGCTCTAGGTTTTGGTCCTTCGCACCTGTTTTGGGTGGCCATATTAGGCGTGACGGTGATTGGTTCGCTAGGCACGGGCTCGGTTATCAAAGGTTTATTTTCGGGTTTTGTAGGTTTATGGATTTCCACTATTGGATACGATCCTGTACTGGGCGTCGAACGTTTTTATTACACAGAACATGTTGCTGGCGGCATTAATATCATCGCAGCTCTAGTAGGCTTATTCGCCATCCCACAAGTGCTATTGATGATTACGCCAAAAAATTTAGCTGACGGTGCCACCACCTATGCGATGGAAGAGCAAAGTGTTTTGACATCTATTAAAGAGACGCTACAGCGTTGGAAAGCATTAACCATTGGCAGTATTACTGGCATTATTGTGGGCTTAATTCCGGGCGCGGGTGGTCAAATAGCAGGTCTAGTTGCCTATGATCAAACGCGAAAAATGAGTGCGAATAAAGAAAAGTTTGGCAGGGGTGAGCCGGCGGGAGTTATTGCAGCAGAGTCGGCAAATAATGCAATGGTAGGGCCTTCTTTGGTACCTCTACTAACGCTCAGTGTTCCAGGCTCGCCTACCGCTGCTGTATTGCTTGGGGGCTTGCTCATCCATGGTTTATTTCCAGGGCCTTCGCTGTTCACCGATCATGCTCCCATAGTATGGACATTTATCGATTCTTTATTAGTGGGGCAATTGTTGATGTGCGTATTTGGCATCGCGATTAGTCGCTACAGCCGTTTTGTGATGGATATTCCCGAGTTTTATATGGCAGCTGCGATCACAGTGTTGGCCGTGTTTGGGACTTACAGTGTGCAAAATAGTTTTTCTGATGTGCTGGTAATGATGACTCTCGGCGTCACTATGTTCTTTGCCTCGAAAATTGGTTTTAGTCCTTCCCCGGTGGTTTTGGGCATTATTCTTGGGCCTATTGCGGAAACTAATTTTCTTCAAGGACAGCTTATAGGCAGCGTTAGTGATGGGGTATTTAATTATTTCTTTATCGGGCCTCTCAACATGACGTTGATTGCAATTGTTGTTTTATCTGTCGTCTATAGTGCCTACAGTGAAATAAAAACTCGAAAAAAGAATGTGTGAATTATCTGTAAAGCTATGTGTAAAACTATGGTTCTCATCGCTACCTATTTAAATTCAAGAAACATAAAGGTTTGCTCATGTTGAAAAAAAGAATAATAGCCGTCGGCAGCTTATTATTATCTCTACTATTGCTATCTTTGGGTAGCAATGTCGAAGTAGGACAAAAGGCTTATTTTTTCCCTAATTTGATTGCCTACTTTCTTATTGGTTTTTCTTGTCTATTGCTCATTGTTGAAGGCAAATTGTTTGATTGGCTCGGCGAGATAAAAATTCAGTTATCGACTTTTATGTTCTCAACTTCAAATAAAACAGATATACCTGCGACTCAAAAAAAATATCGAAATATTTCAGCTTATTCTATTTTGTATACGTCAATTTCAAGAGTAGTTTCTACAGATAATGAAAGTCTTGTGGTGTTAAGACGTCTCAGGGATGAATTTTTTAGTTTGATCCCAATGCTGGTTATCATCTTTATTTACTTAAGTTTCGCTGAAACTATAGGCCTTTATAGTACATCATTAATTGCTTTTTTGTTGATAGTGCTTACCTATACTGATGTGCGGCCACGCAGTAAAAAATTGAAAAAGAATATCTTCATTTCGTTCACCTTTATGGGAGTGATTTATTTAATATTTGCCATTTTATTAAAATTACAAACCCCAAATGCTTGGTTAATATAATACAAGTAATTTTTTGACTTTTAAAAAGTAGAAAATCATTAAGTCTGTCAGAGGAAGCAAAGAAGTAGTGGTAAAGAATAATAATTTATACCAAAAATAACGTCTTTAAGACGAGGAGTTAGACATGTTTAATTTTCATAAATCCAAAAAAATAGTTGTAAAAACATTAACTGCATTATCAATTTTCAGTGTATTTTCATTGTCCCAGCAGCTGGTTGCTGAAGAATTTCCAGATCGTCCAGTTAGCCTTGTAGTGTCTTATTCACCTGGTGGTGCTACTGATTTTCAGGCGCGTATTGTCACTATGCTGGCGGCAGATGAAGCCTTTCTTGGTCAGCCCGTTGTTATTCTCAATAAACCTGGTGCTGGTGGTAAAGTTGGCTGGGATCAATATGCATCGAAAGCCTCAAAAGATGGTTATGAACTGTCCGCTTATAATGTGCCACATTTTATTGCTCAATCTATTGTATTTAAAACAAAATATAATATAGATAACTTAGAGCCTATTGCAAACTGGGGTGCAGACCCTGCGGTCTTAATAGTAGGTAAAGATAGTCCTTTTAATACCATGCAAGACTTAGTGGACTTTGCTAAGAAAAACCCTAAGAAAATAACTTTTTCTGGTGCGGGTTTGTATGTGGGACATCACATTGCTTTTTTACAGTTTTCTAAAGCTTCGGGTCTTGATTTGACCTATGTTCCTCACAAAGGCGCAGTGCCAGCAATGAAAAGTGTTATGGGAGGCCAAGTTATGGCTGGATTTAATAACTTATCAGATGCTTATCGCAATCAAGATAGTATAAAAATATTAGCACTTGCAGATTTACAGCGTAATGATGAGTTTTTACCGAGCGTGCCTACCTTTAAAGAGCTAGGTGTTGATGTTGACGATTCTAGTGTAAATTTTAGAGGCATCATGGCGCGTAAAGGTACTCCTGCAGGAGTTATTAATTTGTTGTCAGAGCGCATGCCTATGATGTTTGATGCTAAAAAGACGCGGAAACAAATGACATCTTCAGGATCGCCAATACGTATTATGCCGCGTGATAAAGTTATTGCGATGTGGAAAGAGCGAGAAGCATATCTGCGTGTACTTTTAGCTGACCTCAACAAGTAATTCACTACTTTATCTTTTGAAACCACTATTGATAATTGGTTATCGATAGTGGTCTTACTTAAAGCCCACATTATTTTTTTCTAAAGTAAGTATGCCAGCTAAGTGATAATAATTTCAATGTGTTGCTCATTTATTGTTAATAGATGGGTCGCGTAAAATAATGTTCGATAGTAATAAAATGAATTGGGTTAGGAGCTTAGAAAATGATGGTTACAGATGATAAGACGCAAGTTGCCGAGCTAGTAGCACGGGCGCGTATAGCTCAGACAGAATTTGCAAAATACTCACAGGCACAAGTCGACGAGGTGGTCATTGCAGCGGCTTGGGCACTTATGAATCCAGACAATAATGCACCCTTATCTAAACTTGCTGTCGAAGAGACAGGTCTTGGTAAGATCGAAGATAAGGTCATCAAAAACCATCGTAAAACTTTAGGTCTATTGCGCGACTTACGCTATGCAAAAACGGTTGGTGTGATCAACGATGATAGTCAAAATGGTATTATTGAGATAGGCCGACCAGTTGGTGTAATTGGCGCCATCGTGCCTTCAACAAACCCTATCGCCACGCCAATGAATAATACGTTAAATGCACTTAAGTGTGGTAACGCAATTATTTTGGCGCCGTCACCTAAAGGGCAGCCTTCGTGTACGCGTTTAATTGAGCTTATTCACACAGAGCTTAAACGTGTTGCGGCACCAATAGATTTAGTGCAACAACTGCCATCACCTGTTAGTAAATCGTTAACACACGAATTGCTTAAACAGGTGGATTTAATTATCGCCACAGGCTCTCAAAATAATATTCGCTCAGCATACAGCAGTGGTACTCCCGCTTTTGGAGTGGGTGCCGGTAACGTATCGGTGATTGTTGATGAAACCGCAAACCTAGCGGATGCGGCAGAAAAGATTAGGGCATCAAAAACATTCGACAACGCCACAAGTTGCTCTTCAGAAAATAGTCTTATTATTGTCGATGCAGTTTACGACGCAATGATTGCTGAATTAAATAAAGTGCATGGAGAACTGTTAAATGCAGACGAGAAAGAAAAGTTAAAAAATAGTATGTGGGTAAATGGCCATCTCAATCGAGATATTTTAGCGAAGCCCGTTAGCGACGTGTGTGCCGTCAGCAAGCTCGATCGCGAAGCGCTAAGGTCGTGCGAATTTTTAATGGTGAGCGAAACGGATGTGGGCCCTGATGCCCCCTTTAGTGGAGAAAAAATGTCACTTGTTTTAGCGGTTTACAAGGCAGCCGATTTTGCCGATGCTAAAAAAATCGCAGATAATATTTTATCTTATCAAGGCAAAGGTCACTCTCTTGGTATTCATACGACACTGCCTGCACGCGCCCAAGAATTAGGGCATGAACTGCCAGTCTGTAGAATTATTGTGAATCAGGCTCATTGTTTTGCGACGGGAGGTAGTTTTAACAATGCACTACCTTTTTCGCTGTCTATGGGCTGTGGTACTTGGGGTGGCAACATTACTGATCAAAATGTTCACTACCAGCACTATCTGAATATCACCCGTGTAGTGCGCACAATCGAGCCACGTACAGTCACAGTTGACGATATTTTTGCCGATTATAAAAAGAAGTATTTGGCATGAGTGTATCTTTTAATAAATCATTGTTTACGCCCCCGAGTCATACGCTTAGAGAATTAATTGATAAACATGCTGCAGAGCAGGCCGAGCGTACTTTTATAGTATTTCCAGAATCGGGTATTGAGCTAAGCTATCGCCAACTACAAGAGAAAATGCAGGAGTATAGTCGTTATTTTCAAGCTCTAGGTTTACATAAGGGCGATACTATTTCTTTTATGATGGGTAACGGTCCCACCAGTTTAGAGCTTTTTTTAGCGTCGCTTTATTCGGGTAATATTTCAGCTCCACTTAATCCTGCCGCCGGTCAAGAGCAAAATGAGTACGTACTTGATCACTCGGATACAAGAATTGTTTTTGTATCTGACAATCATCATGCGCAAATATCATTAGCAGCCTCAAAGCTTTCGCGCGATATTAAAATTATTATTTGCGATGTTGATACTGGACCACAATGGCCAGTGCCAGCGGCTACTGAGCTGCAAACAGTTGACCTAGGTGCTAGTGACGATGCTTTACTGA
The DNA here is from genome assembly GCA_047633635.1 of Cellvibrionaceae bacterium. Classification (GTDB taxonomy): domain Bacteria; phylum Pseudomonadota; class Gammaproteobacteria; order Pseudomonadales; family Cellvibrionaceae; genus CANLBN01. The sequence goes on along the minus strand of JBLIFG010000031.1, from coordinate 19,564 downwards.
TGTATACATCGGGCACAACAGGTAGGCCTAAAGGTGTGGTGCTTACACATAATAATTTATTGGCGGGTGGTATGAATACTGCTCGCGCCCACGAATTAACAGCACAAGACAGAGCGCTTTGTGTTTTACCCCTGTGTCATATTAATGCGCAATGTTCTACCGTAATGGCTCCGCTGGTGAGTGCAGGAAGCGTGGTGATGCCACACGGTTTTAGTGTGTCTGCCTTTTGGAATTGGATTATTGATTATCATGTGAGTTGGTTTAGTGTTGTGCCAACTATTATTTCGTATCTGATTCATCAAGCCACAAAGTCATCAGCTAATGCTAATTTAAAACAAGCGCTATCTCATGTGCGTTTTGGGCGCTCTGCATCAGCACCATTAGCGCCTTCTTTACATGAGCTTTTCGAAGAAAAGTTTGGCATGCCTATTGTCGAAACCATGGGCTTGACGGAGACATCTGCACAGATCTTATCAAACCCCATGCCCCCCCAAAAAGGTAAGTACGGCTCGCCTGGCATTGGTTTTGGTACAGAAATAAAAATCATCAATAAAAAAGGCAATACCCAGCCGACCGGTAAAGAAGGTGAGCTAATGGTACGTGGTGCCTGTGTCATGAAAGAGTATTATAAAAATCCAACAGTAACAGCCGCTACAATTAAAGAGGGTGGTTGGCTACATACTGGAGATTTAGCAAAACAAGATGAAGACGGTTTTGTTTTTATTACGGGTCGATTAAAAGAACTTATTATTAAAGGCGGTGAAAATATTGCCCCGCGAGAAATTGATGATGTGCTCTACTCTCACCCCAGTGTGCTCGAGGCCGGTGCGGTAGGTATTGACGATATTGATTTTGGGCAAGAGGTGATTGCTTGTGTGGTTATCAAAGGAGATCAACAGGTTAGTGAAAAAGAATTAACTGATTTTTGTTTGATAAAGCTTGGCAAACTAAAAACACCTAAAAATATTTTCTTCTTTGATGAGCTACCAAAAGGTCCATCGGGAAAAGTACAGCGCTTGAAGCTTGTCGACCAGTTAAAAGAAAAGTCTTTAATTTAACTTATTATTATCGCTTAAATTCACTGATAATAAAAAAGCTCATTAGTAACTGCTAATTAATGGGCTTTTTTTATCTTAAAAATTAATTAGTGCACAATCTAGGCTCCGCTTTAATTTTTATTTTAGAATAAACCTTCTATTAAACCCTCATCATTTAATTTAATAGTATTAGCCGACGGAACTCGAGGTAGGCCGGGCATAGTCATAATTGATCCGCACACGACAACAATAAACTCGGCACCGGTTGCCAGCCTCACCTCGCGGATGGGAACAATGTGATTGGATGGCGCACCCAATAAATTTGGGTCTGTCGAGAAGCTATATTGTGTTTTGGCCATGCAGATAGGAAAGTGCCCGTATGCTTCTTGCCAGCTTGCCAGTGTATCGCGCACAGCTTTATCAGCAGCGACATCATCGGCACCATAAAGTGTGCGTGCAATGTGACGAATTTTATCAAATAAGGGCATGCTATCTGGATACAGGGGTCTAAATTGTGAGATGCCAGACTCGACTAATTTGACGACCTTGTGTGCCAGCTCTGCCGCACCTTTTGAACCATCAGCCCAATGTTTACAGACGCAGGCTTCAACACCAAAATCTTTGCAGTACTCAATAATTTCTTGAACTTCTGCGTCACTATCGGCGGTAAAATGGTTGATACCAACCACGACAGGCACACCAAATTGCCCTAAGTTGCGGAGGTGACGCCCAAGATTTTCTAGGCCCTTTTTAACCGCATCGACATTTTCTGTATTGAGCGCATCTTTAGCCACACCACCATGCATCTTAAGCGCACGCACGGTTGCAACTAAAACGGCAGCATTGGGTTTAAGGCCAGTCTTACGACATTTGATATCAAAGAACTTCTCAGCGCCTAAATCGGCACCGAAGCCGGCTTCGGTGACCACGTAATCGGTAAGTTTTAGCGCAGTCTGTGTAGCGATGGCGGTGTTACAGCCATGGGCAATATTGGCAAAAGGACCGCCGTGAATAAAGGCGGGGTTATTTTCTAATGTTTGTACAAGGTTAGGGTTAAAGGCATCTTTTAACAACACAGTCATCGCGCCCTCGGCGTTAATATCGCGTGCATAGACAGGTTTTTTCTTTCGGGTGAAGCCCACAATAATATTACCGATACGGCGCTGTACATCATCGAGACTCGTTGCTAGGCAAAATATCGCCATAATCTCAGAGGCAACGGTAATATCAAAACCGGTTTGTCGGGTAATGCCGTTACCTGGGCCACCCAGACCAATAACAACATCTCGTAGCGTTCGATCATTCATATCCATGACGCGACGCCAGGTGATCTGTTGTGGGTCTAGCCCACTCTCATTATCCCATTTGATGTGATTATCGATTAGCGCCGATAACAAATTATGTGCGGCGCCGATAGCGTGAAAATCTCCGGTAAAGTGCAGATTAATATCTTCCATAGGCACAACTTGGGCGTAACCACCACCAGCGGCACCGCCTTTCATACCAAAGCAGGGACCAAGACTTGGCTCGCGCAGGCATATAGATGTTTTTTTACCAATGCTGTTTAGGGCGTCACCCAAACCCACGGTTGTGGTTGTTTTGCCTTCACCGGCTGGGGTGGGTGAAATCGCTGTGACTAATATCAATTTACCATCGGGTCTATTTTTAAGCGTCTCGATAAAGTGGCTATCAATTTTTGCCTTAGTGTGGCCGTAGGGGATTAAATGCTTAGCGGCGATACCTAATTTTTCGCCAATTTCAATAATTGGCTGCATTTGGCTGGCACGTGCGATTTCTATATCAGTTTTTATCATTATGATGGGTCTCGAGCGTTATGGTGATTAGTTTTTTATTGGTATATTAAGTTTTTATAGCAACTAACACTGGCTTGTTTAATATTAACATTAAAGTTTATTATTAAAGGCTAAAAGGCGCGGGTTTTAGTCTCTAGGGCGACACATTTAAGACATTGGTGGTCAGTGGATAAGGCAAAAAGCCACTCAGTGAGCTCACCAACAAAGAAGCAATATAAAGAGGCGGTATAGGCTTACCAATACAAGGTGCTGATGAAAATAGGTGAGAGCCAACATTCAAACAATAATTGGGCTTATTTATTGTGGGAGAAGGCATCAATTGCTTACTATTGACTAGCACATGCTTTTTAATAAGGGTGATGTTGACACGGAGTTAATGAGGTTTAGCGCTATTTCTAGAGAAATAGCGCTAAAAAGCCTGAGTGGCAACATTAATAATTAAAACATGATGCAATCATTAAATGCCGCAGAGCTGAGGCAGAACTGTAAAGTCAGTTTTTATTTTTCGGGTGCTAATTTATCTTGGGTGCGCAAATCAAAATCAGTAGCCTGGTGACGCTCGTGTAACTGCTCGCTGGCTTCTCCCCATGAACGATTAACCATGCGACCGCGCTCTACCGCGGGCCTTGCGCGCACGTCTTGCGTCCAGCGCATTAGGTGGGTATAGGATTCAGCCTGTAAAAATTCAGCGGCACCATAAAGTGTATCGAGCACAAGATTGCCATACCATGGCCAAATAGCGATATCGGCAATAGTATATTCATCACCACAGATAAATTGCTTATCAGCAAGATGCCTATCTAAGACATCCATTTGGCGTTTTATTTCCATAGTAAAGCGGTCGATAGGGTATTCCATTTTAAACGGGGCGTAGCTATAAAAGTGACCAAAGCCGCCACCTAAATAGGGTGCACTACCCATTTGCCAAAACAACCACGATAAACACTCGGTTCTTGCCTCGAGTTCACTGGGAATAAGCGTCTTAAATTTATCTGCAAGATAAAGCAATATAGCCCCCGATTCAAAAACTCTCACAGGCCTACCCGAGGAATTGCTGTGGTCCATCAATGCTGGGATCTTTGAATTAGGATTAATCTCTACAAAGTCACTGCCAAATTGATCACCATCACCAATTTTAATCATGTAGGCATCGTACTCGGCCCCACTAATCCCAAGAGCCAGTAGCTCCTCCAGCATGATGGTGACCTTGACACCATTTGGCGTTGCCATTGAATATAGCTGTAGTGGGTTATTACCGATGGGTAGTGTTTTGTCGTGTGTCGCGCCGGCGATGGGTCTATTAATTTTTGCCCACTCGCCGCCGTTGTCGGCATCCCAGGTCCAAATTTTTGGTGGTGTATAAGCAGTATCACTCATTTTCAATATCCTTTGGTTGTCGACAAAATGTTGTGTACTAAAATGTTAAGAGCTAGACATTAGTTACACATTAAATCTAAAGTGAATCACATCGCCATCTTTTACAACATAGTCTTTACCTTCCAGGCGCCATTTTCCAGCCTCTTTGGCACCGTTTTCTCCGCGGTTTTCTATATAACTATCGAAGGCGATTATTTCTGCACGAATAAAACCTTTTTCAAAATCCGTATGAATTTTGCCCGCGGCTTGTGGCGCTGTTGAATTTACCGGAATAGTCCAGGCGCGAACTTCTTTAACGCCTGCAGTAAAATAGGTATGTAGGTGCAGTAATTCGTAGCCCGCACGAATAACACGGTTAAGGCCAGGCTCTTCCATGCCTAAATCATTTAAAAATTCATCTTTTTCTTCGTCGTCAAGTTCGGCGATTTCAGATTCTAATTTATTGCAAATAGGCACGACGACAGCATTTTCAGCGGCGGCAATTTCACGTACGCGGTCGAGGTGAGGATTGTTTTCAAAACCATCTTCATCGACATTGGCAATATACATTGTGGGCTTTAACGTCAGCGGGTTTATCTCTTTTAATAATGCTTTTTGTTCATCGTCTAAACCCAGTGAGCGCAATGGCTTGGCTTCGTTTAAGTGTGGAAGAATTTTTTCTATCAGTGCCACCATAGCCATTGCATGTACATCCTTGCCTTTAGCCGCGCGTTGGTAGCGATAAAGAGCTTTTTCGGCACTGTCGAGATCGGCAAGAGCGAGCTCGGTATTAATGATCTCAATATCTGAAATAGGATCTATTTGACCGGCGACATGAATAATATTTTCGTCTTCAAAGCAGCGCACAACGTGGGCAATGGCATCGGTTTCACGAATATTAGCCAAAAATTTATTACCCAAGCCTTCACCCTTAGAGGCGCCTGCAACCAGACCCGCAATATCTACGAATTCCATCGTTGTTGGCATTATACGCTGTGGTTTGACGATCTCAGCTAGCAGGTTAAGGCGCGGATCGGGCACTGGCACAATGCCGGTGTTGGGCTCTATGGTACAAAATGGAAAATTTTCGGCATCGATACCCGCTTTGGTTAATGCATTAAATAAGGTTGATTTACCGACGTTGGGTAGGCCGACGATGCCACAGTTAAAACCCATAATGTTGATTCCGTATTGGGAGCTGTTAAAAAGTGTGCTTATGCTAAGGGTTTGAGCTTTAAGGTCAAGTATTTTCAGGTCTTAATTCAAACAGTTTACAACAACTGACCTGATCTAATAATCATTGTGTATGTAAATCTTTCATGGCTTTATTCCACTCGCCAGCAACCGCATCAGGCAGAGCGCGTAAGCTATTGTGGATGCTCTCTTCAATTAACTGCTGTTCGGCAAGTGGCGCTTTACGCAGCACATAATTGCTAACGAGTTTGACATTGCCCGGATGATCGATGCCTATGCGCAACCGAGAAAAGCCTTTGTTATTGGCTAGTGCCTTTATAATATCTTTCAAGCCGTTATGACCACCGTGGCCGCCGCCTATTTTTAGCCGCGCCAGACCTGGCGGTAAATCTAGCTCATCGTGAGCAACTAATATATTTTCAGGCTCAATTTTATAAAATTGAGCCATGGCGCCAACCGCTTTACCGCTTAAATTCATAAAGGTTGTAGGAATTAATAAGCGCACATCGTGAGCGCCAAAAAATATGCGTGCTGACATGCCAAAAAATCGGCTTTCGGGGGCAAGACTGACACTGTGTTGAGCTGCTAGCTCGGTGACAAAAGCGGCACCAGCATTATGGCGTGTATGGGCGTATTCGGCGCCTGGATTGCCTAAGCCTACAATTAATTTAATGGTGTTGTTCACAAGAGCGTCTCACTTTAATAACCAGCAAAGTCTAGTTTAATCGATACTTGAGGATAGTTGGAGTGTAAAGGAGCGTTGAGCGAGATTTAACAGAGTGTTGAGACGTTGACGTAAAAAGGATTTAAACAATAACTGGGTAATAAACCTGTCATCGATAATGCACATTAGCGATGACAGGTTTGATCGTAAGAGTCGATTACTCGGCGCTGTCTTCACCAGCTTCTTCAGCAGCTTCGTCGGTGCTTACACCTTTAGGCTTATGAATAGAGACAACAGGAAGATCGTGATCTTCACCGTGAATCAGTGCTACAGATTCAACACCTTTTGGCAATATCACGTCAGAGATATGCAAAATACCATCGAGTTCAAGAGCGGCAATATCTACTTCGATAAACTCTGGAAGGTCAGCGGGTAGACAGCTAACTTCAATGTCAGTCATGGTGTGAGCAACGATACCAGCTTGGGTTTTAACGCCAACAGAGGTCTCTTCATTAATAAAGTGAAGTGGCACGCGAGTCGTTAGTTTTTGGTTTTTAGAGACGCGTAAAAAATCTGCGTGCATAACCAAAGGTTTAGCTGGATGACGTTGAAGATCTTTTAAAATAACACTTTGAGACTTACCATCGACATCTAGCGTTACAATGTGCGAGTAGAAGGCTTCGTTTTCTAAGTGCTTTAAAAGATCTTTGCCAATAATCGAGATGCTTTGTGGGTCTTTAGTGCCACCGTAAATAACTGATGGTACTAGACCTTGATGACGAAGGCGGCGGCTCGCACCTTTCCCTTTGTCTTCACGGTTTACAGCATGTAATACAAAGTCTTGGTTTGACATTGTAGGTGTCCTCATATAAATAGCTGTAATTTGCGACCATTACAACTATTGTTACTAGTATCTAATGCAAGGGCTAAATGCTTAGCTCGAGCAATAGGGTTTTTCTAAAGCGAATGACTCATTAAACGACTAGTTTAGACGTTTAGTTGAACATTGCGCTAAGAGATTCTTCATTGCTTAGTCGTCTAATGGCTTCAGCCATTGACGTTGCTAAGCTTAATTGTCTTATCTTGCTACATCCGAGAGCTTCTTTACTGAGCGGAATTGAGTCGGTAACAACGAGCTCATCAATTTCTGAACCATCGATATTCTCGATCGCTTTTCCAGAGAGCACTGGGTGTGTAGCATAGGCCACAACTTTAGTTGCACCGTAGTCTTTAAGCGCTTTAGATGCACCGCAAAGAGTGCCTGCAGTATCGACCATATCATCAACCAAAACACAGACTTTACCGGTGACTTCCCCGATAAGATTCATAACTTCTGCGGTATTCGCTTTAGAGCGACGTTTATCAATAATAGCTAAATCGATATCGAGATGTTTAGCAACCGCACGGGCGCGTACAACACCACCAATATCGGGTGAAACGACCACAAGGTTTTCATATTTCTGCAGGTTGATATCGTTGATTAAAATTGGCGTGCCGTAAATATTGTCAACGGGCACGTCAAAGAACCCCTGAATTTGTTCTGCGTGAAGATCAAGTGTCAAGACGCGATCAATGCCGGCATTGACCATCATGTCGGCAACAACTTTAGCCGTAATCGGCACACGTGCAGAGCGCACTCGACGGTCTTGTCGGGCGTAGCCAAAATAGGGCACAACCGCAGTGATACGACCCGCAGATGCGCGACGTAGCGCATCGACTAAAATAATTAATTCCATTAGATTGCGATGTGTTGGTGCGCAGGTGGATTGCACGACAAATACATCTTGGCCACGAACATTTTCGTTGATCTCAATAGAGATCTCGCCATCAGAGAATTGTCCAACTGATGCATCACCAAGGCGCATGCCCAGTTTTCTAACGATGCTCTCGGCTAATGCCGGATTGGCAGTACCGGTGAATACCATAAAATCTGACACGATTAGATACCTTCAATGCTAGTTTTTGGAATGTTTGAGGATTACGATTAACGGATATTGATAATAAATGGCTGGGGTGGGAGGGTTTGAACCTCCGCATGGCGGGATCAAAACCCGCTGCCTTACCACTTGGCTACACCCCAATAAACTGTTTAATAACTCAGTGCTCGATAACTAAGTCTAAATAAAACTTACTTAATGACTATTACTTAATAATAATAGCTCAAGGTTACTATTTGAGAACCTTAATAATGCGAGTAAAAATAATACCTGCAATTTTTTTTGAAAACTACTTACTTGTTAAAAAAAGACATTATGGGAGATTGGTTAATACCTCTAGCTACAAAACATATCCAACCATTATCTTTTGCTAACATCGACGCTTTTTCAAGTAGTGCCTTTGCGTCATTTTCATTAGAAAAAGCTGCAAATACACAAGCGCCTGTTCCTGTGAGCTTAGCATCTGAGAATTTACTCAGCCAATCAATGGCCTTTTTAACCTCTGGGTATGCTTGGCAGACGACATTTTGACAGTCATTTTTGCCCCCCTGCTCAAAGAAGAGCGCTACTTTAATGGCGAGGGTGTCTCTTGTCAATTCTTCTCTTGAAAAAACATCAACTGTCGACACATGGCAATTGGGCTTAATGATTAAATACCACTGCTGAGTTAGCTCAATGGGCTGTAACTTTTCCCCAATACCCTCAGCCCAGGCACTATAGCCGTTGATAAAAACCGGTACATCTGCACCGAGTCCAACACCGATATCACATAGCTCTTTATTAGTGAGTCCAGCCTTCCATAAATGATTTAATGCGACTAGTGTTGTGGCCGCATTAGAGCTACCGCCACCAAGGCCACCGCCAATGGGTAATTTTTTGTCGAGTTGAATATCAATACCGGACAGGTCGAGCTTGTTTGCTGTTGCAGGCTTGCTGAGCATATAATTTTTAAGCGTGAGTGCGGCTTTAATAATAAGATTATCATCATAGGCAACGCCAGCAATAGCGGGCGTCAAGGTGATGGTAGCGTCCTCGCGTCGAGAAAAATGCAGGGTGTCACTATAATCGATCAGCTGAAACAGTGTTTGCAGCTCGTGATAACCATCTGCACGGCGACCAGTAATATGCAAAAAAAGATTAAGCTTGGCAGGTGCGGGCAGCGATAAGGTCATTATTAGATTCTAATTGTAAAGTGCTAGTGGCAGCGGGCCGTTGTATTTGTGCTTATATTAAAAACAATGATCGCAATGGCTAAGATGCTAACAGCATGGTTGGTGTCGTCAAGAGCTGTAAAAGTTCTCGATACACTTAATAATATACAGGCACTACTAATGCAAGTTTGGCGGCGGTCAATAAAGTTTTAGGGAACTAAAATAATTTATTTTATCAGAGCGTCCAAAGTCTCTTTTTATCTATTGAGGCTTTCAATTAAAGGCAAAATACAAAGCTAGTGCTAACAAATATTATTGGGTGTAGTGGCCGACTTTTAATTTTAATCACAGGGCTTAATTAAAGTATCGTCCACTCGCGAATAATCAACGTGAGCGTTGTCTGCTGGGTATCGATGCTGTTATAGCTGAGGTTTTGCTGGGTAGAATTCGAGCGCAGACGCTTCGCTTTGATTCGACCTGGCAATACCCAGTTATCGACCAGTTTATATCGGCTATATTCCATTGCCCAGCCAGATTGCTCAAAACTACTAAGCGTACCGAGCGCTGGATCGAAACTAATATTGGTAATAATTTGTTTGGGGTTGGCGGTTGCGACTACCCAGTGGATAAAATTATCAAAGGGTAGTGTCCAGCCAAAGGTGTCAAATACCAACTCATCGACATTGTTTGAGCGCAGCGTTGGTTGTCCTGGCTGTTGTATTTTGGCATTGTATTGCGAGCCACTTATAACCGCATTACCTTGGCCCAAGGGCCCTTGCAAGTTGATAACAAATGTCTCTCCTGTTTGTTGCCAGTTAAGTGTCACGCTGCCATTTTTTTGTGATGAGCTGATCCCTAGCTTGGCACTTATTTGCCAAGAAAGCGGTGGTGGTTTAATCGGATTAATCCCATCAGCTGAGTAGATAGCATTTTTATTACTGATTGTTGTGCAGCTTGTTATCAACAATAAAAAACAACTTATTAAAAAAAAACGAGTTGTTTTTTGCGCGACCACAAGGTTACGGCAGTAGTTGTTGATATCTGTTTTGAGTGTCGGCGGCGAGGGCATGATGATATTACGGTTGCGCATTTAGTCTGCGCATCGTCTCTGGTATCTTTGTGTCATCTGGGTTTTCAGCTAAATTTTTATTCCATATCTCTAAGGCTTCTTGTCGATCGCCATTTATCCATAGTACTTCACCTAAATGTGCAGCGACTTCAGGATCTGGAAACTGTTCAAAAGCTTTACGCAAATAGGGGATAGCCTCCTCTACTCGACCCAGCTTAAATAAAACCCAGCCCATACTATCAAGAATAGCTGAGTCTTCTGGTTTAATAAGCAGTGCCTCATTGATTAAATCAAAGGCCTCTTGATGACGCTCCGTGCGAATTGTTAAAAAATAACCTAATGCATTTAATATCGCAGGGTTTTTAGGTTCTAGATCTAGAGCATGACGAAGATCGGCCTCCATTAAGCTTAGTCGATCTGTTTTTTCGTAAAGACTTGAGCGCTTATAAAGCAGGCTAACGTTGTTAGGAAACTCTGCAACAGCCACATCTAGCACATCAATAGCGGTTTGCGTCATAGCTTGCCTGTCTAAAATATCAGCTTCAGCGTTAAAAAATTGTGCTCTAAAACTAGGCGATTTTTCGCGCAGTATTTGTAGATGACTGCGTGCATCCTCGAGTTTACCTAAACTAGCCATTAAACGTGCAGCTTGAGAATTAGCCGCGACAAAATCATTGCCAGCTCTTACTGCTAGGTAATAATTAATGGCGGTTGTTGGATCTTTTTGCAGCTCGGCTAGATTGCCTAGATAAAAATTAATCGTGTTGGGGCGATACTTATCATCAAGTAGTTCTGTCAATGTTTGTTGGGCGTCATCTAATTCGCGAAGTTCTAAGGCAATAATAGCTTTGGAGAATTTTATATCTAAGTTTCCCGGCGCGCTATCTGACAGCAAGGTGAATTCTTTATAGGCGGCGTTAATATCAGTCTGTGCCAGAGTGCGCGCATAGAGTAATCTTATGCGTGCATTGTTGGGCGTTTTGTCTAATTGAATGTTGAGTTTTTTTAATGCTAGTGCAAACTCGCCGTCTGCATTTAATAGGTTAATTTCTTGTCGTGCAGCAGGCAAGTAATCGGCGTCTGCAGCGAGCGCCATACGCACAATGCTAAAGGCTTTTGCGGTGTCTTTTTTAGACTCGTACAAAACACTTAAGGCTACTTTAATAGGCGTCAATGTTGGGTAGCGTGAATCAAGCAGGCGATAACGCTCTATGAGTTTGTCGAGCGTATCGGCATCGGTGGTTCGACTAAAGTTTGCAATAGTCTCTAAAATAGCTGCACGCTGTTTGACGTTGGGTGCTTTAGCAAGTGCATATGGGTGGCCCTCATCCTCTTCAGAACCTAGCTGAGGCTCTGTCTGAGTAGATTGTTGAAAATCTGGTTGCGAGTCCGACGCGGTGTCAACTATCGACGCCTCAGTCAATATCGCCAAGATACGCTCAGCGCTATCGAGTGCTTTTAAAGGTTGGCGATTTTCTATGTGAGCAGAGGCAATAATGCTGTGCGCCTCTATATCGTCGGGGGCTTGAGCTACCCATAGTTCACCCATATTAAGTGTTTGCTGGCTGTCTCTAAAGTATTGGGCAAGTCTTGTCGCTCGAGCAATAACGCCAAGATCACCGGTGGTGTTGGCGGCCTCAACATATTTGCTAAGGGTAACATTGTACTGTTGGCGACTAGCAGCTATCTCAGCGGTGAGAAGTGTGTAGAGCACATCGCTAGAAAACTGGCCAAATTCAGGACTAGTCGTTACTGCTATGTTTAAGGTTTCGGCCGTATCAGTGGCTAGAGGGTCTTCAGTGTTATTAACGCTTGTGGGGGCACCGTTGTCGATGCTATGGGGTTGAGTATTTATATCAGTCAAGACGCTACAAGATTGCAGTGCAAATAACAGAGTAAAACAAGCGATAAACTGATTTCTCATAAAACAGATCAAACCCTATTAAAAATAACAGTGATGATGCCGATGCATTGACATCTTAGTATAACTTGTCGGTTTAATTAAAGCTAAATACAGCATTAATCGGACAAATGAGCCAAGTTAAGTGTATGCCAAGGAGATCGACAATTATTATATTACCGAAATAATATGGCTCTGGATCTTTAAACGAGACTAAACACACCTTAATGTTTTACGCGCCGTCTTGTCGATGTAAAAAACGCCTAAAAAATGCAAATCTTGGTGTAACTCAAGGCATAATATAAGACAATACAAAACTTAATAAGTGCATCCTTGCTATTGTTGTTAGGGTTGCGGACAATACGCTTTTATCTCAGCATCCTTTAGTCTCCATGATTCCTTTGTTTGTTATAGGCCTTAACCACGAAAGTGCGACAGTTGACTTGCGCGAGCGAGTGACTTTTGCTCCAGAACTTATGGTGCCCGCACTACAGCAAATTGTGCGTCACACTAGTGCCAAGGAAGCCGCCATTTTATCGACCTGTAATCGCACAGAAATTTACTTTTCGGGGCTGCATTATAAAACCAATGCTGTAGAGCCGGTGCAATTATCAGCAACCGAATTATTAGCGTGGTTTGCCCAATACCATGGGCTCGATGTCGGCGAGCTATCAAAGCACTGTTATTTACATCAAGGTGAAGAGGCTATGGTGCATATGATGCGGGTTGCCTGTGGCTTAGATTCTATGGTGCTTGGGGAACCTCAGATATTGGGGCAGATGAAATCGAGCTATGCTGTAGCCATAGAGGCCGACGTATTAGGTAGCGAGCTTCATAGTATCTTTCAGCGCGTGTTTAGTGTTGCTAAGCAAGTGCGCACCGACACTGCTATTGGTCGCAATCCAGTTTCTGTTGCCTATGCCGCCGTGAACTTGGCACAGCGTATTTTTTCAGATTTAAAAGATGATACCGCTTTGCTAATTGGAGCCGGTGAAACCATTGATTTGGTGGCGCGACATTTAAAAGAACAAGGCATCTCGAAGATGCTATTTGCTAACCGCACACTTGAGCGTGCTCAAAAATTAGCGGATGAATTTGGTGCCAAGGCAATTTTATTGGCTGATATACCCGAGTACCTAGCTAGCGCCGATATAGTTATTTCATCGACGGCCAGTCAATTGCCAATACTGGGTAAGGGTGCGGTTGAGTCTGCGCTAAAATTGCGTAAGCATAAGCCTATCTTTATGGTCGACATTGCAGTGCCGCGCGATATAGAACCCGAGGTTGGCGAGTTGGACGATGTGTATTTATACACCGTAGATGATCTGCGCGATGTCATCGACGAGAACAAGCAATCACGAGAAATTGCCGCTCAACAAGCGCATATCATTGTTGAAAATAATGTCAGTGAATTCTTTAAAGAGCAGCGTGCGCGACATTCGGTAGAAACCATTAAGTCTTATCGACAATATGCAGAGCAGCTTAGTGAAGAAGTTTTACAAAAGTCTTTGCGGGATTTGCAAAATGGTGCCGATGCTGAAGAGCTCTTACGCAAAATGGCGAAGGGTTTAACCAACAAATTATTACACAGCCCAACGCAACAGCTAAAGCAAGCAGGTGTTGAAGGCAGGCACGACCTGATTGAGTTTTCACAACAATTGTTTGGTTTTTCTGAAAACGAAAGTGTTGCCAATATCAATGTCGACAAAGATATGACAAATAATGCAGGTGAGACTAAAAAAGCTGCTGACAATAAGCCCAATTAAAAAAACAATTTACTTTGCATGATAAATGCACTTTTAACGACGTACTATTATGAAAGAATCAATCCGTTTAAAGTTAGAAATATTACAAGAACGTTATGTTGAGGTAGGCGCATTACTTAGCGATGCAGGCATCATTGGCGATCAAAATAAATTTCGAGAGCTGTCGCGTGAATATGCTGAATTAGAGCCCGTTGTAAAATGTTTTGCTATTTATCAAGGTATCGCTGAAGACATTGTAGAAGCCAAATCGCTGACTAACGATAGTGATTCTGAAATGCGTGCTATGGGGCAAGAAGAATTAAAGTCTGCCGAGAGCAAAATAGAAATTGTTGAGCTAGAGCTGCAAAAGCTATTGCTCCCCAAAGATCCTAACGATGAAAAGAATGTATTCTTAGAAGTTCGTGCAGGTACCGGTGGTGATGAAGCGGCTATTTTTTCGGGTGATTTGTTCCGTATGTACAGCCGTTATGCAGAAAAACGTAAGTGGAAAATAGAAATTATAAGCGAAAATACCGGCGATCATGGTGGCTACAAAGAAGTTGTCGCACGCATTGTGGGTCAAGGTGTTTACTCTCAATTAAAATTCGAATCGGGTGCTCATCGTGTCCAACGAGTTCCCGAGACTGAATCTCAGGGGCGCGTACATACCTCAGCTTGTACCGTTGCTATTTTGCCAGAGGCTGATGCACAAGCCGAAATCGCAATTAATAAAGGCGATCTGCGTGTCGATACCTTTCGTGCCAGTGGCGCGGGTGGACAGCACGTTAACAAAACAGACTCGGCTATTCGTCTTACGCATATTCCCTCAGGTCTTGTTGTTGAGTGTCAAGATGAACGCTCACAACATAAAAACCGTGCGCGTGCGATGTCGCTGCTGGCCGCCCGCCTGCAAAGCGCGCAATTAGAAGTCTCTGAAAAAGAGCGTGCCGACGAACGCAAGTCACTCGTGGGTAGTGGTGATCGCTCTGAGCGAATTCGTACTTATAACTTTCCTCAGGGTCGAGTGACCGATCATCGTATAAATTTAACCCTTTATAAATTAAACGAAGTGATTGCCGGTGATCTCGATGAGGTTATACAACCTTTGGTTAACGAATATCAGGCAGATCAGTTAGCAGCGCTTGCAGAATAACCCCTGTCGACACTTTTTATTGATTGAATGCCCACCGATAAATAGCTCGCCACCGGGAGAGGTAAGAAGGGTCAGATTTGCGCGACTAGATGCTAGCGTTAGCTTTTTTCAAACCATGGTATCTAGCGTTGCAACGATAGGCAGTTTAATTTATTTGCCGCCGCGACCTATCAATAGATGGACACTTACTGGGCATTGTTATGCTGTCGATTACTGAGGCTTTGGCCTTGTCTAAAAAATTAACGGGTCATTCGACCTCGTCGCGGATTGATTGCGAAGTCATTTTAAGTGCCGCTATCGAGCAAACACGAACTTACTTGTACACCTGGCCCGAAAAAACCTTAAGCGACCATCAACAAAAAATATTTTTACAAAATTTAGATCGCCGCATTAACGGAGAGCCCATTGCCTATATTGTTGGGCAAAAAGAATTTTGGTCGCTGCCCTTATTTGTCAATGAATCGACGTTAATCCCAAGGCCCGAGTCAGAGCTATTAGTTGAAGTCACTTTGGAGTTGTTGAGCGATGTAAGCGCTGAGTGCATTCCCGCTGTAAAAATTGCCGATTTGGGTACCGGTACAGGGGCCATAGCGTTAGCCTTGGCCAGTGAAAATTCACAGTGGCAAGTATGGGGCTTAGAAAATAATAAGAATGCACTTGAGCTGGCAAAAAAAAATCAACAGCAGCTAGATCTACCGAACGTCACGTTACTACTAAGTGATTGGTTTTCAGCATTGTCTGAGAAAGAGTCTTTTCAAAAACTCGCCCAACAATTTAATATAATTGTCTCAAACCCTCCCTATATTGATATTAATGATAAGCATCTTCAAGAAGGTGACGTACGTTTTGAGCCGCTCAGTGCCCTAGTCGCGGATGATCATGGTCTTGCAGATATAGAGATTATTATTAGACAGGCATCGGCGTATCTTTTGCAAAGTGGCTGGCTTGTCTTTGAGCATGGTAATCAGCAGGCCGAAGCAGTTGCTGGATGCTTTAAGAAATATGGTTTTCAAAATGTATTTACACGCAATGATCTTGCCGGTCACCCGCGTGTAACCGGCGCACAATTATAGTCAGTGAATTAATAAGGTCAGAGATATTTGTCGGCTGCCGCTGACTAGGTGCGGGCATAGAGAAACCCCAAAAAAAGACTAACGCCGCTAGAGTTTTAAAAGTAATGGATAGTTAATGCGGCGTGCTATACTCTACTGCCTGTTATTTAGGCACCGTTAACAATCATCCTGTAGAGCAAGCTATTTTAAATAGATGCCACATAGTAGATCACAGAAGAGAGTAGGTAAATTTTTGTTTAAAAAATTATTTCAAAAAAGTAATGACCCATCGCCGGAGCAGCCAACTGCTGTTTCTACTGCTTCTCAAGCTTCTACTCCAGATGAATCAAAACAAGTTGTCGCCGACAAGCCAGCACCCGCAAATAAGGTTAAAGCTAAGCGCTCATCACAACCTCGCCGCACTAATACTAAGCCAGCTAAAGTCGTCGAGCCATGGGACATCTCTAAATTTCCAGTGCCTGAGAAAGAGGGAAAAACACGTTTTCATGATTTGTTTTTAGAGCCTGAAATAATGCATGCTGTCTCCGACTTAGGTTTTGAGTACTGCTCACCCATTCAAGCGCAATCGTTACCCCATACTTTAAAAGGCCACGATTTACTGGGTAAGGCACAAACGGGTACAGGTAAAACAGCGGCCTTTTTGATTGCCATCATTGATGATTTTTTAAAAAATCCAATCACAGACAAACGCTATTCCGGTGAAGCGCGGGCATTAATCATTGCACCCACTCGCGAGCTTGTTTTGCAAATTGCCGATGATGCTCGCGATCTCACAAAACACACAGATCTTAACGTGCACACCCTTGTGGGTGGTATGGATTACGACAAACAAAAGCGTAAACTAAACGACCAGCTGGTTGATATTTTAGTGGCAACCCCCGGCCGTCTTCTCGACTTCTCAAGTAGAAAGCATATTTTTTTAGATCAAGTTGAAGTCATGGTTTTAGACGAAGCTGATCGAATGTTAGATATGGGCTTTATTCCACAAGTGCGCCGCATCGTTCGCGCCACGCCGCCTCGTGATAATCGTCAAACCTTGTTTTTTTCGGCAACCTTTACCGAAGATGTTATGCGCTTAGCCGAGCAGTGGACGCGCGATCCGGTAAACATCGAGATAGAGCCCGATAGTGTTGCTACCGATACCGTGAAGCAATATGTTTATCTGACCTCTACCGAAGAAAAGCTTACCGTTTTATGCAATATCGCACGAGAAAATGATAACGATAGTCTGATCGTATTTGCTAATCGTCGCGACGAGTGCCGACGCCTACATAAGCAACTTGAGCGCCATGGCTTTAAAGTAGGCTTGCTCTCGGGTGAAATACACCAAAGTAAGCGCGTAAAAACCTTAGATGCCTTCAAGGCAGGGCGGATCAAAATATTAGTCGCTACCGATGTGGCTGGCCGTGGTATTCATATCGATGATATTAGTCATGTGGTTAATTACACCTTACCTGACGAGCCAGAGGACTATGTACATCGTATAGGTCGCACCGGTCGCGCTGGTAAAGAAGGTGTATCAATCAGTTTTGCTTGTGAGGATGATGCTTTTCGATTGCCTGCTATCGAGAAGCTTTTAGGTAAACCAGTTCGTTGTGAGCAACCCCCAGAAGCCTTATTAAAACCGCTTTAATTAATTTTTGAATATCTTTGCTACCGGCAGTGATATTCAAAACCAGCCTTTAGTCGCTCTGGTAGCGATTCTTTTCGCCTTTTCTATCTTTTTGTCTACACTTAATAAAGGTTTAAAGATATTAGAGGTAACACACCACCGTGCAAAAGATACTGATTGTCGAAGATAGTCCCATGGTTGCAAAAATCATGCTGCATTTAGCTAAGCAAGAGCTAGAGTTTGAAGTCGTGCTGGCGATGACCTTTGCCGAAGCACGAGCAAAGTTTGACGAACATGGAGGCGATTTTTTTGCAGCAATAGTCGACCTAAATTTACCGGATGCCCCCGATGGCGAAGTGGTTGATTATACCCTCGAAAAAAAGCTACCAACAATTGTCTTAACCGGCTCTTTTGATGAGAAGCGTCGTGAATATTTGCTCGCAAAAGGCATTGTTGATTACGTCACAAAAGAGGGTAAATATTCTTATCTTTATGCGCTGCGTCTAATTAATCGGTTAAGTGCCAATATGGCGATTAAAGTATTAGTTGTCGAAGACTCAACAACCATGCGCAATGTTATTTGCAACATGCTCAAAAGACATTTATTTAAAGTGGTCAGTGCAGTTGATGGTATTGATGCGATTAAAGTGTTCTTAGCCAATCCAGATATTAAATTATTAATCACCGACTATAATATGCCGAATATGGATGGCTTCGAATTAGTTAAAAATATTCGCTGTAAATATGAAAAATTTGACCTTATTATAATTGGTTTATCGGCAGAGAGCGAAAGTAGTTTATCGGCTAGGTTTATTAAAACAGGCGCCAACGATTTTTTAACAAAGCCGTTTAATCCAGAAGAATTTTACTGTCGCATTAATCACAATATAGAATCTTTAGAGCTCGTTGAAAAAATACGAGATGTCTCTAACAGAGATTATCTAACTGGCCTGTATAGTCGCCGTTACTTTTTTCAAAAGGGCGAGATTTTATGGCAACAAGCAAAGATAAGTGGCGATGCTTTATCCCTAGTGATCATTAATATCGACGACTTTAAGAATATTAATGATCAGTTTGGAAACATATTTGCCGATAGTGTTTTAAAAAAAATATCTGAAATATTAAATAAAACCTTATCTAGATTTTTAGTAGCGCGCTCTTCGGGTAAAGATTTTTATATTTTATTGCAAGGTCTTGATGAAAATAAAGCAGCAGTGCTTATCGATAAAATTCGCGCTATTGTGTCAAAAGAAATGTTTAGTTTTGAAGGCGAAGATGTATTCGTCACCTGTAGTGGTGGCATTGCTCATAGCTTAACTGATCGACTTATTGATCAAGTCGCTATTGCCGAAGACTTGGTTGCATCCGCTAAAGCGGCGGGTAAGAATATCGTTTTTAGCGAAGATGTCGAAGCAAATGACAATCACAATGTGGCTTAATAGGGTTTATTAAAGCCTTAAAAGAACCCTTGAAAATCGCTAAAATTATTAGAGGATGGCTGCTTCAATAGCTATAAAATAAACACGCGAGACGACTGCTCGTGAAGCTCGACTATTTTTGGTGGCCTAGAACCCATCAAATAATCCTCTTCTTTAGATAAATTCCCACATCAAATAGTAATATCGCTGTGTTCAACTGTTAGGCTCATGCCAGATGGTGTCTAGATACCGGTTAAGTTCTAAGTTTAGTTCCTATCTAAGTTCCTGTTTCAATTCTTGTCTCAGCTCTTGTTTCAGCTCTTGTCTCAGCTTTAAGTCTAATTCTCAGCTAGAATCTAAAATAATGCGTACATACTAATACAGCGTTAAGTGCGTATACAAAATAATATTTTTTGAGTTAATATTGCAGATACGATTTAA
>JBLIFG010000030.1:0-29262 GCA_047633635.1 Cellvibrionaceae bacterium | reverse complement strand
ATAGACAGTGATAGACAGTGATAGACAGTGATAGACAGTGATAGACAGTGATAGACAGTGATAGACAGTGATAGACAGTGATAGACAGTGATAGACAGTGATAGAGAAAAATAGACATAGACAAACTTAATTAGGCTAGCGAAGTCGAACATTTTATCAGTGGCTCTGAATTGAGCCTTATTTAATAGATAGCAGTATTTTGTTCGTGCCTACCTAAAGCTGCTGGACTTAAAAAGGCATGTGAGCGGCCGATAAGACTATGACTAGCCTGTCGTTTATTTTTTATGATGTCGGTCGGTTTTTTATTATATTGGTTGGCTTGATTGATCATTTATTAGTAACAGCAATACCTACTTTACTCATTTAATATCGCTAATCACTTAGTTTATTTTTATATAAATAACATTAATAATACGCTGTAAATTATTGATAATATTATATATTATAATACTTTTATTTTTACATTAACAACACAGCGCGCTCTTTCTTTAAATGACCACACAAAATCATTGCACTTAATGATACTAACTAGTCGATTCTTCTAAGTTCAAAATCTGTATAGTTAATGGCCTAGTTTAGACCTAACACAAAGTAGTATTAGCCCTTAGCAGACTTTTCGCTTTGTAAAAAGAGTGCCAATAATCGGGGTATACAGGGGTAAAATTAAAATATAGCTGGGAATGAAGCTGGGAGGGTCTGAGTCGACGCATAAATCGTACTATCCCAAGACCTATTATTGTTATTAACTAGACAAGACTTTACAGCCTTGCAAAGTAGAAACGTTGTTCTATGAAGATTATCCGCAAACTTGTGGTACCACTCATTATTATAGCCCTTGGTGCTATTGGTCTTATGGCGTTATCGTTGATGCGGCAACCCGCAGAACAAAAGGTCGAAATTGATACGACACCCGTTGTCGATGTCTATGTTGTCGAGGCTCAGCCCTACCAGCTGATGATTGAATCTCAAGGTGTTAGCGAGCCTCTTAGTCGCACTCAGTTGATAGCCAATGTCAGTGGCATTGTACTTTCTTATAATGCGGCTTTTAATGCCGGCGGCATGGTCACTCAAGGTGATGTTCTGGTTGAAATCGAAAAACTCGATTACCTCAGTGTCTTGAAGTCTGCTGAGGCCAATCTTGCTCGAGCCAAAGCAGGCTTTTCAGAGGAGCAAGCTCGCGCCCAAATTGCCGCAGACGAGTGGGCCCGTGAGGGTCGCGCCAAGACCGCACCGCTGCTAGGCCTGCGAAAGCCACAGTTAGCCCGCGAAAAAGCCAATGTTTTATCAGCAGAGGCCGAATTAGACAGTGCCAAGCGCAATCTTAAGCGCACCACTATTGTCGCACCTTACAACGCTATTGTTGCTCAGCGAAACATTGATATAGGTCAGCTGGTGGCGGTCAACAGCAGCTTAGGAGAAATCATGGCCACCGATGTCGCTGAGATCCGTCTTCCGGTCTCTCTCGATGATTTTTACCGTCTAAATCTTGACGACCTTCAAGTAAACTCCGGCTCTGAATTGAATAGGGTTACGCTAACAGCACGCATGGGCGAACTTACTCGCAGCTGGTATGGCGCTATCGTGCGTGATGAGGGTGTAATCAACACCAACAATCGTCTGCTCTACTTAGTTGCTCATGTAAGCGACCCCTACGCTTTAAAACTTGCATCCAAACAAGATTTAACTACTGACTTAGGTACAAGGCACACTAGTCCCCTGCGTTTTGGTAGTTTTTTACAAGCACAAATTCAGGGGCCAACGCTTGAAAATATCGCTAAAATTCCAAGATCTAGCCTCGTGCGCGATGAATATATATTTGTGGTGAACAGTCAATCACAGCTCGCTAAAACGCCGGTCTCGATCATTGGTGAAGAGGATGCATACGTTTATGTCCGCAGTAGCCTTAACTCTGGCGATCAAGTGCTTAACACTCGTGTTTTACAAGCACTACCGGGTATGCAAGTAAAAATTACCTCAAACTTAGAGCCTACCGATGTCCAATAAAGACAACCCTATTGAACAAGGCTCCCAGCAGCAACCAACTTCGCCACGAGACGAGCAACCTCAGACCGAAGCTAAAGTCGAAAGTCAAAAAGGCATTATTGCCTGGTTTACTCACAATTCGGTCGCGGCTAATTTATTGATGTGGATAATAGTTGTTGGGGGTATCACATCAATTCTGACGATAGAGAAGCAAACTTTCCCTAACTTTGTTATCAATAATATTCAAATACAGGTGTCCTACCCGGCTGCAGCGCCGCAAGAAGTCGAGCAAGGCATACTTATGCCCATCGAAGAGTCTTTGCAGGGGCTCGACGGTATTAAAAAGATTCGCGCCACCGCAACAGAAGGCATGGCCTCATTAATTATAGAGGTACAAAACGGCTATGAATTACAGCAACTGCTCGACGAAATTAATATGCGAGTTGACGCAATCCGCACTTTTCCTGAAAATATTGAACAACCACAGATTTTTCAGATGCGCTTTAGTGATCCAGTCGCACGTATCCAAGTTTATGGTGAGCTTAACGAACGCGAGCTAAAAGAGTTGGCCATTAATTTTCGGCCAGAAGTTGCGGCTATCCCCGGCGTTGGTCGCGCAGAACTTGAAGCAACTCGAGCTTATGAGGTGGCAATAGAGATCACCGATGAAAAACTGCAAGAATATGCACTAGATTTTGATCAAGTCGCACAAGCGGTGCGCGATTCTTCACTCGATTTGCCGGGTGGCTCAATTAAGGCGATCGATGGCAATATTCTTTTGCGAACTAAAGCCCAAGCCTATTACGGTAATGAATTTGCTGAGATTGTGTTGCGCACAAACAGCGATGGGTCGCGTATTATTTTGGGAGACGTTGCTAATATAAGTGATGGTTTTGAAGAGCGCTCGGGGTTTTCAAGCTTCAACGGTCAACAGACGGTGATGATCAATGTCTTCACCGCCGAGGGTCAAAACGATATTGATGTCTCTGCCGGCGTGCGCGATTTTGTCAATCTAAAAAACAACGATTTACCCCATACTGTTGCGCTAGCAGTTTGGGCTGATCGCTCTTTTTATCTTAAAGACCGACTCAACTTAATGCTAAAAAACATGGCCTTTGGCGGTTTTTTTGTTTTTATTATTCTTGCACTTTTTTTGCAACTGCGTCTCGCCTTTTGGGTACTAATTGGTATGGCGGTGAGTTTTTTAGGGGCCATGGCATTAATGCCAGCGGTTGATAATCTGACCATCAACATGCTCACTTTGTTTGGCTTTATTCTGGTGTTAGGTATTGTGGTTGACGACGCAATCATTATTGGTGAGAGCGTCTACTCAGAAGTCGAAAAAAATGGGCAGTCGCCTAATTCGGTTATCGTTGGGGCTAAACGTGTAGCCATGCCCGCCACCTTTGGAGTGCTAACCACAATATGTGCGTTTATTCCTATGGTGTCGATTGGTGGCATGATGGGTGCGTTTTGGGGCAGCATTGGCTGGATCGTTATTCTTTGCCTAGGCTTTTCACTGATCGAGTCCAAGTGGATATTACCCGCCCACTTAGCACGTATGAAACCTTCAAAAAATAAAACCACCGATACTGAAAAGACTCTATTACCTAACCTCTTTGAGCGCATCCGCGCGAGGGCTAGTAGTAGCCTTCAGTCTTTTTGTGATAACAAATACCAACCGCTGCTCGAGCTTAGTTTAACGCATCGCTATAATACCATGGCCATATTTTTTGCACTGCTGCTGGTATCGGTAGGTCTAGTCAAAGGTGGCTTTGTGCGCTGGGAATTCTTTCCCAAACTACCAAGTGATTTTATTCAAGCTGAAATCGTCATGGAAAACGGCACTAACTCAGAGGTCACAAATGCTGTCGTCAAGCGTGTAGCGGAGGCTCTTGAGCAGGTCGATCGCAACTTACAAGCCACTAACCAAGAAGACGCCCTAACCCACTATTTTTCAGGCTCCTACACCGAAACTACTGGCATGGTGATTGTCGAATTAACCAAAGGCGAAGATAGAGAAACTAACTCTTTTGAAATCGTTAACCAGTGGCGCCAGGCCACCGGTGCTATTGCCGGTGCAAAAAGTATTAATTTTAGTCAAATGATGGGTGGGCCTCAGCAGGGTAAACCCATTTCATTTCAGTTGCGCGGCAATAACATGGAGCAATTAAGTTCGGCAGCGACCGAATTAAAACTCAAGCTCGCCGCCTTTGAGGGTGTCTACGATATTGAGGACTCCTACAGCGATGGCAATCGAGAAATTTTAGTGGAGCTTACCGCTAATGGCGAGTCATTAGGCTTTACATCAAGCGATGTGGCGCGTCAGGTTCGACAAGCTTTTTATGGTGCCGAAGCCCAGCGGATTTTACGTGGCACCGAAGAGGTGAAGGTAATGGTGCGCTATCCGTTAGCATCGAGACGGTCCGTCAGCGACCTTCAAAAAATGCATCTCCGCTCACCTAGAGGTGCGATGGTGCCTTTTGCTGAGATTGCCAATATCGAATTTGTCGTGGGCTCACCGAGCATTACCCGTATCGATCAATTTCGCTCAGTCACCGTGTCTGCCGATGTGCAGGCAGCGGTCATTGAGGCGCGTCAGGTTATTACCGAGATTAAGACGAGCTTCGAGGCCGAGATTGCACGCAAGTATCCCGGAGTGACCTTTGCTCTTGAAGGTATGTCACAAGAAGAGGCCGATTCGTTGACTGATCTTGCGCTGGCCGCTTTTGGCGCATTACTGGGGATCTATGCGCTGCTGGCGATTCCGCTTAAATCCTATAGCCAGCCACTGATTATTATGTCGGTTATTCCCTTCGGTTTTATCGGTGCCTTAGTCGGTCATCTCTTACTGGGCTTATCTTTTTCAATTCTTTCAGTCTTTGGATTGGTAGCATTATCCGGTGTCGTGGTTAACGATAGTTTGATTATGGTCGACTTTGTTAATCGCGCGCGGGCTCAAGGCCTCGCTATAAAATCGGCGGCAATACAAGCGGGCACGCAGCGTTTTAGAGCCATCATACTAACTTCTGCAACCACTTTTTTTGGGCTATTACCCATAGTGCTCGAGCGCAGTCTGCAGGCACAAATTGTAATTCCAATGGCGATATCGCTGGCTTTTGGTATTTTATTTGCCACCGTCATTACACTTATTCTTATTCCTAGTCTTTATCTAATGCTAGATGATATTCATTGGCTTTTTGAAAAGTTTAAAACTAAAAAAGAGTACTTAGAGCGCGCCTAATATTTTGATCGTGTTGACATTAAGAAAATAGCACTCAGTCAAAAGCACTTTTAAAGGTACATATAAAAATTTTGTTCATTTGTTTGATGATTGAATTTGTAACTTCATCGCATCGACATACGTCACCAACTTCATAGTTCTATCTAGAATAATCATCTTCCCTCACGAGACACGAATTTAAGCACCCTCGATCTCGTTAGCTTTTTGTTTGTGCAAGCGGAAGCTTGTTGACTCAACTCTTTGAAACCGTATAATAATCTCGCTATTTCAACAATGTGCAGGAGAGATTGGGTTTTTAAAACCCAACGCCGAAGGAGCAACGTCCCGTAAACTCTCAGGCAAAAGTACTGCATAATTGGTCAGCAATCTGGAGAGTGGTGACAGTCACCCACCGAAGGCGAAAACGGATGTTATCCGCCGTAAAACGCTCAGGTTCCAAGACAGATGGGTAACAGCATTTATCGATGCTTATTTCAATCTTCAATTGTCAAGGAAACTGAAAATGTCCAAATCTGAAAAATCAATCGCCGTCATTGGTGCTGGTATCACTGGTATCACCTCGGCCTATTCGCTTATGCAACGCGGTTTTAAAGTCACGGTATTTGATCGCAATCGCTATGCTGCAATGGAGACAAGTTACGCTAATGGCGGTCAGCTTTCAGCCTCTAATGCAGAAGTATGGAACAAATGGTCGACTGTCTTTAAAGGCATGAAGTGGATGTTTGCTCCGGGCGCGCCACTGCTAATCAATCCAGCGCCTAGCTTCCACAAGTACTCGTGGATGACAGAGTTTATGGCAGCCATCCCCCACTACGAAAAAAATACCATCGAGACCGTGCGACTTGCAATAGCGGCAAGGGAACATCTTAAAAGTCATGCCGCCAAAGAAGGTTTTGATTTTGACTGCGAAGACCGCGGCATTCTTCATGTATTTACTGATCCAGCAGAGTTTGAATCTGCCAAAAAAGTGAACGGCCTATTGGCAAAAGGTGGCTTAGAGCGTCACGCGATATCAGCAGATGAGGCTCGAAAAATAGAACCCGCCATTCAAACAGATATCAGTGGCGCCTGTTTTACTCCTAGCGATTTTACAGGTGATATTCACAGCTATTCTGTTGGCCTTTCTGAAGCTTGTGAGCGACAGGGTGTTATCTTTAATTATCGTTGCAACATCAAGGACATCGACCATCAAGGTGATTCGATTGATGTCTCATGGACAGATAAAGATAACGCAAAGTTTAGCGAAAATTTTGATAATATCGTCATTTGTGCAGGTGTAGGTAGCCGTAAGCTTGCCGACATGCTCGGTGATAGAGTGAATATATATCCTGTTAAAGGCTATTCAATTACTGTCAATCTCACTAATGAAGAAAGTCAAAAAGCTGCTCCGTGGGTAAGTCTTCTCGATGATGAGGCAAAATTAGTCGTTAGCCGCTTGGGTAAAGATCGGCTGAGAATTGCCGGCACCGCCGAGTTTAATGGCTACAACCTCAATATTCGCGATGACCGAATCAAACCCATTACCAAATGGTGTGAACGCTTCTTTCCGAGTGTTTCGACAAAAAATGTTGTTCCATGGGCAGGTCTCCGACCAATGATGCCAAATATGCTGCCAAAAGTGGGCCCCGGTAAAAAACCAGGTGTTTTCTACAATACAGGACACGGGCATCTTGGCTGGACACTATCAGCAGCGACAGCTGAAATAGTTTCAGAGCAAGCGCTTCTAGCTATGCAAGCAGGCAGTTAACAATAAATTGAGCCCCTCAACGTAAAATGTAGCTAGATCTATGGATCTACCTACATTTACTTTAAAAAGTCATCATATAAGCGACCAACGACAAGAGGCTTTCATTACTTTAAATACAAAGCCTTAAACGCATTTTCAATAGCCTTATTAGCGCTTAAAAGCTTAACTACAAAACCTCTGTTAAACCAAACTATCCCGAGCAAGATATCATCAGATATATTTATTGATGGTGTACGTTTGTGTCATGAATTCGTAATGGACATTGATGATCGCATTGAAATGTAACATTATAGTTCACTATTAACAGCGTTACTGTTAATAAATATAAAGATCTGCATACAAAACAATCTTATACATCCTGCAAATCGTAAAAACTTTAAATAACTCTAATGGCTTAATAATGGCAACCCTAGTTTGGTTTACTGATGATCTTCGTATACATGATAATCAAGCACTATATTTGGCAAGTCTTCGTGACGAACCGCTTATCTGCCTATATTGTGTAGATGAAGAGTGGTTTAAGCCTAATCAATATGGGTTAAAACGCATCGGCGAACATCGCTGGCGTTTTTTACATGAATCCTTGCAAGCCTTAGATGTCGCCCTCAAAGAATGCGGTCAACGTCTGTGTATTTTACTAGGCTCGCCTGTTGATCTTGTGGGCAACATTATTGAGCAATATAACATTTCTGCTGTATTCAGTAATAGCCAGACTGGTTTTTATGAGAACGACAATTGGAGAACCTTAAAAGATAAGTATTCAACGCTAGACTTTACCAGCGTCGAATCATCAACTTTATTTGCTAACCAGCAACTAACTCATATTGATGAGTTTCCTAAAACATTTTCTAAGTTTCGTCATCATGTAGACTCAATTGATTATAAAATTGATCCCCTGATCAATATGCTCGAGCAGACAGAATTAAATTTACCAGCCGCTCTTTCTGTAGAAAGTAGCCGTCTTCCCAGTGTAGACAATTCTAGTCCAAAGCCTAGTTTTGTAGGTGGAGAGAAATCCGCACTCGAACATTTAAAAACTTATCTTTTGACTACAGCACCAAGTAGCTACGTAGATACACGCAATGAATTAGAAGGATGGTCTTTATCGACTAAACTTTCACCATGGCTAGCCAATGGGTGTTTGTCGCCACGAAAAGTTGTTGCAAGCTTATTAGAATATGAAAGACAATTTGGTGAAAATAAATCTACGCGTTGGATTTATTTTGAGCTTTTATGGCGTGAGTATTTTCAGTGGTATGCCTACCATTATGGAAAACGTATGTTTGCTTATAAAGGCATTAATAATAAAAAATTATTAACCAGCTTTTATCCTCAAAGATTTAAACAGTGGTGTCATGGTAAAACACCCTATTCTATTGTAAATGCATGCATGCATCAGCTCAATAAGACAGGCTATTTATCCAATAGGGGACGACAAATTGTTGCCAGCTGTCTGGTTAACGAACTACAAATAGATTGGCGTTGTGGTGCTGCTTACTTTGAACAACAGCTTATTGATTATGATGTTGCTAGTAATTGGGGAAATTGGCAATACATTGCAGGTGTCGGCTGCGATCCCCGTGGTGGCAGACATTTTAGCCTTCAAAAGCAAACTCAATCTTATGATCCACAAGGTGTGTTTATTAAAAAATGGGGCGGTGAAGAAAGTACCGGATCTCTCGATTATATCGACGCAGCAGATTGGCCTATTTAAAGTATCTAAGACATTTTCTTATAAATACTGAAAAACTGCTGAGCCTAACTTGTTACAAATTAATGATGTGAGAATCTGAGGCAACTATGGGGCAACTATACAGTGCCTCGATTTTTATTGATGTCGACATCGTTTTACTATCGAACATACACCTGATACTTATTGACATTTAGTTAAACTAGAATTGAACCCATAACACATAGATATGACACACAAGAAACAACACCTTCCAACAAAAAACTGCCTTGTGTGTAGCTTACCTTTTAGCTGGCGCAAAAAATGGAAAAAAGACTGGGAGAGCGTCAAATATTGCTCTGAGCGATGTCGCCGTCAGCAAAAACAATCCAACCATTAATAAGACAAACTCCCTATGAACGTAAGCCAATCTTCTTATAAAACACTTCGATTAATTCTTGGCGACCAGCTAAATGCTGACCATAGTTGGTTTAAAACAAAAGATGACAAAGTTCTGTACATTATTGCCGAGCTTACACAAGAAGCGACTTACACCAAACATCATATTCAAAAAATCTGTGCTTTTTTTAGTGCAATGTCGCAATTTGCGGCTGCTTTAACCAAAGCAGGTCATCAAGTTTTACACTTAACCTTGGATGAGACCAGTAACTATAAAAACATTGAGGGCTTACTCGACGAAGTCATTAATAAATACAAAGTTTCGAATTTTGAACATCAGTACCCTGACGAATATCGCCTTCACAAACAACTAGAGGCCTATACTGAAGCTCTAAACGCGCTATCAATTACTAGCATGGCATATGATTCTGAACATTTTTTATTGCCATTTACGGATATCAAACAACATTTCAAACAAGGTAAGCATCAGAAAATGGAGTTTTTTTATCGTAGAATGCGCAAGCAATTTTCGATATTAATGGATAGTGACCAACCGTTAGGTGGTCAGTGGAATTATGATAAAGACAATAGAAAAAAACTCAATAAAAAAGACATTGAACAAATACCCGCGCCTTTAGTTTTTTCGAGGGATGTTACTGACATTATTGCTAGGCTTAAAACTCACAAAATTAAAACTATAGGCAAGCCACAAGAGAACTTGTGTTCGCCAACTAACCGTCAAGAAGCATTAGCATTGTTGAAACATTTTTGTGAGATTTGTCTTCCTAACTTTGGTACTTTTCAAGATGCAATGACCTCTGAAAGCAAATTTGCTTGGAGCCTTTATCACTCGCGCATAGCATTTGCGTTAAACAGTAAAATATTAAGCCCGCTACAAGTTATCAATGAAGCAGTTCATTATTATCAAAAAGCGAACGCTGCAAACTCTACGAGTGCAATGATAGACATTGCTCAAATAGAAGGTTTTGTTCGTCAAATATTAGGTTGGCGTGAATATATACGCGGTGTCTACTGGGTCAATATGCCCGAGTATAAAACTTATAACAATCTTGATGCGCAAAATAATTTACCCGGCTACTTTTGGAGCGGCAATACAAAAATGAATTGTATGAAGCACGCGATCGATCAATCGTTAGATCATGCATATGCTCACCACATACAACGCTTAATGATTACTGGAAATTTTTGTATGTTGACTGAAATTCATCCTGATCAAGTTGATGAATGGTATCTAGGTGTTTATATTGATGCTATCGAGTGGGTAGAATTACCTAACACACGTGGGATGAGTCAATTTGCAGATGGTGGTATTGTTGCCACCAAGCCCTATGCTGCAGGTGGTAACTACATTAATAAAATGAGTGATTACTGCAAAACTTGCGACTACAAAATAAAAGAAAAAACAGGCGAGGATGCGTGCCCGTTTAACAGTCTTTATTGGCGTTTTATGATCAAACATCGTGAATCATTATCAAAAAATCCGCGTATTAGTATGATTTATAGAAATTGGGATAAACAAGATGATGATAAAAAACATCTTATTCTAGCAACAGCAAATAATCATATTGTGAATATCCAAAATTTGTAATGATGTTTCCAATTTATCGCTACTGCATAATTACCTATAATTAATAATATTGACTGTCAGCTAAAATACACACAGGTCAGTTATCGTTAACGCACTTATTTTAGAGTATACCTCGATAGCGGTTTAGATAATAAATCGACTCAAAATAAAATGACAGTCCATGTGTTAATTTTAATATGTATTAATATGAATTGTTAAATCACAACCCATTAAATGGCTTAATACTTAAAATTGAGACATTGATTTTTGGTATTTTAATAGTTGTTATTAAATATTACGGTTAATTATCGATGAGGGCTTGGTCTAAACAACTGCACACCTTTTTTTGCATAAACTTAAACAAGTTTTTTTGTCTGAGTGAAATTGCTAATGAGTGTGCGGACATCAACAGTTGAAGCTAACAGGCTCGCCCTATTAAAACCCATAAGTATGTGGATTGTAATTGTTTAAATATGCGCTAATGTTTTCAAAATTTAGAGCGGGAGTTAATAGATAACCCTGCACATAGTCACAACCTAATTTTTGTACAACATCTAATTGGGTTTGGGTTTCAACGCCTTCGATAACTGTTTTCATACCAAAGTTATGCGCCATTTCAATAATAGTTTTAACTAAAATAAAATTATCTTTGTCTTTATCAATTTCGTCAACAAAGCTACGATCGACTTTTAGGCTATCAAAAGTGAAATGCTTTAGATAACTCAAAGACGAATAACCTTTACCAAAATCATCTATCGATAAAGAAAATCCATGCTTTCTCAAGCGGTTAAGCGATGCTTCAGCCTTTTCAGGATTCTTCAACATCAAACTTTCTGTCACCTCAATGCAGAGATAGCTAGGATCAAAGCCTAACTGAGTGACCAGATCAAACAGTGGATCAGACTCGTCGTTGAGCAATTCAAACTCGAGTGCCGAACGGTTGATCGATACTTGTAAGGGCTTGTTTGATATTGCATTCAAGCGCTGGGTATAAATAATTGCTTTTTTGGTAATTTGCAGACCAAGTCGACGGATCATACCACTGTGCTCGGCTACAGCAATAAACTCCTCAGGCGACACTTGACCCAGTTCAACGTCATGCCAACGCGCCAGGGCTTCTAGATGATTAATCTCACCGGTATTAGCATCCACAATTGGTTGCAGGTGAACGTCGAGCCATTCATTCTCAATAGCTAACTGTAAGCGTTGCTGTACCTGCTGCTCGCGGGAGGCTTTAGCCCGTAATTCATTGGAGAAATACGAGAAATTATTGCGCCCATAATCTTTAGCGCTGTAAAGGGCTTGGTCAGCAGAGGCTAGTAATTCATCGGGATCTTGCGTATCCGATGGATATAAACAGATACCGATTGAGGTTGTGGCCCTTACTTCTCGGCCTTTATCTAACTCAAACGGCTCGTTAAATAGCATTAATATTTTGTTAGCTAAAAGATCTATAGTTTTCGAATCCTCCACAGTTGCAAAGATTGAGAATTCGTCGCCCCCTAGGCGTGCTAACAAATCATCATCACGTAAATTACTTTTCAAACGTTGACCAATTTTTTTGAGCAGGATATCACCGGCGATATGCCCTAAAGTGTCGTTAATTAATTTGAAATTATCAATATCCAGAAAAAGCAAAGCACCCGTTTCATTTTGACGATTGGCATGAGCGAGACGCTGCTTAAGCCGGCCTTTAAATTCATAACGATTATATAAGCTTGTCAATTGGTCGTGACTTGCCTGATAAGAAATTAATTCCTCTGCCTCTTTTTTCTCGCTTATATCGCGATAAATAGCGACAAAATTGGCTGTGTGTCCATCAGCTCCTGGAATAGAGCTAATGGATGTCAGAACGGGAAAGGTTCGACCATTTTTATCGCGATTAAGAAGCTCCCCCTGCCAGAAACCCTTATCGAGAATTTTCTCCCACATAGAGGCATAAAATTCGTGCTCATGCAGCCCTGATGATATGATTTTAGGGTTGTTGCCAAGTAATTCTTGATGCCCATAGCCACTTTGCGTTCTGATTGCGTGATTAGCATAGGTAATTAAATTATTCTCATCAGAGACAATAATGCCATCGTGAGTATAGTCGTATATTTGCTGTGCTATGCGTAATTGTTTATTTTTTGATTCAAGCTGTTGTATGCGCTCTTTGAGTTGCTGCTCATCGTTATAGCGCTCGAGTTCCACTGCAGCTCGCAACGAGAAAACCAATAAAACATCCTTGAGCATGTCTTCATCTTTTAGCTCTATTTCGTCTTCAAACAAAGCGACCAATAAACCAATGACCTTGCCCTCACCATCATACAGAGCGACTCCTAAATAGGATTCTATGTTCATGTCGACAAGCATTTGATCTTGAGGGTATAGAGTGGAAATTTTGGAGGGAAAACAACAAACGCTCTCAGAGGTTAAATCCTGACAAGGGGTTCCAGATAAATCGTAGCAGAAGTTATCTATTAATTGGCCTTTCCCCCAAACTGCTACAGTTTGCGACAGGGTATCTTCGGCCTCAAGCCGAGAAATAAATGTGTAGTCTGCCTTCACTAAAACGGCTAATTTCTCTACTAAGCGCAAAAAATAATTATCGCCACTAAGGTAGCTAACTTCTTGTACCGCAGTTTGCAGGGTGTTTTGTATTGGCATCCCTTGCATAATCCTTTGATAAAGTTACTTTTAACTATAGCTCATAACACAAGACATTACTAAAAAAAATTCAGCCTAAATATCACCTTAATTTTGCTAAAACTCGTTCAAATATTATTGCGCTCAACCAATATATCTTACCAAACAATATCAGCGACTTATAAAAAAGATAGCAATATGCACTTGATTAAATAACTGACAACCGACTAAAATTCGATTATCGATACAATCCTTTGTGGTTGAAAGAAAACACAGAATGGTTGATGTATCAAAAGAATTTAGCACAAGTGTAACTTCACTAAAAGCGAGGCACACGACAATCACCGGCGGATGTTTTAAACGTGTTTTAGCGATGGGTTTCAGAATGTTTGAGCACTTGTTATAAGCAGATGCTCAAACTTAATGATTTTAATTGCACGTTAATACTCTAGGTAGAAAAGTCACACAATATTCTTAGGATCAAGCACACTAGCTCAATTTAATTTAATAAAAAGCTTTCTTCTGAATGCGATAATATAAATTCAGCTTTTATTATCGGCAAGTTGGGTCAGCTTAGCGACTACACTGGGTACCGCGCGGAAGCGAAAAAAGGCACCGTCGGCGTCTGCACGCTCTTCGAGAACCTCACAGGAGTCATAGATATCGCCTCGTAATTCTTGTGCAGACCAAGGCAAAAATATCTCTGACTCGATAAGCTGCTGTTGAAAAAAATGTACGATTGCTTGGTGTAACTGGGATACATCGGCCTCATTGATCGCGCTAATAACAATACAGCCAGGATACTTTTCTTGTAACGCAGCAATGCGTTCGGCTTGTGCTATAGGGTCCTCTAGATAATCGATTTTATTGAAGACACGAATGCATGGAACGCTATCGGCACCAATCTCAGCTAGTACTTTATCGGTTACTGCAATCTGCATCTCAAATCCGGGATCACCCGCGTCAATAACATGAAGCAACAGAGATGCACTCAAGGCCTCGTCCAAGGTTGACTTGAACGAGGCAACTAGCCCGTGGGGTAAATTTTTGATAAAACCTACTGTATCGGTCACCAGCACTTGCGGTACATTCTCTGGGTGTAGTGTGCGCACTTTGGTATCTAGGGTGGCGAATAATTGGTTGGCCACCAGCGCTTCACTGGCGGTTAAGGCGCGCATCAAGGTTGATTTACCGGCATTGGTATAACCAACCAGTGCCACCTGCGCTAAACTCTGCTGCTCTTGACGTCGCGATCGCTGAATATCGCGACCCGCCTCCATGACATCAATTTCTTTTTGCAACTCGGCAATACGATCGCGAACCTTACGACTGTCCATTTGGCTACGCGACTGCCCGGTTCCACGTCCGCCGGCACCACTGCGCTGTCGCCCTGAAGGTCCGGCGCGCTTAGCTGCCTCGCGCAGGCGAGGCGCCATATAGCTTAAGCGTGCAATCTCTACTTGTATGCGCGAGGCATGTGAGCGTGCATTGCGATGAAAAATCTCAAGAATAACTACGGTGCGATCCATCACCTCACAACCCACTTCATTTTCTAAATTGAGTGCTTGGGACGGCGAGATTTCGTGGTCGACTAGAACAAACTCGATTGCCTCGCCAGTCTCATGCGCATTAGCTTGCGTCAACTCGTCGACACTAGCTTGGTGGCCCTGAATAAATTGTCGTATCTCATCGCGTTTACCGACTCCCATATACGCCGTCGAGTCAAAAGCCGAACGCTTTTGAGTAAACTGACCGACTACCTTCATACCTAAGGTCTTTGCCAAATCACCCAATTCGGCCAGCGACGACTCAAATTCAACATCACTGACGCTGTCTAATTGCACGGCGACAATCAGCGCGCGTGGACGGCTTTCTTTTTCCGGGTTTGGCATAGAGTAATTTCTCATAAGAATGGGCGCGTGGGCTGTTAAAAATAGCGCCACGCTCTGACAAGTGTACACAGAATCATGAAGAGTATCTGTGTATAGGCAAAATCATCGATTTTTAATCGAATCTTTAAGCCGCTGAGCCCCGTTGAAAAACTAAGCTTATAATTTATAGATTATGAATCATATTAATAGCTAAGATGCTTATCATCTGCTTCTAAGCATCAACTTAATCGCTTAAAAGCCCAATCTTGAGTCAGCCACAGGATAATAGTCAAAATCACACGTTAAATGAAAATGCTAACAGCTATTAGTCTCTCTTGGCTAGAGTAACGTCAACATATCAGCTCTCGCCGAGGATGACGATTACAAAAGCATAAGAACCGTTACCACGCTTTACTGGCGACCTAAAACATGAGCACACAAACAATAAAAGCTACACTCATCAGTAGCGGTTAATACCCAGCTCAATTAATAGACATAAGAAAGCCTAACAGATAGCTAGGCTGGGCTTAAAGCAGTGGTCTACTATTACTCATTTGTTACTGAGACTAATATAGATAGCGTTTCTTATGTTAGTGCCTACTGCACATAAGCATGGTTTTTGATATTAGTGATGATGCCCACCGGCACCATGTGCATGCCCATGAGCAATTTCATCTGCACTAGCTTGGCGAATACTCTCAATCTTTACTTCAAACGTTAAAGTAGCACCTGCTAGGGGATGATCAGTGTCAACATCTACGACGGAACTTCCCACCTTAACCACCCTTGCTTGCCTTGAACCTTGCTCTGTGTTGATATCGACAAGCATACCGGGCCTAAGTTTGTTCTTAAGCTTTTTTGCATTATGTAGGTGCTTGATGGGCACTCGTTGCACCGCATTGTCTTTACGGAAGCCATAAGCCTTTTCTGGTGGGATAGTAACGGTAAATGCGTCATTAGCCTCACGCCCCTCCATTGCCTCTTCTAAGCCACTTATGATGTTTTTATGGCCATGAAGGTAAGCCATAGGCTCGCCAACACTTGAATTTTCTAACTCTTGATCGTCTTTTAGCAAGCGATAATGGAAAGTTGTAACGGTACCGGAGGTAATTTTCATAAGTAAATGTTCGATAAGATAAAGTAACCATAATATCAAAAACACAATCTCTATTGTAAATTGTTACCTATTTTTTTAATTCACCGGACAACCAAAAAACTGTGCCAATCACACACGCGATAAACCAAGCTAACTAGGGCCTATTGCTCTTCTATACATATCTTTCAGATAGACCGCCAAATCATTTGCAGGAGCAACTGACGCTATTTGGTCATCATGTCGCTAACAAAGTCCCTGTGGTTAATAATGTAATTGTCAATAAAGAACCATCTTCATAAACCATAAAAAAGGACAGGCTAGATAAAATTTTACAAACTAAAGCTACAATTAAAATAATGAAAAATTATTTGTTATGTAAGAATTACATTATAAAGTTTTCAGCTATTAGGTTAATTATTGTTGCATATTAAAGTACCCATTAACTTTAAGTAGGTTCGATATTATCTACGCTTATTTCAACTCAAATTGATTCTAATCAATTCATAAAAAATATGATTGCTTTAATGTAGCTGCTTAAGTTTTTAAATTATAAAAAGACAGGTCTTGGGTTTCAGTGACAATCAATATGAAGCCCTAGTTATTTTAACCATTAAAATAACTAGGTAAAACTTATTAAATTTATTAAAATTTTTTGTGTTCACAATTCTGTGTAGTAATGCAGGTTTATTAATGGCAATGGAGATGTCAAATACAGTTAATCTTGAATCACTACCCCCCCAACTGGCTAATAAAGCGGTTATTGCTGCGTTTGCGAATTTACAAATAGAGGCTTTAAAGTTGCAGCGCCTGTCGTTGGTAGGGATGGTAATTTATTAGCTTTTTTACGCAAGCCATTGTCTGGTCCACATACTGTTGCAGTTAGTCAACAAAAGGCCTTCACAGCCGCAACACTGCAAGCGTCCACCTCGGAGATGGCTTCTCGTCAAGATCTTAGTTATGCACTGGGCATCTTACTGCTGGTTGGTGGTGTACCCATCAGTATTGGAGGTAAATTCTAAGGTGGAGTGGCCGTTGCAGGCGCAGATACCGACGTTGATGAAGAGTGTGCTTTAGCCAGAATTAAGGCGATTACAGAGACGCTGCAGTTTGACGAGTAGCACTGCCTGCTCAATACACATTTGACAAAAGTGTCAGTTAAGGTTGTGCTGGGCTTTGCTTACTTTACCTTGCTTAATTTTCAACTCTTAGCTGGATAACGGTTAAAGCCGGTATCCACAATAAAAAAAGGCGTCATGTTTGAGATGCGTACCCGTCTAATCCAAGCTGCTTAGACGAGCTTGAAAATAATCGATGAGTCAACTCGACACGTTATTTATTCCTTAAATTTCTTCCCTGCCGACTTTCGTTCCCGTTGACCACACCGCCGTAATACTGTTGATTGCATCTTCACTCAACACATTCTTAAACGAATCTAAATACCACTCCTTAGATTTTGCAAGACTACTACTCAAACCAACAAAAATTAATGCTATTTAATGGATCTAATAATCAGTTGACCAGACTTGTGTTCGAAGCTCAACCATCGATATTCTGATGGTGATAACACCATAGAGACTGCAACCCGCATTCAGCCAATACATATAGGTCGCATAATCTTGATCTTCAAAAAATTATTGGTTCAAAACAATGAATACGATGTACAACATGTACCGGTACTCTATCAATAAAAATCGTGCCTTACTTGGCAACACTACCTCCTTGAAGCGTATTAAACTTCTACCCTATCTCATACACTTGTTCGCGCAGTGCTATGGACCCTATGTTTGTGAAAAAAATATCTTTAGTGGAAAAGTTTAGTCGAAAAAAAACCGGCTTAGCTTTAGCTAACCCGGTTTGGTCAACAGTGACTAAGTGTTTATTTAGTCCAGCTTTTTAATAGCTCAGAATAAGCAATTGTTTCACCCTGAACCTTTTCATTGGCTAACTTTGGCTTAGGTGAGCCAGGTTGGTCGAGCCAATATTGAGGGTCTTTTTTTGGATTCAGCCTAGGTCCATTTTCACCTTGAATACCTGAGCGCTCTATACGTGATAAGACTTTATCCTGAGCTGCAGCTAGCCCATCAAGTGCTTCTTGAGGGGTAGATTCGCCACTCGCAGCTTCGGCTATATACTTCCACCAAAGTTGAGCAAGTTTTGGATAATCAGGTACATTTGTGCCTGTTGGTGACCACTGTAGACGAGCTGGACTGCGATAAAACTCAACTAAGCCGCCTAGCTTTGGTGCCGCGTCAGTCATTGCTTGAGAGTTGATGTCAGATTCACGAATAGGTGTGAGACCGACTAGTGTTTTCTTTAATGAGACAGTTTTAGACACGGTAAATTGTGCATATAACCAAGCTGCATTACGACGTTTCTCCGGCGTAGACTTCAGAAATGTCCAAGAGCCAGCATCTTGATAGCCAAGTTTCATACCCTCTTCCCAATAAGGGCCTTTAGGTGATGGAGCCATACGCCATTTTGGCGTTCCGTCTTCATTAACAACCGGTAAACTAGAATCAGTTAAGGCTGCAGTGAAAGCGGTATACCAAAATATTTGCTGAGCAATATTACCTTGACCAGGAACAGGTCCCGCTTCGCCAAAGGTCATACCCTGCGCTTCTGGTGGCGCGTAATCACGTAACCAATCAACATATTTAGCGGTTGCATAAACAGCTGCAGGTCCGTTGGTTGCACCACCTCGTGACACACTAGAACCTACTGGGCGGTTACCATCGACACGAATACCCCACTCGTCTACCGGTAAGCCATTAGGAATTCCCTTATCACCAGCACCCGCCATAGAAAACCATGCATCAGTAAAGCGCCAGCCTAACGAAGGATCTTTTTTACCGTAATCCATATGACCATAAATACGCTCACCATCGATGGTTTTTACATCGTTAGAGAAGAATGCAGCGATATCTTCATAGGCAGACCAGTTAACCGGTACACCTAACTCATAACCATACTTATCTTTAAACTGCTTTTTTAAATCAGCACGCTCAAACCAATCGGCACGAAACCAATAAAGGTTGGCAAACTGCTGGGTTGGCAATTGATAAATCACACCATCGGGACCTGTAGTAAAACTGAGTCCGATAAAGTCTGCTAAATCAAGAGTCGGTAAAGTGATTTTTGCATCTTTGACCAAATCAGAAATCGGAACAACTTTACCATAGCGATAATGTGTACCAATAAGATCAGAGTCATTAATCCAACCATCATAAATATTACGATTTGATTGCATTTGTGTTTGTAATTTTTCTACAACATCACCTTCACCAATCAAGTCGTGAGTGACATTAATACCCGTAATTTCTGCAAATGCTTTCGCTAACGTATTTGATTCATATTCATGAGTCGTAATTGTCTCAGAGACAACATTAATATCCATCCCCCGAAACTCTTTAGCGGCCTCTTTAAACCATTCAAGTTCTTTTTCCTGTTGAGCACGTGTCAGTGTCGATTCAGTAAATTCACTATCAAGCCACTTTTTAGCCGCATCAGAATATTTATCGGCCATTGAATTTGCACTTAAGGTGATGGCAGAAATAGCCGCAACCAGAGCAAGTAGTCGACACGATTTGTGTTGGTATTTACTTTTCATGTTTAACTCCCATTTTTATTGTTGGTAATTTACTAATTTGATACCCACCCTAACTAAACATCAGCTTGTTTGACTATCTATTGAATCTACAGACTTATAAAATCTGTGGATAACAATTTGGTTTTAAAATGTACTTATAATTAATATTATTCAATATGATTCTTGGTCAACCCCACCTAAGTACCGACAAGAACCAAGCTACAGATATACCAAAGGCAATCCACACTGTGTGTTCACTGACGGCCAAAAACATAAGATGAATATAGCCACTACCTAATAACCCTATAAAAACTCTATCGCCCCGTGTCGTTGCAATAAAAGGTAAAAAGCCTGTTGTCTCTACCGTCGGAGATTTCAGTTCCCAAATAGTCATAAACAGCAAAATCGCTGCTATACCAATAAAGAATAAAGCGGTCACTGAAGACCAAACCATCCATCCCATCTGACACCTCGCTTAAATTAAATGACACTCGACCTAGGAAAATCCCTTGGCATGTGAATACAAATAAACACACCAAACAACTAGACAAATAGCTAGAAATTGTAGTTAGTAAATCTACGGCGACCAGCCAAACCCAATCAATACCTTCTATTTATCAACTCTTATCATCAGGCTTAAATTACACTCGCCCGAGAGCAAAACCTTTGGCAATATGATTACGAACAAACCAAACAACTAGACAACCAGGAATAATAGTCAGCACGCCAGCGGCGGCCAGCAAGCCCCAATCAACGCCTTCTCCACCAATAGTTCTTGTCATTATTGCACCGATGGGTTTCGCCTCAACAGAGGTTAATGTTCGTGCCATCAGTAGTTCTACCCATGAGAACATGAAGGTGAAAAATGCGGTCACACCGATAGCTGGGCGAATCATAGGAATAAAGATCTTAATAAAGAAACGAGGAAAGCTATAGCCATCAATATAAGCGGTTTCATCAATTTCTCGCGGCACACCCGACATAAATCCCTCTAATATCCACACAGCAAGAGGCACACTAAATAGGCAATGCGCTAGTGCAACTGCGATGTGGGTATCAAATAAGCCAACCGAAGAATATAGCTGAAAGAAAGGTAATAAAAATACAGCGGGTGGTGCCATCTTATTGGTTAACAACCAAAAGAATAATTGGTTATCCCCTAAAAAACGATAGCGACTAAACGCATAGGCAGCAGGCAAGGCTGTGACTAAAGTAATGACCACATTCATCGCTACATAAATCATTGAATTAACATAGCCCATATACCAACTCGGATCGGAAAATATGGTTATATAATTATCTAATAAAAAATTCTGAGGCCAGTAAGTTAACTGCCCAAGAATTTCTTGATTACTTTTAAAAGACATCATAACCAACCAATAAATAGGCAGCATTAGGAAGGTGATGTAAAGGATCATGCCAAAAGTTTTACGCTTGTTCATATAAATACCTACTTCTTACTATCTAAATGCGTAATTGTTTTAAAGAATAGCCACGACACTAATAAGACTATTAAAAAATATATTAAAGAAAATGCAGCAGCGGGGCCTAGATCAAATTGACCAATCGCCATTTGTACTAAAGTTTGACTTAAAAAAGTGGTCGAACTACCGGGCCCGCCCCCTGTTAAAACAAAGGGTTCCGCATAGATCATAAAGCTATCCATAAAGCGCAGTAAGACACCAATAACTAAAACACTTTTGAGTTTAGGTAATTGTATATAGCGAAACACAGCCCACGCAGATGCTTGATCAATTTTTGCCGCTTGGTAGTAGGCATTTGGGATAGCGCGTAGACCGGAGTAACACAATAAAGCAATCAACGAGGTCCAGTGCCATACATCCATCAACAATACGGTAAACCAAGCATGAGTTGGATTTGATGCATAGTTATATTCAAAACCAACACTATTTAAAAAAGACCCCATTAAACCAATATCAGCTCGGCCAAAGATTTGCCAAATGGTGCCCACTACATTCCAAGGAATTAATAGTGGTATCGCTAAGGTGACTAGGCACAAAGAAGCCATGCGACCTTTGGTCGGCATCATTAATGCCACTAAAATACCCAGCGGTATTTGTATCAGCAACACGGCACCCGAGAAAACGAATTGTCTAAGTAATGAATCTTGTAATCGAGGATTACTGAGTATGTCGCGATACCACTCTGCACCAACAAACACTGCATTGTTGATGTCAAAAATATCTTGCACCGAATAATTAACTACGGTCATCAATGGAATGATTGCAGAGAACGCAACTAGCAAGAGTACGGGTAAAACTAAAAACCAGGCTTTATTATCATGCACTTTTAAATTCATGCGATATTTTCCTTTACTAAATACTCATCGATATATAACTTTAAATACTTTTCGGGAAAAGTAATGTGAGCCTTATCAATAGGCACTGTTT
Source organism: Cellvibrionaceae bacterium (assembly GCA_047633635.1). GTDB lineage: Bacteria > Pseudomonadota > Gammaproteobacteria > Pseudomonadales > Cellvibrionaceae > CANLBN01. The sequence goes on along the minus strand of JBLIFG010000030.1, from coordinate 7,040 downwards.
GATCTTCATTAATGCGTACTTTTATTTGTTGTCGGCCCAACACTACAGTAAGTATTTTATAAGTTCCCAAATTTTCAACGTCTACCACATCGCATAGATATGAATCTGCTGAGGCAGCATCAACAACCTCGACAAACTCGGGGCGAATTCCAATTTTTATATTGTTGGATATTGTGACACCGTCATCGATTAAGGCTGCATTTAATGGAATGACGACGTCGTCAAAGACAGCATTATGCTGATCTATTGCGACTTCAATAATATTCATGCCAGGGCTACCAATAAAATAACCCACAAAGGTATGTGCGGGTTGTTCAAATAGCTCTTGTGGTGTACCAAACTGCACTATTTGCCCTTGATACATCAAGGCAATTTTATCTGCAAAAGTAGATGCTTCAAGTTGGTCGTGAGTCACGTACACCATAGTAATATTAAATTTTTCGTGTATTTGTTTTAACTTACGACGTAACTTCCATTTTAAATGTGGATCAATAACCGTCAGTGGTTCATCAAATAAAATAGCTGACACATCATCTCGAACCAAACCACGCCCCATAGAAACTTTCTGTTTTTCATCGGCCGTTAAGTTATTGGCGCGTCGGTGCAGCACGTCACGCAATTCTAATACATCTGCAATTTCATTAACTTTTTTATCAATTTTGGCCTTCGGATATTTTAAATTTCGCAGAGGAAATGCTAAATTATCAAACACGGTCATTGAATCATAAACCACGGGAAACTGAAAAACTTGCGCTATATTACGCTCATCAGGTTGCAGCCCAGTGACATCTTTATCATTAAATTTTACTTTGCCTTCGGAGGGCTGCAACAAACCAGAAATAATATTGAGCAAGGTACTTTTACCACAACCTGATGGGCCTAGTAGAGCATAAGCGCCCCCTTGTTCCCAGGTATGAGTCATAGCCCTTATGGCATAATCGTGGGCTTTTGAAGGTTTATCTAAATAGCTATGCGCTAACGCTTCGAGTTTTATTTCAGCCATTATTTGCCACCCTTTTGGCTGTCTTTTGAAAGTGTGATGTAAGTCGGTGCTTGAATCATTTTACCGTGCAAATCAAAAACATATAATTTATCTATGGGTAAATACACGCGCACATCGGCATCGGTATGAAAATTGTGTACGCCAGTAAGCTGAGCAACAGCTCTAATGACGCTGTCGGTCATATGTAAAAAAGTTTCTGAGCCACTAATTTCTGCAACATCGACTTTAAGATCTAAAACAATATCATCATCATTTTGTTGCGACATAGTTATATGATGCGGGCGAATACCAAAATTAAATTCACCTGAGTTTATATCGCTCGTTGTTGATGCAAACCGAAAACTAACACCGTTACCAACAGTGACAACTCCGTTATTAACGACACCATTAATAATATTGATCGGCGGCTCGCTGAATAACTCAGCAGATTCGATACTATTGGGTAAGCTATAAACATCATTAACGGGACCCGTTTGAATCACGCGGCCCTCGTGCATCAATGTTGTTATACCGCCCAAAGCCAGTGCCTCGTTAGGTTCGGTGCTTGCATAGATAGCGATGATATTTTGCTTTTTAAATAGCTCGCGTAATTCAAAGCGTAATTCTTCGCGTAACTTATAGTCTAAATTGACCAAAGGCTCATCAAATAAAATAAGGTTTCCCTCTTTTATTAAGGCCCGCGCCATTGCTGTTCTTTGCTGTTGTCCACCAGAGAGCTCTAGCGGAAGCCGTTGCAGAAACTCCCCAATACGTAAAATAGAGGCAACCTCTCTAACGCGTTTATTAATAACGCTATCTTTTAAACCTAAAATTCTTAAGGGCGATGCTATATTTTCAAACACTGATAAGTTGGGATAGTTGATAAATTGCTGATACACCATTGCAATATTACGTTTTTGAACGGGCATGCCGGTAACATCGACACCATCCATAATAAGTTGACCCGTAGTCGGCTTATCGAGGCCTGCTATTAAACGCATTAATGATGTTTTACCCGCTAAGGTACGACCTAACAAAACATTAAATGATCCGACATCAAATGAAATATTGACGTCCTCAATGTAAGTTTCTCCACCCACCACATGTGAAATATTGTTGAGCTCTAACGACATAGAAGATCCGTTCCTGTTTGACTTAAAAGCGCTTAATGATTGCGCATTCTTATTATTTAATTAAATTCACTTCTGACTCGAAGCACAGATTGCTGCCAGCCCTGATAAAACTCATCGCGTTCAGACTTAGCCATCTTTGGCTCAAAGCTAGCATCTAACTTCCAGATACTTTTTATATGATCTAAAGACGAAAACACACCGGCCTGAAGACCCGCCATAAAAGCAACACCTTGAGCTGTGGTTTCAATAACCGTTGGCACATCGACTCGGGCACCTAAAATATCGGCCAAAAATTGTAAAAACCATTCGTTGGCTACCATGCCGCCATCAACTCTAAGGGATACCGGCCTAACGCCGTCAACTTCCATCGACTTCTGAAGATCTTTGGTTTGATAACAAACCGATTGCAGGCCGGCAGTAACAATTTCTTTAATACCGGTTTTACGCGTTAAACCAAAAATAGCCCCGCGAGCATCGGGATCCCAATAAGGTGCACCAAGGCCAGTAAAAGCAGGGACCATGTAGACGCCATGCGCTAAGGGTGTTTCTCGTGCAAGGGATTCAACCTCATCTATTTTTTGAATGAGCTTTAAACCATCTCGCAGCCACTGCATGGCGGCACCTGCAACAAAAATACTGCCTTCGAGAGCGAAGGTAACCTCTCCCTTAAGTCGATAAGCGACGGTTGTTAACAGTTGGTTCTCAGAGATTAAAGCGGTATCTCCCGTATTCAACATTAGAAAACAGCCAGTGCCATAGGTACTTTTAGCCATTCCAGGTTCAAAGCAAGTTTGTCCAAATAAGGCAGCTTGCTGATCGCCGGCCATGGCCATAACGGGGATCGATGACCCAAAAATATCTGCCTGGGTCACACCAAATTCATCGGCCGAATCCATCACTTTAGGCATCATAGAAGCAGGAATGTTAAATAAAGTTAACAATTCCTCATCCCAACACTGCTCGTGGATATTAAACAACAAGGTTCGAGATGCATTGGTGGCATCAGTTTTATGCTCTTTACCTCCGCTAAGATGCCACAGTAAAAAACTGTCTACAGTGCCAAATAATAAATCACCTTGCTCGGCTTGGGCGCGGGCACCAGGTACGTTATCCAAGATCCATTTTATTTTAGTCGCAGAAAAATACGGGTCGGCAAGTAGGCCCGTTTTTTTAGTTAAGTTAGCCTCTAAACCGTCATTTTTTAATTGCTGGCAGTATTCGCTAGTGCGCCTATCTTGCCAAACAATAGCGTTATATACAGCTTTGCCGGTATTTTTATCCCAGACAATGGTTGTTTCACGCTGGTTAGTAATACCGATGGCAATAATGTCTGTACTACTCACTGAATAGTCTTCGAGAACTTGGCGACAGCATGCAATTGATGTTTGCAATAAATCGACAGAATCGTGTTCTACCCAACCGCTATCTGGAAAATGCTGGGGGAATTCAAGTTGAGATTTACAACAAACATTGCCGTTTTGGTCAAAAAGAATCGCTCTTGTACTTGTTGTACCTTGGTCAATAGATAACAAATAGCCTTGCATGGGTCTTCAAACCTCATTATTATAGATAAACAATGTTTTTATATTTTCGTTTATGTTCGCATTAAATCATACTAAAACAGATTATCCTAGTCTAATCGGTATTAGTCTTGATCATCTATACCCAATAGGTCTCGAAATCATAAAAACACGTTTACTCATTAAGATTTATAAATATCGATATAAATAAGAAAATAATAGGGTTTATATGAATCAAACCTATCGTCACAATCAGATTGTGAAGCTTATGGAGCAGAGAGATTTTATCTCTATCGACGAGCTAGTTAAACATTTTAAGGTAACCCCACAGACCATAAGACGAGATCTAAATGCATTGGCCGACACCAATATTGTTACTCGCCATCACGGTGGTGCCTGCCTCAGCTCTAGCACTAAAAATATTGAATATCTAGATCGCAAAGAAAGTAACCAACAGGCAAAAAGTAACATAGCCAAAAGCCTCGCGGCGCTTATTCCTAACGATTCCTCTTTATTTATAAATATTGGCACCACCACAGAAGCAGTGGCTCGAGCGCTCGTTCATCATAAAAACTTGCGTGTTGTAACCAACAATATACATGTGGCTTCTATTTTAAGTGAAAACAAATCTTGTTCGATCATCGTCGCCGGTGGCGAGGTGCGCAATAATGATGGTGGTATTATTGGCGAGTCAACCGTTGAGTTTATTGATCAGTTTCAAATGGATTTTGGCATTATTGGTATTAGTGGTATTGATGCAAGTGGCTCGCTTCTTGATTATGACTACAGAGAGGTCAGGGTGTCTCAAAGTATCATCCGCAACTCGCGTCAGGTACTGCTAGCCGCCGACCAGACAAAGTTTGGTCGTAATGCGATGGTACGGCTCGGTAATATCAATGAGGCACAACATCTATTTACCGATTTTGAGCCCTCCGAAAACATTAAAAACCTACTAGACGCTAACGGCGTGCAACTTCATATCACCTAGTCTACTCACCACTATTTGCTGATTTCTACTGTCAAGCGAGAATAATACTATTCTTAATTGTTGCTTTATGTTCGTTATTGTTGATTTATCAGTGGATTCAACATATATTACAGCTTAGATTTTGTTAACAAAAACCTAAAATTGAGTAGTGGTGACAATGAATACCTACGATGTAGTTGTTATAGGCGGTGGCATAAATGGCTGCGGTATTGCTAATGATGCTTCTGGACGCGGTTTGAATGTTCTTCTGTGTGAAAAAAATGATTTAGCCTCGAGCACATCCTCCAACAGCAGCAAACTCATTCATGGTGGCTTGCGTTACCTTGAGCATTATGAATTTAGATTAGTGCGTGAGGCCTTAGCCGAGCGTGAAGTGCTGATTAGAAATGCTCATCATATTATATGGCCACTACGCTTTATATTACCGCATCGTCCACATTTAAGACCTGGCTGGATGATACGAGCTGGCCTATTTTTATATGATCATCTGAGCAAGCTCACCACCTTAAAAAAATCTCGTGGGGTTAGGTTTGAGCCCGATAATCCCCTAGTGAGCGAGATTAAAAAAGGCTTCGAGTATTCAGATGCATGGGTTGATGATTCTCGACTGGTTGTATTCAACGCAATGTCGGCCAAAAAAAATGGCGCAACTATCCGCACACAGCATCATTGTATAAAAGCAGTTCGAGAAGATAAGTATTGGTTAATTGATCTTAAAGACAGCAATACTGAAGTTGTCACCACCGTCAAGTCTAGGGTTTTAGTGAATGCTGCGGGGCCTTGGGTAGCCGATTTATTTTCAACGATTATTGATGTAAAAGCGCCACAAAATGTACGCTTAATTAAAGGTAGTCATATTGTAGTACCCAAAATACATGATGGTGATAAAGCTTATATTCTCCAAAATGAAGATCAGCGGATTGTTTTTGTTATTCCCTATGAGAACGACTTTACCTTAATTGGAACGACAGATATTGAGATAAAGCAAGACCCTGCAACCGTAAAAATATCAGACGACGAAATCGAGTACCTAGTCAGTGTCACTAATAACAACTTTAAACGAAAGATCTGTCGCACGGATATTGTGCATACCTATTCAGGTGTACGCCCCTTATTAGATGATGAATCTGCGTCGGCACAAGCTATTACCCGCGACTATACGTTAGAAATAAATAATCAAGACGACGCACCACCCCTACTTTCAGTTTTTGGTGGAAAAATTACAACCTATCGTAAATTGGCCGAGGCCGCTGTCGATAAAATTTCACCGTTTTTTGAAAAAATAGGGCCAAGTTGGACCAAAAGTGTGCCGCTAATGGGTGGCGACTTTACCTCGCACCAAAGCTTAACCGAAGCACTAACCGAGCAATACCCATGGTTGGATGTCGTAGTGCGAGATCGCTTTGTACGGAGCTACGGTACCCTAGCACATGAAATTTTATCTTCATGTCACGCAACAAAAGATATGGGAAAAGATTTTGGTGCAGGTTTATATGAATGTGAAGTGCAATATCTTATCAACTCGGAATGGGCGCAATCTTCCGAGGACGTGCTCTGGCGACGAACAAAACTAGGCTTGCGCCTATCCAACGAGGAACAAAGAATATTATCTGATTTTATATCTAGCTCTATATCAAGGACAGACCTAATCGATAAAAAGGCTTCAGTTATTTCATAACAACTAAGGAGGTAATATATATGACTATCAAGGTAGCCATTAATGGTTTTGGACGTATTGGTCGCAACATTTTACGAGCGCTGTATGAATCTAACCAATATCCATCAATAGAAATTGTCGCCATTAATGATCTAGGCAATGCCGATATTAACGCGCACCTACTTAAATTTGATTCTGTACATGGGCATTTTGCACCGGACGTGCGTCATAGCGATTCGCATATTTTTATTAATGAAGATCCTATCGCTGTTTTTGCCCAGAGAAACCCCGAAGATCTACCCTGGAAAGATCTTGACATTGATGTGGTTTATGAGTGTACCGGCTTGTTTAATACTCGAGGAAAAGCCGCTATGCATATTACTGCAGGCGCTAAAAAAGTCATTATTTCTGCACCTGCAAACGATGCCGATGCAACCATTGTTTATGGCATTAACCATCACCTACTCACAAAAGAACATGTCATTATCTCGAACGCATCGTGCACTACAAATTGTTTGGCACCTATTGCTAAGCCCTTAAACGATGCTCTGGGTATTGAAAGTGGGCTAATGACGACCATACACTCCTACACTAATGATCAAACACTCAGCGATACTTATCACAGTGATTTATATCGAGCACGCTCTGCCACACAGTCAATGATACCTACTCAAACAGGTGCAGCGGGGGCGGTCGGTTTAGTGCTGCCCGAGCTTAATGGAAAATTAGATGGTATGGCTGTGCGCGTACCCACCATTAA
>JBLIFG010000029.1:0-29451 GCA_047633635.1 Cellvibrionaceae bacterium | reverse complement strand
TTATTGGTTATTGGTTATTGGTTATTGGTTATTGGTTATACATTGTGTTGTGCTCTTAGCGCTTAAACTATTAATTCTCGGCAAGAGTTCATTCGTTGTACTAACATTAAGGTTAATATTCATCAATTAGTTCATAAGGCGATCAGTTTCAAGACATGACGCAAACCACCTCACTCAGCGAAGATCAACGCGATTGCTTACAAGAAATTAGTAACGTCGCTATGGGACAAGCAGGCGATCACCTTGCTCGCCTATTAGATTCGTTCGTCATTTTATCTGTTCCCCACGTTGCTATTTTAACTCCAGCCGAAATCGCAATGGCTGTTCAAGCTATTGATGAAGATAGTGTTTCTGGTATTTGCCAAGGCTTTATTGGCGGAGGCATTGCCGGTGAGGCTATGCTGTTATTTAACGATACCAGTTTTGTCGATTTAGCCCAACTAATGAAGTTCGAAGAAGAGCTCAATACTCTTACCGAGCGCGAATTACTCATCGACTCGACAAATATTTTAGTCGGTGCGCTATTGCGTGGCATAGCCGAGCAGCTCGATATAGAGTTCAGCTTTGGGCCACCTGCAATTATGGGGCAACACCAACAATTGGATAAGGTCTTAATGTCTAAGAATGCACGCTGGGATCGCACCTTGGTCATTGAAGTCAATTACAAAATAGAAGGTAAAAATGTACAGTGCGATTTACTATTGGTTATAACAGAAAGCTCATTACCCACGCTCTTTGGCAAAATAGCTTGCCTGTTAGATTAAGTAATTGTTGGATTAAATCATGACTGGATTATCAGATAATATACAGATGACGAATGATCTCCGTTGGATTATGGATATCGTGAAAAATGTTGATGTGGGTCTCGTATTACTCGATAAAAATTACGATATTCAACTGTGGAATAGCTTTATGCAAAATCACAGCTCCTTATATGCCGAGGATGTCATGGGTAAAAATTTATTTAAATGCTTTTCTGAAATTGATGAAAAATGGTTCAATCGTAAGGTTGAGTCTATTTATTTACTAAAAAATTCCGCTTTTACCACATGGGAGCAAAGACCCTATTTATTTCGTTTCAATAACTATCGGCCGATTACCGGTAGAGCAGAATTCATGTATCAAAACAGCACCTTTATCCCCATTCAAGACTTAACCGGTAACATCACTAGTATTTGCTTAATTGTCTATGATGTCACGGAACAGGCCGTTAACAATCTTGAGCTTGCAGCAGCTAACGCCAAATTAGAACGCATCAGTAAGACTGACGGCTTAACTGGATTACTTAATCGTAAAGCTTGGGAGGATCAGCTAACTAATGAATTTGATCGACTCCAGCGTTATCACCAAGAGTCTTCTTTAATTATTTTTGATATCGATCACTTTAAAAAAGTGAATGATAGCTATGGTCATCCTGCCGGTGACGAGGTCATTAAATGTGTTGCCGAAATCACTCAGAAATGCATTCGCAAAACAGATTTTGCCGGGCGTTATGGCGGCGAAGAATATGTTATTTTACTACCTCATACAGCCGTCAGCGCTGCCGAAATATTGGCAGAGCGTATACGTAAAAAAATCGAGTCCCAAACAATTAGCTACGAGAATGTATCTATAAACATTACGGTGAGCTTTGGATTATCACAATACAATGACTCATTGAAGTCTGCAACCGCATGGATAGATAGCGCTGATAAAGCACTTTATATATCAAAAGAAAATGGGCGAAATCAAGTCAGCTTATTTACGCACGCTCCAGCTTAAAAAAAAATTAAATGGCGCAGATACTATTAATTATTTTATTTTTAGTTTTTGAACTGACGACAACCTGCTCGTAAAACCGTGAAAAATCTTTATCACAGGCCTCAAACAATTTCACAAAACTCGGCACCAAATCATAGTAGGTAGCAATTGACACCAGCCGCGCATTATTAAGTGGCTTGGCGAACCAGTGCTTATACCAAGCCTTGCCCTTCCACTTTATTGTTTTTAGTTCTTCGTAGTCACGTCTCATCAACTCAAAAATTAGTTGCTTTTTTTGTCGCTTGAGATTATTTGACAATGAGCTTTTGTATAAAACTTCTAATTTATTTTTTGTATCACTAACTAAACCGATAAAGTCAGCCTGCACTAACAAGCGCTCTTTATAATCTTTTAATAAATTATTGCGCTGGGTTTTTTGCAACCAAAGAATAGCGCCTTGCTCACCCACAACTGTTGCAAAGGCTTCATTAAAACGAGTGTTATTTTTGATATAAATCTTTTGATGTGAAAGCTCATGAAATATTAACTCTGCCAAAGCGGCATCATCGCGATCAAGCATAGCAGAAGTTAGTGGATCGTCAAAAAAACCTAGAGTAGAATATGCAGTAACGCCTGCCACCAGTACGTCATAGCCTTTAGTCTCTAATTTTTTTGCATAGCGATCGGCGGCCTGCTTGCTATAATAACCGCGATAACTCGCGCAACCAATCACTAAATAACACCATTGCTTAGGCATCAGCGAGAGCTCTTTGGCAGCGACAACATTCCAAACAGGGGATGAATTCTTTAACTCGACATAGCTTGTATAACTTTTATTGTCAGGCAAAATTAATTCAGCGACAGAAAATTTTCTTATTTCTTTTGAGATTATTAATTTTTTCTTAAGAGAGTCGTCAGCCGTTTTAATCACTTTCTCAACGGGCTCACGAGCCAACATAAGAGACGCATGACCCACAAAACCTTGCGCATAATAGCTCACCGATGAGCATGCCTGCAGTGCCAACACAGTGCTTAATAAAAAATATTTTAACGCTGACTGTTTATAAATTGCGGACACCATAGCGCTAGACAAATACTTTTAGGTTCACTGTCTCTGGCGCAGAGCCTCAAACAAACAAACACCCGTTGCCACAGAGACATTTAAACTACTGACGCTACCCACCATCGGAATACGCATAAGACCGTCACAGTACTCGCGCGTTAATCGACGTAAGCCTTTGCCCTCGGAGCCCATCACAATGGCTAAAGAGCCCTTAAGGTCTGCCTGAAAATGATGCTGCTCAGCCTCCCCAGCCGCACCTAGAATCCACACGCCCTGTTGTTGCAACCACTGTAATGTGCGCGACAAATTTGTAACCCGTATTAATGGAATCAGCTCAGCCGCGCCGCAGGCAACCTTTGAGACAACCGCATTCAACGGTGCCGAATTATCTTTGGGTACAACCACAAACTGCACGCCGGCAGCCTCTGCCGAGCGTAGACACGCGCCAAGATTGTGCGGATCAGTAATGCCATCGAGCACTAGAATAAAAGGCTTGATACCGGCTTCGATTAGTCTTGGTAGATGACTTTTTAAATAGCCTTCATCATAGCTTTCCGAAACTGATGCAACCAGTGCAACAACACCCTGATGATTGGCATCGACCATCGCATCTAACACGTCACGCGCTACCCACTCTATAGAGATAGCCTGACTCGCCAGTTTTTGCAATGAATTTAAGCGCTTATCAGTTCGTCCCGACAACAAGTACAGTACCGTAATTGTGTTTTTAGGATTTTTTAATAACGCCTCTACCGCATGGAATCCATAGACAGTTTGCCTATCCGTTTTTTTATCGTTCTGAGCCATCTACGCTGCCATTGATATTTATTTGTTTATGATTTGAAGAAATTTTTAATATTTTTTTTCATTTTTTCGATTTTGTCTTTCACTGTATTTTTTGGATCTTCTGCCACTATTGGTGCGGGTTTGGGTACGGATGGCTTTTTTCTTTTTGTTGGGTTTTTCTTTCTTGGTTTTTTATTGTCAAGTTTAGCATCATCGTTTCCAACAGCAGGCTTCTTAGCTTTTGGTTTTTTTGAAAATTTATTTTTACTAGCTTTAGATCCCTTGGATGACTTGTCAGGATTTTTATTGGCGCCTTTATCTTTCTCTGAGTATTTTTTTCGTCGAGAATCATTCGCTTTTTTCTGCGACGGGTCTTCTATCAATTCAAAATCAACTTTGCGCTCGTCAAGCTTTACACTAGCAACCTGTACGGTAAGCACATCACCGAGAGAAAACACTCTATTGGTGCGCTCGCCAACTAGACGATGATGAGCTTCTTCAAAACGATAATAATCTGAAGGTAATCCCGTAATATGAATTAAACCTTCGACATATACATCTAATAACTCAACAAACAAACCAAAGTTGGTGACACCCGTGACCACGCCCTGAAAAATATCGCCAACATGATTTTGCAAGTATTCACATTTTAGCCAACTGACTACATCGCGTGTGGCTTCATCTGCTCGACGCTCGGCCATCGAGGTGTGCTCGCCGAACATAACCATATCTTCAATTGCATAAGGATAAATAGATTTTTTTGCTAAAGTGGAGGCACCATCCGCTCGCTTAACATGCGAGGTTTGCTTATTGCTTCTAATTATCGAGCGAATAGCGCGATGTACGAGCAGGTCGGGATAGCGTCGAATAGGCGAGGTAAAATGCGCATAGGCATCGTACGCTAAACCAAAGTGGCCTTGATTATCTGGCTGATACATTGCTTGCGATAAGCTGCGCAACATCACTGTTTGGATAATTTTTGAATCGGGCCTATCGGCGATTTTTTCGAGCAGCTGCTGGTAATCAGCAGGCGTGGGCGCACGACTAGGCAAACTTAAACCGAGGGCGCCTAAAAATGTTTTTAGGTTTGTCAGTTTTTGTTCTTTAGGGCCATTATGTACACGAAAAAGGCCATCGAGTTCGTGCTTCTCGATAAACTTAGCCGCAGATACATTTGCACATAACATACACTCTTCAATCAGTTTATGGGCATCATTACGAACCACGGGGACGATTTTATCTATCTTGCGGTCATCGTCAAAAAGAATACGCGTCTCTGTTGTTTCAAAATCAATGGCTCCTCGCACTTCACGCGTTGCGCGTAAAACTTTATAGAGCGCATACAATTCGTCAATATCACCAACAACATCTTTATATTCTTCACGCAGGGCTAGATTGGGTTGTTGGGTATTCAACATCTCACCAACTTTGGTGTACGTTAGGCGCGCATGAGAATAGATGACACTTTCGTAAAACTGATAGCCACTGACTTTGCCTGACGCACTAATGGTCATCTCGCACACGAGCGCAAGACGATCAAGTTTTGGATTCAAAGAACACAAACCATTTGATAGTGCCTCTGGTAACATTGGCAACACAAAATCAGGAAAATATACGGAGGTGCTTCGAACTTGCGCTTCGGCGTCGAGCGCGCTATTAATAGTGACGTAATGTGAGACATCGGCGATGGCTACATATAAGCGCCAACCACCGGATTTTTTCGCTTCACAAAACACTGCATCATCGAAATCACGAGCATCTTCACCGTCGATAGTTACAAAATGGTGTTTGCGACAATCAATACGGTTTTCTTTATCACTTGCGGTGACCGTTTGAGCCAGAGCTGCGGCTTCGGTTTTAACATCGGCCGGCCACTCGTGAGGCAAGTCGTGCGCGCGAATTGCAACATCGATCTCCATACCTGGCGCCATATGATCGCCTAGAACTTCGATAATGTTTCCCATTGGCAAGTTATCGCGTGAGGGTTGGCGCGTTATCTCTACCGTCACAAATTGACTATGGGTAGCACCCATAGTGTTCTCTTTGGTGACTAATACGTCGTGGCCTAGGCGTGCGTTATCTGGGCGCACAAAACCATAGCCCTGCTCAAAATAATATCGCCCAACTAATTGTTCGGTATTGTGTGCGACAACCTCAACGATCACCCCGTCACGACGGCCACGAACACCGGTTGGAGCTGGGCGCGCTAACACTTCATCGCCATGGAACACCTTGCGCATTTGCCGAGAAGGCAGGTATACGTCGTCGCCCTCTACCGCTAGCACAAAACCGTAACCATCGCGGTGGCCCTGAATCTTGCCACGCACTAAATCGAGCTTATCGACAATAGCATAAGCTTTTTTGCGATTGCTATGAATTTGTCCGTCGCGCTCCATTGCCCCTAAGCGTCGGCGCAATGCCTCAAAGTCATCGTCGTCTTCAATACCTAAAGCCTGAACTAGCTTTTTATGGGGCATAGGGCCGACTGACTGCGCTAACATGTCGAGAATTAGTTCTCGACTCGCAATGGGTTTGGCGTAATTTTTGGATTCGCGACTCGCGTGTGGATCTTTAGTTGGTTTCACTTATGATTATCTTCAGCTTGTTTATAGTGATGAAATAACACTAATTCTTTAATTGAAAAGCAATTAAACTACGACTCACTATACAGGAATGACGATGGTGAATATATGAAGACAATAATAGACACTGAATTTATGCAACTGACAAGACAGCTTTTCAAATAACGCTCTTAAAAGAGGTCAGGGTTTACTTCAAAGTAGGCCCAAAGTAGCACTGCCTCTGAACACTTATTTTGTACACAGTGACAAATTCAGCGGTATCTCAATAGATCGTGGTTGTTTGAAACGGGCTGATAACCGTTGTGTCCTCACCGGCCTTCCAAATACTAGTAAATTGCTTAGTAACAATAGACTCAATCAAGGGCTTTTGTAGAGCATCAACATCAATCAGCAATAAATATTGTCCTGCCTCGATATGATTGTGGAATTTTTTGATTTTATAATTTTCGGAAGATATTCCAATCAAACCACCCACCCAAGCACCAAAAGATGCAAAGAAGCCAACTGCAGCCGCTAACCATAGCCAGTGAACATTTTGTCCAAAATTGCTAGTCATCATCATAACTGCAACCAATAGCGTGCCTACTGCTAGTCCGGTAATGACACCGCGTTCACCAGAGCGAATGATATCTAGCTCTTGCAAGGGCGTTGTACTATTTAGGTGGTGCTTAACAATATTAGCTTTGTCTTTACCTAGCACATGAAAATTCCAATCGGTAATTCCGTCTTTGTGTAAGCGCTCTGACAATTGCTCTGTTGCCTCTATATTGTCTGTTAAGTAATATAGTCTTTTCATTATCTTCTCCTACAGATAGCCATATTAAGTAATACAACATCATAGGCTTAAAGGTTTAAAGTTAGCTAGACTCATAAGAAATAAACACTTTTGTTGAAGCAATTAATTGTAATAAAGGATAATTTTTTAAAAGATATCGACTCTCCTACTACCTCTCAATAAACAATTAATTGCGCCGACCCTGCCATCACTAAAAAAACCACCGCACAAGGCCGGCGAACAACTGCTTAACATCAAGCATTTTTAGCTTTCAAAATATCTAGTGTTTAGTTCATGACATGAGTTTGGCGAGCACTGCAGTAGCGATGCTAAATAATGCTCCAATCTATTTTTAAAGCAAACTTATTTAAGCGAGATAGCGATAGTATTCAGCTAAAGTTACTAGGTATTGATACCCAAGTTTTTTTGACAATGCATGTAAGCATTATGTATTTCGCCTTTTATTAATCTCGACACATCACCGTTAAAACTTCCCAATTGACTAGGGAGCTTAAAAACTTGAGATCGATTCAGTGACCACGCTTACTGCCAGCTCACGCGCGCGACCCAAGCCATATTTTGTAAAGTATATATGCTCTTTTTATTGTTGGTAAAGATGTGGTGATTTGCGCTGAGGTCAACGCGGGGCATGGATGTTAAGACCTATAAATTTCATCCGCGCTTAGTTAGTTCTCGACTCAAAGATCTCCGTTCTATACGGGTCATCACGACGCCTGTTTTATGCAGAACATTAAGGCGTCATAGCTCGACAGAATATATCCACAGCCATGAAAGATGAAGTTCGCTAAGCTTTAAATACAGGGAACCGCGCTTTGATGATACCGAACTTATCATCGATACCTCTCGTCCTTTCAGATACTATTTTTAGGCGTGTAGCAACTGATACTTTAACTGTAAAGCTTGCGACAAAAGTATCTCTTGCGCAAGTTAATGCGCCCGACAAAGTAACCGTGGCCTTTATGATGATTAAGTCAATAATATTTACTTTAATTAAGACGCCATTGAAATAATCGAATATCAATTCGGAGAACGTTGTTTTTCAATCAGATTCATCAAGAGGCTTTATTTAACGATCAAAGCGCCTATTACTACGATATTACCATCAACCCAAATAATGGCGTGCACATTCAGTTAACGCAACTGTCGCCTTTACTTTTGTATGATGACCCATTCTTATTTAGTTTCAAATTTAGTCAAAAGCTCACAGGAGTGTTACATGGCTCTTGTCGTAAAGCCCATTTTGATGACAACGACGCCTTGCCGCAATTAGACAAACAACTGCATCAGTACATCGACAACAAAGACGTTAAATTTTATCTAAATCATATCAATAGTGGCACATCCTCAACACAGATTGCTCGATTCGTCCTATACTTATCAGTAATTTACTAATCGGAGCAAATCGTGACCTCTAAATCTAACTACTCACAAGGGCTATTATTATTTCGCCTGAAAAATGGCCATCAATTTGCTTTGGGTACGTTAAAGATTCAGGAACTCGTACCTTACAAAGCTGTAACGCCGATGCTTAAGTCAGAAGCTGGCATCAAAGGCGTGTTGACGATTCGCAATCAAACCATCGCTGTTATTGATATGGCCGAAGTCATAGGTCTGGGACCCGTCTCAGAAAGCAAGCTCAACGAGTCTTTTATTGTGGTGACCGATTGCCAACGCAGAGTCGTTGGCTTTGTTGTTAGCCAAATTGAGAAAATTGTCGAGACCAATTGGCGAGAAATCAAGCAACCCGATAAGATACTTGGAACTGATGTTTTTATTACAGGGACGGTCGAGGTCGAGGGTGAGTTTATTCAATTAATGGATGTTGAGTTGCTGCTCAATAAAATCTACCCCCCCGATCCGCGCGCAGCTCTGGCGGTCATTACCGATTTTCAACGCGAACAATTGAGGCCAATGAATATCCTCGTTGTCGATGACTCATTGACTGCTAGGCGTCAACTGACCGATGTTTTAGAGTTGCTAAATGTACCTTCTTGTGTCACCGACAACGGCCAAAAAGCACTGGTATATATGCGCGATCAAGCATCCAAAGGGCACCCCGTTAATTTGTTAGTTTCCGATATCGAGATGCCGGGCCTAGATGGTTATGAACTAACCTTTGAAGTTCGTAATTCGCCAGATTTAGCCGCTGCCTATATTATTTTACATACCTCATTATCGAGTGAGATTAGCGTTAATCAAGCTCAGCAAGTAGGGGCGAATGAAGCCCTAACAAAATTCGACGCCAAGGAATTAGTCATTTCTATGATGCGTGGTGTGGAGTTTATTAATAATCCGCCTGAAATCTGAAAGCCCAACGATATATTTTGAAATATAAATGATATTTGTTGTCATTTTGTCGGATAATGGTCTTCTTATGTATTTATTGCAGCGCTTAACTAGCGTTAACTTAAGCGTTCTACTCAAAAGAATAGACAGTCATTTTACGTCCATAAAGGTTAGTCATAAGCTATAGCTGACCAGCGCTTTCAAGCACTAATTAGCCACCACAGACCTAAACAAACACAACAATGCAGGAGAGAGCATGTCATTATTGGCAAAACGTACCAGTCGAGTTGATTCTAGCGGCATACGCCGAGTGTTTGAACTTGCCCGCAGCATGAAAGATCCCATTAATTTAAGTATCGGTCAACCCGACTTCGACGTACCCGATTTGGTTAAAGCAGCGGCCGTTAAAGCTATTGAAACGGGCCACAACAGCTATACCCCAACAAATGGTATCGTGCCCTTGCGCGAGCAACTTATTGTCGATGAAAAAGTATTTACTGGCCGCGATTATAAGCTCGATCAGATGCTCATTACCTCAGGTGTCAGCGGCGGTCTGTTTTTATCATTATTGGCGCTAGTGGACGACGGCGATGAAATTATCATTCCCGATCCGTATTTCGTCATGTACAAACATCTAGTCAATATGAATGGTGGTAAGGCGGTCTATCTCGACACTTACGCCGATGGATTTTCTATTGACGTGGATAAACTATCTGCATTGATCACGCCTAAGACAAAAATTTTGTTGCTTAACAGCCCCGGCAATCCAACCGGTCGCGTGTTTAACCCGACAGAATTACAGGCGATTGCCCGTGTTTGCGACAAGCACGGCGTGCTCATTATTACCGACGAGATATATCGTGATTTTGCCTATGTGCCTATGCAATCGATCTCACAGTACACCGACAACTGTCTATTGCTTGGTGGCTATAGTAAATCTTTCGGTATGACCGGCTGGCGTCTTGGATACGCTGCAGGTCCTAAAGAGATAATCGAAGCCATGGCAATGTTGCAGCAATACAGTTTTGTGTGCGCGCCAAGTATCGCCCAACATGCCGCACTCGCCTGCCCGCAAACCGACATGTCAATGCAGCTATCCGACTACGCGGTAAAGCGCGATCTAATGTTTGAGGCACTCTCGGGGAGTTTTGAAGTCGGCGCGGCTGACGGTGCGTTTTATCTGTTTGTTAAAGCACCCGAGGGACATACTGGCGACAGCTTCACCGAGCTTGCCATCAACAATAATGTTCTCATTATACCGGGTTCTGTTTTCAGCGAACGCAATAGTCACTTTCGTGTTTGTTACACAGTACCTAATGAAAAACTGCTGGCAGGCGCAAAAACTCTTTGCGCACTAGCTGATCGAACCTAGACTATCTTGGTGACACTTTAGGCGCTTTTTTTAATCAGCACACCCGAGCTAGCCTTATCAATGGGGGCACAGAGTTGAATTAATCGCTATTTTCTTAAGCCTACGCATAAAACATTGTTAATAATTCGCTCTGGCTTACACGGTAATTTAAATTCAAACGATTTTTTAGAGTGCGCGCGCAATCACATTTAGCTTTACGTGAGAATTTGCTTTAGTTGGTGTGGCTTGCAAGCTATGGTACGTATATACCCTTATACAATTGTAAGAGAGCGATCATGTGGATCAAACAGCTAGCTTTAATTTGTCTTGCACCTCTGGTTTTAGTCGCTTGTAGTGATGTGTCAGTGAGTCAAATAGATGCCTCTGAGATTCCAAAAGCAGGCGAGACTCTGCAAGTTGTCACCCGCATGGGTGGCACCACTTATTTTGAAGGACGTGACCAAGTACCCGCCGGCCCTGAGGTTTTGTTAATCAACAGCTTGGCCCAAGAACATGGCTGGAATGTTGTTTGGGTCGTCGAAAACTCAACCGCACAGGTTCTAGAAACCTTAGAACAGGGCAAGGCACACATAGCCGCGGCAGGATTAACTCACAATAAAACTCGAGATGAAAAGTTTATTCGCGGAGCTTCGCATCTATTGGTTACTGAGCAAGTTATTTGCCCACAAAAACTTGAGAACTTCCCAAGAAAGCCCAAAGATTTAGCGATGATCAATTTGGTTGTTGCCGCTCGAACCAGTTATATCGGCACCCTAGAATCTTTAAAGCAACAAGTACCTGACCTGACGTTCACGCAAAGTGAAGACGAATCTACCGAGATGCTGCTGTCTCGCGCCTTAGATGACGGTATTTGTGTGGTGTCTGATTCAAATATCGCCGATAAGACTCGCCGCTTGTTTCCCGAACTTAGAGTCGCTATGACGCTGCCTGGCAAGAGTCAGTTAGGTTGGTACCTGCCCAAGAACGCAGGCAAACTCGCCGAGCTGACAAAAGCTTGGATCAAGTCGTCCAAGGGCAAGGTCGCGATCGATTTAGTGAATCAGCAGTACTACGCCTATATGAATAATTTTGACTTCGTAGATTTACGCGCTCTGAGCCGCAATATTGATGAACACCTACCCAAATACAAGCAATATTTTATCGAAGCTGAAGAGAAAACCGGAATACCAGCAGACCTATTAGCAGCCCTTTCTTATCAAGAGTCGCACTGGAACCCCAAGGCCGTGTCACCGACTGGCGTGGAAGGCATTATGATGCTAACGAGGAATACCGCAGAATCGTTAGGGGTAGAGGATCGAACCGACCCCAAGAAAGCTATTTTAGCTGGCGCGGACTATTTGAAAGATCGGTTTGACCGTCTACCCGATAGTATTCCGATAGAGGATCGCTGGTTTCAGGCTCTGGCAAGCTATAATATTGGTCGCGCCCACGTTCTGGATGTCAGAATCTTAGCACGCAGAATGGGTAAAAATCCTGACTCTTGGCGAGAACTCAAAGCACTTTTACCGTTAAAATCTAATAAGAAATACTATTCAAAGATGAAGCATGGTTATGCACGAGGACATGAGCCTGTGCTTTATGTGCAACGCATTAGAAATTATCGCGATATCATTCGTCAGTCTTTTAACGAGGGTTAAAAGCCCAGTACACATCAAATTATTGTCTGGATTGTAATCTAGGGGTAAAAACGCATTAGATTGAAGCTCTAGCCATCACGATGAGCTATAAGATATAAATTGTTACTCATTCAGTGCCTGTACCTGTGTTACATCTTAAGCTTAGAGTCGACAAATGCGCATGGGATTCTGGTTCTATGAGGACACATCTGAGACTGAGTACGGATAAAATTGAACCATGCTGACGTGCCGTCAACAAAGACTCTAACAGCACACTGCATTAAGCCATTCACAACAAAAGTGTAATACCCGCAATCAAGTTCAACCAGATAATGATGCGCTTAAATAGGCTATCGTTCAGATGCGGATAGATCTTTAAGCCAAGCCAAGATCCAATGATAAGCACCGGGATACACCAGATCAAATCCGTACCCGTCTGCTGAGTAAACTTACCGGCCGAAACAAATGTGACAACGCCAATACCGTGCATAATAAACACGAAGAGTTGGCAAGAACCACGCTGAAGGTGCTTAGGCCAACTCCGCATACTCGTCCAGATTATCGGAAACAGTCCGGATAAGCCGGCGAACCCCCCCATAATGCCGCCACCTAATCCTACCAAGCTATCGAGTGGTCTGCCACCAACCTCGCCTACCGATGAGTGGGGACGCAAAAACATCCAACACCCATAAACCACCATAAGCGCACCAATCAATGTGCGGAAAATATCTGGCTCTATATAACCGAGTACCCACACCCCCAAGGGTACACCCAAGACACCGCCGGCAACAAAGGGCAGTAGTCGCGAGAAATCCAGCGTTTTACGCAGTCTAAAAATCGGCAACATGTGCATAAGCACACCACAAGACACCAGCAGAGGCACAACCGCGATTGGGTCCATAATGTGCAGCCAAACTGCATTTAGAATCATAGCATCGGCAAAACCCACAGCACCGGTGACGAATGCAGCGAAAAAAGCACCGACTAAGAGTAATAGCAGATACAGGGATGGATCAGATAACATTATATATTGGCACCAAGCATTAATTTTGGGTCACACTAATCGAGTGGATAAGGTTTGTCATTGTTTAAATAGCGTTCATTTCAAACTTCATAGAGTTAACGTTGATCAGATATAAACTGGCTGCGAACTTTAAAACTTATTGATCGCTTTAAAGTCAGCGGCAAATCCACCATGCCTTTGACATGCACTGGCAGTAACGCATTGATATCATCAATGTTTGTAACCTGTTGTAACAAGTTAAACACCGTTTTCAGATAAACATGAAACTCTACGTCACTCGCTGTGGCCGCCTCAATCGGGCTGTATAAATTTACTCTCTTATTTGCGGCCTATTAGCTACTAGAAAACAGCCAGTTCTTTCTTCCTATAACGAGCGGGGGGGTTACAGGCTCATTAAGAACTTATAACGATGTTTCCGCCCACATCTAGTACCTATCAGCGCACATGAATTGCAAGCAGCGGTTGCACAAGGCTAACCATCTTGATCAACCAGTTGGCGAGCGTTGTTCTATCCATCTCAATGCCAATAGGTTTGAAGCTGGCAGTTTGCCGGTAAAAAGCTAAAGCATCAACATACTCGTTAACAGTAACTTAGGCTAGCAGCCCAGACAATGCGATTGACTTGTCGATGAGTTGCGCCAGCTTGGTCGCCGTAATCAGATGCTGTTCGCAACAAGGTCAAGCGTATCTTTTTGCAGTTGGCGCTGCACTTTAATTTTAACCGACTCAATATCTAACTGCTCACTGGCCTCATTGCCGACATGCTTCCGTGCTGTAAAGTCGTGTGGGCAGATGTTGTATGACTCGGCTAGATCGTTAATGATGTCTTCACGGGGGCAGTCAGTAGGAATAGATATGCGCTTTTTATTTTTGCGAGCATCAACCGTTACGATGGTGCTTTCTTCTGTATTATTCTCGGTAGATGCTGCTTTTTCCGCTTCGTTAAAGAGCTGACTTTACTCGCTATCTTTTTTTGTAGACGCGCCATAAGTTTTATAGCGCCGCACACGCTGATCTTTTTTATCCAGTGATTACTTAAGAAAATATTTTCAGCGCTAAGTTTAGGCGCGTTTTCCATGAGTCATTTTACCAAAATAACGCACTAAAGCCGAGCTTAATTTACGATAAATAAGTGATTGATGCACGTTCATTTGGCTCGTATTAAAGCGCGCAAAACCAGCAAAAATATTATTCATATTCACCACACGAATCGTTCTTTTGCCATTTTATAAAATTATTTTTCTAAACGTTTATACCCAAGGCAAAAACCACTACTATCTCAATTGAGTACTTTTAATTTATCTCGCTGCCGACAGCTGAAATTTTGGGTCAAATTTATTAATTGCTGCATAAAAGACAGCCATTACATAATCAAAAAAATTCAGCGCACTAGCTGGAAAAGCTCTGTGCTTTAGTCATCAAGTTGCATGAAGAGAACAGCTGAGAATTAAATTAATAACTGTCATATGAGTTACTTTGCATGCTAAACGTTTTTATCTCTAACACTCGTTTTTAATGAGCCTGCCTTAGGATATACTTGAGGTTAAGACTTACGGATAAAAACCATTTCGCTGATTACATATATAACATGACACTTAATTCATTAATCGCAGGGCCTGGGGCCATAGGCTCGTTAGCATGTCTACATGCCCAAACTCTAGGCGAGGTCGCAGTATTTTCTCATCGAGCCGGAATCTCACTGCCTAAAACAATTGTTCGCCATGACCAAATAACAAAGCTCGATTGGTCACTCGAGTCGACTTCGCCTGCATTTCGACCAGACCTTATTTGGATATGTACAAAAGCTTTTAATGCTGAACAAGTCGCAACAACACTAGTTAAGAAGTACCCAGATGCCGCCATCATTTTGCTTCACAATGGAATGGGGCCACAAGAAGCAATCCGACAGCTCACGCCCAATCTGTGCATTTTGGGTACCACTACATGCGGCGCCTACCCGCATAAAGTCGGCCACTACACCCAAACACTAGGTGGGCAAACGCTGCTAGGGTGCCCTGCTCTGACTTCAAAGCACTCTGAATCAAGAACTATAGTGGATGAAATCCTTTGCAGTTCCAGCGATTTTAATTTGCAGAAAAGTGATGACCTCGAGATCGAACTTTGGAATAAACTCTTAGTGAATGCGGTCATTAATCCTATAACGGCTTATTATCAAATATTGAATGGCGAGTTGTTGAAAGCGAAATATGAGCGGGATATTTCGAGCATATGTGATGAGGTCAATAAGATTCGGGTTGGCCTCGATCTTCCCATGATCAAACATCCTATTGAGAAAATATTGAACGTTGCTGCGCTAACCCATTCGAATCGGTCATCGATGGCAGAAGATATTCGACTGCACCGAAAAACCGAGATTGATTTCATCAACGGTTACCTGATAAAAAAAGCTAAATTTTTAGGGTTACCAAGCTTTAATTTAGAGAAGTGGTATAACGCAATAGCCTCGCGGACAGCCTCCTAGACACAACACACATAAATCATCTTATACACATAGAAAACTTATGAGTGCAGTAATAATTTTTAACCGGCGAGTCGAGTTGGCTTAACTTTTATTACTAAACGCTCGCAGAATTTTCTAGCAACGTGTCTAGCTCGGGCACAGCGTCAAAGAGGTCTGCAACTAAACCATAATCTGCCACATCAAAAATAGGTGCGTCTGGATCTTTATTTATCGCAACCACTATACGTGAGTCTTTCATTCCAGCGAGGTGTTGAATTGCTCCTGAAATACCCACGGCGAGGTAAAGCTCAGGAGCAACAACTCGACCGGTTTGTCCTATCTGTAAATCGTTGGCCAAGTATCCGGCATCGACAGCCGCTCTAGAAGCACCGACGGTACCTTGAAGTTTATCCGCTATAGAATAAAGCAGAGAAAAATTTTCGCCACTGCCTAAGCCGCGACCTCCCGAGACAACAACCGGTGAAGTTTCAAGTTCGGGGCGTTCGGAAACGGCTAACTCTAGTGATATTCGTCGTGAATTATTTTGAATAAATTCATCGGTGATTATTGATATCTTACTAGCGATTTCTTTGTTGCCTACTGCTGAAAATGATGTTGTGCGAACTGAAATAACTTTTATCAAATCGTGCATTTGTATTCTAGCAATTAGGTTTCCAGCATAAATCGGCCTAAGAAAAATTGATTCCGACTCAATTTCAATCACATCGGATATAGCCTGAACATCGAGCAGCGCTGCAATTCTTGGTAAAATATTTTTACCAAAAGTATTGGCTGCTCCCAGAATATGACTGTAATCGTCGGCGAGAGAAGCTACAAGCGTAGAAATATTCTCAGGCAACTGTGACTCATAGCATTCAGCATGGGCCAAAATTACGTGGCTAACACCATCGAGCGCGGCCGCTTGTTCGGCGACTGCTTTACAATTAAATCCTGCGATCAATATACAAATATCATCACATATATTTTTCGCCGCACCCACCACATGAGCGGTTGAAAAATGTAAAGTTTCATTATCGTGTTGTGCAAGAATAAGTATTTTCATTAAATCACCTTAGCTTCATTTTTCAGCTTTTCGAAGAGTTCCGCCACATTAGCCACGCGGGTACCCGCTTTACGAGGAGCCGGTATAGCCACACCGAGAAGCGTTAACCTTAATTTTGAGTCCACCTGTAAACTTTCAGCGGGTATTACAGAAATTGGTTTTTTCTTGGCTTTCATCATATTCGGTAAGGACACGTAACGAGGTTCGTTAAGGCGTAAATCTGCTGTTACAACTGCCGGCAATTTCAGCTCCAAGGTTTCTATTCCACCATCAATTTCTCTCGTAATCTCAATACTTTCCTCTTTCACAATAATGCTCGAGCAAAAAGTACCTTGAGGCCAGCCACACAATGCAGCCAGCATTTGCCCAGTTTGATTGTTATCACCATCAATCGCCTGTTTACCCGTGATGACAAGTTGTGGTTGCTCCTGCTCGACAATCTTTTTTAGATATTTCGCAACACTTAAAGGTTCAAGGCTTGCGTCAGTTTCGACCAATATCGCCCTATCTGCACCTAATGCAAGAGCCGTTCGTAATTGGTCTTGTGCTTTGCTTTCGCCGATTGATACCACCACCACTTCGCACTCGGGATGTGTTTCTTTAATACGCACCGCTTCTTCAATGGCAATTTCACAAAATGGATTAATCGCCATTTTAACATTGCTTAATTCAACATCAGAGCCGTCAGATTTTGGTAAAACTTTTACGTTATAATCTACAACGCGTTTAATAGGAACTAGGATTTTCATAACTTTCAACCAAGTGTATGGGAGTCACGGTGACTTATTGATAAACTCAAGGACCGTTTGACGTTGTCATTCAATGATTTGTAGTACTGGTGCAGACGTCGTATCAACATTGCACTTCCACAACTCAAAAGCCACATTGTTAGCAAGCTCAATATACGTCCGACTAATGGGTGAATTGGGATCAGAAACCACTGTAGGCATTCCAGCATCGAGGTGTTCACGCACTATTGAATTTAAGGGCAAAGAAGCAAGAAGAGATACGCCATAGTCTTTTGCTAATCTTCCTGCGCCACCACTGCCAAAAATGTTTTCTTCAAAGCCACAATTTGAACACGTGTGGGTTGCCATATTTTCTACAATTCCTAGCACTGGAATATTTACTTTCTTAAACATCTCAAGTCCTTTTCGCGCATCGATTAAGGCCATTTCCTGTGGAGTGGTCACTACCACTGCGGCCGACACGTTAATTTTTTGAGCAAGAGAAATATGTATGTCACCAGTACCAGGCGGCATGTCAATAATTAAATAATCCAGCTCACCCCAGAGAGTGAGGGCTAAGAATTGTTCCAACGCTTTAACCGCCATGGGTCCACGCCAGATCATAGGCGTTTTTTCTTGAGACATATAAGCCACTGACATAGATTTGATGCCATATTTCTTGATTGGCTGAACATATTTATTATCAACAAGTTCCGGCTTTGTCTCCGCGGGAATACCCAGCATTGTGCTCATACTAGGACCGTAAATATCGGCATCCAGAATGCCCACCTTGGCTCCTTCCTGACGCAGGGCCAGCGCCAAGTTGATTGCCGTGGTCGACTTACCAACACCACCCTTGCCCGAGGCTACCATAACAATATTTTTGACATCTTTAAGTTGCCCCTGTCTCACCAGCGAAGGAGATGCAAGTACATCACTGCTAAGCTTCACCTTCACATCACCTAAGGCGGCTTCGCTCAACTGATGCTCAATAGCCATTGATAATAAATTTTCGTGTGAGTGTGCTTTTATGCCGAGTCTTAAATTTATTTTTACGCCATGTTCATCATGACTGATGCCATCAAGCGAGGTGATTTTTAAAAAATCATCACCAAATAAAGGATAATTCACAGCCTCTAGCGCTTCGTAAACCTTAGACTCATTGATAGAATGCATACACATTTCTCTGTTATGAAATTTTAACTAAACATAGAGGCTCATACTTAAGCACGAGTTTTTTACTCAACAAAAGCGCGTTCGATAACATAACTACCCAAGTCGCCGTGACGAGTCTCTTTAAAACCGCGCTCATCTAAAATTGTGACAAGGTCTTTTAGCATTGACGGACTACCACACATCATTACACGATCCTCATCGGGATTAAGCGGAGGTTGACCAATACTTTCAAACAAGTCACCCGAGGTCATTAAATCAGTTAGCCTGCCTTGATTTTTATATTTTTCTCGTGTCACTGTAGGATAGTAAATTAACTTTTCGCTTATTTCTTCGCCGAAGTATTCGTGCTTAGGTAAATGCTCGGTAATTAATTCACGGTAGGCAAGTTCGTTGACTGTACGCACGCCGTGGGTAAGAATAATTTTGTCATATTGTTCGTATACTTCTGGGTCGCGAATAATACTTAAAAATGGAGCAAGACCGGTTCCGGTACTCAGCATATAAAGCCGTTTTCCTGGCAATAAATTATCGACAGTCAGCGTACCTGTAGGTTTGCTATTGACGTATATCTCGTCGCCAACATTTAAGTGCTGTAATTTGGACGTGAGTGGACCATCGGGAACTTTAATTGAGAAAAACTCTAACTCCTCTTCATAGTTTGCACTGACAATACTGTATGCACGAAGAAGCGGGCGTCCATCGTGTTCTAAACCTATCATGGTAAAATGACCATTTTTATAGCGAAACGATTTGTCTCGAGTCGACTTAAAACTAAACAGAGTATCGTTCCAGTGGTGCACCTCTGTTACACGTTCTTTCATTAACGAAGCCATGCCTTATATCCTCTAAGTTTTTCTTATAGCAGCAGCATTTAAATGCTGGCTAATAAAATAGCGTTTAAAAATAAAAATCTAATCAGCCTTTTCCTATAAACATCACTCGCTGAGATGTTCCATTGCACGCCCCTGAGAAATTGCGTAAAGATAAGGCCATGGGTAAATACCTCGCTCGTGACCATCGCTAAACTTAGCCTGCAGCGCTTGGCCTCCCATAAGCGAAACCTGCTCAAGCTCGGTTGACTCATTAATTAAACTAATGCCTACTACCTTACGTGCACGACACTCTGAACAGGCGCAATAACGTCGCAGTTCGCTACCAGAAATAGAACTAGAGCTGCCATTTTTCCACGTCACAATCACTTCGGGCTCACCTTTTTTAAAGGTAATATTTTTTGGCGGTATTATTGAGTCATTCACAATATTTCATTCCAGCAATGAGCTTATTGAACAGCAGCTGCAAAGAGCAACTACATATGAAGAACAGATTGCAACAACACCGACTAAATTTGAGCACACACTCATGCGGTCTCGGCAGTAGTAATTAGTGCGCTGCGTTTGCCAGGCATATCGGCCCACTCTTCTGCATCGGGTAGTGGACTTTTGGTCTCGGTAATTTCTGGCCACGCTTGAGCTAGCTCAGCATTGATTTTGATATAATCCAGCATATCCTCTGGCAGCTCGCTCTCTTCATAAATTGCACCCACAGGACATTCGGGAACACACAGAGCACAATCAATACACTCGACAGGGTCTATTACAAGGAAGTTTGGCCCCTCGTGAAAACAATCGACAGGGCATACATCGACACAATCGGTATATTTACATTTAATACACTGTTCGGTAACCACGAAGGTCATAAACTATACTCCTGCCGCACAAACATTGGCTTCAACCTGATCTTTTGCCCAGCGGGCCAACTTACGAACATCGGGATCATTATCATCCATTGCAATATGAATAAGTTCTAAACCATCGGGATGAGCAATCTCGCCCAGGGCGGCAACGGTCGTTTTACGCACATTACTAATAGGATTACTAATACATTTAGCGAAGGAAGGGATGCCCTCGTGTGCCTTTAACTTACCGATAGCTTCTACAGCTTTTTCCTGTACTTGCCATATTGAGTCATCAGTTGCTGTAATCAGGTGATCAAGTGCATTAACGACACTCAGCTTTCCTATTCCTTTGAGCGCTTCGATTTTAACTAGCCAGTTTTCATCTGATAGCGCCTTAATCAAGGCGTTACTTACCTGTGCTGCTGAAGCAAATATTAGAGCACCCACTGCGGTACGTCGTACTTCAGCATCAGCATCAGCATGCGCGACAGAAATAATTTGCGGTAAATTGTCAACATCCTGAAGATAACCCAACACACCGACTGCTTCGCGGCGAACCGTTGAATCTGCATGTGTTAAATAGTTAATTGCGTAAGGCCTTGCATCTTTAATACGTAATTGTTTTAGTGATCGCAATATCGCTGAAACAACAAAAGCGTCACCACCTTTCAATGCGGCTAGCAGGGCTGGCGCTGCATTCTTGTCTTTTAAGTCGGCTAGGGCGCTAGCAGCAGCATTACGTACATTTTCATCCTTAGAAGTTAAAGCGCCAACTAAAGCGCCCATCATTTCTTTAGGTTCAAACTCGTCAATTACCTTGGCAGCTTCCATACGAACTGCTTCGTCATCATCGTTAAGTGCCACCAACAATAATTCGACTGCTTCGCCTTCCGCGCTATCGACTAAGTCCATTGCAGCAACACGTCGAACACCTGCATCATCGCTTGCTAGGCGGTCGGCAATAGAATTTAAGAGTGGATCTGAATATTTGGACATTGTAAAAACCTCAGCGCAGTAAATAGGGGATGTTGACTGTAACGGCATCCGTCGGACAATCTGTTTCACATGGCATGCAGTACCAACATTCATCGTATTTCATATAAGCTTTGCCAGATTCTTCATTGATGACTAGCACGTCGAGAGGGCAAACGTCGATACAGGTTCGACAGCCTTTTTCGGCAATGCATTTATCGTCATCGACGATAACTGGAACCATGGATATTTGTGACGCTATGGGCATTGGCATAATATTATCTCCTCGGGTTAACCCGCTTTTTGAACACGCATTTTTTGATATGCACTTTTTTCACTTTCATCTAATTCAACCACGTAGGGTTCAATCTCTTTTTTTCTACACGCCATTTTTCCATTTTCATCTTTGTATAACTGAACATGGCAAAACCAATCAGCATTATTAATTTCTGGAAAATCGACATAGTTGTGATATAAACCCCAACGACTTTCAGTTCGAAACATTGAGGCAACGGCTGCCATTTGCGCACAATCGAGAATATGTTGAGCTTCGTGAACACGTAACAATTCGTGTGGATCGCGAGCGTAAAGAAAAGGAATATCCTCATCCATAGCCTGCAGTCGTTGCAAACCGATATCCATTTTTTTAGTCACTTTTGGCGGCTGTAAATAATCGTTAACAAGGCGACGCGCTTTGTATTCAAACTGATTAGCAGGGATGCCATCCTCGCGTTTTAACGGCGCTAATATTCTTTCTTTTTCTGCCAGAATATAATCAATATCGAGCTCGGCAAATTCTCTATCGCGTGCAAACTCTGTTGCGTTTTCACCACAAATTTGTCCGTAAACAAACGCACCCAACATATAACTATGTGGAATCGATGCCATGTCGCCCGCGCCATATAAACCTGGCACAGTGGTTTCACCTTTCTCATTAATCCAAACACCCGATGCAGAGTGACCTGCACAAAAACCAATTTCTGAAATATGCATTTCAACCATTTTGGTTCGGTAATCAACACCGCGACCATCGTGGAAGCGGCCGCGGCTAGGACGCTCATTGGTATGCAGCACGTGTTCAATTTCTTGGATAGTTTCTTCAGCTAGGTGATCGAGTTTTAAGAATACAGGGCCATTTCCACCCTCCAATTCATTATAAAACTCCATCATCATTTGGCCGCTCCAGTAATCACATTCAATAAAACGATCACCCTGTGCGTTAGCGGTATATCCACCTAGCGGGCCGGTCACATAGGCGCAGGCAGGACCGTTATAATCTTTGAGTAATGGATTGATTTGGTAGCACTCCAAACCCGTTAGTTCAGCACCAATATGGTAGGCCATAGAATGACCATCACCGACGTTGGTGGGGTTTTCATAAGTGCCGTACAAATAGCCTGATGCAGGCAAACCAATGCGGCCTGCAGCCCCAGTACACATCACCACAGCTTTAGCGCGAATCACCAAGATATCGGCGTCTCTTGTGCCTAAAGCAATACAACCACAGGCATTACCGTCTTTATCTTTCATCAATCGAATAACTTGATAACGATTTTCAATCGTCACTCTGTTGCGACGCAGACGGCGATAGAGAATTTTTTTAATATTGTGGCCCTGAGGCATAGGTAGAACATAAGTGCCTAGGTGATGCACTTTTTTCATATCGTATTCGCCGGTTTCATCCTTTTGAAAATATACGCCCCAACTATCTAATTTTTGGATCATATCAAATGAGCCTTGAGCATAGGCCATCACGCCTTTTTGCAATAAGACTCCGTCATTGGCGATAGTAATTTCTTTTACATAATCTTCAGGTGTCGCGTGTCCTGGAACTACTGCATTATTTAAGCCGTCCATTCCCATACTGATTGCACCAGAACGTTTAACATTGGCCTTTTCAAGGAGCAGGACCGTTGAATCTGGATTATTTTCTTTGGCAGTAATGGCGGCTAGAGGGCCGGCAGTTCCACCACCAATAACAAGCACATCGAAATCTCGCACGGTAATGTCGTGCTCGGTAAGTGTTAACGCTGAACTAGTCATACTTTTTCCTCTTTAGTCTGTGAATGAGAGTTATTTGATCGCTGAGGACAGCGATTAATTTCAAAATGGTACTGATAAGAATCACCACGGATTGCTAAATACTCGTAATCGATTCCATGTCCGTGAATATCTCTAACCAGGCGCTTGACCCACATAATAGGTGAACCCTCTTCTACATCTAACTCTTTGGCAACCACTGCATCTGCGGGGCGAGCTTCCAAGCTAATCTCGGCTTTGCCTAAAGGCAGGCGCAGATCATTTTCTAATAGGGAAAAAATATCTCCTGTTAGATCTTTGCTGAGCAACTGCTTCCCAATGATTACCGGCAGATAAGAAGTATCTAACGACACCGGCTCACCGTCGAGATAACGCACTCGGATAATTTCTATGACGCCATCTTTACCCGTAATATCGAGTCTTTGCTGAACATCTTTGCTGGGCGTCATCTCGCGAACACTAAGAGTGCGAGCATTAGTATCGTAGCCCTTAGCCCGCATTGCCTCTTCAAAACCTTGAAGATGTTGAACATCCTGACGAGCCTTAGGCTTACTGGCAAAGGTACCTTTGCCTTGAGAGGTAAACACCAAGCCCTCCGCGCTTAAATCTTTTAGAGCCTGCCTAACGGTAATTCGACTCACATCAAAAGTGTGCATTAACTCACTCTCTGATGGCATACGCTGATTAGGCGCATATTCCCCTGAAAGTATTTTCTTCTTCAAAGCCTCTCTTATCTGAAGATAAAGCGGCTGATGAGACATTTCGGCTTTCATTACAACAACTCCCAAAGTGATCAATTATCATACTTGTTATAACAAGCAATTTTTACTAGAAATTCTGTTTCTTAGTCAGTCTAAGGCGGCTGCTTTGCTTCCAAATAATCTGCTGTTGTGAGCACGTTTTGTAAATTTTATCTAACACTAGGTTCGAAATAATTGCGGCAGTGACAGCGCAGTAAACTGACGTACCATCTGCGCTTGATTTTAATTATGCTCGTACTTTTTTCGCCGCTACATCTACGCCTGAATTTTGAAATGACTTTAGACTCTCTGCGCGAATAACCGACAAACATTGTTTTTTTAGAGCTATAAACGGCTCCTCTGTTGCCAACTCTGCACTTCGCGGCCTATCAAGAGTCACTTTTAAATCTGCAATGACTGATCCGGGGCTTGCACTCATAATTAAAATACGATCCGCCAAAAATATTGCCTCATCGACATCATGAGTCACAAACAAAACGGTTGTGCCAAACTCGGACCAGATGTTTAATAAACTTTCTTGCATCATTAGCCGAGTTTGTGCGTCTAAGGCACCAAAGGGCTCGTCCATTAATAACACTCTTGGATAATTCGCCAATGCTCTCGCAATGCCTACACGTTGCTGCATACCTCCCGACAGTTCACCAGGATACTTATCCGCACTTGATGATAAGCCGATCATATCTAGAAATGTATTTGCTATCGAGTCACTCGCAGCGGCGCTGTGACCGGCAACTTTGGGGCCAAAGGCAATATTTTCATGTACCGTTTTCCATGGAAAAAGAGAGTACTGCTGAAACACCATGCCACGGTCTGGCCCCGGCGTTGTGATCAACTCACCATCAACCAGAACTTTGCCTGAGGTTGGATTCACATAACCCGCCACGGAATTTAATAAGGTCGATTTACCACAACCTGATGGGCCAAGAATACAGACAAATTCACCTGGAGTTATCTCAAGGCTTGTCTCTTTTACCGCAGTATTTAGTGTTCGCCCTGAACCAAAACGAATCGTAACTGCATCAATTTTTATATTACCCTTATCGACAATTGGCTGGCGATGGCTTTTAGCGGCTGACATATTCATAGCTTTAATCTCATAATATTATTGTCTTTAAACAAATTTATTTCGTTGCTCAGAGTGACCTGCTGTAATAAATAGAGCGATAACTAGCAACACTAAATAAATGGAAAATACAAACAATCCTGATGGTTCTCATTGAGATTGCTAAGCCCATTATTAACGCTGCTTCTGCTTCCACCTCAAAGCAGGTTTCATTACTAAGCGAATTAAATAAGTTGATAAAGAACCTAAGCCACCAATAACCAGCATACCTACGACAATATCAGGGTAATTAATTAACGAGTAAGCATGCCAAGTAAAGTATCCAATACCGTACTGACCCGCAATAATTTCTCCAGCTAATAAAGAAAACCAACTTACACCCATGCCAATTGCCAAACCTGCAGAGATACTCGGTAAAGCTGCAGGCAATATCACATGATAAAAAATTTGCATCTTTTTAGCGCCTAAAGATAATGCCGCTCGAACTAAAACCTCAGGAGTTTGCTCAACACCGTGAACAGTATTTATAATAATGGGAAACAACGCACCGAGAAAAGTAATATAGATAATCGAGGATTCTTCCGTTGGCCACATCAATATTGCTAAGGGAATCCAAGCGACTGCAGGTATCGGACGAATAATTTCTATGTAAGGCAAAACAGCCGCACGGATCGTTCTTGAGCGCCCAACCAACAGGCCTACTGCAATACCTATTACTGCCGCCAAAGAAAAGGCAAAAAGTATTCGTCGTAAACTAACCAGAATATGAATATAAAACTCAGTGTCACCGAGATGGGCAATAAAAAATGAGCCTACCTTTAGCGGCGAAGGTACATTCTCAAAATTGATATAAAAATTTACGCTGTACAACGTCGCAAGATGCCAAATCGACAACCCTAATATTATTGAAAGGAAACCGACTACTATAGATTTAGTTAATTCAAAATTTTCAGCAATTCTTTCTGACAATGTCTTGCTTTCACCTACAGCCTGCGCTATTTCAATTTTTATTTTTTTTGACACAACTGATACATCCACTTCATCTAATGAATCAAGGTCTATTTGATGCTGTCTTTCTACCGTGGCTAATTTCATTTGAGGCTACCGATATCGTATTATTCTTTTGATTAAAGCTGCTTCACATCTGTAAAGCGGTTTAGACTTAACATTAAAAATTTAACTAGACAAAATTATTTATATAAAAAAGAGTCGGGAAAATATCAGTCTTCTAAAAGACAACACGATTCATCTTCCCGACTAAACATTGACTTAAATCAGGTCTGTCCAAGCAACAAGAGTTCCTTGCGCTTTTTCTGCATCACCTTTTTTCATAAAAGCAAACAGTCCGCCGGATGTGTCTTTTACATAGAAAGCTACATGGCCAAACAATTTCAGACCAGTCGCCTTATCATAAACATAAGTGGCGTTGACCTTTTGGCCTGCTTTAGTAACGATGGTATACAGGGTGGTCATTGCCTCAACACTGTCGAAGCTCACAATGCCGACACCATCTATCCACATTTCTGCAGGGGCTAATGAGGGATCATCAATAATAGGCGTTACAACGCTACTTACTAATGCGTCGTAGCTTTGACCACGAGCCGTGTAAGCTGCCTTGACGTAACTGTCGTCGAGCCATTTATCGAAGCTTAATGGTGGTATATTTTTCTCTTTAACCAATAAGGCGTGGTCATACTTTAGAGCAGCTTTCCACTCTGGCTTAATAGATGCTTCAAAAGTTGTGATACCACCTTTAGAAAAATACAGATACAACACTTCCTTTTCGATACCAGTCCACTCGGACACCATGGTTGCTGCATATACAGGATCGTTATCTATCCAGTCCTGAGCTTCTAAAGTCGCATTTACATAAGCCTGAACTATCTCAGGGTATTTATCTGCGAAGCTTGTACCCACTACGGTACCGTGGAAAGTTGGAATGCCGGCTTCGCTGCCATCATAAATCTTACGACCTGTACCACGGAATTCCATCACTTCTGACCATGGAGTGAAATCAGCGTGTGCATCTATTTTGCCTAGGGCAATATTGTTCACACCGACCGGTGGGCTCTGATTTTTAAGCTCCACCTTGTCCATAAGATTGTTGTCTCTAAGCACCTTTAAAGTCATACCCCAAGCAGCGCTACCAAAAGGCGTCGATATAGACTTGCCCTCTAAATCAGCCAAGGAAAAAATGTCTGACCCAACGGGCGCCACGATGCCATTACCAGTACCTTTTAGGTTATATCCAGTCACTGCTATGAATCGACTTTCCGAACGTCCGGTCTCTTCAAACTTGGCTCCATTTACAATGAGCGGATAGTCCCCCATAACACCGAATTGCAACTTGCCAGCAAGCATCTGGTTGGTAATAGGTGGACCTGAGGTATAGTCTTTGTAGACAAGCTCATAATCAACGTCTTTGTATTTTCCATCGCTCGGTAAATGCTTCTCTAGCAACGCCAATTTTTCAAGAATAATGCCACCCGGCACCGTATTGGTTACCGTGCTTTGATGTCCTATACCAATAGTAATAGTTTCCGCATTTAATTGACCGCTCAACATCAGCGCCAGCGGTACCGCTAGAAGCACTTTATTAATTTTTTTAAACATTTTTTTATCTCCCGTTATGGTCTTAATTATTAATTATGCTTTGTTAAAAAATATTGCTTGGTATCTTTCGCTGATCTAAAACTTGTACTAACTAGTTATGTCCAGTCACTTAAGATTTCGCATTATTTGTGCCAAAATATAAAAATACGGCCATAAAATCTCTAAGGTTATATTTTTAATAGGTTTTTTTAGCTAGAAGAGTTCTCCACGTTACAGAGAGCATTTGATATTTGCGCACGAAGTTAGAGCGTTGAGGCTATAGATTTTTATTTTGGTGCGAAACTATTAATCGAAAGTCAATAGAATTAATACAAGTTAACAAAATAATAATTACCTGACTCATCGCGTTAAGAGCAAACTCTGTCAGCTAAATGTAGGTTGGTGTTCAACTATGAACAACTCTTTATGACTGAATCAGAAGTAGACATTACGTCATCTAGATAGCGCTAACGTGGGCGTCAAAATACCGCAGTAGACCCGTAGAGCAATAAACGCTATGAAATCTAAAATGTACATCCGCATTGCATTGCGAATCATCACATCTGCAACGTCCACATTAGCCGTGAAGAGTTTAGCGATGAAAGCGCCAACTATTATTAATACAAATACAGGGATGCTTCAGATGGTATTGAATTAGGCACTCATCTCTGGTTATAAGGCGCACTTATAGACGAGTATGCTCAGTGGTTTGCTAGAAGGGATAAATAACAAATTTTGATATTTTTAGTTCCTACATGAGGCCTATTGCAGCCCCAATATCGCATTAACTATAAAGGCCAAAAAAACAATATAGAGGGCACAGAGACAACGACAACTAAGATTTCTAGTGGTAACCCCATTCGCCAATAGTCGCCAAAACGATAACCACCTGGTCCCATTATGATGGTATTATTTTTATGACCAATCGGCGTCAAAAAAGCACAAGAAGCGGCTACCGCAACGCCCATTAAAAATGGATCTGGGGCGGCACCAATTGCATTTGCTACGTTTAGACCAATGGGTGCTGCGATTAGTGCAGTTGCCACGTTATTTAGGAAATCTGATAGGGTCATAGTAACCATGATCAAGACGGTGAGTATTGCCCAGTGGGGCCAACCTTCGGTTTGTGCAACAATAAGCTCAGCGATTAACTGAGTCCCACCTGAGTTTTCTAAGGCCATGCCGAGAGGTATAAGTGATGCCAGCAACACAATGACCTTCCACTCGACACTCTCGTAAACCTCGCGACCGGAGACAATTTTAAGGGCGGCAAATGCGATGACACAGCCCGCCAGAGCAATAGGCAGATACACTAAACCCGCCACTGATAAGGCAATGGCTCCCAAGAATAAACCAATCGCCAGCATCGCTTTTTTACGCTGAATAACGGCATGCTTTTTATCGGCCAAGGGCAGCACTCCCAGCCAGCTTGTAATTTCTTCAAGACGATCCTCAGGCCCTAGCAGCAGCAGTACGTCACCTGATTTTATAATTAACTTGCGCACGCGATCGCGAAAGCGCTTACCTTCGCGGGACACACCGAGCAGCGTAATGCCATGACGTGTTAACAGCCTTAAGTCATCGCTACAGCGGCCGTTGATACGACTGCCCTCAGGCACTATCACTTCAATCAAGCTGAGTGAATTACTGGCTAA
>JBLIFG010000028.1:0-30153 GCA_047633635.1 Cellvibrionaceae bacterium | reverse complement strand
TTCCGCCTCAGACAGGTTTGGTTGAATTGACGACGGCTTCAACAGGCGACTTTGATGTTTGGTTTGATACGGCGACACAGCGAATTGTCGTTCAGGACATGCGTGCCACCGGCGGGTATGTCGACATTAGCGGTCACGTGATGAATACGCTCAACGGTGAGATCAGGGTTTTTGGTGGCTATGCCAATGTGAACATTACCAATAATACCCTCTACGACCTCGAGATCAACCGCTTAGATTTGTCAACGCGTGGCGAAGGCACCATCATCATCAAGGATAAAGCCAAGGGTAGCTCTACGGCACCTCGGGTGACCA
The DNA here is from genome assembly GCA_047633635.1 of Cellvibrionaceae bacterium. Lineage (GTDB taxonomy): Bacteria > Pseudomonadota > Gammaproteobacteria > Pseudomonadales > Cellvibrionaceae > CANLBN01. The sequence continues at coordinate 29,838 of JBLIFG010000028.1, read as the reverse complement.
TTTACAAACAAACAGCAACGGGCACGACGATGCAGGTTGGCAGCGGCGCAGCCGACACCTTGACGGCTAGTGAAATAGCAAATTTAACTTATAGGCCGGCTGATTATCGCTATGGTTGGACCGTGGGACAAGACCAAGCCAAGCGCACGACCACTACCTATGCATCGTCATCTTGGGCAGGGATAGATGCATTTGCGCCGGATCCCGCTAATGTCGTTGGTTCACCGATTGTAGAACCACAAGGCCAGGCAAGGTTAGTAGATGCGGGACCTTATTTTTATGCGTCTACTAATAACGCTAACTATTCGTTTGCAGCGCAACCCGTTACAACTACAGGAGATCCCACTATCACCTTGCAGAACCTGCCAAGTAGCACGACTTGGTATGGTACAACCACCTATTACGTCAAACAAATCGTCGAAGAAAGCCAGCTTTCTACCTATAAACACTCGGTAGCGGCGGACCGTCCGATTGCAATTGATTTTATGGGCTCTGAACAAGGCGGCTTGAATATTGTCTCTTTATTTAGCAAGGTCTTGATCACCGATAAAGTTCTGAACCCAACGGGTATCACTAGTATTATCGCTCTTCCTGGAATCGAGCAGTTGGGCCCCGATGGATTAGTGAGCGGCCGGCAGGTTAATCTTTCGTCTTTGGGTAATATTGGCTCGGCCAATGCGCCGATTGAGACAGATGTTGTGGCCATCCCTTTTAATTTTGATGCGGCCACGGCGGTGGGATCTCAGTTACTTAATACACCGAGTTTTGACTACAGCTCGGCTGCTGGCCTAGAAATGGTTAATCAATTTGACACGGTTCGCCTAGACACCGCGCTGAATGGCCTAAGCGCCGGTAGCGTATACATGTATGTGGGTGCAACGCCACTCGAAGGGTCAAGTTTGGATCTCTCTGACAGCAGCTCTTATAGCGATATAAATGTCTGGCAAAAAGTTGAGGCTTTGACGCTAGATGTGGTTAAGGATGGGGATCAATATTACCGCTTTATGGGTGATTCTGATTCCGTGGACTTGTCTAATGAAGTTTTCAGTGGTCCTCGATGGAGCCTTATCACTAACGCCTCTCAGCTGTTGCAGCCTGGGTTAAGGGCCGTGTCCTCGTATGGGGACATCAGCATTGATGAAAAGGGCCTAGATGATTTGCCCATCAATCTTATTTCAACAAATGGAGACATTAATCTGACAACCGGTGGCTCGATAAGTGTGGCACACACTGGGTCTTCTGTTAACAACTGGGCTCCTGGTTTTATACGTGGAGCAGATGTGACGATTGATGCAGGAGCAGGGCTTGCAAGTATAAGTCAGCCCTTGAGCGTCCATGCAACTGGAATAGATGGCTTAAGTATTACGGCCGTTGGCGATGTGTTTATCAAAGACGTAATAGGGGATCTGCGTCTGAATAAACTCGACACCACAGGCGCTGCTTGGATTTCAGTCACCAATGGGTCATTGATCGATACCAATAGCGAGGCCACTAGAGACGACAGAGCCTACGAAGAACTTGCCGGTGGCCTTTGGAAAAACTTGCAGCTGACTAACGAGACGCGAGAAACAGTTGTCGATGTGGATGGGGTGGTCAGTTACACGGGTAATATGGTGTATACAGGTTACGCCGATCAAAAGATTGCACAGAATATTCGGACCTTTGAGGCTGGAAAAGAGGCAGAGTACCAAACCTACTGGGTTTTTGCCGACATTGCGGCTGCCAATGCTGGCGTGGTAACGCTTAGCGACGCTGAAATAGTTGCCTATACGGCTTACTACGAAGATCAAGGTCTGACTGATCCTGAAGTTGACACTGCTTTGGCGACACTTGAAAGTTCACGAACCATCCAATACGGCGTATTACAAACTCAGTTTGTGGACTACTTTACTAGTCGTTTAGAAACGTTCCCAACAGCCTATGACGAAAGTTTCGCCTATATAGCTTCGGATGCAAAAAAAGCTCAGATCACGGCAGGTATCAAGATATGGACCGAAGAGGAGCTGCTTAGCCTGTCAGGTTCTGGCCTGCTGAAGCCGGTTACCAATACTCGCAGCGTGATCGAGGCCGCTAATATAACAGCGTCATCCCTTACGCTTGAGGTGACCAATGGAAGCGTTGGTATCGTTGGTGACTCGTTAACCATTGACCTCTCACAGCCATTAACCGACGACATGCGCGCGGCAATCGCCTCGGCAGAACGTGGTGATGTAACCTGGCTCGGTGGGGCACCTGTTGCGGCTACTGTCACCTTTACGGGTTCAGCATCGGGCGTGCCTGGTACGATTCAGACCGTTGATGGCTCAGCATGGAGCGGATTTACCGCGGGCATGGCAATCAAGGTGGACGGTACAACGGCCAATGCCACCTCGGCGGTGACTTTTTTCACCATTGCCGCGGTGCAAGGCGACACGCTAACCTTGTCGGCAGAAGATAATATAGTGGCCGAGCTTGTCGGGAGCAGCGTGACGATTGAGGTGATAGTCAATGATCCCTTGTTCCAACAGATTGGCGATGCACAGAGTCTTGATGTGGCTTTTGTCAGCAATGGTCTGGCGCCCGATGGCAGCCGCAATGCTGACACGATATTGCGCTCAATAGGCAGTTGGATTACCGATGGCTACGCGGCGGGAGATCGCCTTCGTATTCAAGGGCAATCTACCAACGCTACGGCTGGCTCGTTTTATTACACAATTGCTGCCGTGACCGATGATACCCTGACCTTGGAGTTGCGAGATTCGTTGCAAACTGAATCAAGCTCTAGTTTGCAGTTTACGCGAGGTGTTCAGCCGGTGGTAACGGGTCTGCGCATCGAGCAACTGGCCGACGTCAATCTTGATGTTTCGGGTGCGATTGATGTCGTGGCAGCAGGTAATGTTTTACTGGGTTCATCGCCCAATGCCCAAAGTGTAGAGCAGATTATGCAGATTCTGCGCGTTGAGGCTGGAACACAAAATGATCCGGGCGAAGTGCGCATTAAAAGCCGCAATGACATTATCAGTCTGGCGGCAACCGGTGTTGCGGCAGTTGAGGGTGGCGACCTGATTCTGGAGTCTGCCGAGGGCAGTATTGGTGCTGACGGCAGCCCTATGCTGATTAGTCTCTATGGCACAGGAACACTGACCGCAAGGGCTGAATCCGACATTTACGTCAAGGAAATAAGCAGCGCAGATGGCGACGGTAACCTCTATCTACAAAGCGCCTTCTCAGCGAGCGGTGCTGTTGAGCTAGAAGCCGTTGGGTCTATTTTGGATGGCTTGAATAACAGCTTCACCAAAATTAAAGCAGACCACGTTGATTTGCTGGCCGGTGGCAGTATTGGCTCGATAGATGTAGGCGGCAACCCCGACGCGATCGAGATTGAATCGGCGCAGACGGCTACTGTTGAACTTACTGCGGTGGCAGCAGATAGTATCTGGATTCGGGCTAACGAAGGCAGCCTGAGTCTGCGCGAGGTGATTTCGCAGCGAGGTGATGTGAACTTGTCGGCGCAGATGTCGATTGTTGATGCCTACGATAACGATGCCATGCCTAATCCAACATTGCAGATAAAGCCCAATATTGAGGCTAACAGCATTACCTTAGCAACCGATTTTGGAAGCATTGGGGAGTTGGGTAAAGAGCTTGAAATGGATGCAAACTACGGCATAAATCCCAGCCTGGCTGGGGGTGTTGTTAATGTGGATAGCGCCGACAATGTGTTTCTGATTGAGTCTATCGGTGACCTTTGGCTTGGTTTGGTTTCAACCGATACCGATGCCACGGCGTTTATAACCGCTCTGACGGGCAGCATCTATAACGGCCGTGCGCTTGGCGACAATGTGGTCTCTGGCAATCTTTGGCTGTTAGCCGCTGCCAACATTGGTGAAGAGCTCAAACCGATTGCGACTAAAAGTGGTTCTATCAAGGGCGCTGCAACTAACGGCAGTGTCTATATTAATAACACGGGTGCCGTAGTCATTGGTGGTAATTTTGATCAGGATCCACTGCAGGATACATTGACGGGCATTACCTCTAATGGCGCGGTTATTTTCAGTGCACAAAGTCCTGTCACGGTCAGTCAATCTGTCTCTGGCACGGGGTTAATCGAGATCACCTCGGGTGATGACCCCGATGGCAGCGCTGACTTCTTGAAAGTTGAGGCTGGCGTAACATTGCGTTCGACCGGTGGAGTCGATTCTGGAATTATCTTGCGCTCGGGCGATTCCGTCATAGTTGAGAACGGTGCCATTCTTGAGACTTCAGGCGAGATCCTGATTGAGGGCGATACCGGGGGTAATATTGATGCGGGTGTGGGTGCGCGTTTTGATCTCGCCGGAACCTATAGCGCTACCACGATCACCGTGCAGGGCAATGTGGACGACGACCTTATTGCGTTGACCGGAACTTTTAATACGCAGAGTATTGTTGTTCGAGGCGGAGCCCAATCTGCAGTGGGCGACACCTTAATTGCCAACTATTTGATTAATGGTGCAGCGGTCGAGAACCAATGGCATATAACGGGTTTGAATTCAGGTGATGTGAACGATTTCGTGACGTTTACTGGAATTGAGAATCTGACCGGCAATAACTTGGACGACACTTTCTTCTTTACCGGGCAAGGTCTCATCGATGGTGTGGTTGACGGTGCTGGGCACGTGAACTTGGATACGATTGATTGGTTGGAGTCTGACTTCATTGTTGAAGCGGCTAAGTCTCTGCAGCAGGTTCAGCCTTTGTTGCCTATCGGTGACACTGTCGTAGCCTACGATCCAATCGGTGGCATTAAGAATATCGAGAAAATCCTGGCCATTATTTTAGGTGAGACTCAAAGCGATGGGACCTTCCTAATTAACATGGGAACTAGGGCTGCCGAGCGACTGGGCATCAATATTATTGATGGAGAAGAGAGTTTTGTAGTTGAACACGCCAGCGGAGATCCATCTGATCCGGGTGGTGAAGTGCTTGCGGTCACCTATACCACCATGATCGCCGGCGCTAATCCTGGTGATGCCCCGGTACTGTTTGAAATAACCTTAGAGTATGGTGGTGTTAAGTCAATAGAGGGTGTTGGTGGTAACCAGAGTGACACCGTTATCATAGCCGATGGCGTCCTAGCGCCGGTTACTTTATGGGGCGATTTCAAAGACGGTACGGGTTCTCCTGCTGGCGACGATGTGTTGCGAGTTAATGGTAGCAACAAGGCTGTTTTATACGGTGGCGATGGTAACGACACTTTACAAGGCGGTAGCGGCGACGACATTTTAATCGGAGGGGGTGGCAATGATACTCTCTATGGTGGCATGGGTGATGATGTCCTGTTTGGTGATAATGGGTTTGTGTCGCTTGATCAACAAGGTAATTGGCAGCGGGTTAGTTCATTAGCGCTGACTGAAGGTGGCAACGACATTTTGTCTGGCGGTAGTGGCAAGGATATATTGATTGGGGGTACAGGATCAGATTCGTTGGATGGTAATCTGTCTGAGGATATATTGTTTGGTGACACTGCTAGTGTCACCTTCCAAAATGGGCTAGTCGAATCAGTGGTGAGGTATGGCAGCGGTAAATCTGACTTAATAGCCTACGTACAAAGCTCACTTTCCGACTCTGGCTTCAATGCAAAGGGTGCCTTGGCGAAGACTGAAGCAAGGGCTTATCCCCTGATGTCAGACCCTGCTTCAGCTGGCGATTTTTTGATTTTGTCCGCCCTCCAAAGTGATCGTTCTTTAACGCACCATGCAGCGTCTGGCGGGAGCCATGCAACGTCTGCCGGGAGCCAAGCAACGTCTTGCGAGAGCGCTTCGATTCAGCCAAAAGATAATCAGGATCGAGCTGATAAAGCTGACTCTTTAGAAAGTTCAGATACACTGAGTGAGCAGTTACCCGTACCTAACGATGACCAAGTACCTGAAAATGAAGTGTCACCTGAGTGCGATCTGCCTGAGGGTAGCGCTGAAACACGCAAACTTGAGTCGGCCAAACTTAAGATTGACACTAACGGGTCTCAGGCTATAGTAGCGATGGACGAGCACCGCAATCCCGTTTTAGCGGGTGGTCTTATCGCGATGGCTGCCGCCGGAACTATCAGTTTTAAGGTGCCATTGGCGACGACAAATCGGACAAAGCATGGCTCTGAGCGCAAAGCTATGTTGCATCGTCCGGTTGCGATGCACAAAACGATGAAAAGTGCCGCCGACCTAAGTGCTCGAGATTGGTTGCACTCCGGCATAAAGGCGTCCACCAATAACGCACAGAAAATTAATTGGCAAGGCGAGGTTCGTGATCAAAATTGAGTCGCTGAAGCGGAGCTTATTTTTTTTAAAAAAGAGGATTAGGTATTAATAGATTTAAGGTAAATAGACTAATGGTGTGTTCTTGTCGAGCAGATCCTATGTCGAGATTCGTCTCGTAGACATGTTTTCCCTGTAATCCATGGTTAATGCCATTGCTAAAAATAGGTACTAAAAGTTATGTTGGATAGCTGGTCTGCTGAGTCATCAGCTCTTGAAAAAAGGGGGTGGCTTGACTTAAATACGGTCGAAGATTCGGCATTGTTCTTTCAATATTGGTTGGATGAGCAATGTTCTCAGACTGTTGATGTCGAACAAGGTGTATTGTTGATCGGGCCTCCCGATACGGGTCCTTTCTCGCTAGCGGGAATTTGGCCGCCTAAATCTGCTCTAAGCCCTGCCTTGGCTCAAACGACCGAGCAAAGCTTGAAAGAGCAGCGGCCGGTTATTTTGAAAGCAGGTGCGAGCGTGACGGTGGCATACCCACTGTTAATTGAGGGGCATATTCACGGGATTGTGGCACTGCAAGGTGCCGATAGAACTGAAAGTAAGTGCCAATGGATACTGCGGCAGTTGCATTGGGGTGCTCTAGGTATAGAGGCTAAGATTCGTGCCACGCAAGCCGAATTAGAGCAAGCGACGCAGGAGCGTTTGATCGCTACTCTCGACCTGGTGGCGGCCGTTTTGATTGCACCAAGTTTTGACGAGTCAGTCCAAGCTTTAGCGACTGATTTGGCGATCAGGCTCGACTGCGATCGAGTCAGTATAGGCTTTGTCCGCAAGCAATTTGCGAAAGTGGTCGCGCTGTCCCATAGCTCTGAATTTGGTGATCGCATGAATCTCTTGCAGGCCATTGGCAGCGCTATGGATGAGGCTCTGGATCAAAAATCGATTATTCTTTTTCCGCCCGCAGTTGATCAGGTTCTTGTTACCAGGGATCACGCCTCGCTTTGTCAAAAATACGCTGGAGGAAGCATACTTACGGTGCCCTTTTCAGTCGGTGAAACAACCCTTGGAGCCGTAACATTTGAACGCCGCGAAGGCTATGATTTTGATAGTGAAGCCATAGAAGTTTGTCAATCTGTGGTGGTACTAAGCAGTCGGATACTGGATACAAAAAGATTGAATGATCGGTCTTTGATTAGCCGTATAGGTGATAGTTTTAAGTCCGAAATATCAAAGTTAATTGGACTGTCGCATTTTGGTCGAAAAGTGATTCTGCTACTTATAGTGGCTACGATAGTTACGTTTAGTCTGGTGACTGCACCATTTAATATCAGTGCTATCGCTGCTGTGGAGGGTGATTTGCGTCGGGTATTGATCGTGCCATTCGACGGCTATATTGCCAGTGCCATGCATAGAGCGGGCGATGTGGTGAAAAAAGGGGATGTTTTGGCAACACTGGATGATCGTGATTTGAAGCTTGAGTACTTCAGATTATCAAGTCAGGCCGGTCAGTACAAAAAACAATATCAGGAGGCAGTGGCAATGCGCGACCGCTCTGGGGCTGATATTACGATGAGTCAAATCAAACAAGCGGAGGCTGAAATTAAATTGCTAGCAGACCGTCTTTCTCGCACTCAAATTACGGCGCCCTTCGATGGCTTAGTGGTAAGTGGCGATTTAACGCAGTCGCTTGGCAGTGCCGTAAAACTTGGGCAAATGTTGTTCGAAATATCACCCTTGGAAATTTACAGGGTGATGTTGGAGGTGAACGAGGAGGAGATCAGCTATATCAAACGCGGCCAAAAAGGCAAGCTGATGCTCACAAGTTTGCCAGGTGATGCGTTTGAGTTAGAAGTTAACCAGATAACGCCGATAACTCTGGCGCGCGAGGGCAGAAGTTATTTTCGTGTGGAGGCTAGTCTTAATCAGACATCCGCTAAGTTTCGCCCAGGTATGGAAGGGGTTGCGCGTTTATATGTTGGAGAGCGTAACCTTTTTTGGATATGGACCCACAAATTCAGTAATTGGATACGTCTGAAATTATGGTCTTTAGCTTAAAATTGCCCCCGCAACTAACGGGCCAAAATAATGACTGAATCGGTTTTCAGTTCGTCCTGGTATCGGGTTGAGAATGTTCATCCGCGATTGCGTAACCATACCCAAATTTTTCGTCACGTTTATCGTGGAACGGTATGGTACGTTTTGCAAAATCACACCACCGGACGTTTTCACCGCTTCACACCCGTTGCCAATTTGATACTTGGCTTAATGGATGGATCACGGACTCTGGCCGAGATTTGGACGATTGCTTGCGAGCGCTTGGGTGATGAAGTTCCCTCTCAGGACGAAATCATCAAGCTGCTGGCTGATTTACATCAAGCTGATGCCCTTCAAAGTGATGCGCCACCAGATATGCGTGAAATGCATGGGCGGCGCAAGAAAAAGGCTAAAGTAAAGCTCAAGCAATATATCGGCAACCCATTGTCTTTGAAAATTCCGTTATTTGATCCGGACCGGATCGTCACCTTGATGTTGCCGTTTATCCGACCATTTTTTGGTTTGCCAATCACTTTGGTCTGGTTGGCAACGGTAGGTTTGGCGATTGTCTTGGTGGGTATGAACTGGATTGAATTGTCCCATAATGTAATAGATCGTATCTTTTCTGTTGATAACCTGCTGCTGATCGTCGTTATATTTCCATTAATAAAACTGCTGCATGAATTTGGACACGCCATCGCCACGAAGGCTGGAGGTGGTGAGGTTCACGAAATGGGCGTGATGATGCTTGTGTTAATGCCTATTCCCTACGTTGACGCGTCATCTGCTACGGTGTTCAGAGAAAAAAGTAGTCGAGTGCTGGTAGGCGCCGCTGGCATGCTAACAGAGTTATTTATCGCAGCAGTCGCGATGGTGTTTTGGACCTATTTAGATCCCGGCTTTGAACGCGCGATTGCCTATAACGTGATGATGGTGGCAGGCGTATCCACCTTGCTATTTAACGGAAATCCTTTATTGAGATTTGACGGCTACTATATTCTTGCAGATTATCTTGAAATTCCAAATCTCGGGCAACGCTCTAACAAATACATTGGTTACCTTATTCAAAAGTACTTATTTGGTTTAAAACGTTTATCAGCGCCCGTCGAGAGCGCAGGAGAGATCGCATGGTTTATTGGCTATGCAATAACTTCGTTCATATATAGGATGATGATGGCGGTTACTATCATCATCTTTGTGGCGAGCAAGTTATTCTTTTTTGGTGTGGTGTTGGCGCTCTGGGCTTTTATAAACATGCTAGCAATACCCGCGTTAAAGCAATTGTCCTATCTGTCTTCAAGTCCGGTGTTAAGTGGTCATCGTTCACGCGCAATTATATTGACTACTTTAGTTTTTACGATGATTATTGGCTGCCTATTTTTAGTGCCGATGCCATCCTCGACGATGGCCCAAGGAGTTATCTGGGCCCCGGCAAAAACCAAAGTTCGCTCCCAGGTTGCAGGCTTTGTTGAAAGCACGTTTGTCTCTGAGAACCAACAGGTAAAGACCGGCGAGATTCTTTTTCAGTTGACGGATCCCGAGTTAAATGCCCGCGTGGGACGCTTGGAGGCCCAGCTTAGGGAGTTAGATTCTCGCTATGAGCAAGTGATTTTGGAGAATAGAGTACAGGGTGACATTCTTCTCGTACAGCGTGAGCATTTGCTCAATACCTACAATGACGCGGTTTTGCGGCGCAAAGAGCTGACATTGCGCAGTCCTACCGACGGCATCTTTGTCGCACAAGATTTACAAAATATGATTGGTCGCTATATGCCTCGAGGCGAAATATTGGCCTATATCAATGAGGCAAAGGCTAGATTAGTTCGTGTGGTTGTTCCTCAGGCACAAATTGATCTCGTGCGCTCGCAGACTGTGGGCATCCAAATTCGTCCGGCCGATGATTTAAAATATCTCGCCTCTGCACGTATCATCCGCGAGACTCCAGCGACGACTGACGAACTACCGAGCATGATTTTGAGTCTACAGGGGGGGGGGAATGTCGGCATGGATTCGAGTAACAGTAGTGACGTTAAATCAATCGAAAAGCTATTCGTCTTGGACCTAGAAATATCAGCGGAGGCCGTCATCAATAACTACCTCAACTCTAGAGTCTATGTGCGCTTTGAACATCCAGCGGAACCCTTGGCTTGGCAGTGGTATCGGGGGATTCGGCGCATGTTCTTGAAAAAATTCAATGTCTAAGATAGCGGTTAACGCAATAGGCTTCGATCAGTTCTATCCAGAGAAAATCGAACAAGACCCTGAAAACTGGCTAAACGAGTCTGGTAAAGCCTTCATCGGCAAGCTTGCACGTCGATTTCGTGGACGCAATAAGCGCACATCTTCCATGATATCGTTGATTAATCGTGAGTCAGAGTTACTGCCGAGTAAAAGTGAACATCAACTTCAAGACATTGCGCTGGAGCTCAGGCTAAAGCTGCGACGTGATGGATTCCTCAATACCTATGTGGCACAAGCCTTTGCTCTTGTCAGAGAAATAGCTCATCGCAAAATGGGCATGCGACATTTTGATGAGCAGTTGATGGGGGGATGGATATTACTCAATGGTATGGTTGCAGAAATGCAAACTGGAGAAGGTAAGACATTAACGGCGACACTGCCTGCCTGTACAGTGGCCTTGGCAGGAATACCTGTTCACATAATTACTGTTAATGACTATTTGGTCGAGCGCGATTCTAACCTTCTGCGACCGATATATGAAGCCTTGGGACTAACGGTGGCGGGCGTTACTGCCGAAATGGATCATGCCCAACGACAAGCTGCCTACCGCTGCGATATCGTCTACTGCAGCAATAAAACCATTGTCTTTGATTATTTGCGCGATCAGATACTTTTAGGGAAAAATTCCTCAGATGTGCAATTGCAAATTGAAAAAATATATGATGGAGGTGCTCGCGCTCAACAGCTATTGCTCCGGGGTTTGTGTTTTGCGATAGTCGATGAAGCCGACAGTGTACTTGTGGATGAAGCTCGAACACCGTTAATTATTTCGGCGGAAGTTTCAAAGGCCGACGAAGAAAAAGTCGCTTCAGAAGCTATTGAGATTGCTCAAACGTTGATCCTCGGCGAGGCTTTTGAGATTGACTTAAGTGGGCGAAAGGTTATTTTACTGGAATCTGGTTATCCCAAGATCGATGCGCTTTGCAACTCATATGGTGGTGTTTGGACCGGACCAATTCGCCGAGACGAATTGGTGCGACAAGCTATAACAGCGCTCTATTTATTTAAACTAGATGAGCACTATATTGTCCGTGATAATAAAATTCAGGTTATTGATGAATTTACTGGACGGATTCTTGAGGACAGATCTTGGAGTGAAGGCCTTCATCAGCTAATTGAAGTTAAAGAGGGCTGTGAGTTAACTAAGCGCAAAGAACCTTTGGCGAAAATAAGCTACCAGAGATTCTTTCGGCGCTACCTAAATCTGTCTGGTATGACGGGAACCGCAGTGGAGGTAACCTCAGAACTTAGCTCGATTTATGAGCTTGGTGTAGTTGAAATTCCTACCCATTTGGCGAGTCGTCGGATGCTTCATATCGACAAAATTTTTGAAACCGAAAGTGAGAAGTGGGAGTGCATAGCTAGCCGCGTTGAGCAATTGTTTAATGAGGGCTCTCCAGTCTTGTTGGGCACACGTTCCGTTGCGGCCTCTGAGAAAGCGAGCAGCTATCTTGACCTGCGTTGTATTCCTCATCGGGTACTAAATGCTAGACAGGATAAGGCGGAAGCTGAGATCATTGCAGGCGCCGGGCAAGTAGCGCAAGTGACTATAGCAACCAACATGGCCGGTCGCGGGACAGATATTCATATAGCAGAGGCGGTATGCATAACGGGTGGACTGCACGTTATTTTAACCGAGCGCCATCATTCTCAACGAATCGACCGACAGTTAGCTGGAAGGTGTGCGCGACAGGGTGACCCCGGAAGTTTTGAAGCGGTATTGTCTATGGAAGATGCTTTGATTAAGGAAATGGGCACGTCATTTACAAAATGGTTATTTAGAATTTTTAAGGGTTCCCCGCCAAGATTACGCGGTCAAATCGGGCGACTTTTATTTTGCGTTACACAAAAGAAAGTGGTAGCTTCACAATCGCGAGTTCGTCGCCAGCTTTTTAAATCTGATCGCCAGATTGGTGATATTTTGTCCTTCTCAGGTCGCTCCGAATAATTGGAAATCAAGTCATTATGGGTCTCTTCGATCTAAAAACTAAAGTTATAATAAAAAATACTACCTTAATTGTTGCCGCAATATTGTTGCTGGTTACCCAGGCGCACGGCCAGAAAAATATCAATGAGCTGCCAGTAGCTGCGTATCTTTCGGCTCAAAAAGGGAATAGCGAGGTTAAGTTTGGTGATTTGATGGAATGCCTAGTTGAACCTCACTTAATCGCGAATGTGGGTAGCCCTGTCGAGGGGATAATAGAAAATATTCTGGTGGGCCGCGGCGATGCAGTAAAAAAAGGTCAGCTGATTGCAAAACTTAAATCGAGTGTGGAATTATCGACATTGAACCTCAAGCAGGCACATTGGGAATTTGGACAACGTAAAGTTGCTCGAAATAAAGAACTTTTTAGTCAGAATTTGATATCTGAAAGCGAAAAAGATGAGTTGATAACGCAGACCGAAATTGCCAAGCTTGAATTTGAGTTACAACAAGAGATTGTCAATGAGCTTTATATTAAAAGCCCGCTGACGGGAGTTGTATTGACGCGCTTTTTGGCGCCTGGTGAGCAAGTGGGTCAAGGCAAAATTCTGAGTGTCGCGCAATTGAACCCTCTTAATGTTGAGGTAGTCGTTCCAGCAGTAATGTTTGACTCAATAAAAAATGGGTTAATCGGTAATGTTAGTTTCGCATCGGAAGGTGATGTGAATTATAAGGCTAGGGTCGTTGCGGTTGATCCTATTATCGATGCCGCCAGCCGAACTTTTGCGGTGCGTCTTCAGTTGCCTAATCCGCGCAATAAAATTCCAGCGGGTATCAATTGCCTAGTGCGTTTCAATAAATAGTAGAAATCGAATATGACCGTCCGTGAACGCGACCTTTTAGAAATCGCACATCGCTTTCCTATCGTGTGTTTTGAAAAGTCATTCAAGATCGTTGGCGGCCAAATTCTGGATCAAAGATTCTTGTTTGGAATTAGTAGGCAATTCATCGATGAGCCGACAGCGTTGAGAGTTTTTGATGGTCTAGTCATGCCTGAAACGCTTAAAGATCAGATGTCTCCGTTAATTTCGAAAGCAGATCTCATCCATTTTGGCTGGGAAGGTGAAAATAAGGTAGGCCTATGTAAGGTCTACCTTGAGTTTTCTAGTATATTATCATCGGCTGCGGCTAAAAACGCTGAACCAGAGCAATCGTTGTTATTACATCGAGCCTGCAAGTGGGATGTGAATGATGCAAATAGGCAATTGATTACTAATTATCGGGTTTTCCCGAATATAGGGATAGATTTAATTGAGTCACGTATGAACGACTCATACCGCTCTGACGAGAATTCGAGTATAGCCAAGCTGATGTCAACCTTGCTGCATTTGGTCTGCGAACGTTCAAGCAAACCACCGTTGTATCTGGAAATGAGCGAGGACGGCAATAAAAGAAGTTCATGGTGCATACAGATCTGGAATGCCAAACTGCATCTAGATGATGTAGGTCGATACCTTCAGTTTTTTGCCCGTCACAACGGTGCATCGTTAGAGCGATTACTAGCCATTGGCAGAGCCTCGAGCAATGGGCAAATTAGCAATATATCCGGAGGTATAGATCGACACGAGCGCCCATATTTGACGGTCTACTACGTGTGACTTAATTCCAGCCTTCCTAGGCTTTGAAAGACTGTAGTGCTAAGTTATTTGGCTATCTAATTAGATGTATATGTCTGTTTATGGCAGATATCGACCCTTTTCGAACAAGCCTTTTACGTCGTCTATTAGTCCGTTTATGGAGTGAAAGCAGCCAGTTCAAGAAAAATGACCGGCACACTGCGATCGGAGCATAAATTGAGCATGCATCTTTATTACTTGATATTTAAATGAAAGTGGCGATATGGCGATAACCAGTATGATACTTTATTAATTCAAAGCGCTAAATTACAGCGTAAAAATGGTCGAGCGGCAACGGCGGCTGTTATTGCTTACTCATTTAAGGTTTACTGAAGGTCGATTTATTTGGGGGTGCCCTTTAGAGTTAAGAGAGGTTTGGGCAAGCAAATCTCTTTTATCGAGGCCTGCCGACCCCAACATTACTACCTACTCGCATTACTCAATGCGTTTGCGGCTAGCGTAATGGCTTGCCTGCCTTGGTCCAATATTCCTGCCAATGACAAAAACGGGTGAATCATGCCCTCGTATTCCTGTAGCTCTACATCAACCCCACTGGCTTTTAGGCGCTTGGTATATTCAACACCTTCGTCTCGCAATGGATCATGATCGGCTACCATGACAAGAGCGGGCGGTAAGCCTGAAAAGTCGTCTGCGCTTAAGGGTGCGTAGCGAAAGTCCTGCCGGTCTGCCTCTGTTTGCATATAACATTCTTGAAACCATAAAATTGTTAGGCGCTCAAGAAAATAGCCCTTGGCAAATTTATGATGGGATTCAGAATCTGCATGGGCTGCTAGCGCAGGATAAATTAACAGCTGAAACTTGAGCTTAATGGTTGGGTGATCGCGAACTATCAAAGCCACGACCGCAGCAAGAGTGCCACCGGCACTATCACCCGCAACCATTAAGTTGTTGCTGTCGCCGTTAAAGGAGTCAGCATATTGGCTTACCCAATCTAGGGCAGCAAAAGCATCATCAACCGCAGCAGGAAACTTATTTTCAGGTGCCAAGCGATAATCAACTGAGACAATAATGCAGCCAGACTGAATGGATAATTGTCGACACAGTGTGTCGTAGCTATCGAGACTACCAATAACCATACCGCCACCATGATAAAACACGCAAACCGGTAATGGCGATATAGACTCAACAGGCGTGTAGATGCGGATTGGGATAGATAGTGGAATGGACACTGGGGTACAGAGTGTTTGGTGCTCAATGGTTTGATTGCCTACCTTAAATACGTCTACCCAAGCAGGTGCTAAGTTAGCGGGTCGAGCGTTATAATATTCTCGCGCTTTTTTCGCACCGATTTCATGAAAGCCTCTGGTTCTTGTGCCATTCATAACGTCGAGTAATTTTTTTGCTTGCGGATCGAGGGGCATCATTAGATTCAGTTTGTAGTCGTGTTATTTTAATTAATAAAGTCAGCCAGAATAATAAGTTGGCGTTGCTAAAAAAGATAGATCAAATAAATTCGCCATTGGGCGAGTTACTTTCTTTGTATGAATGTTTTAATTTTATCTCATCATTCCTGTAGATAAGGTGTATTACGAAACCATAGGGTACCTGGTTTTGGTATAAGGTGAATTACACAGCAAGAGAGAGTGCGCCTTTGGTAGGCGGGGATCCATCTCAAACATGCACTGTTATTCAGCATAGATTCCCATTTTCATGGGAATGACGCTAACGTTGCAAATTACGGGAGGGTTTTAGGCTCAATAATATTTTGACCTTAACTCCCTCTTAAAAATCGCCTGAAATTCGTTAGTAATAAAAAAGCAGAGCTAGTACTGTTTGAGATCTTTTTTTACAAGGTAAAAACGGTCGAGTCGCAACAGCGGCTGTTATTGCTAGCTCATTTAAGGTTTGCCGCAGGCACGATTTATCTGGGGTGCCCTTTAGAATTAAGAGAGGTTTGGGCAAACAAATCTCTTTTATCGAGGCCTGCCGCCGCCTGCAAATAATCCTACTAGCTTAACCAAAAAACCAATAGGCAATGGCAATCGCTGCCAAAATACCCGCTGCATCGGCGGCCAAACCACAAGCGGCCGCATGACGAATTTTCTTAACGCCCACCGAGCCAAAGTAGACGGCTAAAACATAAAAGGTCGTCTCGGTACTACCTTGCACTATCGACGCTAGGCGACCAGCAAACGAGTCGGCACCATGCACTTGCATGGTATCGATCATCATCGCCCGAGCACCACTGCCACTAAAGGGTTTCATTAAAGCGGTAGGCAGTGCATCGATAAAACGGTCATCCATATTAAATGACAACACTAGGGTGCGAAGACCATCGGCTAATAAATCTAAGGCCCCACTGGCGCGAAACACGCCAATTGCAACCAACATGGCGACCAAGTAAGGAATAATCGTTATCGCAGTCTCAAAGCCTTCTTTAGCGCCATCAATAAAAGCATCGTAAGCATTCACTTTTTTGATCACTGCCCCGGCGATAAATAACATCACTAAAGAAAACAAAGTTACATGACTAATCAAAGCCGATTGCACTAACATCTCGGCTTTTGGCAAGCTCGAGAAATAAGCCAGTAAACTAAGCACTAGAGCAGAAAAACCGCCTAAATAAGCCAAAATTATTTTATCGAATAAATTGATTTTTTGTACCGCAGCCACTGTCAGTAAACCAATCAACGTCGAGGCATAGGTTGCGATTAATATAGGAATAAATACATCGGTTGGGTTTGCAGCACCCATCTGCGCACGATAGGTGAATATGGTGACGGGGAACAACGTCACCGCCGAGGTATTAATCACCAAAAATAGAATCTGGGCATTGCTGGCGGTGTCTTTAACGGGATTGAGTTTTTGCAACTCTTGCATCGCCTTAATGCCCAATGGTGTTGCCGCATTATCCAAGCCTAAAGCATTGGCCGACATATTCATTACTATCGCTCCCAAAGCCGGGTGGTTTTTTGGCACTTCAGGCATCAGGCGCATAAACAGCGGGCTAAGCCAAGACGTGAGCACTCTAATAAAGCCACTGCGTTCGCCAATTTTCATTATGCCCAGCCATAAGGCTAAAACACCGGTCAGCCCCAAGGCAATTTCAAATGCGGTCTTAGATAAACTAAACATCGCCGACATCATTTGACCGAATATCTGGGTATCACCGAAAATCAATAGCTTGATTAACGCTACTACAAAGGCTGCGGCAAAAAAGAAGATCCAAATGAAATTTAGCATCGGCTTATTTTACAGGTTGGCATCGTAAGATAAAGGCCCTTTAATATTTTGGCGATCCCGTTTTTGGAACTGCCTCCTAAGTTATATCTGTATCTCCCGTCACATCTGCATCCTCAGTCATATTTGTGCCCTCAGTCAAACCTGCATCCCCGTCATTCCCGCCTTTCCCGTCATTCCCGCGGAAGGCGGGAATGACGGGGACATTGGAAATCACGGGAGGGCTTTAGACTCAATAATATTTTGACCTTAACTTTAAAGGGCGACCCCGGTAACTATAACCATAGCATTGGCAATGACGTAAACATTGTGACTGACGAAAGGGGATGTTTTTTGACCTTAAACCCCCATATTAATCCTCTTAAAGGCTTCGGCTTGGGGCCGGTTTTCTGTATAGTCCGGCACTGTCTTTAAAAACGCATCGGTTGGTGTTTTAAGTCCGCCTTATCGACACAGCCAATGACGTTATAAAAGCCCCTTGTATCTTTTTCTCCGCGTCAGCACATTAGTAATGCGGTCAAGGTTGCTAGTTTGCCAGTCGCTTATGTTGATTTAGCTGATAGGTTGATGCGGGATATTACTAGGTAAAAAATTTTGTTAATAGCTACAATGCCGTCTATTAACAGGACAGTTTTATGGGGCGGCGATGAACAGTGTCAGCTGTTTAAGCATTTAGCTAAAAGCGTCAACCCTTAAAGTTATTCATTCAATTACGTTAATTAAAAAAGTCAGACACCACCTTAAATAAACGTGGTCAACAATGAGGGTTAGTATGTTTTCAGGATTCGACTTCGGTACTTCAAATTGTGCGATGGGTATCATTAATAATGACAACGAGGTGCGCCTGCTCCCCATTGATGAGGGTGAGGTATTTATGCCCTCTACACTCTATTCGCTTGATCGTGATTTAATTTGTGAGTCAGCAGCACTGCTAATGACCGATAAAAATTCACAAGATGATTATATGTTTCAGCGTACCGAGCAATTAGCCAGTGCCCGACGGGTACACATGAGCGAAGATATTCCTGCC
Organism: Cellvibrionaceae bacterium; assembly: GCA_047633635.1. Classification (GTDB taxonomy): domain Bacteria; phylum Pseudomonadota; class Gammaproteobacteria; order Pseudomonadales; family Cellvibrionaceae; genus CANLBN01. The sequence continues at coordinate 11,514 of JBLIFG010000028.1, read as the reverse complement.
GATATGCAAACGGTATTTGTAGGGCAAGAGGCTTATGATCAATATCTTAATTTTCCTGCCGAAGGTTATTTTGTTAAATCGATAAAATCTTTTTTGGGCAGTAGTGGTTTGCATCTTAAAGCGACAGAACTGTTTGAGGATATTGTTACAGTAATGATGCTCAATATAAAGCAACGCGCTGAAGCCAGTTTAGGTCAAACGATCAATCATACGGTGATTGGCCGACCTGTTAATTTTCAGGGGATAGACCCGGTCGAGAGTAATCGTCGAGCGATCGACATACTCACTATTGCTGCCAAGCGTGCAGGTTTTAAATCGGTAGAGTTTTTATTTGAACCACTGGCGGCAGGCTTAGATTTTGAGATGGGTCTTACTGAAAATAAAACCGTGCTGGTTGTCGATGTTGGCGGCGGTACTACGGATTGTTCAATGGTAAGTATGGGGCCAAGTTTTCGCGATAAAACATCTCGATTAGATGATGTTTTAGGTAATAGTGGTAGCCGCATCGGCGGTAACGATTTTGACATACAGCTGGCAGGAAACTCCTTTATGCCATTTTTCGGTCTGAACTCGCTTTTTAAAGGGGGGGGTATTATTCCTAACCAAGTATTTTGGAACGCGGTAAGAACCAATAACTTGTCGGAGCAAGCGACCTTTAATAGTAAACAAACTGGCTATAACCTTAAAAGGTATTTAGCAGAATGTGAACAGCCAGATCTGTTCTCTCGATTTATACATTTACGCGATGACAAAAAAAATCATCAACTAGTGCGAGTTGCAGAAAAAACTAAAATCTTGCTTTCAGAACATCCTCACTGTGATGTTGATCTTTCGTTTGTTGAAGAGTCATTAGCATGCGCTGTTACACGCGAGCAGTTCTCTTTAGCGGTGGGTAGCAATGTGTCGTCAATGCTTAAATTAGTCGATGAGGTAATGAGCCAGGCAGCCTGCCTACCCGATCTGGTCTACATTACGGGTGGGGCTGCAAAGTCTCAAGTAATAAGAGACGCAGTTGAACAAAAGCTTAAGGGAATCGAAATTATTGATGGAGATCACTTTGGTAGCGTGGCAAAAGGCTTAACAGTTTGGGCCCAGCGCCTTTATGCTTAGACGAATTATACGAGTCAATATAGCAAGGTTCTTTAGCGGCATTCCCGCGCGGGCAATGAATGACGCTAACCTTGGGAATCACAGTAGGGTCTTAGGCTCAATGATATTTTGAGTTTAAGCCCCTTAAAAATCGTCTGAATTTCGTTAGTCATAACACAGAAGAGCGAGCACTAATTGGGAGTTTTGTTTTACATTGTAAAAATGGTCGCGTTGGGCAGGGCTGTTATTGCTAGCTCATTAAATGCTGCCACAGATCAATGTAATTGGGGGGGATGCTCTTTTAAGTTATGAAGGCTTCGGGCAAAAAAATCTCTTTTATCGAGGCCCAGCGAACTCGGCAACTCAAGGAAATCTTTTTATCGCGACCTTGCCGCCTCGATCTCCGGCAACAATATTTATTTATCATTAATGACTTTTATGATGTAACCTAGTTTTTTTCATTGTGATTTATTATTATTTATACCCACTTTAAGTGAGGCTTTAGTATGTCTGATCTACAAACACAGCTGCGTGACAATATTCGTTTATTAGGCAGTATTCTAGGTGACACTCTTCGTTCACAGTTAGGTGATGCGCTCTACCATCGTGTTGAAGAAATCCGAGATAAGGCGATTGGTAGTCACAGTAGTCAAGATTGGACATCCCTGGTAGAACTTATGGGTAAGTTGTCTGACGATGAGTTAGTTCCAGTAGCTCGTGCTTTTACTCATTTTTTAAATTACGCTAATATTGCCGAGCAGCACCATCAAGTTCGATGCGGTCGCAGCCAGCTTCGTAATGAGCCCGGTGAGGCGCTGCTGGGTACTCTGGATGAATTATTGCCGCGGTTATTGAAGCAAGGTATTGAGGCTGAGGATTTAGCCCAAGCTATGAGTTCAATGCAGGTTGAGTTGGTTTTAACGGCACATCCCACAGAAGTTACTCGCCGAACGCTGCGCCGAAAATATAATGATATTAGCGATATCTTGTCCGAATTAGACAGCAGTGATATCACGCCTCCCACTGAGCAGCGTCAACTAAAGCGGTTGCGCAGACGCATATTGGCGAGTTGGCATACCGATGAAATTCGCCGGCAAAAGCCAACTCCTATTGATGAAGCAAAGTGGGGCTATGCAGCGATAGAGGAATCTCTATGGACGGCTCTGCCCAATTTTTTAATAAAATTTGATCAGCTGTTATATCAACATACAGGGCAACGCTTACCGTTATCCGCCACACCTATAAGATTTACATCGTGGATGGGAGGTGATCGTGACGGCAACCCCAATGTAACCGCTAAGGTGACTCAACATGTATTAACTTTAGGGCGTTGGCAGGCGGCTCATTTGTTATTTAATGACATTAGTGAGCTGCGACAAGATTTATCTTTTGGCGAATGCAGTCAGGCTCTGAGAGATAGAGTTGGCCCTCACCACGAGCCCTATCGTGAGCTATTGCGTGGCGTGCGCCGACGTTTGGAGAATACACGTGATTGGGCAGAGGCTAAAGTTAATGCCTCCGCATCGTCAACATATGACGAAAAACATCCGGATATCTATCAGTTTGATGATGAATTGTTAGAGCCTCTTCAGCTCATATACGATTCATTGTTAGAGTGCGGGTTAGAGGATATTGCAGAGGGTAGTCTGAGTACAATTATGCGCCGTGTAGCCTGCTTTGGGCTCACTCTATTAAGGTTGGACATTCGTCAGGATTCTACCCTTCATCGCGACACCATCAGTGAGGTCACTGATTATTTAGGTATCCAAGTAAATGGCGCGTCCTATAAAGATTGGAGCGAAGCCGATAAGCAAACCTTTTTACTGACAGAAATTGAAAGTTTGCGTCCACTGATTCCCACAGAGTTCCCCGCCACAGAACAAACACGTGAAGTATTAGATACGTTTAGTATTTTGGCTGATCAACCCGCCTCGGCACTGGGGGCATACATTATTTCAATGGCCACTTATCCCTCTGATGTATTGGCGGTAAGGTTGTTACAAAAAGAGATGGGCTGTAAAAATCCACAGCGCATCGTGCCTTTGTTCGAAACCCTGAGTGACTTAGAAGGGGCTGCTGAGACAATGAATCGGTTACTTGAAATTGATCAGTATAAGCAATCAATCAATGGCCAACAGGAAGTCATGATTGGTTACTCAGACTCTGCCAAAGATGCAGGTTTTTTTGCGGCTTCGTGGGGGCAGTACCGAGCTCAGGAAAGCCTGAGTCAGATCTGTGAAAAACACGGTGTTCATCTTACTCTTTTTCATGGCCGAGGCGGTTCTGCGAGCCGGGGCGGTGGCCCTGCTCATACTGCATTACTGTCGCAACCTCCGGGCACCATTAAGGGGAGTGTGCGAGTAACTGAACAGGGAGAAATGATTCAGTTTAAATTTGGTTTACATGATCTTGCACTAGAAAATTTAGAGATATATGCAGCCGGCACATTAGAGGCTACTCTGGCGCCTGCATCACCACCGAAAAAAGAGTGGCGCAATACGATGCAGCAATTAGCCGATATCTCTGTGCAAGAGTACCGTCGCATTGTGCATCACGATTCACGTTTTGTGCCTTACTTTAGGCAGGTAACTCCAGAAATGGAATTACGCCGTCTAGCATTAGGTAGTCGTCCGGCAAAACGCCATGCTAGCGGAGGCGTAGAAAGCTTACGAGCTATACCCTGGGTGTTTGCTTGGACGCAAATGCGCTTTATGTTGCCAGCATGGTTAGGCACAGGTAAGGCCTTAATGGATTTGTTAGAGAGTGAACAGCACAGCAATCAACAAAACATTTTACAAGACATGCATAAAAATTGGACTTTTTTCAACATGCTAATAGATATGCAAGAAATGGTATTAGCTAAAGTTGATAGTCGCGTTGCGGCGTATTATGAGCGGCGTTTATTAAGCCAGTCTCCAGAGCAAAATGAGCTCAGTGGTTTAGGCGACGAGCTGCGCGAGAGTTTAGAGCAGGCGACCCAAGCCATACAGAAAATCTGTGGGCACACCTTGCTCGAAAACAATCCTTTGTTGCGAGAAACCTTGCAGCGACGCAACCCATACATATATCCCTTGCATATTACGCAGGTTGAATTAATGCATCGCTTGCGCTCATTAGAAGAGGGCAAAGACCCTTTACTCGAACAGGGTCTAATGGTTTCAATTGCGGGTATAGCAGCAGGCTTAAGAAACACCGGTTAGCCAACATTATTTAAAATTTTTTTAAATTGGGAGTAAATTGGAGTCAGATAAGCATTAAATATGTCGCAAAGAGTTTTGCGACTGATGAAGCATATCAGCGACATTACTGTGACTATCACGAATTCGCTAAGCGTTTGTTTCTGGCCAAAGTTTTCTAGGGTGTAAGCATGAAGATCTCGCCATCAACGCTATTCAAATGGTCAAGTTGAGCTTCACCTACTGCTAACCTTTGCAGCAGTCACGACAGCTTTGTCGCCTTGGCGACACGAGTTTCTCGATACCAAACATAAAGCCCACTCGAGATAACAACGCCAGCACCGCCAATAGTCCAAAGGCTCGGTATATCCCCGAACAACAGCAAACCCCAAATAATAGCGGCCAACAACTGCGAGTAGGTGAATGGCGCCAGCACCGAGGCCTCGGCCATGTGGAATGCCTTTACCAGCATGTAGTGCCCGACCGCACCGGTGGCACCCATCGCAATCATTAGTCCCCACTGCAGATGGGTTAGCGCCTGCCAATTAAAGATTACCAGCACGCTCAGTATCAAGGCACCCAGCGCGGTCGAATAGAAGGTTGTAGCCGCGGGATCGTCTTGATTGCGGATAATTCGAGTCATCATCATGTAGATCGCCAACAACACCGCCGTTGCTAGCGGTAGTAATGCGGTCCAACCGAGTACGCCAGACCCTGGCCGGGCCACCATCAATACGCCGATAAAACCGCAAGCAACCGCCGCCCAGCGACGCGGGCCAACATACTCGCCAAGCAATAATCCCGAAAGCGCTGTAACCAGCACGGGTGCTAAAAACTGGATAGCAGCCGCATCGCCCAATGGCATGCGGGTAATGGCTTGGTACATAAAGAAGGTGGCGCCAAACAGGGCACTAGCGCGAATAAACTGCAGCCCAGGCCTACGCGCGCGCAAAAACTGTAACGATCGAGTTTTGATGCCGTAGGCGCTAAAGGTAATGACAGTGTGAAAGAAATATCGCCCCCACAGCACCATGATGATGGGTACTTGCAGCGCGAGAAACTTGGCGAGTGCATCCATGCCTGCTAGGGCAATACCGGTGGCGATGATGAGCACAACGGCAACTGCCGGAAAGCTATTATGGTCGTTAGAATCTGACATTTAAGGCGCCTAAGAGCAGAGGTAAAAATAGGTAAGCATGAATAAACATAAGTACGGCAATCTGGAATAGTCGCCCAAAGCAACGCGCAGCCATAGCTCGGCTATTACGCATTATCAGATAATTTCAATTCCGCGCGTAGTATACCTATTTACTTGAAGTTAAATGGATCAAAACCCAATGGCGCTGTATTTAATATAAATGTCCAACCCTTTCAGTCCACGCCCACGTTCATCGTCGTGCCCGCGCAGGCGGAAATCTATCTAGAAGCTACCACTGTTTTTTGCATAGACTCGGCCGGTATAATGGCTAGATGTAATAGCCCTTCTTCATCTACGTTATTGTTAGAATATACTCGACCGTCGTTCTTGCGTAAGGTGAATTGTGAAGCAAGCGAGCACGGTTTTTTTGCCTGTTATCTTAGATGTTGTACATTTATTGACAGTAATTCCAGAAGCCTTGTTGCTCAATCAACTTGATTACCTACTAACAGATGTTGTTGTGGTTAAAGATTTAATAATACATATTTCGTTTGAGAAAAAAGGTGTGCTGCCATTATTTTCTCAATAGAATTTGAGACGATAGCGAGACTTATGAATAGACGAATAAAATAATAATGATGATCGAAAATAACGTGCTTATAATCTTAGCGCTACTGCAACTTTGCCAAATGTCGACACATTCTTAAAATTAGTATCAAATACAGCGTTTAGGCTCAACCCAATAAAAGAGAGATGAAGCTTTTGTCATTTTTTGAAGTAGCATTACTCGCCCTTACAGTTTTTACTTTGATTTCGATTGTCTGGAGTACGTTGGTCTCTGGTATCTCTCCTATGCCTAGCTCACAAAAAGCGCGTCGCGCTATGTTGCAGCTGGTCAGCGAAACAGGCATTGAAGCAGGTACGGGGCCAATTTTCGAATTAGGTAGCGGTTGGGGTAACCTACTTATACCACTGGCAAAAAAATATCCTCAGCGAAAAGTAATTGGTTATGAGCTATCGATAGTGCCATGGTTTACAACGCTATTACTAAAAAACTTACTTGGGCTAAAAAATCTTGAGGTGTATCGAAAAAACTTTTTACACGCAGATCTTTCTAGCACCTCAATTATATTATGTTATTTGTATCCTAAGGGTATGCAAGATCTAGGGAGTAAAATTAAGTCACAACGCGGCCAGCTAAAATATTTGATTAGCAATAATTTTGCATTGCCGTCGCACCAGCCCATCAAAACCATTCAGTTGGATGACTTATATCAATCACCGGTTTATTTATATAAGTTTATGCGTTGATTCTTTAGAGTCTCGATCTCGTTATATTTTCTCGCTCAGTTTTTATGTGATTACGGTGATATTTTTGAGATGAATTCCCGCTTACCAAAGACGCACCCTCTCTTGCTGCGCAATTCACCTTGTACGTGGGAATGACGGGTGAGATCCTGAAAAGGCCAAGGAGCCTTGCGAGAATGATTAAAGGTTCAGTATTCTTGGTTTCGGGTAATAATAACCATTAATTATTTTTGAGTTTTGTTTTCAGCTACAATAATGACACGCTTTTTATCAACAAACCTACGGGGCCACTCAATGCAATCAAAACTAGTGTTAATTACAGGGGGTAGTCGCGGTATAGGTGCAGAAACGGCACTTTTAGCAGCCCAAAAAGGTTGGGATGTTGTGATTACTTATAGAAGTAAAATAGCAGCAGCCGAGGCTGTGGTGAAGAAAATCATCACGCTTGGGCAAAGGGCCTTGGCCATTAAAGTTGATGTTGCTCGCGAGCAAGATATTTACGCTTTATTTAAAACGGTCGATAAAGAATTTGGCAGGCTCGATGCCCTAGTGAATAATGCGGGGGTGATAACGGTTATCTCTGCTTTTGTCGATATGTCGCCCGCCAGAATCCGCGATGTGTTTAATGTTAATGTTGTAGGTGCATTTATTTGTGCGCAAGAGGCCGTAAAAAGAATGGCTCATAGTAGCGGTGGGCAGGGTGGCGGTATTGTTAACCTATCTTCTGCTGCCGCAAGAATTGGCGCACCCAACGAGTTTATTGATTACGCAGCATCTAAAGGGGCAATTGACACGCTAACCACAGGCTTATCTAAAGAGGTAGCGGGTGAGGGCATAAGAGTGAACGCTGTGCGCCCGGGGCTTATCATTACAGATATGCATGCTGATGCGGGCGATAAAGACAGACCCGAAAAATTCAAACACGCCATCCCTATGCAGCGCGCCGGCAAACCATCCGAGGTGGCTAGTGCCATCGTTTGGTTGATCTCCGATGAGGCGTCATATGTATCTGGTGCGTGTCTTGATGTTTCGGGTGGGCGGTGATAAAAAAACACCTAATAGCGTGTATGATTATTGTTTCGATGGCTGTGGTTATTATAATGGTGCTACTAGGACGTAACAATCGTTATGAATGTATCTTTGGCTCCCTCAACCTCAACATTTTTTCAAACAAAATATCCTCAGATAGAGATTTTTCGTGATGAGTGAAGAGCGGGACTATATAGTTTTCCTGTTAATCATTAACTTTTGTTTTGTAGACTTATTAGCAACGATATTGAGTTTGCTAAAGTGCTTCACTCGTCACGGGATATTTCTAGTTATCTTTAAACTTAAACATAAGTAAGGCCTCGGAGCTTGCTAATTTTCGGTAAGCTAAGAATAAAAGAGGCTTTTTTCGGTATTGCGCTTATTAGTTATGAAAACTTGAACGCGATGGGCGTTTATTATTGCCGCCAAAATCAGCAGCTTTTTTAGCGCGTTTTTCTTTTAGACGTGCGGCGTCTTCTAAATCTAATTCAGCGGGATCTCCAGGAACCTGGCCTTCGGGTATGACGCGATCTCTGGGTGGTAACTCAAATTGCTCGTCAGAGGCTCGGGGTAGGCTTCTAAATTCATATAAATAAAAGCTCTCGACCTTCTCTCTTGCCCAGGTGGTTTTCTTCAAAAACTTCACACTCGACTGAATACTAGCATTCGTTTTAAAGCAATTGATGTTGAGGTAGGCATGTAGAATCTGAAAACCATAGTGATCGACAATCTCAATTAATAAGTTTTGTAAACTTAGCCCATGCAGGGGATTACTTTTGTAATTAATATCGTCGCTCATATGATGATTTATGCCTTGTAGGATTAAAATATTATTATACGCTTCACAGTAGTAATCATCTACCGTTGCTGCGCTGCCGCGTCTCTTATCGGGTCGAAGGGCCGCGCTGCCAAGGTGCTCGGCATCCATGCATAATAATAGCGCCAACGTAGAGATAGATTTCGCCCAATAGAAGGCTGCCGATGTGTAAAGTATCGATCTTCTAAGCGTTACTTTCGCCACAAGTTGAATTACGGAGCAATAGAGGGTGAACGGTGGGTAGGCTGAAATCAAGTGTTAAACAATACATCGTCATAAGGCGCATCTAGCTTATGCTTGGCGCCGTTCAAGCTTAACTCACGATCTTACCTCACGACCTTAAATAAGCTTAATATATCAAGTTTACAGCGCTAGTTAATATAAGTTGCGACCAAAATGAGGTGGCAGTTGTTATAGATGATCTATAAACTTACCACTAATAATGAGTTATTTAATGTGGGGCAGGGCCAGCAACGGCATTATTAATTTAAAGGCTCGCTCAAGGTTCGCTAAACACAGTCTTATATAAGACAGCTTCGTTGAACGTAGATCGATTCACTAGAGCTCGATCTAACATGGCCCAACCCACATCATTTTATTTAATAAAGTCACATTCCATTTTAAAAAGTAGCTAAGCACTATGACTGAAGATAAAAAAAATTCTGCAAAAGACGCAGAAGCAAAAAATAATAAACACTCAAAAAATGAGTCAGAGACTAAAGAGGATAAAAATGTCCCTGATACGAAAATGGGTCAATTAAAAACGAATATAAAAGACACGATAGAGTATAAAAGTAGACCTTTAGAATGGTATTACTACGCTGGCTTCGCCATATTAATAGCAATCTGGATCTATGGTCGAAGTATGGAGGATCAAGAGGCAACTTATAAAAACCCCGCTTTAAATGGTGCCACTAAATCTGAAGTGTGCTTAGAGTTTGTCAAAAACCAATCGCCCATGAATGGCGATTTTAATAGGGCAACTATCGATCATGATACAATCACTATTCATCAGGTAAGGGGCGGCGAAGGCAAAATATTTTTTTACGATTGTAAGATAAGTGATAATGGCATTGTTTGGCGTATCAATAAAGTAGATGGCGGTATGGGACCTTGGAAGGGCACCATAGAAAATCCAGCAGCTACGTTTACAGTGGCTAATGGTGAAATACTCATCAATTAAAAATATATAAGGTGAATGGCGAAACAATTAACCTCGTACACGGAAATGACGGGAGATTAAATTTTAGTGATCAGAAACAACTGGTCGTATTGCTTGCCCTTACCCCCCCTCTTAAAAATCGCCTGCAATGCGTTAGTAGTGTCAGCGCATAGCGGCCACTGCTGGAGATTTTTTTACAACGTAAAAAAATGGTTGGGTCATACAGCGGCAGTTATTGCTAGCTCATCTAAGGCTTACTGCAGGCCTTGGGTACCAGCAACTATCTAATTGGCCCACCAGCGAGCAGAGACTTCAATCACACCTGCATCACGTATTTTGCGCCTTGCATAGGCTCGATCAACGGGGTTTAAAAATTCGCCAACAGGAATAGTGTATAAGTCATTTTTTAAGGCTAGTTCTAAATTATCAATTGGTTTTCTGGGTGTTGTTACAGCAAGGTAGCAGTCTGGTCTAGTGAAGACATATTCACGGCTGGCTTTACCTACTCCTGCGGAGAAGGTGACATTTTTGCGCTCGATGGTGATGAGTTGTTTTCGGTAATTGTTGTAGCAGACCGAGTACATGATATAGGTAAGTAAGCTGAGTTCTAATAAAGCAAAAGGCAGGATAACCCACACTCCAACAAAGAACCAACCTAAGGCAACTATCATAGCGGGCATACTAATAAATAATAGCCATTTTTTAATGTCCTTCCATTCGGTTGAACGATTAGGCGACAGAATTATTATCGTCACATCATTATCGGTGCTTGTGGTAACCATCTTTACCGCCAGTATTATTTTCAATTATAAGAAGGATAAAATGCTTATTTGCCAATATCAATTGACGCGATACGATCCAGAACTTAGCTTTTTTAGCGATGTTTCATTCATTAGATCAATGTTGTCAGGCTTGTCAAAACGCCGCGCACATAAGCAGATAGGCTAAAACCACATGTGCTGCGGGCTAAAAAAAGAGGTAAAGCGTTAACAGCCATATAATTTTAAAGCGCGGTCTGAACAGACACATATTCAACCGGCTTGGGCGCATGCGCAGCGACTAGGTTTTAGCGGTATCAATAAATCTGACACTTTTAAAAGCAACTTGGCTAGACTAAAGCGAACTTTAAGCGGGCTTTATCAGTATAAGTATTATATCCATCATTACTGACCAAACCTCGGATATTATATACGCATCCCCTACAATAAAAGAGAACTCTATTTATGCTTGATGTACTTCAATTGGTTTTGCTATCTGTCATATTTGGAGGGATGGTCACATTTCAGATTTTGTTTGCACCCTTGGTTTTTATCAAAATAAAGATTGATGTGGCGCGGCCTTTTATCCGTGCCTTCTTTCCTTTTTATTATCTATATTTTGCCCTGTTTAGTCTATTATATTTAGTCGTATCGTTACTGATAGGCGATAACCTTCAGGCAATGATTGGGGGTGGCGCGTTAGTGGGCTTTTTGATTTCTCGCCAAGTGCTTATGCCAATGGCAAATACAGCATCAGACAATGATCAAAAATCAAAATTTGATATGCTGCATAGGACAACGGTGTTAATTAATACGCTGCAGTTAATGGCGTTCTTTGCGGCATTGTTATTTATATAAGTAGCGTTTTCAGTTGGCGCGTGTTTTGCCCCTGCTGTTCGCGCCAACACTCTGTAACCTTTAGCCTTAGGCTGTTTAGTTAAGATTAACTAAGCTAAGGGTTAGTTACTTCAGCTAGAGATGTTCACATGGGCAAGGCGCATCGACAACGCTCTATAAAATGTTGCGATAGTTGCGGC
>JBLIFG010000027.1:0-30288 GCA_047633635.1 Cellvibrionaceae bacterium | reverse complement strand
TAATCATTTAATCATTTAATCATCCACAAAAACAGCTATATGATGATTAAATCTGTTTTTGCTGCCATTATAAAATCACTCTTGTGAAGACCGCCAATTTCATGGGACCACCAGCGCACATTAACCTTACCCCACTCGGTTAAAATTGCGGGATGATGACCCACCTCCTCTGCGAGCGCACCCACATGGTTGGAGAAGGTTAGAGCCTCGGCAAAGTTTGCAAACTTGTATTCTTTTGCAAGCTGCTGCACCGCATTTTTATCTAAGCTAATGGTCCAATCACTTAGCTGTGCCAACAGCTCAACCTGCTCAAGCTCACTAACCATTGGCGCGTCGGGTCTGCAAGCTTCACAAACCTGCGCGGATAATAGCTGAGTATCTTTTGATGACATAAATTTTTCCTTTCTCACAATGGCCAACACAGGACCTTATTGAATTGTTAGTACACCCTCTTCGATTTTTGCTTGCCATATTTTAGGGCCAGTCTGATGCACCGATTCACCATTAGAATCGACCGCTACAGTAACAGGCATATCTTTTACCTCAAACTCATAAATAGCTTCCATACCCAGGTCTTCAAAGGCTAGTACCTTTGAGGCGACGATTGCCTTAGACACCAAATAAGCCGCTCCACCTACAGCCATTAGATAAACAGCTTTATTGTCTTTAATGGCGGCAATAGCCTCGAGACCGCGCTCGGCTTTACCAACCATCCCTAAGAGGCCCGTTTGCTCGAGCATAGTTCGCGTAAATTTATCCATGCGAGTAGCGGTTGTGGGTCCTGCAGGACCTACAACTTCATTGCCTACAGGGTCAACCGGCCCTACGTAATATATAAACCGACCCTTAAGGTCAACGGGTAAGGTCTCGCCTTTGTTAAGCATATCAACCATGCGTTTATGTGCAGCATCGCGACCCGTTAATAGTTTACCCGATAGTAATACTGTCTCGCCTGGAAGCCAGTCGAGAACATCTTTCGATGTTACCGTATCTAAATTTACCCGTCGTGTACTCTCGCCAACTGCCCACGCTATTTTTGGCCACTCATCTAAGCTTGGCGGAGTTTGTAGTGCCGGCCCCGAACCATCTAAAGTAAAGTGAATGTGCCGGGTAGCAGCACAATTTGGAATCAAAGCCACGGCTTTATTGGCCGCATGCGATGGAAAATCTTTGACCTTGACGTCGAGAACGGTTGTTAAACCACCCAAACCTTGAGCGCCAATTCCAAGCTTATTAACCTTGTCGTAAATTTCTAAACGTAGTTCCTCTGGTCGATTATCGGCACCTTTAGCCTGCAAGTCTTGGATATTTATCGGCTCTAGCAATGACTCTTTCGCCAAAATCATGGCTTTTTCAGCAGTGCCACCTATACCAATACCTAATATGCCAGGAGGACACCAACCTGCACCCATTGTTGGCAACATACTCAGCACCCAATCAACCACTGAGTCCGAGGGATTCAGCATGGCAAATTTAGATTTAGCTTCACTACCGCCGCCTTTTGCAGCAACGTGAATATCGACGGTGTTTCCAGGCACAATTTTATAATTAATCACCGCAGGAGTATTATCCCCAGTGTTTTTACGCGCGCCATCTGGATCTGACAATATTGATGCTCTCAAAAGATTATCGGGATGATTATAAGCGCGTCGAACACCTTCATTAATCATCTCCTCAAGACCCATTGTTGCCTCAAACTGAATATCCATGCCAACCGTGACAAAAGCCGAGACAATACCGGTATCTTGGCAGATTGGACGATGCCCCTCGGCACACATACGCGAATTAATGAGAATCTGAGCCATTGCATCTTTTGCAGCTGGATTTGCCTCGCGTTCATAGGCTTGATGCACCGCCTGAATAAAATCGAGCGGATGGTAATAAGAAATAAACTGTAGCGCATCTGCAACACTGTCAATGACGTCATCTTGTTTTATTACAGTAACCATAATAATCTATACCCTCTCTAAATATTTTATGTCGATCTTTTCTTAAACACTTATGACACGATAATTTTTAACACTGCTTGTCTATATTTTTTAACAGCGCTGGATAATTAACGTTTCACTCATATTTATTATTTTTATGTTCTTATTGAGGCGCAATACCCGCACGTGTTTTTAAGTTGATCAGATCGCGATTAGTGATTAACCTAAATTTATCAAAAGATTCTATGGCTTCATCATACTCTTGTGTTCGACGCAAAAACATTGATAGCTTTTGCTCTAGCTGAGCTATATTCTGGGTCACGGCAGCAAGCTTCTCGACACTACTTGAATTATTTTTTAATGCCGATTGAACATTACCAAGCGCTCTATTTTGTTCAGCAACGCGTTCGCGTAGCGATCTGATCAGTAGCTCTTGCTCAGAGGAACTTTGTTTGACGATGACTAGTGATTGTTTTAGTTGTTTATCTAAACCTTCAATTGCCCGGCCAGATTGTTGACTTGTCACGTCAATACGCTTGTCAACTTCAGCTTTTGCCGCTGCTAACTTATCTAGATTTGCATTACGTGTTGCCCATAACTTATCGACCTCACTCATTGCTAAGCTAACATTTTTATCCAAGCTCTTAACGTTGCTCGTCAGCACCGTTAGTGACTGTGTCGACTCATCGTCAGATAATAATAATTTATTCTCAAGCCCAACTAAACGGACTTGTTGCTGTGCAATAATTTGCTGAGCACCATTAAATTGCCAAAACAGGTACCCACACGCAGCCGATGCTAACAGTGCGATAAAAAGGGCTAGCCATAATAGTGAAGATGGTTGTTTTTGAATCATTACCTGTGCCCTAGTATCAGCCCTAGGACGAGAGGAGGCATTAGTTGAATTCGCCTCTGTGGATGCATTAGGTTTTTTTAAACCACTATTTGCACTGGGTCTATTTTTATTTGAAGCGCCCGACGACGCAGTCGAAAAAGTAGGTTCTTTACGATCTTGTACCATAATATTCCTATATTACATATCCATAGTATTATTAATTATCTTGGTGGACACAGACAATTAATACGCTTAAATAGTTCTCTTGCTATTAAATTAAGCCTTAAATTAGGGCTTATTATGCTGCCTATTTCATTAGATTTCTAGCGACTTTTTATGTGTGAGGACTTGTAGATAGGGTGACTTAATATAATCGCCGCGTGCGCAAGAGGCTTATGCGATCAGCTAGCATAATGACCATAGCGTTAGGGTCTTATCTACAAGAGATACAACTACAAAAGACTCTTAACTCAGTAGTCGTTATAAGAATGCTTTAACCGGAGCATAAGAGCGTCGATGTATTGGAGTAATGCCTAATTTTTTGAGGGCGTCGCGATGCAGCTGCGTGGGATAACCTTTATGTTTTGCGAAACCAAAACCCGGGTATATAGCATCGAACGCCACCATTTCTCTATCGCGCGTAACTTTAGCTAAAATTGAGGCCGCTGCAATGCACTCAACTCTGGCATCGCCCTTAACAACTGCCTCGGCGCTGTATGTCCAATTTGGGATTTTATTACCATCAACTAATACGTGCTCAGGTTGAATTAATAAACCTTCAACGGCTCTTTTCATTGCCAACAAGCTTGCTTGAAGTATATTTATCTCATCAATTTCTTCTACACAACTGCGAGCTATCGAATAAGCTAGCGCGCTTTCTTTAATTTCTTCGAAGAGACTATTGCGCTTTTTTTCTGATAATTTTTTAGAATCATTCAAGCCCACAATTTTTTTTTGTGGGTCGAGAATAACCGCCGCGGTAACAACATCACCCGCGAGAGGACCTCTGCCTACTTCATCTACGCCGGCCATTAAAATTCCGCGATAAGAGCTAGTGAAGGACTCAAGCATTATATGACATCTCCTGTTAATAAAGCATGAATTGTCTTAGCAGACTCCATATCTGCATTCCTTTTAATACTTTGATGAAGCTTAGTAAATTCTTGGGTATTTTTATCCTGAGTAGCAAAAGCTTGTAAAATACTAGAACTAATATTTGCGACGGTAGCATCACCTTGTACTAGTTCGGGGACTAAAAGTTTATTAGCCAACAAATTAGGTAAGGCAATATAAGGGGTTTGCAGCAATGTAGATATAATATAGTAAGAAAGTGCAGCCATTTTATAAGCCACTACCATAGGTCTTTTCAGGAGCATCGCCTCTAATGCGGTTGTACCCGAAGCCAATAAAACTGCATCAGATGCAGCCATCACTTCATGGGATAGCCCATCGACTATCGTTATAGGCAGTGATGGATACTGTTTCAATTGACCTTCAATTTGTTCCCGGCACCTAGAATTCGCAGCCGGAACAATCACTTGTATATTTTTTATTGATTGACAGCACAGGGCAATTGACTCCCAGAATACAGGACCAATAAATTTAATTTCACCGCCTCTACTGCCGGGTAGGCAAGCTAATAATGGTCGACTAGGGGCGTATTTTTTTTGGCGGTCTTGAAGCAGATCACTCAGGATTGATTTCGCTTTTTGCTGATCATGTACGAGAGAAAACTTATCGGCGAGAGGGTGTCCCACAAACTTAACCGGGATATTGTGCTCTTCATATATCGCATTTTCAAAAGGTAGCAAAGTTAGCATAAGATCAACGGCACGAGAGATTTGCTTGATTCTTCCTTGTCGCCATGCCCATACCGAGGGGCTGACATAATGTACTGTTTTAATACCTACCTTTTTAAGCCGCTCCTCTAAACCCGTATTAAAACTCGGTGAATCAATGCCTATAACCACATCGAACTGATGCTCTGTGAAATAAATATACAGTTGCCGACGCATAGATAACAATTCAGGCAAACGTTTAAGTGGCTCAACAATACCCATCACAGCTAGGCGATCTTGAGCAAAGAGAGAATTCAAGCCTTGGGCGATCATTTTTTCGCCACCAATACCAACAAATTGTGCATCGGGATAAAATATTTTGAGCTCTTTAATTAACCCAGCCCCTAGAATATCCCCAGACATCTCACCGGACACAATACCGATTTTCATGATTTTATATTTCAACCTATTTAGCTTACTAACTTATTAATAAAGACATGGTAGCGATTGTAAAAAGGCGTGGACAAAAAATTAACGAACAATACCACGTTTGGAATTTTGGATACTCTCGATTAATGGCCGCACCTCATCGCAATCAATAGCAAGAGTTTCTAACTCTATCATCGCTTCCGTTAATATTAATTTTTTACGATAAATAAATTTAAAGGCTTTTCGTAAAGTTTGAATAGAAGCTTTTGAAAATCCTCGTCGCAGCAGACCTTCAGCATTGATGGTTTTAGATTCTGCCGGCGCCCCTGTGACCATCACATAAGCTGGAACATCTTTACCTATCGCACTTCCCATACCCGTAAAGGCATGCATACCGATATGACAATACTGATGTACTAAGGTATAACCACTTAAAATTGCCCAGTCGCCAATATGGACATGTCCCGCAAGAGCGGTATTGTTAACTAATATACAGTGGTTACCTATCACACTATCATGGCCGATATGGGTATAGGCCATGATCAAGTTATGACTGCCAATACTGGTTTCACCACGATCTTGAACAGTGCCTCGATGAATAGTTACCCCCTCGCGAATAACATTATGTTCACCAATAATTAAGGTTGTTTTTTCACCCTTATACTTCAGATCAGGCGTAGCTTCGCCAATAGAGGCGAATTGATAGATATGATTATGGGGCCCTATGTGGGTAGGACCTTTGATAATAACATGTGGTTCGATGATGCAATTTGACTCGATGACAACATCGGGACCAATAATTGAATAGGCCCCAATGACTACATCAGATGCAATATTTGCGTGACTATCAACGATAGCAGTAGGATGAGTAGACATTCACATTAGACTTTACGATCGGCGCATAAAATAATTGCAGAAGCGGCGAGCTTGCCATCGACAGAGGCTGCGCATTCAAACTTCCAGATACCGCTTTTGGTTGATACCACAGTCGCCTCTAATTCTAGGCGATCGCCGGGTACCACTTGACGACGAAAACGGACTTTGTCGGCACCTGCAAACAAATAGACGGAGCCATCTTGAGGCGTTTTACCCATTGTTTTAAAGCCTAATATTCCCGATGCCTGTGCCATTGCCTCGATGATCATGACGCCAGGAAAAATAGGCGCCTGAGGGAAGTGCCCATTAAACACTTCTTCATTAATGGTAATGTTTTTATACGCGCGGATATACTCGCCCTCACGCAGCTCAGCGACCCTGTCTACCAGTAAAAATGGGTAGCGATGTGGTAACCATTTTTTTATTTCCACAACATCCATCATAAGCCAAGCCTTAATTATTTAATTGATTTTAACTGTCTAGCCAACTTATCTAGCTGATTAAACCGAACGGCATTTTTTTTCCATTCTTTAGTCGTTGTCATCTTTGTACCCGAGGAATAAGAGCCCGCATGAGTAATTGATTTTGACACCAACGTCATCGCGGTTATATGTACATCATCGGTTATCGATAAATGCCCAGCAATACCTACTAGGCCCGCTATAGTACAGCGCTTACCTATCACCACACTACCTGCAATAGCGGTTTTTGCTGCTATTGCCGTGCCCCTACCTAACCTTACATTATGTGCAATTTGTACTTGATTATCGATTTTAACATTGTCTTCGATAACAGTATCGTCAAGTGCACCTCTATCAATCGTTGTATTTGCGCCCACTTCGACATCATTGCCAATGCGCACACGACCTAATTGATAAATTTTTTGCCAACCATCAACCGACGCTGCGAAACCAAATCCGTCGGCGCCAATGACGCAGCCACTATGAAAAATACAATTACTACCGATATCAACCTGATGATAAATTGTCACATTAGGATGAATAGTCGTACTGCTACCAATGATAACACCTCGGCCAAGGTAAGCGCCTGCACCAATGCTACTATTGGCGTGAATCTGACAACCTTCTTCAATAACTGCATTAGCACCGATATTAACATTGTCACCAATATCAACATTACTAGCGATAACTGCACTTGCATGAACACTGGCGACATTTGAACTTTTATCGGCAAATAACTGGCTCAGCTTCGCATAAGACAAGTAAGGATTCTCGACAATTAATTTATTGCCGCAGTATTTTTTTGCATCCTCAGCATTTAATAAAATACATGCCGCTTTGCTTAGCGCCAGTTGCTCCTCATAACGACGGCCCATGTAGAGCGCCAAATGCTGGTTATTTGCCGAGGTTAGGCTCGCTAAACCATTAACAATATATGCAACATCACCATCGACTTTTGCATCAATATAGTCAGCCAAATACTTTAGTGAGTAGCTATTCATTGTTTAACCACTTCTATTGTCAGATTATTATTTTTCAGCTTTTAGCGCGTTCAACTTTTCTGTTAGCTCCGCGGTAAGATCAAACTCGGGCTTCTGAAAATATACCGCTTTTGAATTCATTAATACATCGACGTTTTTTTCTTCGATTATAGCTTGGACAATCATTTCAATATCTGGCGTCAAATCTTGAATCACCCGACCTTGCAGTGAGTTTCTAGCTGACTCTAACTGCCCACCTAGCTGATTAACTACTTTTAATTTCTGTTCTATTTGACCGTTAAAAGTCTTTTTTTGCTCATCGGACCAAGTTAAGCCATTTGCCTTAGCATCATCTTGTAGTGCTTTGAACTCCGTGCGCAACTTATTATATTCAGCAATTCCATTTTTATAATTTTCTGTACTCGTTGCTTTATTTAAAAAATCTTTGGCGAATTCTGAACGCAGAGCACCGGCTTCTATATCAACCACAAATACATTTTGTTGAGCAATGCTTATATTTGAAATCGAGACAACAAAACAAAATAGGCACAACTTTACAATAAAACTCATAACAAACCTCTAATCACGCTCTTTTTATCAAGAGCATATTTGAATAATAATAAACGATATCAGAAAGAACGACCTAAAGAAAACTGAAACGACTCAGTTTTATCAAAAGGCTGCTCTTTAATGGCACTTGAAAAGTTAAAACCTAGAGGCCCGATTGGTGAAAGCCATTCAATACCAATACCCGCAGATACACTCATATTTGCCAAATTGATATCGTCGCAATTGGCTTGAGTAGAGCTACACTGTGTTGAAAATACATTGCCTGAATCGACAAATAAAGATAATCGAGCTTTGTCATTATCTTCAATAAAAGGCACGGGTAAAACCAGCTCTGCACTTAACTCTGCAAGAATATTACCACCGAGCGTATTAGGATCATCATCAATATTGGCCGTTAACAGCTGTCCGTCGGTTCTATCGAGCACATAAACATAATCAAGATTACTGCTGTTGACAGAACCCGCAGCGGTTCCATCAATCGATACCGGCACAGCGACATAGGCATTTGCAGGGGTGCCTTTGGGGCCTAGTGAACTATTTTCAAAACCTCGAACAGAGCCAATACCCCCCGATAGGAAGTTCTCAAAGAAGGGCAGTTCTCCAATACTACCATAGCCATCGGCATAGCCGATGCGCCCTCTTATGTGGAAGGCTGTTTTATTCGATATTGGAAAGTAAATATCATTGCGATACGTCAGCTTATAAAACTCCAAATCACCACCTGGCGTGGCTATCTCTGCATTAAATCGTTGCGATGAGCCTTTGGTAGGAAACAAGCCGCGGTTTAAAGTCGACTTTGACCAACCTAAATCAAAGGTTAAGGTATTAAACGAATCGCCATAATTATCGAGAAAACCATCGGCACTATCGCGAACAACTGGTGAGGTGCTTGGATTAAATGTCTGATAACCCGATGGAACAGTGGTCGCTAGAGTCGGTGACAATCGGGTTCCATTGGCAGGATTAATCCTGAGATCATTCAACTCAGCTGATGTAACGCCATTCAGTACATCAAATTCATCCAACACCTCATTATTATTGGTATCGGCAATCTCGATATTTTCAGCGGCAGTGTTGCCAACATTACCTAAGGTGGGCAGTACCACTTGATCAAAAAAATCATTTGAGACAAAGGCATTATCAACGCCACTTCGCAGGAAAGGCGTACCCTTAATCTCCTGTGCTGTAGTGGCCCCGGCCTCGATAGAGATATTTTGCACACCCACACCAAATGATAGTCGCGATGTATCAGAGATAGGATAACCAAAATTTACATTCAAGCCGACTGTGTCAACAGCGTAATTAGATACGCTAATCTCATCGAAATCGCGTTTGCGATAAAATAGTCGTACACCGCGACTGACACCATCTGGGGTAAAATAAGGATCGCGATAATTAACATTATAGGTAGTAGACGAGCGGCCTGTTTGCACATCAAAACCGAAGGTTTTACCGCTGCCTAACCAATTATTGTGCTGCAACCCGGCACCAATGTTAACGCCATTATCACCAGAGAAACCCAAGCTAAGATTGATATTTGCTGTCGGTTGCTCAGTCACGGTAAATTCAATATCAACCTGGTCAATAGTGCCCGGAACGTCGCGCGTCTCGAGAGCGACATTACCAAAAAGACCCAAGCGCTCTAATCGAGTTTTAGATTGTTCTAATTTTTGTGTCGATACCGGCGCCCCTTCCAGCTGCCTCATTTCTCGACGCAGTACGTCATCTGAACTCGCGGTGTTGCCAGAAAAGGTAATGCGCCTCACATAGCTAATTGAGCCCGGTCTGATGAAGAAAGTCAGCCTGATTTTTTCATCCGCCGCGTCTGCACCAGCCATTGCTATAGCTTCTTGGTCAATGTCCACATTAGCTCTAAGCGACATCTCGACCACTTCAGGAATGCCACTAATGCTTGCCGAACTGTAGCCTTCATTGCCTAAAGCGCGCTGCACGACACTCTCAGATTGAGTGACAAGCAATTGCGAAAACACATCACCTTCACTAATACTGATAAGCGCGCGTATATCTTTCTCTGGCAAGATAGGTTCACCGGCAATGATTATCTCACCAATATATAATTTTTTACCCTCTGATAAGTTAACGGTGATGAATACTGTCTCTTTATCTGGGCTCAACGACACCTGTGTCGACTTAACCCTAAAGTTTAAATAGCCGCGATCAAGGTAATAGGACGTTAATTTTTCTAAATCTGCAGACAGCAGCTCGCGAGCATACTTATCGTTGCCAGTGATCCAAGACCAGGTGCCGGTTTTATTAAGCTCAAATAAGCCTTGTAATTTTTCTTCTTTAAAGGCTTTATTACCCACAATATTAATATGCTTGATTTTCGCCACGCGGCCTTCATTTATGCGGATGCCAACGATAATCTGATTATTGCCCTGCAACTTTGTTAAGGTTTTAATTTCTGCCGAATATCGGCCCAAAGCACCGTACTGAAAGTTAAGTTGTTTAGAAATAGCTTCTAATGCCGATTGTTTAAATACTTCACCTTCAAACAAACCAATAGATTTTAAACCCTCTAGCAAAGGCTCGTTCTCAATAATTTTATTACCTTCTAAAACAATACGACTAATAACCGGGCGCTCTTTAACCTTAATAATCAAAACTTTGTTAT
Organism: Cellvibrionaceae bacterium; assembly: GCA_047633635.1. GTDB lineage: Bacteria > Pseudomonadota > Gammaproteobacteria > Pseudomonadales > Cellvibrionaceae > CANLBN01. Next base: position 19,796 of record JBLIFG010000027.1, on the reverse strand, counting down.
CTTGTCCAATCGTTACATCGTCAAAAAAACCTGTCGCAAAAAGGTCGCGTATGGCCTTTTGCAATTGAACATCCGAGACCTCCGAATTAGCTTTTACATCAATCGATGCAAATACTGTTGCTGCCGATACACGCTGCAAACCCAAAACTTGGATATCATCTATCTGATAAATTTCTTGCGCATTAACACTTGATACCGGCGTCAGACTTATAGACAGTCCAATTGACAATCCAATCAGTACTCGCAGACTAAAACTAAGTAAAAACAACTTCATATTTTTCAATTACATTAAGTGGATTAAGAAGGTTGATATCATTAAAAATCAAGCGTCAAGAAAGAATTCGAACTAAATCATTATAATGAACTACAGCCATCAAACTGACTACAGCCAGCAATCCGATTTGATAGCCAATCATTTGTATGCGCTCGGGTAAGGGGCTACCTTTGATAGCCTCTATTAGATAAAACATAATATGCCCACCATCGAGCACTGGAATAGGCAGTAAATTAAACACGCCTAAACTAACACTAAAAAAGGCTAAGAAAGATAAATAATAGGTGAAGCCAGCCGCCGCACTATCACTTGCAACTTGTGCAATGGTGAAGGTACCACCCATATTTTTTACCGACACATCTAGCAGCAGTAACTTTTTAAAAAAAGATAAAATAACAACTATCTGATCGTAGGTTCTTGTAAAACCATACTGAATAGACTCGATTAGTGAATATTCAATTTCTCGAACCATAGTTTCCGGCCACTGCGACGATATGGCCAAGCCCACTTTGCCAATGCGCTTACCACCTTCTAATATGGCCTCGGGTGTCAACGCTAAACTTATCAATTTTTGGTTGCGCTGTATCGATAAATCGATAGCTTTTTCAGGGTTATTACGGACAAAATCTACCCACTTACGCCACGACACTAATTGCTCGCCATTGGCAGCAATGAGTTTATCGCCCACAAGCAGACCGGCGATGTCAGCGGCACCGCCATCGACAACGGTTCTAAGCGTCCAATCTGTTTTTGGCTCTGTTGGCCGCAGCCCTAGCTCACCAAGAATATCGGGACGCTCGGAATCGCCTAACCACTGACTTATCTCTATGGATCTTAGTGTTGACAGACTAGATTCGTTGCCTTGAGAAGAAAAGGGTTTAAGTTCAAACCTAATCGTACCCGTGTCACCAATTCTGGCAACAAGCTTGTCGAAAACGTGATTCCACGTCGGTGTTGTTTTATTATCAATGCTAACAATTTCAAAATCACGTTCTATTTGGGCACGCTCAGCCAGGCTGTTTGGGGCTACGTCACCGACAACAGGAATAATGCCCTTTGTGCCTAACATGGCAAAAATAAAATAAAAGAAAGCGGCCAAGATAAAATTAGCGATAGGACCGGCGCTAACAATAGCGATACGCTGCCAAACAGTTTTTTGGGTGAAAGCCATCGACAAGTCTTCAGATGATACTTCACCTTCGCGCTCATCTAGCATTTTTACATAACCACCCAAAGGGATGGCAGCAACAACATATTCTGTACCTGTCCGGCCTATCTTAGTAAATAAAGGTTTACCAAAACCGATAGAAAACCGCAGCACTTTAACGCCACATCGACGGGCAACATAAAAATGACCAAACTCATGGAAGGTCACCAATATGCCCATTGCTAATAAAAACCAAAGAATTGTTGTTAACATAGCCGTCAAATCACACTATTAAAATTTATTTTCAGGAACATAAGCCGCAGCAGTATAACAACATTGCAGAGTAATAAATTTATGTTATCACTCTAAGAGGCTTTGCGAGAATATAAACCTAGCATTATTACTTAAGAAAAGACTTTATTATTTGGACTGACAGTTCTCGAGCTCGAAGGTCCTCTTCCAAGACAGCCTCTATGCTCTCCAGTTCAAAGAAATCAGTAGCCGCTATGGCGCGCTCCAACAACTGCGCAATATGACCAAAGCTTATTCTTCCTTCTAAAAAAGCTTGCACTGCCACTTCATTTGCCGCGTTCAGAATCGTTGCTGCAGACGTCGGCATTGATGCAACTGATATTGCTAAGGATAGCGCCGGAAAACGCTCGACATCTGGCTTCTCAAAAGTTAGCCGGCTCAAGCTCATAAAATCTAGTGAAGCTACACCGGCGTCCATTCTATCGGGCCATGCAAGTGCATGAGCAATAGGTGTTCTCATATCGGGATGACCCAACTGGGCTAAAACAGAACCATCGACATATTCGACCATCGAGTGAATAATACTTTGTGGGTGGATGACCACCTCGATATCTCTAGGCTTTACATCAAATAACCAGCGCGCCTCTATGAACTCGAGGCCTTTATTCATTAGACTCGCTGAATCGACAGATATTTTGCGTCCCATCGACCAGTTAGGATGATTACAGGCCTGGTCGGGTGTCGCACAATTAATTGCCGCTAACGGCCACTGCCTAAACGGACCACCAGACCCAGTCAGCAGTAACTTTTTAACGCCTTTAGTGCAGGCATTGATACTGCAGGTATCGCGCTTATTACCTGGGATAGGCAGGCATTGAAAAATTGCATTATGCTCGCTGTCAATCGGCAGCAGCGTCGCCCGGCTTTCATGCAGAGCACGCATAAATAAGCCACCGGCCATTACCAACGCTTCTTTGTTGGCAAGCAACACTTTTTTGTTGGCTTTTATAGCCGCCAAGGTTGGCAGCAGGCCGGCTGCACCGACAATAGCTGCCATCACCGTGTCGACGCCTGAGTCTTCCACTACACTTATCAGTGCACTGTGGCCCATTAGCACTTCAGTCTTTGAATTGGCCGCACGCAGCTTTGCTTTGAGCTCTTCTGCAGAGCTTTTATTGCGCATAACAGCATAGATTGGTTTAAAGGTAAGACACTGCTGCGCTAAAATATCTACATTGGTATTTGCGGTTAATGCAAAAATTTTAAAGTTATCCGGGTGCCTTAAAACGACGTCTAAGGTACTCGTGCCTACCGAGCCGGTAGAGCCCAGCACCGTTAATACTTGGCAGCTCGTTAAGCTAGAGCTATCGTCTGTAGGGGTATAATCAATGAAACCGTCACTCATAGTGACCAGCCAGATAAAATAATGCCTAACGTGAAGATAGGCGCCGCAGCTGTAATACTATCGATACGATCAAGCATGCCGCCGTGACCGGGCAAGACACTACCACTATCTTTGATGTCGCGGTGGCGTTTAACCATACTTTCTAAAAGATCACCTAAAACAGATCCTAGAGAGGTAAATAACATGATGACAAATAATGCCTTCCACTGCACAAAACCCGTGTAGATCTCAACTAGCAACGCCAACAATAGACAAGCTATCAAGCCCCCCCAAAAACCCTCCCAAGACTTTCCAGGGCTCACTTTAACCAGCAACTTATGTCTACCAAAGGCCTTACCCGTAAAATATGCACCGGTATCGGCAACAATAACCGTTATCATAACGAGCAAAATGAGTAGCGACCCTTGGTGCTCTTGGTGCAGGTAAGACAGTGATAACCAACAAGGTACGATCACCAGCCAGCCCATCAATGCTCTTACCCAGCGAGATGACCAGATAACAGTGCTCGAGGGATAGCCTTGAACCCAAAGCAAGGCAACGGCCCACCAGGCTCCAGCTACCACCAGTACATTACGCGTCTCGGCGAGGTAGACAATGCCTTCCATCAAACCGGTATAGCTTGCGACTAAAAACATGACGACTGCAGTTAAGAGGCTGTAGAGAAGCCGCTGACTCATCGACCCAAACCCCGCTAGATTAGCCCACTCCCAAGCGCCAACCAACGTCACCACACCAACAAAGACAATAAAGCCATACCAAGGCAAAAAAAACAGACTTAACAAGAACACTGTCGCCAGCACAACGGCTGTTATTATTCTCAACTTAAGCACAGTTAGAGTCCTTTTTATCATTTATAATATCGCCTAGCTGACCCACAAGTTGCTCGCTGGTAAAACCAAATCGACGCTCGCGACAAGTGAATTCTTCAATCGCTAAACTGAGTGCCTCGCGATCAAAGTCGGGCCAGAGCAAATCACTGAAATAAAGCTCAGAATAAGCCAGCTGCCACAATAAGAAGTTACTCACCCTAGACTCACCACCGGTGCGAATCAATAGATCGACTGGCGGTAGATCTGCTAATGCCGTATGGGAATTAAACAATGACTCGTCGATATCTTCTAGCTTACAAAGTCCAGACTCAACAGCTTCTGCAATGCGTTTGGCGGCATTGACGACATCCCAGCGTCCACCGTAGTCGGCAGCAATATTGAAGGTCTGCTTACCATCTTTGGTCAATGCTTCAGCTTTTTCGATCGCGTCGATCAATTTTTTATCGAATTTTTTGCGATCGCCGATTACTCGCAAGCGAACATTTTCTTTTTTTAAACGCTTAGCTTCAGAAGCGAGGTATTGTTGAAACAAAGACATAAGACCGCGCACCTCAGCAGCTGGACGATTCCAATTCTCACTGCTAAAAGCAAACACCGTCAATACATCGACGCCGTATTGACGACATTCCTCAAGCATATCGCGAAGTCTTTCAACACCCGCTTTATGGCCTGCGAGACCCGATAGGTTGCGCTGTTTAGCCCAACGATTATTACCGTCCATAATAATCGCAATGTGTCGAAGAGGAGATGCAATAAACTGTTTAGACAAAATAATTACCAATCGATTAGGTTTTTTTATTATTATTAGGCTTTAACGTTATATTTCCATCAAGTCTTTTTCTTTAACCGCAAAGGCAGCGTCCACTTCTGCAACATATTTATCGGTTATTTTTTGAATATCTTCCTGTGCACGACGATCGTCATCCTCTCCAATTTCTTTTTCTTTGAGTAAATCTTTCACGTCAGCCAAGGCATCACGGCGAACATTACGAATAGAAATTTTTGCATTTTCTGATTCTGATTTAGCCTGTTTAATATAATTCTTACGCGTCTCTTGCGTTAATGACGGCATTGCCAGACGAATCAAGTCACCTTGTGTGGCGGGGTTCAAGCCTAAATCCGACTTCATTATGGCTTTTTCTATTACCGGTGTTAATTGTTTTTCCCAAGGACTTATCGATAAAGTGCGCGCATCTAATACAGAAATATTAGCCACTTGAGACAGCGGCGTATCAGAACCATAATAATCAACAAAAATACTATCTAAAATACTAGGGTGCGCCCGACCCGTACGAATTTTGTTAAAATTTGAACCTAAGGCCTCTATGCTTTTTTGCATTCTAGCGCCGGCTTCTTTTTTAATATCTTCAATCATAGTTTTAACCTTGTATCTTATCTTTTTATCCAGTATCTCTAAATAATTTAAGCAATCTCGCTAAATAATGCCGACATCAACGTCGTTGGCGGCCAACATTACAGATCATATATAGGTCTTACTGAGAGTCATTAACTTATTTTAAATAAACCTAAACTAAAGTCACCCTAATATTTCTTGCTTAAGCTTCTTCTATTAATGTGCCTTCTTCACCACCGACGACAATATTTAACAAGGCGCCAGGTTTTGACATTCTAAAGACTCTAACCGGCATAGACTGGTCGCGACATAGGCATATCGCCGTCAAATCCATTACTCCTAGTTTTTTCTCTAGAGCCACATCATAGGTTAAGCGGTCATACTTTATCGCATTTTTATCTTTCATTGGGTCGGCAGTATAGACACCGTCGACCTTTGTTGCCTTAAGTACTAGCTCGGCTTCAACCTCTATAGCGCGCAGACACGCTGCCGAATCTGTGGTGAAAAAAGGATTGCCAGTACCCGCTGCAAATATGACGACTTCGCCAGAATTCAAATAGCGTATAGCACCACGTCTATCGTAGTGATCAACAATGCCACTCATGGGGATAGCCGACATAACGCGCGAGGCAATGTTTGAACGCTCCAAGGCATCACGCATAGCCAATGCATTCATAACTGTTGCCAACATGCCCATATGATCGCCAGTGACGCGGTCTAGACCCGCCTCGCTTAACGCCGCCCCTCTAAATAAGTTGCCGCCACCAATAACTAAACCTACTTGCACCCCAATACCGACTAGCTGACCAATTTCTATGGCCATTTTGTCTAACACTTTGGGATCAATACCAAAACCCTCTTTACCCATTAGCTCTTCGCCACTGAGTTTGAGCAATATTCGTTTATATTTTTTATCACGCTTGATTGACATATGTCGAGCTCACCTAAAACTAAAATAGCAGCGCACAAGCTATATCACCGCTAAAAGATAGTTTTCTCTAGCAATGATCCAGCCCTGCATATAAGGATGAGTATTCTAACAGCAAGACGGGGTAAGCGCGACAGCACTTACCCCGTAAGAGAGCATTAAAAGTAACTTAAATAAATTAGTAAAGTCGCTATTATTTAATTGAACAAGCTAGCTCATGTAAATTATTTGGCAGCTTGAACTTGAGCCGCAACTTCAGCGGCAAAGTCTACCGCTGCAATTTCAATGCCCTCGCCCACTTCAAAGCGTACAAAAGAGCTGACTTCAGCTCCCGCATCCTTAGCTAGCTGGCCCACTGTAACTTCTGGGTTCTTAACAAAAGGCTGCTCAATTAAACTATTTTCTTTAAGAAATTTCTTAATACGACCACCCATCATTTTTTCAACGATCTCTTCAGGTTTACCGGCCATGTCTGGCTGCGCTTTAATAATTTCCTTCTCTTTAGCGACAACGTCTGCTGGCATATCGTCGCCACTAACAACTTGTGGGTTTACCGCGGCAATATGCATAGCGATATCTTTAGCCAATTCACTATCGCCACCTTTTAACTGCGTCAAAACAGCAATGCGGTTATTTGAGTGGACATAGGCGCTAACAACACCACCTTCTATAATCTGAATTCGGCGCACAGCAATATTCTCACCAATCTTTTGAACTAGCGCTTCGCGAGTAGACTCGAGCTCGCCTGCCATTAATACGGCAATATCAGTTTGCTTGTCTGCAAAGGCTTTATCGGCAACAACACCAACAAAGTTCAAGAAATTTTCATCGCGTGCAAGAAAATCAGTTTCAGAGTTAACTTCAATAACCAAACCATAGCTATTATCAGTAGCAACACGAACAGCAACAACACCGTCGGCTGCAGTGCGGTCAGCTTTTTTTGCAGCTTTTAAGCCACTAGCTTTGCGTAAGTTTTCGATGGCTAGCTCAATATCACCATCTGCCTCTTTAAGTGCTTTTTTACACTCCATCATACCTAAGCTTGTGCGCTCACGTAGCTCTTTTACCATTGACGCAGAAATCGCAGCCATGACGTTAATCCTCTTTGAAATTTTGTAAGTTTTATTTCGCCAACATTAAGCTTTATCAAACTAGAGTGATAAATATCTCGCCGACAAAAAAATTCAATAACTATTAATGGTTATACCATAACGCATATATTAAAAAAGGGAGCCAAGCCCCCTCTTTCAACAAACTAAAAGCCCTAGGGAATTTTAGTAATTAGATGGGTATTAACTACTCCTTTGGCGCATCAACCGCTGCTGGAGCTTCTGCGACCACTTCTGCTTCTGCCTCTGCTTCAACTTCAACAAACTCATCTTTATTGGGCGTAGCCTGAGTACTCGCAACGCCTGAAAGACAAGCATCTGCAATAGCAGTGGTGTAGAGCTTGATAGCGCGAATCGCATCATCGTTACCCGGAATCACATAATCAATGCCGTCAGGATTACTATTTGTGTCGACAATACCAAAAACCGGAATACCTAGCTTATTAGCTTCATTAACGGCGATACGCTCGTGGTCGACGTCGATAACGAACAACGCATCGGGTAGGCCACTCATATCTTTAATACCACCAATAGAAAGTTCAAGCTTTTCCATGGCACGCTTGCGCATTAATGCTTCTTTTTTAGTTAACTTATCAAAAGTACCGTCTTTACTTTGAGCATCAAGTTCACGATAACGACGAATAGACGCCCGAATTGTTTTATAGTTAGTTAACATGCCACCTAACCAACGATGGCTAACAAACGGCTGCCCAGAGCGCTCTGCCTGCTCTTGGATACTTTTTTGTGCAGCTCGTTTAGTGCCGACCATTAAAATCTTTTTCTTCTGTGAGGCCATTTTGTGAATAGCCTTCAAAGCGTCGTTGAACGCTGGAACAGTTTGCTCGAGATTAATGATGTGAATTTTGTTGCGATCGCCAAAGATGTATTGACCCATTTTTGGGTTCCAATAACGAGTTTGGTGGCCAAAGTGAACACCAGCTTGAAGCATTTCGCGCATACTAACTGTAGACATATTATTTCCTATTTGTTTGGGTTAGGCCTCCATACATCCCGAAAATCAACCTCGTATAACATTTATGAATGTTGTAAAAGGCACCCAGACTAACGTGACGATGCATGTGTGACGATTAATTAGTTGTAAAAGTTAACAAAAGAAGTGAAACCCTTCTTTCGCGGGCCGCTTTATACCATAATGGAAAATATATATAAAGCATTATAGCCCAACTTCACCAGTATTTGACTGATGATGCTCAACGGGGCCGAAAAATCGAGGCCGCATCTAGGAATAGAGCTAAAAGCTAGACTTTGATGAGCCGGAGAAAACAGCCATGCCGTTTGGCAAGAATGGCTGCTAGTTATAAAAGGTATGCGCTAATAGGTAGACACAGCCAATAAATTTTGTGGCGCTCGACGGCTTTCAGCAGCGGCTTTTGATTCTCGAAGGACCAAGCTAGGCAATTACTTTTACCTATAAGCGATATTGCATCAATTAAGCCGTATAATGCACCAATTACGTTAAGATAAGCACATATTAAGAGCTCGACAGTCTTTAGTATTAACAAGTATTGCTTAATTGGTGAGCCTTAAATAATGTTAAAGGCAAGACACTTCAAAACTTTCATTTGTTTTAAGAGTGCCCCCCTATACTGTCGGTGACTAATATCAATCTTACAAAACGATACCTTAAATACATACAACCCTGAGACATTATGAACGTATCTATTAAAACCCCAGAAGCAATAGAAAAAATGCGTGTTGCTGGTAAAATGGCCGCAGAAGTTCTTGAAATGATTGGTGAATTTGTCAAGCCAGGCGTTAGTACAGAAGAGCTCGACACACTCTGTCACGATCATATTGTCGATGTTCAACAGGCTATTCCCGCCTGTTTGGGCTACAGGGGCTTCCCCAAGTCGGTCTGCACTTCGGTTAATCATGTTATTTGCCACGGAATACCCTCTCCGAAAAAGATTCTAAAAAATGGCGATGTCATCAATATTGATGTCACCGTTATTTATGAGGGCTATCACGGTGATACCAGTAAAATGTATTTTGTGGGTGAAGCCAGCACTCATGCCGAGCGCTTGGTTCAAATCACACAAGAATGCTTATATAAAGGCATAGATCTAGTCAAACCCGGCACGCGCTTAGGCGATATAGGCCATGTGATACAGCAACATGCCGAGGCAAATTATTACTCAGTTGTGCGCGAATACTGCGGCCATGGCATTGGAACCACCTTTCACGAAGATCCGCAAGTCCTGCACTACGGCAAACCCAATACCGGCATGACATTACAAGAGGGCATGTGCTTTACTATCGAACCGATGATTAATGCCGGCAAAGCTCAAACAAAACTGAAAGGTGATGGCTGGACAGTTGAGACTAAGGATGGGCGTCTATCGGCACAGTGGGAACATACCTTAGTTGTGACTAAAACTGGCGTAGAAGTATTAACTGCCCGCGGAGAAGAGAGCTTTGCCTAAATCCGCAACTCAGACCCTAGGATTAATAAAAGAATCTCCTGTACCGATCTGTTTTAACCAAATTAAATTTCACGCTGACATTACTGCTAGCACGAATGTCATTGGCATCTTTAAAGATGCGCTTGAAGCATTAGATGCTCAGTATCATGCACGCTTCAAAGAAGGCGAATCGGCGCGTGGGCTCATCTACGACAGAGCACACATTATCGATTGCATGCTGCACTATGCATGGCATCAGTTTTCGTGGAGCGATAATATCAGTTTAATCGCAATCGGTGGTTATGGCCGCGGCGAACTTCACCCCAAGTCTGATATTGATTTACTGTTGTTACTGAGTAATGATCCAGACACTAAAGATTATGAAAGTAGCCAAGAGTTCTTAACACTGCTTTGGGATATAGGCCTTAATATTGGCCATAGTGTCCGCACCCTTGATCAGTGTGTAGAAATGGTGCGCGACGATGTGACGGTTGCAACCAGCATACTCGAATCGAGGTTACTGCAGGGACCCGAACATTTATTTACCTCGCTAAGAAGCAAAACTCAGCCGGGTACAGTCTGGTCAAACAAATCATTCTTTCTTGCTAAATTTAATGAGCAGCAACAACGCCACGAGAAATATAACGATACCGAATATAACCTAGAGCCTAACGTTAAAAATGCACCCGGTGGGCTCCGTGATATTCAAACTATCCAGTGGATTGCAAAACATTTTTTCAATGTCTCGACGCTCGCGGACTTAGAGGGCAAAGGTTTTTTTACCGATGCCGAATATGCCTCGCTAATCACGGGCGAAGAATACCTGTGGAAGGTTCGCTACGGCTTACATATGGTAGCTAATCGTGCTGAAGAGAGATTGTTATTTGAATACCAGCGAGAACTTGCCGCATTATTTGGCTACGAAGATAAAGATGAAAAGCTCGCCATAGAACAATTTATGCAGCATTACTATCGCGTCGTTTTGTCACTTAGAGAGCTCAATGATGTGCTGCTGCAGTTTCTAGATGAGGCCATCATCAACAAAAGCGCTCCAAATTCTGTCGCACCTATCAACGCACGTTTTCAGTTAAGAGGTAACTTTATTGAGGTTGTTCACGATAAGATATTCGAAGAGACACCCTCTGCACTGTTAGAAATATTTGTACTCGTCGGATACAACGAAAATATTCAGGGTATTCGAGCATCGACTATCCGCCTTATTAGAGAAAGTCGGAATTTCATTAATAATGCGTATCGTGAAAACGTTCAAAATAAACAATTATTTTTAGAGCTACTGAAGTCGCCGCACAATCTTGTTACTCAGTTGCGACGCATGAAACGCTATGGCATATTGGGTCGCTACCTACCTGAATTTGATTTGATTATTGGTCAGATGCAACACGATCTTTTTCATATTTATACGGTCGATGATCACACCCTTAACCTGATTGAATTCTTACGTCGTTTTTTGTATCCGTCATCAAAAATAACGTTTCCAGTAATCTCTAGATTAATGCACAGTATAGCTGAACCTGAACTACTCTATATTACTGGTTTATACCACGACATTGGCAAGGGACGTGGTGGCGATCATTCGATTTTAGGCGCTGAAGAAGCTATTCGTTTTTGCGAGCGACACAGCCTTTCAAAACGACAAACGCATTTGATAAATTGGTTAGTTGAAAAACATTTAACCATGTCATCGACCTCTCAAAAGAAAGATTTATCCGATCCAGAGGTTATTAACGAATTCGCTCAGATGGTCGGCGATCAAAACCATCTTGACCATCTTTATATATTAACGGTCGCCGATATGAACGCGACCAATCCAGACATATGGAATAATTGGCGAGAAAGTTTATTGCACCAGCTCTACAGCGAGACCAAACGCGCATTGAACCGTGGCTTAGAAAATCCGATTGATAGAGAAGATTGTATTGCCGAGACTCAGCAAAGTGCCATGGAAATCATTCGAAAAAATACAAATCTCGATGAACAAGCCGTTTGGGAGCTTTGGCAAACGTCCGGAGATGATTATTTATTACGTGAAAATGCAGAAGATATCGTCTGGCATACGAAAGCAATACTGACTCAAGAAGACAACGAAAAACCACTTGTACTCATTGACGACAAAACGCTAAAGGGCACGCATAAAGTCACGCAAATTTTTATCCGATCGCCCCTAGGTCATAACATTTTTGCTGCGGTCACAAGTGCTCTCGATCAGCTGCAATTAAATATTCAAGATGCACGCATTTACGGTACTGTTTCTGGTTTTGCAATGGATACATTTTATGTGCTTGATGAGAACAATTATCCAATTGATCACAAGCCGCGAACCATCAAAAAAATCATTGCCGCTATTACCGAAGAACTAAAATTAATTAATGACTACAGTGATATCATTAAACGAAGAGTTCCAAGACAGTTAAAGTATTTTAATGCGCCAACACGCACAAGCATCAGTAATGACCTCTCTTACGAGCATACGATACTCGAGGTATTTAGTCCCGATCGACCTGGACTGCTAGCGTTGCTCGCGCGTATATTTGCCGAATCTAAGATCGAGCTAGTCACCGCAAAAATCACAACACTTGGCGAGCGCGTAGAGGATGTGTTTTTTATTACCGATAGTGAAGGCAATCGCATCAGCGACCCTAAACTGTGTGAAGAACTACAGATAACTATTCAGCAACAATTGGATGCAAAAGAAGTGATTTAAAACTATTTTTTAATAACAATTTTTTATAACCTATCATTTAGAACAGTGAACTAACCATTAAATATGCGACGATGAATCCAGATCTCAAAAAGTTACACCCGTACCCCTTTGAAAAATTAAGTGTGCTGATGGCGGGAACTGTGCCAGATAAAACGCTGCCTCATATTGCCTGGTCTATTGGTGAACCAAAGCACGAGCCGCCTGCTTTCGCCTTAAAAACTATTGGTGAAGAGATACAAAAATTTCGCCAATACCCGTCTACTAAGGGCATTGTCGAATTGCGCCAGGCTATCAGTGATTGGGCAACCGTACGTTTTTCATTAACTAAAAACAGCCTCACCGCCGAGCATCACATATTGCCAGTTAATGGCACCCGCGAGGCACTATTTGCCTTTGCTCAAACCGTTATTAATCGCAATACAAAGCCTTTAGTTTTAATGCCAAACCCGTTTTATCAAATTTATGAGGGCGCGGCATTTTTAGCAGGAGCCGAACCACTTTACTTAAATTGCCTGCCAGGAAATGACTATCAACTTGATTTAGACGCGATCACCGAGCAACAGTGGAGCCGCTGCCAACTTATCTACATCTGTTCGCCTAACAATCCAACAGGCTCGATCATTACTAGGCAAGACTATAAAAAATTAATCACTCTTGCCGATAAATATGATTTTGTTATCGCCAGTGACGAGTGCTACTCAGAAATTTATATGGCTGATGAAAATACCCCAATAGGCTTGCTAGAAGTTTGTACAGAAATTGGGCGAGATGATTATTCTCGCTGTATTGTTTTTCACAGCTTATCGAAACGCTCTAACCTACCGGGGCTGCGTTCGGGATTTGTTGCCGGTGATGCGAGCATTATAAAATCGTTTTTAAGTTATCGAACCTATCACGGCTGCGCTATGCCAATGCCAGCTCAACTAGCCAGTATTAGTGCGTGGCAGGATGAAGATCATGTCATTAGCAATAGACGTCTGTATAGAGATAAATTTGCCTTAGTTGAAAGCATTCTCAAAGACACATGGCCACTAATAAAGCCTCAAGCTGGCTTCAACTTTTGGGCGAAAACTCCGATAGATGATGAAGTTTTTTGCAGACAACTATTCGAACAACAGCATATTACTGTTTTACCTGGCAGCTACTTAAGCCGAGAAGTTAACGGTATTAATCCAGGCAAGCAGCATGTACGCATGGCCTTAGTGGCATCTATCGAGGAATGTGAGCAAGCGGCTTATAGGATCAAAGCGTTTGTTAGTGCTCTTTAATCCATTAAAACTCAGCTCATAATAGTGCTCACGACCATAGAATATTGAAATAATGGTAGCAAAAACTATGTTGAAGAAAGAACGTGTTACCCATATTTTCAATACCTTAGAGGCACACTACCCCGAAGTACTGGTGCCTTTAGATCATAAAGACCCTTATACTTTGCTAGTTGCGGTTTTACTCTCGGCGCAATGCACCGATGAGCGCGTTAATAAAATCACCCCGGCATTATGGCGCCTTGCAGATAATCCCTTTGACATGGCAAAGGTTGCCGTCGAAGACATTAAAGCTATCATCCGGCCCTGTGGGCTTTCGCCTAAAAAATCGAAAGCTATATCGGTGCTTTCAAGCATGCTGGTCGACAAATACCAAGGCCTTGTCCCCCAGGACATGACGGCGCTTGAGGAGCTGCCAGGCGTTGGGCACAAAACTGCCAGTGTCGTTATGTCACAGGCGTTTGGTGTGCCTGCTTTTGCCGTCGACACCCATATCCATCGCCTTGCTCAGCGCTGGGGTTTAACCAGTGGCAAAAATGTTGTAAGAACAGAAAAAGATCTAAAACGACTGTTTCCTATCGAGAGTTGGAGCAAGTTGCACTTACAAATTATTTTTTACGGCAGAGAGTACTGTAGCGCCAGAGGTTGTGACGGGACAGTTTGTCCGATGTGTAGGTCATGCTATCCCAATCGTACTAAACCAAAAAAGATCAAAAAACCATAGTGGCAATTTTAAACGCTATAAATTCTTACTCGCCATTACTTTTCTTGTCCCCACTAGAGTTATCAAATGTTTATTAAGCAGTTATCAGGTCCCTACTAAGTCCCGATGCCGGCGAACTCATATCAATCAAATGACTCAGCGCTGTGCTGTAAGGTTTGTCTTTTAAGTATCTATGAATTATGATTAATCTTGTCACGCGTATTCAATTAACCTTTCAAATAATTAATCACTTTCATTTTCAAAAAGCCCAACAATGAAACCACTTGTAAAGATTACATTACCAACTGATTTTGGTGACTTTGAAATGCTCGCCTATGATAGTGAGTTTGTCGACTTCCCGCATGTCGTATTAATGTCTAGTGGTGAGGCCGATCACAAAACTGCACTACCAAATGTTCGCGTTCACTCTGAGTGTATGACGGGAGATGTTTTTTCTTCGCATCGCTGTGATTGTGGTGATCAGCTTAATTTTGCGATGGCATATATCGCCAAGCATGGCGGTCTTATTGTGTATCTGCGTCAAGAGGGACGCGGCATTGGTATTGTCAATAAAATGAAGGCTTACAATCTTCAAGACGAAGGCTATGACACCGTTGATGCCAATGAAAAGCTAGGCTTCCATCAAGATGCTCGCAATTTTAATGCCGCTGCGATGATATTAAAAGACCTCGATATTACGCACATCAATGTGTTAACCAACAATCCTAAAAAAATCACTTCTCTGCGTGAAAATGGTATTGATATAGCACAGAGAATTGCCGTAGAAATCAAACCTCACAAAGGCACACACAATTACTTAAAAAGCAAAAAAGAAAAGATGGGCCACCTACTTAATTCTGTATAAAGTGCAATCGCGTATGCTTCTCTAACGCGCCAATGTCTTTAACAAACCTTATTTCACTGAAACTCTGCTATAATAAGCTCTTATTTATTTGGCCTAAAGCCATATTTAAACGCTATTTTATGCATCATCAACCATCGTAAATACTCTTTCATATGACCACTTTATACGGCATTAAAAACTGCGACAGCGTTAAAAAAGCGCGCAAATGGCTTGAGCAAAATCAAGTTGATTATCAATTCCATGATTTTCGTAGCGATGGACTCAGTGCCGATCAAGTTAGCACTTGGATTGACACTCTTGGCTGGGAGACCCTGATCAACAAGCGCAGCACAACATGGAAAGCGCTAGATGCTAGTGTTAAAAATACAATGAGTGCACAAACGGCGACTGCAGCTATATTGGCGTCGCCAACACTGATTAAACGCCCGCTATTAGCCACTAAAACACAACTTATGGTCGGTTTTAAAGACGCTGATTACCAAGCGCTGCTCTTATAACAGCGATGATACGTATCAACACAACAAACAATAGTCTCAGCAATTAACGTCGGATTAGCTGCAACTACTTATTTTTACTGAATGAATTAAGGATCAACAATGTCACAATCATACTGTTTTGGTTTAGGTGTAGGCACTCATAACAAGAAAAATGAATGGTTAGAGGTTTATTACCCACAACCTGTCATTCAGCCATCGGCTGCTCTTTTCGAGGCTATCGAATTAATTCTTAGCAATGAAGAAGACACCAGTGATTGTCGCTTAAATCATTCACAATTAAAAACTTTAGCTAATGCATTAAGTAGTGCTGGAGAGAGCGAACAAGCTTCGATTGCTGAAAAACTGACAAGTAGTAAAAGACCTGTTGTACTCAGCTTTTTTGCAGAAAACACAGCGCCAACATCTGTGCCTGGCGCCTATCTTAAATTACACCTTTTATCGCATCGTTTGGTTAAGCCTCACGAGACAGATATTTCTGGTATCTTTGGTGTACTACCCAACGTTGCCTGGACCAATAAAGGCGCTATTGACCTCGATGAATTACCCGAGCAGCAATTAAAATCTCGCTTAATTGGCAACACGTTAACCGTAGAGTGCGTTGATAAATTTCCTAAAATGACAAACTACGTTGTGCCATCTGGTGTGCGCATTGCCCACACTGCCCGAGTTCGACTCGGTGCCTACATTGGTGAAGGTACCACTGTTATGCACGAGGGCTTTGTGAATTTTAATGCCGGTACTTTAGGTAAAGGCATGATTGAAGGCCGTATCTCTGCTGGTGTTGTGGTTGGCGCAGGCTCTGATTTAGGCGGTGGTTGCTCGACCATGGGAACCTTATCGGGCGGCGGCAATATTATTATTGCTGTCGGCAAAGAGTGCCTACTAGGTGCTAACGCGGGCATTGGTATTCCTCTTGGCGATCGCTGTATTGTAGAGGCTGGCCTATATGTAACCGCTGGCTCGAAAGTTAATCTATTAGATGACGCTAACAATTTAGTCAAAGAAGTCAAAGCGCGCGACCTTGCCAGTAAATCTGATTTACTTTTCAGACGTAATTCCCTCAGTGGCGCGATTGAATGTAAGACAAATAAAACCGCTATCGCACTTAATGAAGAACTCCATGCCAACAACTAATTCATCAAGCACTGCCTCAGTCAATTTATCAGCTACCGTGAGCCTAGCCACTGAACTCATGTCTAGAGCCTCGGTGACCCCTCTAGATTTTGGCTGCCAAGCGATCATGCGCGCTCGCTTAGAGGCCCTTGGCTTTAGCTGTAAAACACTCAATTTTGGTGAAGGCTCAGAGGCTGTAGAGAACTTATGGGCAATACGCAACGGCACTGCAAATAAAGGTGGCGAAAGTAACGCTAGTGCACCTATTTTTTGTTTTGCCGGCCATACTGATGTTGTACCTACAGGTCGCGAGAGCGATTGGCAAACGCCGCCGTTTATACCCACGATCAAAGATTCTATGCTCTATGGTCGCGGTGCCGCCGATATGAAAGGCAGCCTCGCGGCAATGATTACTGCCTGTGAAGATTTTATTACGAAATACCCAAATCACGAAGGTCAAATAGCCTTTTTAATTACCGCCGATGAAGAGGGACCTGCAAAAAACGGCACTGTCAAAGTAATTGAATGGCTACAGGCAAATAATACTCATCTGCAGTGGTGTCTTGTCGGCGAGCCATCGAGTACAAGTTTAGTGGGCGATACAATTAAAAATGGTCGTCGTGGCTCACTGGGCGCAAAACTTATCGTTAAGGGCAAGCAAGGTCATGTAGCCTACCCGCATTTGGGTGATAACCCCATTCACAAAATCGCCCCTGTGCTCACCGAGCTAGCAAATGAGCAGTGGGATCACGGCAATGATTCTTTCCCCGCAACTAGCTTTCAAATATCAAATATTAATGGGGGTACTGGGGCTACCAATGTCATCCCCGGAGAAGTTGAGATTATCTTTAACTTTCGATTCTCAACGGAGCTAACAGCGGCAACATTGGAAGCGAGAACCGAGGCGATCTTAGCGCGTCATGGCCTAGTTAAGGACATTAACTACGATCTTCAGTGGAACCTTAGCGGTCAGCCATTCTTAACGGCTAAGGGCGCGCTTGTCAGTGCTTCAGTCGATGCTATAAAAGCCGTCACTGGTCGCGATACTGTGCTCTCTACCGCAGGTGGAACCTCAGATGGACGCTTTATTGCACCTACCGGTAGCCAGGTATTGGAACTAGGCCCATGCAACGCAACCATTCATCAAATTGATGAATCGGTCAATATTGATGATCTTGATACCTTAAGTGAGATTTACAGTAAAATATTAACAAATTTACTGGTTGCACCTACTTAGTACTCGTTAGTTATGAGCATGAATTTATGAGCACATTGAGCCACGTTGATAGTAATGGGCAAGCCCATATGGTTGATATTAGTGACAAAACTGTCACTAATCGCCAAGCGGTTGCCGAAGGCTATATCACCATGCTGCCCGCTACCTTGCAGTTAATTATTGAAGGTGGTCATGCTAAGGGAGATGTATTTGCCACGGCACGCATTGCGGGTATCCAAGCCGCTAAAAAATGCTCAGACCTTATCCCCCTATGTCATCCTCTGGCTCTGACTAAAATCACTGTTGATTTAATCCCGCAACCTGAGCATAACCGTGTAGGTATTCGCGCTTTATGTAAACTTGCAGGTAAAACGGGTGTAGAAATGGAAGCCTTAACCGCCGCAAGTATTGCCGCATTAACGATTTATGATATGTGTAAAGCGGTTGATAAAACGATGAGTATCCAAGGTATTCGCGTGCTTGAAAAAAACGGTGGCAAGTCAGGAGATTGGCAAGCAACTTAACCAAATTTATTAGTAGTCTAACGATTGCGCTGCCAACCCTTTCATTAATCAACCAGTAGACAACGACCATGCTACAACTGCGATATTTTGCAAGTCTTCGAGACCAACTTAGCTGTGATAATGAAAGCCTCGAATGGCACAATAAGTTTAAAACTGCAGGTGATGTGCGCGCAGCTTTAGCTAGCCGAGGCGAACCTTGGCAGACAACAATATCTAAGCCCACCGTGTTAATCGCTATTAATCAAGAAATGGGCAGCGACCATTCAGCGATTAGCGACGGCGATGAGATTGCTTTTTTTCCACCGGTTACTGGTGGCTAACATGAAGCTATTATGAAGTTATCTATCTCTATCCAAACCGACGATTTTTCTCAGAGTGAGGAATATCAGATCCTGTGTAATGATGCCCCTAGTATCGGTGCCATTGTGACTTTTTGTGGGTTGGTTCGCGAGTTTGATGATGGCCGTGGCGAGGCGCTATTTTTAGAACATTTTGCCGGTATGACAGAAACAGCATTAACCCGTATTTGTGAACAAGCCGCACAGCGCTGGCCCATTATTAATGCTCGTATCATCCATAGAATAGGCCCTATGCACCTTGGCGAACAGATAGTCTTTGTCGGTATCAATAGCGCTCATCGTAAAGCCGCCTTTCACGCTTGTGAATTTATTATGGATTTTCTGAAAACCGACGCACCTTTTTGGAAGAAGGCCATTACCAGCGATTCAGAATATTGGGTTGAAGCTAAAACTAGCGATCAAGAAGCCTCTAAAACTTGGCAACAATAACCTAGGGTATATCTGTTTGACATCACTCATTAGCTTCTCATGATATTTTCCAAAACCTCAAAATTGTCTATACTGAAGTTAACAATCGTCAAGATAGGCCAAGGTAATGCAGCTTATTAAGCGGCTACGAAATAAAAACTGGAAAAAAACACTTTACGAATATTTTGCGACACCCGCAGAGAAAATATTTCCGCGCTTTAAACTTGGGGTTGTTATCTTTTTTTGGGGATTGGTGGTTATGTATAGTGCCAACCAGTTATTAAAGCCCTCACTCTCTCAAGAAATTGTCACACTGATTGGCTTATTACTGATCGGCGGAGGCTTTTTGTATGCAATGGCCGCTCAAGTCAGAATGCTTATCGGACGCTTTGTAAAAGAGTT
>JBLIFG010000026.1:0-30800 GCA_047633635.1 Cellvibrionaceae bacterium | reverse complement strand
ATGCCATAAGCTTGGTGTACGCTTTGCCTTTGATGACTTTGGCACAGGCTATTCATCACTGACCTATCTCAAACGCCTGCCAGCCTACTTGATTAAAATCGATCAGAGCTTCGTACGCGACATGCTGCTAGATGCCGATGATTTAGTCATAATTGAAGGCATCGTCGGTCTCGCTAAAGCATTCAAGCGCGAAGTCCTTGCCGAGGGTGTAGAAACTGTCGCTCATGGCGTGGCGTTATTGCAACTAGGCTGTGAATTAGGGCAAGGTTACGGTATTGCTCGACCCATGCCTGCAGCCGAGATACCTAAATGGATATCCAATTGGCAAGTCGATGCCTCTTGGCAGACTGTTAATGTTCCTTAATCTGGATGGATTTATTAAACTAACAAGCAACTAGACCTTAATAAAGCTTGATAAAGCTTGATAAAATAATAGTCATTAAAAATTGATAGCCACTAAAAATAGAACGCAACTAAGACTAGAGCGTCATTAAAAATAAACCAATGTGGGGTTAAAAGCTAAACTAAACGAGAACTAGACCTGATGGTTAGCGTCTAAAATCTAACACTTAGCACCCGACACCAAAAAATAGTCCTTAATGATCGCGAAGACATGCGCTAGCATCAAAGCTCTGCTATTGGTGCACATGTACGCGGTTTCGGCCCGAGTTTTTTGCCGCATAACAAGCGGCATCAGCCACTTTTAAGACTTCGTTGATATCTTTTGGCAAGCGTGAGAATAATACTAGGCCAATGCTAGCGCCGATACGAAAAGTCTGACCCTCCCACTCAAAGCAATAGGTAGAAACAGCCTGTAACAATTTATTAGCGATTACTGTTGCCTTTTCACGGCTACATTTTTCAAGAACAATGGCAAATTCATCACCGCCCAGACGCGCAACCGTGTCGTATTTGCGCACATTATCTTTGAGCAGTTCACTCATATTTTTGAGGAGCTCATCTCCCGCCATGTGACCACAGCTATCATTGACTATTTTAAAGTGATCTAAATCTATATAAAAAATAACATTATCGACACTATTGCGCTCGCTGTTATCAATGACCGTCTGTAAATATTGTTCAAAGGCATTGCGATTGATTAGTCCCGTTAACGAATCGTGACTCGCTTGATAAAATAGCTTTTTAGATAACTCGTGAGCCTTAGTGATATCCGATCCGGTTCCACGAAAACCGTCAAAGTCACCATTGCTATTAAATAATGGTTTACCACTGACATGAAAATAGATCACCCTATTCTTACCCATAGGCCATGATAACTCCACATTCTCAAATGCCACTCTGTCTAAAAGATATTGGTCAATAGCCGCATAGTTTTGCTTGGGCAACACCTCTTTAAGGCTATGACTTAATAGGTTTTTAGGTGAGATACCCGCTGCACCTAAAGTGCTACCCTGCACCAGAATAAAACGCAGGTTAACATCCACTTCCCAAAACCAATCTGCAGACACTCTTGCAAAATCTTTAAATCGTTGCTCACTATAGACGAGTGCTCGCTGTGCAAGCTCAAGTTCTGAAAGATTTAAATATAGATCCTCATGCGTATTTTTCAGCTCACTTTCTCGCTGCTTTATGGTGCTGATAAAAACTCTAAGCGCTGTCGCCATTTTGCCAATTTCATCACTGCCTTCAAGTGGAACCTCAGCCTGCTTACCTTGAGCGTGTAACTCCATACTATGCTGTAGTATTTCGATACGTGTGCCTATATTTCTTCCTATGCGGATTGCCAAAAAAATAGCTGAAAAAACACATAACAATGCAATCAGAAGTAATCCGATGCCGTTAAGTTGAAACTGAGAACCTATTCTCTCAGAAGAATTATTGACACTAGACTGGACCTCACCAATGACAGCGTGGGCTGCAGCCACTAGCCATTTTGAATCTCTGGCATAAACTTTTGCTTTTAAGCTAATGTCTTCCATGCCTTCTATCTCGGCTTTTCTTTGCGTAAAGATATTGTCATCGGTTTTTGCTAACGACTGCCAGAGTGACAGCAAAGGTAATATATTGGTTTTAAGTTCAGATGCGGATAAGTTACTAATGATGATCGATGTTTCTGCAAAGTTCTGCCGAGCGTTTCTTTCAACATAGGTCAGCTGTGCTACTTTTGTCAAACTAGGAGTCGATGAGAGTATGTTTGATAGCGACCGAGTGAGCAGATCTAATTTCTCTAGGGTAGGAGACAATTTTATATTGGCGCCATCGACATCTGCATTCACGAGAGAATTAAAGTATTCATCTCTTTTTTTTGCCAATCGGATCAGGGCACGATATACCTTAGCACTTCTTTTTTGCCTAACGATTTGTCGTTCAATCAAAGTATTAAGCTGCTGAAAGCCATCCCGTAAATTTTGTTTGGTGATAAGAATGGTGCCAAGGCTCTCGATACCTGAAGGAGCTAGCTCCTCAATTAACTCGGTCATCAATCGAAACTCATCATCAATCTGATCTACAACCGATTGACGGGTAGATTGATTGCGTGAGTTGATCAAATCTAATGATCTGGCGGATATAGCTCTAGAACTTATAGCGAGCTCGTGGGCAGATGTGAGATAAGGTAGATAGTCAGTTGTTAATGTTTTTAATGACTGGGTACTTTGAATAAACGTAAAAATACCCAGGCCACTAGCGAGTATGGTGAAGAGCGCTGCGATACCAAAACTACCGGCCAAGCGCGTACTAATACTAAATTCCTGCCAAAAACTAACGTTCTTCATAAATACATTGGAGTTACCTACCCGAAACCAAGGCGCAGAAATTCACTAAATCTTCACAAACTATCACTTAAATGACGCCGTCAACCGATAATTGCCAGTAGATCAAAAAAGCGTTCACAAGGTTCATTTAAGTAGAATTCTTAGGATCAAGATGGCTACCGAGCTTTTATCAACTATAATATTGTTAAAGTGTAGTCTAATTCGAAAATTAAGAGAATATATTGATGACTTCAGTGAAATTTTTCGTCTGTTATATCATAGCGATATATCTTTTAAGTTTAGCTTCGTTATCTAGCGCCAGCACACTGAATGACATCATTGAGCGCGACCAGCTTTTATGCGGCGTTAGGGGTGGGTCCGCTGGGTTTGCCAGAATTGACGACAAAGGCCAATGGGCAGGACTAGATGCAGACTACTGCAAAGCCTTAGCCGCCGCCGTTCTCAAAGATCAAGATAAGGTCGATTACCTCGTTCTTAGCGCAAGTGTGCGCTTTACGGCCCTACAAAATCGTGAGATTGATGTGCTCATTCGCAACACGACTTGGACATATACCCGAGATGTTAGCTTAGGCATCGACTTTACCGGCATTAATTTTTACGATGGGCAAGGTTTTATTGCATGGAAAGACGGCAATAAAACCTCGCTCAGAGATTTTGATGCTGGGACGTCTGTCTGCATAGAAAAAAACACCACATCGCTCCTCAACATGAAAAATTATATATCTCAGCATAACTTGGATATAGAAATTCTTGAATTTATCTCGACTGCCGCCACAGAAGATAGTTTTTTTGCGCGCAGATGTGATCTCTACACTACAGATCTGTCAATTCTTAGCTCGTTAATTGGCGAAAACGCCATCAATTCAAAATCTTATATTTTATTAACCGACAACATCTCCAAAGAGCCGCTGGGACCTTCAGTCCGCGATGACGATAGTCAGTGGCGCGATATTGTGCGCTGGGCCCTTTACGCCACTATCGAGGCGGAAGAAATAGGCATCACCCAAAATAATGTTGATCGTCTAAAACAAGACAGTGACAACCCTAACATTCGATTTTTATTGGGCGCCGAGCCTGGAATCGGCAAGCCGCTGGGACTCGATGACGAATGGGTCTATCGTATTTTAAAAGCGGTGGGTAATTACGGAGAAATTTTTGACCGCAATGTGGGCGCCAATTCAAAAATTGGGCTGCAGCGAGGTTTAAATAACCTCTGGACTCGCGGAGGGCTCATGTACTCACCACCCATGCGCTAGCGGTTTCTACCTTTATTTTTTATGCTTAGCTTATTAGTTAAACAATGAACTAGTTGAGCCAGTAGATGATTGCCGAACCATCATATTAAATAAAAAAGTGCGGGTACAACATAATATCAAAACCAAAAAAATATTCTTTGACTCATTTCGATTTAAGTTTTTACTTATTGAAACAGTTATTCCAGTGGCGCATCCAACACAATCCGCGGCTTTTTATGTCGCTTGATATTGCCACGCAGTCGATAATCTTCACTCGCTTCACGCATTTGCTGATAGACCCAGCGGCCTTCTGCATCGTTACGCGCATAAATTAACACGTACTCTTTTGACTCTTGCACGCGGCTGGCAAGCGCTGCCAGTTGATTTTTTATGTTTTCATTTCGAGCAGACAAATCGGCTAGATTTAAATTGAAAACAGTCTGTAGCGGGTTTGCTTTTTTAGCAAAAGGCACTTTTTTGGGTTTGTTAATGACCAGCCGGTTAGCTCGCTGTAGGGCTTTGATGCTTTGCTTCATTGCCGTTGATTTTATCGATTTACCATTAATTACCTCAGCACTCGCTACCAGGTTAAGCGCCCTCTTATATTCACCTCTTAGCTTTTGTGACTCGGCTAGCGCTAGATAACGCGCAACGCTGTTACGCAAGCCCAAAGCCGCGCGCTGATTGGTTTTATCGAGCAATAAAACAGCTCGGTAGCGGTCGACAGCATTACTACTTATCGGTTGCATCAGACGATCTGCCGCTAAATCTATATCGGCCTTTACTAGCAGCTCATCTATTGCTAATTCGATAGAGGCACTGGCATGAACTGGCAAACCTATCAACACCAACAGACAGACCATGCGCGTCATTAAAATACAAACTTGTGTCGCCGACTTAATCATTACTACCACCTTAATTGGGTAATTTATTCAACTGTTCACAGATGCTTTGCTTTATATTTTGTAGACTCAGCCTAGGATACTTGGGCTACACCACTTAACCTACATGACTAATACCCTAGAATCATTTAGCCAAGCGCAATATCTAAATGCTACATTTAACGCTATAATTTGCTTGATTCTATTATTACTTTTGCTGCCTATCCACACTCAATTATCTCGTGCTTCAAAGTAATAATAGCCCTAAAAAATGTAGCGGCAACTATCATTAATAAATGCTGTCACAAACGCCAACTTAGACATTAATTAATTTGAAATTATGACTTATCGACGACTCACCACTATAGCCCTTATTTTTACCCTATTTAATGCTTTTTTTGCAAGCCAGCTTAGCAGTGCCAGCTCACTAGACGATTTATTAAACAATGGCGCTAGTGGTAGCTCCAGCGTCAGCTCTAATGCTAACACTTTGAGTACATTAAAGGACTTAGAACAAGAATTTAGTCTTGATGATGTCGCTACCGACGAAGTCTTTTTACGCGTGGAAGAGGCTTATAAACTAACGGTATCTAAGTTGTCGGACAATAATGGTCTGGAACTTAGTTGGCTTATTGCCGACAAGTACTATCTATATGGCGAACAGTTCAAAGTATCCATTAACAATCAAGCGATTGCGGTTAATCTTCCAACGGGAATTATTGAGTACGACCAAATTTTTGAAAAAGATGTCGAAAAACACTATCGCCAAGCAAAAATTAGCATCGATCAAGACCAACTACCCAATCATCCAGGCTATGAATTAACCGTGGTATCACAGGGCTGCGCTGATGCTGGCCTTTGCTACCCGCCACAAACTGAACGCTTTAGCATCGACAGCGATGGCATTAGCCCAGTCATCATTGACCCCAAGAACAATCAACTTAGCAATAAAATCGTCACCGCCGCGGTTGATGGCGATGTTAATGGTGCAAATTCATCGATTAGTACTATTTTATACATGATTGCATTTGCGATCATCGGCGGCGCCATCTTAAACCTGATGCCCTGCGTGTTACCGGTGCTCTCATTGAAAGCACTCGCTCTTGCCAACAGCAATGCTAATCATCGCATCCAAGGCTGGAGTTATACTTTGGGTGCCATTTCTACATTTGTTGCTATTGCGGCGTTATTGTTGGCTATTCGCGCTGCGGGCCAAGCAGCTGGCTGGGGGTTTCAGCTGCAATCTCCGGGTTTTGTAACAGTGTTGTTCTATCTATTTTTTGTAATGGGCCTGTCTTTATCGGGTTTTATTACACTCGGCGCACGCTGGATGAGTGCGGGACAAAGCTTAACCCAGGGTTCGGGGCTCTCGCAGTCATATTTTACTGGCGTGCTCGCAGCCGTTGTTGCGAGCCCATGCACTGCTCCATTTATGGCGCCTGCGCTAGGCTTTGCGATTACTCAGCCTTGGTCGATTGCATTGCTTATTTTTGCAAGTCTCGGCTTTGGTATGGCACTACCACTGCTATTACTAAGTTATATTCCCTCACTCAACAAACTCTTACCCAAACCTGGCGCTTGGATGGAGACGTTCAAACAGGCACTGGCCTTCCCCTTATATATCACTGCGATATGGTTGTTATGGGTACTGAGCCGTCAATTAGGGCCAAACATAACCGCCTTGGTTATTTTTGGTGGCTTGGCGATTATTTTCATCTACTGGCTAGGCCAAAAATCAACGCGTTTCTTGCCCGCTACCGGCGCGGCAACTATTGCGGTTATTGCTGCACTTAGCTTGCATGCGAGCCAGCAGGAGCCGTTGCGCGCATCGACGGCAAATAACTCCACATGGGAAATTTACGACGAAAAGCGTTTAGCAAGCTTACGTGACGCGGGCAAAGCGGTCTTTATTAACTTAACCGCTGACTGGTGCATTACTTGCCTTGCCAACGAAAAAGTTGTTTTTACCGAAAGTACATTAGCGGCAATGAAAGCTAAAGATATCACACTATTAAAGGGCGATTGGACAAATTATGATCCGCAGATAACCAAACTGCTCGAAAAACATAAGCGCGGTGGGGTGCCATTGTATTTATTGTTTCCTGCAGAAGCCGGCAAAGCCCCCATCGTTTTACCCCAAATATTAACGCCGAGCGGCTTCAATAGTGCGCTCAAAGAGATTTGACGTATTTTATCGACACGTTATCAACATTTAAGGCCTAAATAGGCTACTTTCCCTAGAAAATCACAAACTTAATCGATAACGTTGGCAAAATACACGGTATTTGTCGTCAACGTGTAAAAAAGCAATCGTAAAAATACATTTAATTGTACTTATTGCCGTTAAATTCTCTTAACTTCGGCGAAAAGTCACTCAAATAACAGTTTTAGCGTTCTTTGTAGACAATTGTTTTTTTTTGCGGCACACTATGCTTAAGTTATAAAAACAATAAAGTGTTTTCACACAATCTACAGCTATATTCACTCGGAATTATAAATGGCTAAACTTCTTGTTCTCCACGGACCCAACCTAAATCTTTTAGGTTCGCGCGAGCCCGAGGTTTATGGCAAGACCACACTCAATGATATTAATAACGACCTGCTTCACAAAGCCAAGTTAAATAATCACCAGCTAGACATACTTCAGAGCAATGCAGAGCACGAGCTGGTTGAACGCATTCATTTAGCTCGAACTAATAACACAGACTTTATTATTATAAACCCGGCGGCATTTACCCATACCAGCGTATCGATTAGAGATGCTCTTAGCGCAGTTGAGATTCCTTTCATTGAAGTGCATTTGTCAAATGTGCATAAACGCGAAGATTTTCGTAAACAGTCCTATTTTTCTGACATTGCACAGGGTGTTATTAGTGGCTTTGGTGCTCATAGCTATCAGCTTGCCTTTGACGCCGCACTGGCACAGCTTAAGAAATCATAACAAGCATTACCGCTTAAACATTTACCATTAAAAGATGACTACATCAAAAAACACCAAGAGAGAAAGTAGATGGATATTCGCAAAATAAAAAAACTGATCGAACTACTCGAAGAATCTGATATTGGAGAGATCGAGATAAAAGAAGGCGAAGAGTCGGTTCGTATAAGCCGCGGTGGTGCTGCAGCAAATATGCTGATGGCTCAACAAGCACAATATGCGCCGGCATATATGCCCGCACCCGCACCTGCTCCGTTAGCACCTGTTGGCGTTGAAGCACCCAAAGAAGCAAGTGCCGAGAGCCTCAGCGGCCATGTCGTTAAATCACCGATGGTAGGCACCTATTACAGCTCACCAAGCCCGGGTTCGGCAGCGTTTATAGAGGTTGGCAAACTAGTCAAAGTCGGCGACGTTATCTGCATCATCGAAGCCATGAAAATGATGAATCAAATAGAAGCAGATAAAGCCGGAGTGATCGGATCAATATTAGTAAAAGATGGAGATCCTATTGAGTTTGATCAACCACTTGTGACTATTTCTTAACAACAACTGCCCTTTTAACTAAGCGTATATTGTTAAAAAGGCCTGCTAGAGAGCCCATTTAAATGATTAAGAAAATGCTAATTGCTAACCGTGGTGAAATTGCACTGCGGATACTACGCGCCTGTAAAGAGATGGATATCAAAACTGTCGCTGTACACTCTAAAATTGATAGCCATCTAAAACATGTTCGACTGGCAGATGAGGCTATTTGTATTGGCCCCAACCCATCATCGGAAAGCTACCTAAATATCCCCTCGATCATCAGTGCCATGGAGATTACTGACTCAGTTGCGGTTCATCCGGGTTATGGGTTTTTAGCTGAGAACGCCAACTTTGCCGAGCAAGTACAAAAAAGTGGCTTTATCTTTATTGGACCCGATGCCGATGTTATTCGCCTAATGGGTGACAAAGTCTGCGCTATTGAGGCCATGAAAAAAGCCGGCGTACCGACGGTACCTGGATCGGATGGACCACTTCCCGAAGACACTCAATACTGCTTAGATATGGCCGAGAAAATCGGTTACCCCGTTATCATTAAAGCCGCATCGGGTGGCGGTGGTCGCGGCATGCGTGTTGTAGAGAAGGCCTCGGCACTAATAAACTCTATTCATATTACCAAAGCAGAAGCCGGCGCCGCTTTTGGTGACGATACGGTCTACCTCGAGAAGTTTTTGCAAAACCCTCGCCACGTCGAAATCCAAGTGATGTCAGATGGGCAAGGCAACGCGATTCATTTAGGCGATCGCGACTGCTCGCTACAACGTCGCCATCAAAAAGTGATTGAGGAAGCTCCAGCGCCACACATCCCCGACGCGGCTCGCCAGAAAGTCTATGACTCTTGCATAAAGGCTTGTGTTGATATTGGCTATCGCGGCGCGGGAACCTTTGAGTTTCTATATGAAGATGGTGGCTTTTACTTTATCGAGATGAATACGCGCATTCAGGTAGAACACCCCGTGTCTGAAATGGTGACAGGGGTCGATCTTATTAAAGAACAAATTCGTGTCTGTTGCGGTGAAAAACTATCACTTAAGCAAGAGGATATTGTGATTCGAGGTCACTCTTTTGAGTGCCGCATCAATGCGGAAGATCCAAAAACCTTTATGCCTTGCCCCGGTACCGTTACAACTTATCATCCTCCTGGCGGCTTTGGTGTGCGCGTAGATTCCCACCTTTACAGTGGCTATAGCGTACCGCCAAATTACGACTCAATGATCGCTAAAGTAATCACTCATGGAGAGACACGTGAAATAGCTCTAAGACGAATGCGCAATGCGCTGGACGAGATGGTCATCGAAGGCATTCGCACTAATATTCCACTACAGCAACGACTCGTTAGAGATGAGGCATTTATGGAAGGTGGCGTTAACATTCATTACCTAGAACGAAAATTAGGCCTTTAGTTATCACTACATAGAATATTAGTTCATCTACGAACTGATATTCTATGTCTCTACAAGATGATTGACAGTGTTATTCGTGGCATTGCTTGCATCACTGCTTTTGCGCTACTTCTAGCAGTAAAACATTATCTTAAACCTCACCTTGCACCTGAAGAATTGCTATGCCTTGGTTACAACTTATTGTAGAGACCTCGCGAGAAAATATTACTAACATTGAAAATTGCCTTATTAAAGCTGGCGCCGTATCTGTTACTTTTCAAGAATATGTCCCCCACGGTGAGCAAGAAAAACCTATCTTAGAGCCAGCTTTAGGAAAAACACCCCTTTGGGATAGCTCGCGATTGACCGGTTTATTTGATGCGGGCTGTAATATTGACAGAATAGGCGGCCTGCTTGCGCAACAAATGTCACCCCCGCCTGAGTTTCGCTGGGAGCAGCTAGAAGATAAAGATTGGGAGCGCGAGTGGATGGATAACTACCACCCGATTCAGTGTGCACACAACCTTTGGATCTGCCCAAGCTGGAAGACACCACCCGACCCCAAAGCCACTAACCTGTTACTCGATCCAGGCCTCGCTTTTGGAACTGGCACCCATCCCACCACATTTTTATGTCTGCAATGGCTGGCCAATCAAAATTTTGAGGACAAGCACATCATTGACTATGGTTGTGGCTCAGGTATTTTAGGTATTGCAGCGCTCTTACTAGGGGCAAAAAAAGTTGCCGGAATAGACATAGATCCACAAGCTTTAACGGCTACTCACGAAAACGTGATTCGCAACAATCTTGATAAGACACGATTTCCCGTCTATCTTCCTAGGGCCTTTGAAAAATTGCCCAACACCTCAACCGCTAAATTAGAGAACTCTAATCAAGCTGACATAGTCATTGCAAACATTCTTGCTGGCCCCTTAGTCGAGCTGGCACAAACCTTAGTTGCACATGTGCGAGTCGGTGGCGCGATTTGCTTATCGGGGATTTTGGCCGAGCAAGCAGAAACCGTAAAGCAAGCTTACAGCGATTATATAAAATTTGAAGTAACAGCTGAAAAAGAGGAATGGGTTAGGCTAGCGGGCTTACGTTATCAATAGTATTTAGTCGTTATCTCGCCATTACTATGTCTACAGGAGTGTTTATTATCCTCTACAACTGCTCTAAACTATACTAGACTTAAAATAACAAGTATTCTAACAATAGAAACATGACGGCCAATACATGAGCAACTCTGAAGATATTGTAACTCGTTGCCCTCAGTGCAATACCGCATTTCGCGTTACGCTTAACCAGCTAGCAGTCGCCGATGGACAAGTTCGCTGTGGGTCTTGTTTGGCAGTGTTTAAGGCTGTTGATCACGATGCTCGCAAAGAGGCGAGTTTAAAAATAAAGCTCCCTGACCAAGAAGAAGCCAAGACATCAACTGTTCCAAAAGAGCTACTACACACAACTGCTAATGCTGTTGATGAAGCCTCTTCAAAAGTGGCCATTAACCCAACTGAAAAATTTCCTATCAAAGTACCAGTAAGCGGCAAGCCCGCTGGAGACCCGGGCACAGTCGAGGCGACAAGTAAAAACCCCGCGGCTAAACAGCCTCAGCCAGAAGCAATTGCATCAACTGATCTCGACGATGTATTAATTACCGATGACAACGAACAAAACAGGCTTGATCTCGATGGTGATATCTTTGATCTCGACTCGAAAAACAATAACAGCAAAACCAGCTTATTTGATCGAAAGTTAAATGAAGTCAAAGAACACAGACGCGAAAGCGCCGATGAAAGCTGGGCAGTGAGAATGCTAGCCGAGCTTGAAGAAGAAGAAAATGAAGACAAAACACATTTTATAACTGAACCTAGACCAGAACCTAAATCAGTTAAAAATAATTCCACCAATCATAACGAAGAACTCAATGACGGTTACGAAGTAAAAATTGAACCGTCATATATGTTAGATGATTTTGATGATGGCGACGATAAGCAAAACCCTGACTACAGTCAAATAGACTTAGATATATATAACGATGACGGCAGCGAAGCAGATAACTCTGGGGCCTTGTATTTCGATCAAAATAGCGTCAGTGCTGAGACTGAAACGTCAGATTCTCACAAGCCCTCATCTCTTGAGTCTGATATAGACAACAACGCAGATACAGAGATACTTAAACCACAAGCATCTATCAGTGACGATGCTATTGATAACGCCATGTCGTCGCGCACACACTATCAAGATGACTCCAAAAACTACTTGGCCAACATAGAGCCCGCACCCGTGGAGATGATGGATTTTTCCTCGCCAAGTGCGCAGCGCTGGTTATGGCGCGCGGGGGCTATTATTGCTGGTCTTTTATTGCTATTACAAATTGCTATTTTGCGCTTTGATACTTTAAGTAAACATCCAAGCTATCGTCCATTTTTCAGCTATGCTTGCAACCTAGTTGGCTGCAGCTTACCGCCATTGCTTGACACTCAACAAATACGTACGACTAACTTGATAGTGCGAAGTCACCCACGCCAGCAAAATGCACTCATAATTGATGCGATTTTGATTAACAACGCTCAATTTAGTCAAGCCTTTCCGGCCTTACAGCTAGAGTTTAACGATATTAACGATCAACTCGTTGCCAGCAGACAGTTAGAACCTAACGAATATTTACGTGGCGAGCTTGCCGGCGCAAGAGAAATGGCTAACAATCAGCCTATTCAATTGTCGATTGAAATAGTTGACCCAGGTGATAGCGCCGTTAATTACCAGCTCACGGTTGTGCCAGCAAGACCAAAAGATAACAAAAACTAACAAGCATATAGTTTTTGTTATCTTTTGGCTTTCACGTCAAAGGGTTAGTGTGTCATTATAGAGTCTGGCTTGGTGTGGTGTTTTAAAACACAGCGCCTCTTGCCATCAAGCATTCGTTAACTTAGTTTTATTAACTACTTACTATCAATAATCATCTACACATCTTATGTTCAAAATAGGCAATTGGGCTATTCACAACCCAACAATTTTAGCGCCAATGGCAGGGGTAACTGACTTACCTTTCAGGCAGTTGTGTAAAAAACTAGGTGCCGGTCTTGTCGTCTCTGAAATGGTGACCGCTGATACTAGTTTGTGGAATACGCGAAAGAGTATTCAACGCCTTGCGCACTCTGACGATGAGCCTCGTTCAATCCAATTGGCAGGTAATGACCCTATAGTGATGGCCAATGCCGCACGCGCAAATGTTATATTAGGCGCACAAATTATTGATATCAACATGGGTTGCCCCGCTAAAAAGGTCTGTAAAAAAGCCGCGGGTTCAGCATTATTACAAGATGAAAAGTTGGTAAAACAGATTTTAACATCCGTGGTTCAAGCAGTTGATGTGCCGGTAACCTTGAAGATCCGAACAGGATGGGATCTAGACAACCGAAATGCCGTCACTATAGCTAAAATAGCTGAAGATGCTGGCATACAAGCGTTAGCGGTTCATGGGCGAACAAGAGCTTGTGCGTTTAAAGGCGAGGCTGAATACAATACTATTGCACTTATTGTCGATGTGGTTAATATCCCAGTTTTTGCCAACGGCGATATAACATCACCTGAAAAGGCACAGAAAGTCCTCGAACTTACTGGCGCCAAAGCCGTTATGATTGGTCGAGCAGCACAGGGAAATCCATGGTTGTTTAGAGAAATCAATCACTTTTTAGCGACGGGTGAGAAGTTAGCCGAACCGACGCTTAATGAAGTAGAAATAGTACTAAATACTCACATTCGCTCATTACATGATTTTTATGGAGAGCTAATGGGTGCTAGAATTGCACGTAAGCACGTCGCTTGGTATTTACAGACCCAAGAAAAGTTAGCTAGTGACCAACACCGACAAAAAACAACCATTAATAGCGATTATCATAAGGCATTTAGACGAACATTTAATAACATCGAATCCGCTCAAGAACAATACGATGTACTTGCATCATATTTTGAGATACTAGCAACCATAGAGGACAAAGCAGCATGAGCTCAGCAGAAACTATAGCTTTAGATAGCACTTTGAACAAACAGGACGTTCCCGCCGTTTCTACAATTCATGACCAGGTTCAAGAGCAATCACTTAGAAGTAGTGTTGAATCAACCATGGAAAACTATTTTCGTCATTTAGATGGGCAGTCTGTTACCGATGTATACGATATGGTGCTTCAGGAAGTAGAGGCGCCTTTACTTGAAATAGTAATGAAGAATACACGTCAAAATCAAACCAAAGCAGCTGAATTGCTTGGCTTAAACAGAGGCACTTTACGTAAGAAATTAAAACGTTACAGCCTCCTGTAATTCGCTAACAAAGCCCTCAAGGGGATGAACTATAAAGTTCATCCCTTTTTTATTGATACCGATACCTTTACCCAATAGAAATTTTGCCTCGAGGACCTTTGCTCTGAGCACAAGCAAAGCAGATTAGACAAGGCCTGCCTTAGTTTATAAACAGCAGGCGATAAAATAATTATGTTGAGCTCTATGTTCAATTTTAGGCGATCCACCTATGAGGCGAACTAAAATCATAGCGATCTGAGCTTTATTTTACCGTCAGCGTTTTTGACGGCAGAACTCTTAAAATAACAGTCTCTTTGAGCAACAGAATCTTTGAAAAATACCACTAACTTTTATCATATTCATAATCCGTCATTAAGGACACGACTCTCATCATGTCAACACCATCTGAAAATTTTCAAGCCATCAAACGCGCACTAATTAGTGTCTCCGACAAAACAGGCATTATAGAGCTCGCTATCGAACTCCGCGCTTTCAATGTCGAGCTATTATCAACAGGCGGCACTTATCGCCTGCTCCGCGAGCACAACATTGAAGTCATCGAAGTATCTGACCACACGGGTTTTCCAGAGATGATGGATGGCCGTGTCAAAACTCTACACCCTAAAATACATGGCGGTATTCTGGCTCGTCGCGGACAGGACGATGCCGTTATGCAAGCGCATAATATCGACGCTATCGATATGGTTATTGTCAATCTCTACCCCTTTGCCGAGACAGTTAACAAACCCAACTGCACACTAGAAGATGCTATTGAAAACATTGATATTGGTGGGCCTACCATGGTGCGTGCAGCGGCGAAAAATCATGCATTTGTAAACATTATTGTTAATGCCGGCGACTATACGACTGTTATTGATGAGATGAAAAGTAACAATGGCTGCACCAGTCATGCGACTCGCTTTAACCTTGCCGTTAAAGCCTACGAACATACCGCAGCTTATGACGGTATGATTGCCAATTATTTTGGGCGCTTAGTACCCGGAGGCAATGATGAGTTTCCGCGGACGTTTAACACTCAGTTTATTAAATCTCAAGATATGCGTTACGGTGAGAATCCCCATCAAAATAGCGCTTTTTATATCGAGAGCGATGTATCGGCGGAGAAAAGTAATAGTGTCGCGACAGCCAAACAACTTCAAGGCAAGGCTTTATCCTTTAATAATATTGCAGATACTGACACGGCTCTAGAAACCGTCAAGTTGTTTGACCAGCCCGCCTGCGTGATTGTAAAACACGCAAACCCTTGCGGTGTTGCTGTTGATAGCAACTTATTAGAAGCCTACAAAAAAGCTTTTGCGACAGACCCCGAATCGGCCTTTGGTGGCATTATTGCCTTTAATCGCGAGCTAGATGCCATCACCGCTAAGGCTATCGTCGATAGCCAATTTGTCGAGGTGATTATTGCCCCTAGCGTTAGCCACGATGCTGAAAAAATAATCTCTGAAAAAAAGAATGTGCGTCTATTACATTGTGGTGAACTCACGCAGTCGTTAGCTACCTTTGATTTCAAACGAGTTAATGGTGGTCTTCTAGTACAAGACCGCGATCTGGGTATGATCACACGAGATAATTTGAAAATTGTTAGCCAACGGCAACCTAGCGATACAGAAATCAGTGACTTGCTATTTACTTGGAAGGTGGCAAAAATGGTTAAATCCAATGCCATTGTCTACGGTAAAGATCAACGTACGATAGGTATTGGTGCAGGCCAAATGAGTCGTGTTAACTCGGCACGTATAGCGGCTATAAAAGCTGAACATGCGAAACTCGATGTAAAAAACTCAGTAATGGCTAGCGATGCTTTCTTCCCCTTTAGAGACGGCATCGAAAATGCGGCAAATGTAGGCATTAGTTGCGTCATTCAGCCCGGGGGCTCTATACGTGACGATGAAATCATTGCTGCTGCCGACGAGCATAATATCGCGATGGTATTCACCGGAATGCGTCACTTTAGACATTAATTTTAACGCTTAACTTATGGCGTCTAGATATGCATTTCAAGACTAGATGACACACAACAAAACAGACTCACGTTGATTAGACGCGCGCCTTTGATCGGCGCGCTAACAACAAAAGGGCATTGCTATGAATGTACTAATTATTGGCGCGGGCGGACGCGAGCACGCGCTTGCTTGGAAAGTTGCCCAAAGCCTGCAGGTTAATGAAGTCTTTGTGGCGCCCGGTAATGCCGGAACCGCACTTGAAACTAAGGTCACTAACGTTGCCATCGATGTCATGGCTTTTGAGGAGCTTGCCAACTTTGCCGCGCAAAACCAAGTCGAGCTTACTATTGTAGGCCCCGAAGGCCCGCTGGTAGAAGGTATTGTCGATTACTTTAGTTCGCGCAAACTCAAGTGCTTTGGACCCAGCCAAGGGGCCGCTCAATTAGAGGGCTCTAAATCTTTTACTAAAGACTTTTTAGCACGGCATAACATTCCTACCGGTGCTTACGCGTCATTTACCGAAGTCACTCCAGCGCTTGCATATTTGTATCAGCAAGGTGCGCCGATTGTGGTTAAGGCAGATGGCCTTGCCGCAGGCAAAGGCGTTATCGTGGCAGAGACAATAGCGCAAGCTGAAGACGCGATTAAAGATATGCTCTCGGGTAATGCCTTTGGCGAAGCTGGCTGTAAAGTGGTTATAGAAGAGTTTTTAGCGGGTGAGGAGGCAAGCTTTATTGTGCTCGTCGATGGCAAACACAGCCTACCCATGGCGACTAGCCAAGATCATAAACGTGTCGGCAATAATGATACCGGCCTAAACACCGGTGGTATGGGCGCATATTCACCCGCACCGGTGGTAACACCAGACATACATGATCGTATTATGCGCGAGGTGATTGAGCCTACAGTGGCCGGCATGGCTGCAGAGGGTAATGCTTACACAGGCTTTTTATACGCAGGATTAATGATCGATGCCGAGGGCACACCCAAGGTTATTGAGTTCAATTGCCGCTTTGGCGATCCAGAAACACAACCTATTATGATGCGCCTACAATCCGACTTATCGCAACTATGCCTCAAGGCTCTCGATGGGCAATTAAAGCACTGCCAAACGCAATGGGACTCACGTGCAGCGGTCGGTGTTGTCTTAGCTGCTGGTGGATATCCTGAGTCCTATCGCCAAGGCGATGTTATTTCTGGGTTACTCAGCGAACATAATGTCGACACGAACAGTCCCGACAAAAAAGTGTTTCATGCTGGCACCGCACTCAAAGATGATCAAGTGATCACCCAAGGTGGTCGCGTACTATGTGCAACTGCACTGGGTGAAACGGTAACCGAAGCGCAAGCAAATGCCTACGAGCTTGCACGCCAAATTCAATGGCACGACGTATATTACAGAGATGATATTGCTTATCGTGCCGTTGAGCGCGAACAATCAACCCAATAAACTATACTTGGATACAGCCATCACGGCGTGTGCCCTAGTGATCATTGTTAACAGCAGACAACTCATTCTAAGTTTTTGCCTGTAAATATTAATGCAAATTTATTGATTATATTTTATATCTGCGAGGTTTCTATGAGCTCAACACGTCGTTATTCTTTATTCGATAAAATCATTATTGAATCCGATAAGGTTTTAAGAACCCTCAGTAAAAATGCATCGACTGCAGCTCAGGCGTCTCCCGCTCTAAATATAGAGCAGTACGAGCTGTCTGACGCAGAGTCGAGCCATGCAGCAAGCCTGATGCGAGTCAACCACACCGGCGAGGTATGCGCTCAAGCCCTCTATCAAGGCCAGGCATTAACCGCAAAATTACCCCATGTACGCAAAGAGATGGAGCAGGCAGCCTTAGAAGAAGTCGACCACTTAAGTTGGTGCGATGAGCGCTTGCAGCAACTCAATAGTCAGCCCAGCCTACTTAACCCAATTTTTTACGGGGTCTCTTTTAGTATGGGTGCCGCTGCAGGTGCCATTAGCGACAAGGTAAGCTTAGGTTTTGTTGCCGCGACAGAAGAGCTGGTTTGTCATCACTTAAAAAAACATTTGCAAGAGTTGCCTGCAGCCGACACTAAAAGCCGTGCCATTGTGAGTACAATGCTGGCTGATGAGGCGCGTCATCAGCAAACAGCGATCGATGCCGGCGCTATTGAATTTCCGGCGCCTATAAAATTAGGTATGAAATTAATGTCTTCGTTGATGACAAAAACAAGCTATCGAATTTGATGCATCACCTATGCTTAAAAAGACATCTATTGGTCCCTAACGATAGCAATTAATTTTGTGCGCCTTAGGTGAGCATTGGTTGCTTAACTATCAAACACTATGTAGATCAGCTTTAATATACACTCGCTAAGAGCTAAAGGTTTTAAGACATTAAATTACCTGTGTGAGCACGAACATATGTCCTCTTTATTAAAACTTAGTTAGGTGCTATCAGTAAGTCTCTACTTCTCGGCAGTTACTTGTGGTGAAGAGCCACGTCTTAGTTTATTCGATTTCTATTATTTCGTATTCGTGAAGCATCTCCACACCCGCAGCCGCCATCATGACTGAAGCCGAACAATACTTTGTAGCGGAAAGCTCAATCGCTTTGGCCACTTGTGTTTCTTTGAGGTTAGTACCGCTTACAATAAACTTCATGGTGATTTTTACAAAGGGTGAAGGTACTGATTGAGCGCGTTCAGCGACTAACTCTGCTCGGCAATCGTGGACATCTTGACGTGCTTTTTTTAGTATACCCATCACATCAAAACTCGCACAGCCACCAAGACCGATTAAAATCATCTCCATCGGACGTATACCCATATTGCGTCCGCCGTGATCCTCAGGGCCATCCATCACGACACTGTGTCCGCTACCAGATTCGCCTAAAAACATAGCGTTATCGACCCACTTAACCATTGCTTTCATCTGCGCTTTTACCTTTTAAAAAAATTTGCTATATTTATAATAGATTCATTGCCGAGTAAGACTACCATAGCTTTACAAAAGCGTCCCTAATTTGTACACATAATAACGCCTATTCTTAAATGAATACAAAGGCATAGCTATTTATGAGAGTCTTGTCATCAGTTAATATTCAAGAAGTGCTACAATCTTAAAATAAGATGTTTAAATAATCGTATTTACAAATAAAGAGGATGTCCCTTTGGCTGGTATACCTGCATCGCCAATTATTAAAGATTTAGATAATTTTTTAGCGCACTGTCACCGTCGCCGCTTTCCCGCAAAAAGCACGCTCATTTATGCGGGAGACAAGAGCGAATCGCTTTATTATATTGTCAAAGGCTCTGTTACCGTTATCATCGAAGACGACGAAGGTCGTGAAATGATTGTTACCTACCTAAATGATGGTGACTTCTTTGGTGAAATGGGCGTCTTCGAACAACAAGATAATTCTCGCAGTGCTTGGATAAGAACAAAAGTCGAATGTGAAGTTGCCGAAATTAACTATTCTAAGTTTCATGAGCTCAGTAAAAAGTACCCTGAATATCTTTATGCTCTAGGTGCACAAATGGCAAGACGCTTGCGTAATACCACGCGCAAAGTCGGCGATCTCGCGTTTTTGGATGTTACTGGTCGTGTGGCTCGCACGCTTTTAGACCTTTCCAAAGAGCCCGATGCAATGACTCATCCCGATGGCATGCAAATAAAAATTACTCGTCAAGAGATTGGTCGTATTGTTGGTTGCTCACGGGAGATGGTAGGACGCGTACTTAAAACCTTAGAAGAACAAGGTTTAGTGGATGTTAGCGGTAAAACAATGGTCGTCTACGGAACGCGTTAACAATAAAAGTAAACTGCCCTGCCCACGCAAATACGCTTGATAATCTACTGATTGTTGTCCGTTTTTTCTAATTTGTTATTTGATCAAATAGTTACTTTTGGTTCGACTCTCTTGAGTAATGATCTAACTTCTGTATTGTGAGGTCCTCTGACAACTGTTAGAAGTAGTTGATAAGTATCCACACCTAACATTATGGCCTCAAAACGCAATTCTTTAATATCCATGCCTTTAACATTCATGCCTCAGTGCACACTAAATTGTCGACGATTCGCTGAGTCATCTTCTATCGCTTAAAGCCTGCGCGGGCTAACAGTCACTAATTATTTTTATGACGGGAGTGTGTATATCTGCAAATTTATTGGTGCTAATTTTTATTTGCAGGCGGCGAGAAATAATTTCTTGGCGCCGTGACACTATTCACATATGGTCTGCAAATAATTCCTGCAACGCAAGCCCTGGGTTCTTCTGCTTCATAAAGGCTTCACCAATTAAAAATGCATAAATGCCATGACTAATCATTGCCTCGACATGCGCAGCGGTATGTATACCACTTTCGGTGACAATAATTTTATCGTCACTTATATTTTTTAATAGCTCAAAAGTTGTATCGAGAGAGGTAGAAAAATCATGCAGGTTACGATTATTTATGCCTATTAGTTGGTTGGGTAATTCAACGGTAAGCTCTAGCTCTTGGGCATTGTGTACCTCGACTAACACATCCATGCCTAGCTGCAGCGCTAAATTATTCAATGCGTGCAAGCGTTCACTGCTTAGTGCCGCAGCAATCAATAAAATGCAGTCTGCGCCCATAGCTCGGGCTTCATAGACTTGATACTCATCGACAATAAAATCTTTGCGAATAACAGGCAGACTAACTGACTCTCTAGCAGCAATTAAGTATGCATCTGCACCTTGAAAATAATCAACGTCAGTGAGTATCGATAAACAAGCAGCGCCGCCGGCTTCATAACTCTTGGCAATTTCAACGGGTTGAAAGTTTTCACGGATGACACCGCGACTTGGCGATGCTTTTTTTATTTCAGCAATAATGGCAGGCTGCTTAGCATTGACGCGCGCCTCTATGGCAGCGACAAAACCTCTAGTTGCTGTCTGCTGTGTAATCCGTTCTAGCAAAACAGCAACTGGCGTCGCGGCTTTACGCTCGGCGATTTCCTCCCACTTACGTGTAATTATTTTTTTTAATACAGTCGGAGTATCAGACTGGCTAGGGTTTGACATATATGTGCTCCAAACACTTAGTAGATAAAGTTTTTAAAAATTAATGTATTACATAAGATAACAATTATTCACTCGTCACCTGGTGACAACACTCAGAAAATGCCGCTAACTCTTGGATTTTGGCTTTAGCTAAACCGCTGCCAATAGCATCTTCTGCCATTTTTACACCCTCTTTTAAAGTGTCTGCAATGCCGGCAACATACACAGCAGCACCTGCATTGAGTGCAATAATATCTGCTGCTTTTTGTGCTGTTGGTGTGCGCTTTTTGCCCAACGCCTCGAGAATAAGTGCTAGTGATTCACTTGCCGAGCTAACCGACAGGCCGTCTAAACTTTGCGGTTGTATACCTAAGTCTTCAGGCTTAATTTTATAGAGATGAACCTGTCCGTCTTTTAATTCGGCAACTTGAGTTTCGCCACTTAAGGTTATTTCATCTAAGCCATCGATGGCGCTAACCACTAAAACATGAATACTACCTAGTTTTTTTAATACCTCTGCCATGGGCTTGCAAAGCGCTGGGTTAAACACACCAATCACCTGGCGCTTAACACCCGCGGGGTTTGTCATTGGCCCCAGCATATTGAATATGGTGCGCAAAGCTAACTCTTTACGTGGGCCAATAGCGTGTTTCATGGCACTGTGATGCGCTGGTGCAAACATAAAGCCAACACCTATTTCGCTCACACAGCGTGAAACTTGCTCGGGTGATAGACCTAGAAAAACACCCGCGGCTTCGAGCACATCAGCACTACCCGTCGAGCTAGAAACTGAGCGATTACCGTGCTTGGCAACATGGCCGCCACAGGCTGCCACCACAAATGCGGCAGCGGTTGAGACATTAAATAAGTTAGCGCCATCGCCGCCGGTACCACAAGTATCGACGAGCCCATCGATATTTGCATCGATAACTACTGGCGTTGCGAGTTCACGCATTACCTGAGCCGCGCCGGTAATTTCGTCAATAGTCTCGCCTTTCATTCGCAGCGCAACTAAAAAGCCACCAATTTGAGCGGGTGTCGCCGTACCCGTCATAATTAGTCTCATCACCGCTGCCATATCTTGCTGGCTTAGGTCTTGACTACTAACAACTTTATTGAGCGCTTGCTGAATATCCACAGATCACCTTTTAAATGAGTTATTTTTTTGTTCAATGATGGGGGGCAAGCTTAAACTTTTTACAATCCCCAACTTATACTCGCTATAGCTTGTACAAGGTTAAAAAATTATTAAATAATTGATGGCCGTGTTCAGTCAAAATAGATTCTGGGTGAAACTGGACGCCCTCGACCGCTAAGGTTTTATGCTTGATACCCATAATCTCATCGATCGAACCATCGACATTTTGAGTCCAAGCGGTGGTCTCTAAGCACTCAGGCAAGGTGTTTTTATCAATCACCAGCGAGTGGTACCGCGTTGCCTGAAAAGGCATAGGCAGGTCACTGAAAACGCCTTTATTATTATGATAAATAGGTGAGGTTTTACCGTGCATAACTTTTGAAGCGCGAACAATATCGCCACCAAAGGCTTGGGCAATACTTTGATGCCCCAAACAAATACCAAGAATCGGCAACTTACCTGCATATTCTTTAATGGCACTTAACGATATACCAGCCTTACTAGGTGTGCACGGGCCGGGAGAAACCACTAAATAATCTGGTGCTTTTTGTGCAATACCTTCTACTGTAATCTCGTCGTTACGCACAACTTCGACATTAACTTTTAGCTCGCCAAAATATTGCACCACGTTATAAGTAAACGAGTCATAGTTATCAATCATTAACAACATAGTTTTATCCAATTTTCTCACTGGTGCTTACTTTTTAAATCAAATAAGCAGCCAAAATCTTATGTTTAGTCTGAGCCCGAGTCAGTCGCGACATCGACAGCTCTAAACAAAGCGCGCGCTTTATTCATGGTTTCTTTCCATTCTAACTCTGGCTGTGAATCTGCAACGACACCCGCACCCGCCTGCACATAAACCTTGCCATCTTTTATAATGGCAGTACGAATAACAATAGCAGTATCCATATTGCCATTCCAGGCGAGGTATCCAACCGCACCCCCATAAATACCTCGCTTTTCGGACTCCAGCTCATTGATAATTTCCATCGCACGAATTTTAGGTGCACCCGATAATGTTCCCGCCGGCAGTGCCGCACGCAACACATTCATGGCACTTAAGCCTTCTCTCAACTGGCCGGTGACATTTGAGGTAATGTGC
The DNA here is from genome assembly GCA_047633635.1 of Cellvibrionaceae bacterium. Lineage (GTDB taxonomy): Bacteria > Pseudomonadota > Gammaproteobacteria > Pseudomonadales > Cellvibrionaceae > CANLBN01. Next base: position 7,565 of record JBLIFG010000026.1, on the reverse strand, counting down.
ATGACATGGGAATAGCGCTCGACGAGCATTTTTTCTGTCAATTCAACAGAGCCAACTTGTGCAACACGACCAACATCGTTACGACCTAAATCGATAAGCATTAGATGCTCTGCAATTTCTTTAGGGTCAGCCAATAAGTCTGCCTCAAGCGCTGCATCTTCAGCGGCATTGTGGCCACGGCGACGCGTACCTGCAATTGGCCTTACGGTAACTTCGTTATCTTCTAAGCGTGCAAGAATCTCTGGGCTTGAGCCCACTATTTGATGATCGCCAAGATCGACAAAGTACATATAAGGCGATGGATTCAAGCTTCGCAAGGCTCGATACAAATTTACGGGTTCTGTGCTAAACGGCATTGATAGCCGCTGTGACACAACAACTTGCATGGCGTCACCAGACAATACGTACTCTTTAATTTTGTCGACATATTCAGCAAAGGCGTCCTCACCTATATTCGATTCAAACAACTTCTCCGAGACTGCATCCGCCTGCAAGTTAATACCGGGTAGTGTGGGTGTCGGTCCACGTAAATCATGTTCTAGCTCGCTAATGCGCCGCTGTGCTCGCGCATAGGCATTATCGACATCGGGGTTGACCATGATGACTAGATTAAGCGTACCCGATAGATTATCAAACACCAGCACTTCGTCAGAGACCATTAATAGAATATCGGGGGTGCCAATCACATCTGTTAATTGACTAGCGCTATCGAGGGCCAAGCTAGACTCAACGTAACGCACGCAATCGTAGGCAAAATAACCCACTAGACCACCGTGAAAACGCGGTAAGCCCTCGAGCTCCGGCGCTCGATAACGCGCTTTAAATTCTTCAACAAAAGCTAAGGGATCTAACACCTGATGCGTCTCTTCGATAACGCCATCAACCTCTATGGTTACGGTGTAGTCATAAACTTTTAAAACGGTTTTACAGGGAAGGCCAAGTATCGAATAGCGTCCCCACTTCTCGCCACCTTGGACAGACTCAAATAAATAGGAGTAGGCACCATTGGCGAGCTTTACATAACTAGACAGCGGCGTATCTAGATCTGCGAGCACCTCACGCATGACAGGAATACGGTTGAAGCCTTGCTCGCAAAGCTGATTAAATTGTTCAAGTTTCATAACTTATCTGTTTTTATAAATTGGTGTTACTGAAAATTTTATTGCTAATTTACGCCACTAAATCTTTTATTATTCAAAAATTTATGACGTATCATCATATAAAATTCGTGCAGGTTGCAAGCGGAAAAAGAAGATGTCATTAGCACATTAAAACCATATGGCGATTAGGCGACAACTAATTTAAGCTTAAAGCTTAGTAGTTACGCCAATAATAAACCGAGCCTACGATGTGCTTAATTAAGCAATGCGCGGATAATTGTCGGTAAAAACGCTTAGTCATTGATTTCTTCGCTATTTTTAATGGATGTAATGCGTTAACTATATCTTATCAATTTACAACTCTAGTACAAGCTTCGATGCCGCTAACTATGGCGCTTACTAGACAAGTCTTTAAATCGTTTATTATGCGAGTTGTTTTGCAAGATCAGTCATAGAGGCAAATACAGCATCGGGCTGATCTAACTCAATTGGCCGGCCGTGATTATAACCATAATTCATCGCTACTACTGTAATATTTGCCGCGCGAGCCGCCGCTATGTCGTTACGTGAATCACCCACCATTAATACTTGCGACCCGTCGACATTAAGCACCTGTATACAGTGTAGCAATGGCTCTGGATGGGGCTTTTTATTAACTAGCTCGTCACCACCTAAACAAAGTGTAAAATAATGCGCAATCGCAACATGCTGCAAAATAGGGGCAATAAATCGACGCGGTTTATTCGTCACAATAGCCATGGTGATTTGTTGGCGACTAAACTGCTCTAATGCGCCCAACACACCATCATACAACACGGTTTTATGCGCACAGCAAGCATCATAATGCACTAAAAATGCATCGAGTGCTTTGGACTGAAGTGCATCTATGTCATCTAGCTCAATAACCGACTCTGGATTAGTGAGCGACTGATTAACCAACAGATGATTAACGCTAAAATCGAGTGCGCGTTCAACTAACTTTGCCGTGCCATTACCTACCCATTCGCGCACTAAAGCTTGACTGACTTTTGGCAATGCAAACTCAACCAGCATTCTATTTAGTGCTCGCGCAAGGTCGGGAGCACTATCGATTAAGGTACCGTCTAAATCGAATAAAATAAGCTTAACGGGTTTAGCTAAGATCAACTGCTTATTTAACAAGGGTTGATTGAGCAAAGCCTTATCAGCATTAACACCACACTTAATAGTCATAGAGGTAGCTGCTGTGATAACAACTAACAGGAACTCGCAGCGACTTCGAGCTCATCGGGCGGCCAGCTCGGCACGCATTTTATCAACCACTATTTTATAGTCATCTTGATTAAAAATAGCGGAGCCTGCGACAAAGGTATCGGCACCAGCTCGGGCAATTTCTGCGATATTGTCGACAGTGACACCACCATCAATTTCTAGGCGCGTCGATAGCCCTAGCGCATCAATCATTGCTCGCGCCTCACGTAATTTATCATAGGTATAAGGGATAAACTTCTGACCGCCAAAACCTGGATTGACAGACATTAACAACAACATATCGAGTTGCGGCAATACCTGCTTAATTGAATCAACGGAGGTGGCGGGATTAAGCACTAGGCCACACTTACAACCCTTTTCTCGGACCAACTGCAACGAGCGGTCGATATGACGAGAGGCCTCCGGATGAAAGGTAATATAGCTGGCGCCGGCATCGGCAAACATAGCGATCAAATCATCGACAGGTTCAACCATTAAATGCACATCAATGGGCGCAGTTATGCCATATTTTCGCAGAGCCGAGCAAATCATAGGGCCAAATGTTAAATTGGGCACGTAGTGATTGTCCATCACATCAAAATGAATAATATCAGCGCCCGCCGCTAATACGGCATCGACTTCTTCACCGAGGCGTGCAAAATCTGCAGATAATATTGAGGGGGCAATCTTAAATTCAGTCATGTTCTGGGTACCGTTTTATATAAATAGCTTCAGGTAAGTACGCGACAAGCAAAGCGTTACTTAAAAAAGCATTGTAATCGATCTATAACCTCTTCGTTAGCCTTAATTAAATAGGCTTTTTATCGATCGCAACTTCTTGAGATCTTGAAATCTTTGCCTATACTTTAAATATGCACCCAATCATCAAAAAACTACTGACAATTTTGATTACTTTAACAGCCTGCACATACGCTGGGTTTTTATGGGCTCAAGAGACCGCCAAGACTGAGGAAGATAGCGCCACAGACACTACAACATCTCTTCTTGCCGCTGTCGAACCTAGGCAATTGCTAGGGCGTCAACCAAGGCTGCAATTTCCCAGTAACGATGGCAGCGATAAAAGCCAAATGGAGACTCTTGCCAAACAGATTGCAGGCGGTCTATCCCCACAACTACCTGAGGACGCCCTTGTCTGGCTTGAAACACCTACTAACGATAAGTTTTTAGGTCTCTGGCGACCAGACCGATCAGGTAATCCTCGCGGTGTACTGCTGATTGTGCATTCAGAGGGAGAACATCTAGCTTGGCCTAACACCATCAGACCACTTCACGCAACACTTCCCGATCACGGCTGGGCCACCTTAGCACTGAGCCTACCCGATCCGGCCACCCCACAAATACCCAAACGCACTCTTCCCGTGAAGGGCCAATCCCAACCTACAGGTGACGAGTCGGCTAATAATACGGATGACCCCGAGGCTAAAGAGAAGTCTGATACAATGATTGCGGAAAAGACGGCCGCTGACCCAAATAAAAATACGCCAGAAGACGCACAGGCAACAGCCAACAATCAGTCAATAGAGAAGGCAAGCAACAAGCCCCCAGAAGAAATTACCGAGCAACGCCTAGCAACCGCACTACGTTTTTTGCACGACAAGGGCCAGTTCAATATTGTTATTTTAGGTAGTGGCACTGGCGCTATTCGTGCGAATACTTTTTTAAACAACACCACCCCGAAGATAGATAATCCCGATTTAGGTGCTGCAAAACCTTTTAGCGGTATTGTTTTACTCAATAGTCGCAATCGCCTACCGACCATGGAAGAAGATTATGCTGCATGGTTTACCGACCCAGAAATACCTGTGTTAGATATCTTTTTAAGTAAAGACTTGCGTAATCTAAAGGCTGCCAAGGCAAGACAAATAATCGCTAAGCAACAAAAGGTAGTGCTCTATAAGCAAGTCAAAATTATTCATTTAACACCTACATTACAGGGGCAAGAAAATCAGTTGTCGCGGCGAATAAGAAGCTACCTTAGTGCCCATGTAACCGGGATAGAGACAGTTGCTTTTAAAAAAAATAATATCAATTAATATTTAGTGTGTCACCCAGATATTATTTGGTCGCAGGGGAAATAAATGGACTTGCAAAGAAGATTTATAAGATTGCTTTGAACGCATAGCTTGCAACAGCAACTTGAAAAAATTGAACCAGTAAGTTTAAAAAAAGAACAGCCAGAAGCACGCTACCGGTACTAAAACTCTTAGCAAGTAATCATTAGCCTCAATTTAAACCACTTTACTAAAAGGCTCTATAACTATCTAAGTACAACTTTTACGGCGCAAACCTCTTCTATATTTGCCTGTCAACTATCCTTTAAAGAATTCGACCTTAGCATCGTTTTATAGAATTTAATTAACGCTTCATTATTTATTTTTAAGCCTCGCTTGCCCACACCTACAATTGTTGTAAGCTCTTTTAAATCGATACACTCATTATCTGATAGGTTAAACGAATCCATACTCCAGCTACCAAAAGATCTACCTGGAATCTCCTCATCAATAATTCTTACTATATTCTTATGCCGGGTATCCATTTGCAATCTAGTCATTAAACTCTCTAGTGCATCGTGTGCGCCTTCGATTATCTGAAGAAACGTATGGTTATGTAAAAATAAAACTCCCGTTAACCCAGTTTTCTCGTTATTTTTTTTAGATGTTTTAACTATATCTGAAAGTATAGAATCGATGTCATCATCGATAATCTGACATTCACTTGTGTAGGCAATTATATGCATAATTTTTTCCTTTAGCTGTATTGTCCATTTATCAATATCACGCTCCAAAACTCTTCAATAGCTTTTTGTAGCGTCGACAACCATTGCTTCGGCTGATGTTAAGCAGCGTTCTTTTTATCTGCCAATGCTCTATGTCAAAAGAAGAGATTAACCACACAGATCAACAGCAGATAGTCGCGCTGTAGAGCTACAACAAGCAGTATCGACAAATAATACGAAAAATAGCAGCAACAGAGAATAACAACGGCATAAATAAAACATGATACTCATCTACACACTCAGGCATTCACAAAGAACTATATTAAGCCTCCTAGACAAGCTTATCAATTGAGATACAGTGCAACATTGGACGGTCAGGTCTTCAATGTTCTCCATTGTGTAAAAAATTTAAACTTTATGACTTAAATTACCGCCATATTATGGTAATGGCTCCGAACAAGATAATGGTTGCGTGAATATAACAAGTTAGTAGCGTACAACTTATATTACATTGATCTACACCAACTACTTTATTAACAGCGAAAGGATAATTTAGCCCGTTATCGAATAAATATCTAATAAATTACGGTAATAGTTTTTATAATCAATACCAAACCCAAAAATAAATTCATCGGGTATCGACAAGCCAATATAATTCGGCGTAATAGCTTCAGGAGCTCGTCTAGCTGTTTCTTTATTCAGTAAAACTGCTACTTTTATGGAGGCTGGGTTTTTGCCTGCACAATAATTAAATGCTTCGGTTAGCGATATACCTTCATCAATCAAGTCATCGACAATTAGTATATGTTTATTGCGCAGTTCTATAGTCGGCTTTTTAAGCCAGCGTAACTCACCACCAATATTTTTTTCGCCATAGCGACTAATTTGCAGTGCATCGAACTGTAGGGGAAAATTTAATTGCGACAATAAATGCGCACAAAAAACCATGCCACCATTCATTACACACAGCACCACCACCTCTTTTTTTATCGGCTGACTTAGCGCTATAGCAACCTCACTTTCAAGTATTAAGCCCGCATCCTCGGACACTTGCAATGCGGCAGAATATGCAGCATTAATACTATCGGCTAAATCTTTTATTGCCTCTTGTAATTGACTATGACTTATAAGCTTACGCGTATTATTAGCATTTAGCTCAGGAGTCGGGTTAAGCGATGAGCTGATAAGACTGTCGAACATATTGTGTCATTTATTATTTAAGGTGGGTGGATAAATACATAGATTCTACCTTAAATACGCTAAAACCAATAACACTCTATTAACCTATATGAGAATACCCTTTCTTGATTTATATCATCGCCACTTTTGTAAAACCAGTATCCTAGATCTCGCCTCGGTTCCACCCGACAAGGAAGTCTATGGATTTTTACGCGACAACAAGGCAAGCGTGAGTGGTGCCAAAGCATTAGGTGTCACCTTAGCTATATGTTCACCAAGAGTATTGCATTGGGGCTGTTAGCGTCCTTGCCCTTCAAACACAATACCAGCTTCCCTTCGGGCCAAACAGCTAAATTCAGTGACTACCACCAACGCTTCATTTAAAATATTATCTCCTTAAAGCAGCATTGAAAGACAAATTTTGTAGGTCTTGGGGTTAACCATACCGTTTTTTTTGAAAGCAGAACGAGCTTGGAGACTTAGAGCTAGACGACTCCTTTGGACTTAGTTTTAAAGCCGGTATAGATTACAAAATTATTGATAAGTAGATTGTTAATGCAACCGTTTGGAATGTAGATATTGAGCACCCAAATACCTATTGCACTAATAACTGTAACGAGCAAACCAAATATGAAATAGATGAATCAAATTTTTCATTGCCTAAAAAAGTAAGAAGTGAAATTGCAGCAGCACCGTCTATTTCAATAGCATTTTTAATTGCCATCGTGGACATTTGCATTACCCGACAATAGTTTAAGCGTTAATCTGAGCACGCATAGACTTCACAGAAATTTTCAAGGCTATTCTACCCATGGCGATTGTGACCTTATTGGCTTTGGTGTGAGTGCTATTAGCCATATTGGCGATTGTTACAGCCAAAACACGAAAATATTGAGCCACTATAAAGATGTGATAGCCGTTGGCGAGCCAGCATTTTTTCGCGGCTATAATTTATCAAGAGATAATGTAATTCGTATAGATGTTATTCAACAACTGATGTGTAAGCGCACACTTGATTTAGATAATTTCAGTTTGGTACATGCTATCAACGCACAACTTTATTTTAGCCGAGAACTAGACGCACTTAAAATAATGACCGCAGAAGGTTTACTCACGATAGAAAATAAAATAATTACCATTACGGATGACGGCTGCTTATTTTTACGAAATGTCGCCATGATTTTTGATAAACATCTACAATTAGACTTAAAAAATAATGGGCAAGACAAGCTAACGCAGCCATTAAATACCAGCAGTTTGACTAATCTTCACGGCTCTAAAAGTATATCCTTCTCAAAAGTATTGTGATCGATATACTC
>JBLIFG010000025.1:0-32666 GCA_047633635.1 Cellvibrionaceae bacterium | reverse complement strand
CCCTCAGAGGTGCTAACTTACCAGCGTAGGTTGTTTCATAATGTCCCCAATCACTAGCTGCATTAGGGCGCACCCGACTTGCTCACAAGTGACACGATTGTTTCAAATATAAATTACAGATAAACCTAATAACAAGGCATAACAACAGGAGCTTATAGAATGCTAAACCCTCTTCACAAAAATTTGGATTTATCGATCAATATTACGCATATGGATGTCGTCATAAAGAAATTCAGTATCGATACCCCAGTGCAAACCTCTTTTGGCACAATGACCGAGAGACCCGCTGTTTTTGTGCGGATTAGAGATGACCAAGGAACGCGGGGTTATGGCGAGATATGGTGTAACTTTCCTGCCTGTGGTGCCACTCATCGCGCCAACTTATTTAACACAGAAATCGCTCCCAGAGCCCTTGGCAAAAAATTTAAAAGCCCGGCAGAGGCATTCGATCAGATATCTGATGCAACTCATATTCTTGCCATTCAAACGGGAGAATTTGGCCCTATCGCTCAGTGTATTTCGGGCCTAGATATTGCGCTTTGGGACCTTGTGGCAAAACGCCATAACATACCTCTGAATAAGCTTTTAAATGACACTTCGGGGCTTATCAATGTTTATGCGAGCGGCATTAATCCTCAAGGTGTTGGCGACACCATTGCCGAGCTTCAGGACGTGGGGCACAGTCGTTTTAAGTTAAAGATTGGCTTTGGCCGCGATACTGACGTGAAAAATCTTCAAGCTGCAAAAGACACCTTATTAGACGGTCAAGAATTAATGGTTGATGTTAATCAAGCTTGGAATATTGAATCAGCTCTACTCGAATTACCCGCGATTCTTCAATTTAATCCAAGGTGGATCGAAGAACCCCTAAGAAAAGATGCACCTATTAACGATTGGATAGCTTTCAAAAAAGCCTGCACAACCAGGGTTGCGGGGGGCGAGAACTTTGCAACAACGCAAGAATTTGAAAACGCTATCAATGACCAGTGGATGGATATCTTGCAACCGGATACTTGCAAATGGGGAGGCATCACCAAGTGTTACGAGATAGCCAGATATGCTAATCAGGCGGGTAAGATCTATTGCCCACATTCACTAGGCGGCGGTATCGCTCTGGCCGCATCTGCGCACTTGTTAGCGGCTAGTGGGCCCCATGTTTCTGGCATTTTAGAAGTCGATAACAATAAAAACCCGCTGCGTGAGGATGTCTTTCCAATCTACCCGATAGCGGGACAAATATCACTCTCTGATTTACCGGGTTTAGGTGTCGATACCGACGTTCTCGATGACTACTTTAACAAGCCTGATGATTAACATCCGGTATCTACAACAAAGCCGAATTTTTATTAGAGCTTAACGATTAACCACCTAAAAATTTAAGGCATTCTTGATATAATTTACAATATCTATTGATCAGCCACATCAAGACACACATTCATTAATTGCCAACATATTATTTTAGCGCTTTTTTATTTTTTGCAGTTTTTATGACTTTCGCTCTGTAGGCTAAAATACGTTGTTTAAGGCCAGCGCGACCTGCCGTGTGCACAATCGTAGCAAGATCTTGCTCACGCGTATCGGTTGCGGTAAGAGACAACATATCCCTCAAAGCTTTTAACGGCAACACCCGTGTGCGCTCGAGTGTCTCTGTAATTAATTGATCCCACTGATCAGGTTCAACAATATCGGTTGCTAGATTAATACTCAAGCTTTGCTGTGCATTGAGCGTTTTAGTGTCGATCAACAGGTCGCGTGCAGCTTGCGCTCCAGTAAGTTTGGCAAGTCGTCGAGTGCCCAGTGATAATTCAAAGTTCCAGCCCGGCATCTTTAACTTTATATCTGGGGCAGCCACCCGCAGCCAACAAGCTGCAAATAAATCTGCACCGGCACCGACAACTTGGTTATGTGCCAATGCCACAATTGGGAAGGGCGCATGGTGAATTGCCTGCAGCATTAATTCTATGCGTAAAATTCGCCAGAGAACATCGCCGTCACTGCATTGTTCAACATCAGACAAATCAAAACCCGCGCAAAAATGACGGCCATTGCCACGAATCACACAAAGTCGAATATCGACTGCCTTATCTATTTCATGCAACAAGGCCTCGACTAACTCAGGATTAAGTGCATTAGCATTATCGCTACGATTTAACGTTAAGATGAGTAGATCATCTTTTTTTTCAACGATTAGTACAGGTTGCAGATGCTCACTCATTAGCTGTTATTCCTTATTGAGACCTAGGCCCAGTTGCGCTAGAACTTCTTCCGTATGCTCCCCAAGTTGAGGCGGTCTCATGTTAACTTTAAGAGTTTCGCCATTAATGCGCATGGGCGAGCCGAAGGTTTTAGTTTTGAAGCCATTGGCCAGTGTCAGATCTTGAACCCAACCCATATGCTCGACTTGTGGATCACTCAGTGCATCGGCATAGTTGTTAATTGGGCTACAAGGAACACCCGCCTCGCTAAATACTTGCAGCCAATGACTCGTTGGTTTTTTGCTAAAAATCGCCTCTAGGGTTTCTTTAAGAGCGGTCTGATTTTCAGCGCGCAGGGTGGGATTAAGATAGCGTTCATCGGTCTCGAGCGCCGGCAACTCGACAACCTTACAAACGCTTGCCCAGAGATTATTATTGCCTGCCGCCATGCCGAAATAACCATCTTCTGTTTGGAAGGCTTGATAGGGTGCATTGCGCGGATGTGCAGAGCCCAACTTACGTGGATTATTACCGGTGCCGAAGTATTCACTCGTCTGCAATGCGGCTATCGCTAAAGAGGCTCCTAGCATCGAGAGGTCTATATATTGGCCTTTGCCCGTTTGCTCGCGCTCGCGAAGAGCGGCGGCAACACCAAAAGCACCGTATAGCGCTGTTGTAAAATCACACAGAGGAACGCCACATTTAACCGGCGCGCCTCCGGGCTCACCGGTTACACTCATAATGCCAGACATTGCCTGCATCGTCAGATCAAAACCGCCTTCACGACTTCGTGGACCAGACTGACCATAAGCGGATATCGAGCAGTAAATTAGGTCGGGCTTTTGTTGCTGCATGGTCTCGAAATCTATACCGAGTTTGGCCATAACCCCTGGACGAAAATTTTCGATCACAACGTCACTTGCAAGAATAATCGCGCGCGCAGCTTTTAACCCGTCGTCTGATTTTAAATCTAATACCACTGAACGTTTGTTACGATTAACGGATGCAAAATTTTCACTGAAGCCATCGCTAAGGGGGGGCCACATGCGCAGAGCATCACCTCCTGGCTTTTCAATTTTAATAACATCGGCACCTAAATCAGCTAACAGCATGCCGCAAAAAGGCCCGGCGGCAACCTCGCAAAACTCTGCGACTTTAATCCCTTTGAGTGAAGACATAATTGGCCCTATTCGATGATATGTTTCAGTTTAGTTTAGTGTGATCTTATCGAAGATGACGTTAGATTAAAGCAGTCATTCGAGCGACTCCATAGCTTGCACTTTTTATAGAAACCAAAATTAAAAGCTTGCGCTTAAGATTGCTGAATTTTACTCAATGTCATTGTTTGTAAAAAATCTCACCATAGACAAAATTCACAAATATTATTATTTTTATCCGTTGTAAACAGTTTGAATAATAACACCTACCCATACTTTGGGGCATTGATAATTTTACGCCAGCAACATCTGTATATATTTCAAGATTACAGCTGCCCGCTATCCATAAAAATTAAATTATAAAATTTAATATATTTTATAATTTAAACTTGTAACTACGCATCAGAATTGGTGTCGGTATCATCGAGTGCAGGGCGGACGGCAGCATCAGTAAACTTAGTAGTCAACGTGTATTTTCTCCTCCATCATACCGGTCAAAGCCAGTATCCATGCCTAATAGCAGTGCTCTATTTAAGATTAATTCCCGCCGTTGCGGGAATGACGAGGTAAATTTTTGAGTCGGCATGCTCGGGTACAAAGCGACTGGGAAAACAAACACGCGTCGTCGTTGGCGTACATTTTCTTTCTCCTCTGTCATATCGGCGAAAGCCAGTATTCATGCCCAACGACAGTCCTGTTGATGGGCATGGATACCGCGCTGCCAAAGGCGCACCCTCGCCTGCTTCGCAATTCACCTTGTGCGCAGGATTGACGGGTTAAACCTTTGAGATAGCTCGCAGGTCTTGCGAACATAGCGAAGATGACGAACATAAGCTTAGACAGGTCGATCGCCTTTAATGGTGACGCGCCGGCCTTTTCTTTCTTCCGGCCAATAATCCCAGATGGCATGGTGCATACAACAGCGGTTGTCCCAAAACGCCATATCATTAAGCGACCAGCGAAAACGAATTTGAAAGTTAACCTGTTCACAATGCTGAAATAACATATCGAGCAACGCATCGCTTTCAAGCACAGATAGCTCATTGATTCTGCGGGTGAAGACCCGATTAACATATAGTGCTTTTCGACCCGTATCGGGATGTGTACGCACAACAGGATGAACCGCTGTTGGATACTGAATTTCACTGTCTTTTTGGCCCCGATCCGAATATCTGCCACGATAAATATGCTCGGACTCATGGGTCGCCGTTAAGCCATCCAACATTGCCCGTAGCGGCTCAGACAGTTTGCTATAAGCACAGTACATATCGCTAAACAAAGTATCACCCCCACACTCTGGCAGAATATGTATCTGTAGCATGGTTCCAAGCGGTGGCTGAGAATCACAAGAAACATCTGAATGCCAGAACTCACCGTTAGCGACTTTTGAATCTTTGTGCGCGTGAATCTCAAACACCTGAGGAAAATCTGCCATCGTTGGCGCCGCAGGATGAGCATGTAAATCTCCAAAGCATTTACCAAAATCAACCTGTTTTTGCGGTGGTATTTCTGCTTGATCCTTAAAGAATAACACTTGGTATTTTAAAAAAGCATGTTTAATTTCAGTTAACTCTTCTGCGTTAACTCCCTCAGCCAGATTGACTCCCCGAATCTCTGCACCTAAGGCCGGCGAATAGGGTTGTACTTGTATTAAGTTGTAATTCATAGATGAGGTCTCATTTGTATGAGTTTGTGATTGATAGAATACATTTAAAAGGAAAAGAAACTTTTGATCAAACGAATAAAATTATAGATTATATTAAATTTTTCTTTATCTATATTTTACAAAGTTTGCCTTAATTTAAAAATATCTGAATCAACTATCAAATACCTAATCGAGCTTTTTAGGGGGTGGGGACTTGGGGAGGATCAATCAACACTTTTGTAATCCCTGACTCTTCAACTACCTGTAACAGCTTTTTCAATAACAGCTCGATAAGAATATGCTTACTGGTATCGCGACGGTACAAAACACATAACACTCGCTTAAAAGAGGCATCATTGAGCGGCACTATATTCAGGTGTTCATACTCGAGTCTCACACAACAACTTAACGGAACTATAGATACCCCAAGATTATTCATCACCATGACTGCAATTGCCTCCAAGGTATCGAGCTCCATAGTTTCATGAACCTGAATATTATTTTCGAGCAACCACCTGTCGATATTCTTACCCACCCAAGCCTTTCGGGTATATCGAATAAAAGATTGAGTGCGCAAGATCTCTATTGGATCTGTCAAGGTAATATCTTTAGAGGTTAAAACAACGAAAGGCTCTTCAGTAAATGGCCGACACATCAAATTTTTGTAAATAGTAGGCGGCTCGGTCATCACTGCGACATCGAGAAAACCCCTATCAACTTGTGCATAGAGGTCATCAGATAAACCCGGATAAATTCGAATATGTAAATTATCGTGATCATTCTGTAGTACTTTAATTGCGCGCGGCATGATGCCAGTGGTGATACTCGGAACTGTTCCCACCGTGAGATACTCTAGGGTTTCAAGCTCGCCATCTAGAGAGGGTTTTAATTCTTCATAATATTTAATGAGCTTTAACGCCTTGGGGATCAAAGCATAACCAGCTGGGTTGAGCACGGGAGGACGTTTGCTGCGATCAAAAAGCGGCATGTCTAGCTCCACCTCTAGCGCCTTCATTTGTTGACTGACAGCTGCAGGGGTTAAATGAACGGCCGCAGCCGCTTTAGCAAAAGTTCCTAGTTCAGCTATCGCTATAAGAGTTTTAAAACTACGCACACCCATCAATAAATTCCATAATAAAAATTAAGCATGCTTTATAACAGCTTTTTTTGAGATTGATTCATGCAGATCAATCAACTTGAACTGGGGATAATAAGCGTTCTAAATTATAAGTATAGTCTGGGCTAAATGCTGCTTTACTTGCAGTCGTTTATTTACTGTATTTTTTTTTATAAAGACAACGCTATTTTTTATGAATGTTAGCTTTAAAATAAAACTCTTATTGCTCGCTTACAGAAGGTGCTGGCAAGCCTTCAATGCGAACATTGACACAGGCGGGCATACCACTATCAACGGCTCGCTTTATAGCCGCATCGAGATCAGCTGGATCGGTGACGTACTCACCATGACCGCCTAAACCCTGAACCGCAAGGTCGTAGCGTGTTTCATCGAGCGTACAACCGATTAGACGATCTTCGCCGTACTTTTTTAATTGCAGCTGAACTTCAGCATTCCATTGAGCATCATGACCTATCACTGCGACAAATGGCAGCTTGTTGCGCACTGCCGTCTCAAACTCAGCAAAATGAAAACCCGCAGTACCGTCGCCCATCAATACAAAAACGCTTGACTCTGGGTGACTCGCTTTAGCCGCCACCGCATAACAAATACCACCGCCAATAGCGCCTCCAACACCATTAATGATGCGCTTTGGTGCCGCTAGATAAGCTTGTGACCACTGGCCAAATTCACCACCATCACAGACCAAAATTGTATTTTTAATCGCAGCTATCGCTCGCGCAACTGAAGCACACAGGGTGGCAGGATGAATGGGTATAGACAGCCTACTGTTAGAGTGCTCTGCGCGTGCAGAGATAAAATGGGCAACCCTGCCGAGCCATTGCTGTCTTGACCTTGACGGCTCGACCTGACACCGACTAAGCAATACAGCAAAACTCTTAATATCTGCAGTTTTCGCCAGTACTAAGCGCTCTTTTAAAGCGCGGCTGGCACGCTCCAGCATTCGCTGTTCGCAGTCAATCACCATCACGCGGCACGCGGGAGCAAAGCAATCCGCATTGGCAAAACTCAAGGTGTAATCAATCGACTTACCCAAACTTAAGACGAAGTCGGCTTCTTTTAAGGCGTGAGCAAAATCCCCCAGGGACGGATCTTTGAGTCCTCGCGGGCTTTCCATACTTATAACCGGCACCGATAAAGCAGCAGCTAGGCGCGAGTGCATGTCACCAATTCTGGTTTCGGTGAGTGCCGGCCCGGTAATAATAAGTGGCCGCTCAGCGTTTTGGAGCTGACTTTTGATTTGCTCTAAAAGCTCATCCGTCGGAGCCTCTTCAGCTAACTCATAATCATTGGTATGGCTTAACTCAGAGATATCTACTTGCTGCTCTAGTAGATCTTGAGGTAACGCTAAATGTACCGGGCCTGGTCGACCTGCCCGCGCGGTTGTAATCAAGGTATAAAGATCAGATGAAATTGACTCCGCAGATTTAGAGCGCTTTGATAACTTGGTTAAAGGCGTGGCGATAGCCACTTGGTCTAGCTCTTGAAAGGCCCCCTTTCCATCTTGAGCGATCGGTGAATCTCCACTAATTAATAACACTGCACTCTCGGCGCAGGTTGCTGAATATAATGGCGCCAGTCCATTTGCAAAGCCCGGTGCTGCCGGTAACAAAGCAACGCCTATTTCATTATTTAACTGTGACCAGGCATCGGCCATAAACACCGCAGCTGCCTCGTGGCGCACATGAATTAAGCGAATACCAACGTCAATGATTGCATCAAAAATAGGCATTATCTGGTTGCCGGACAAGGTGAATATAGTCTTTACACCAGCTCTCGAAAGCTCTTGCGCAACAAGATCAGCCCCTCTTTTATGTGCCATGTTATCTAACCTTAGATTTATATTACAAAGCTGAATTTTGCTGAAAATTAGGTTTAAACAAGATGCCTTTTCTCGTTTACACTGGATTACTACTATCTGTTATGTGGGCCTGACGCTTTTTCATACCCGAGCGAATAATCGCCACCAGTGTAATGATCGTTAATGTCCAAAAAAACCAAGTGATTGGGCCTCGCACTAGTACCTCTGGCGAGCCACTCGACATCAACATGGCTTGTCTAAAGTTATCTTCCAGTAGTGGCCCAAGAATAAAGGCAATCAAAAAAGGTGCCGCTGGGATGCTTTTACGCAACATGACATAGCCCAACACCCCCATAACAAACATAACGCCTATATCGAAAATACTGTTGTTTACGGCGTATACACCGTAAACACAGAGCACCATAATGGAGGGGAAAAGAATAACTTGGGGCACATTGGCTATATGACGAAATGCTCGTATCGCCACCGACCCTATTAAAAACAGAAAAATGGAACTGATCATTAGCCCCATAAATAAGCCATAAATAATATCTGGATTATTGATGAACATCATCGGCCCGGGCTGTAAATTATGCACCATGAACGCGCCAATAATTACCGCCGTTATGACATCACCGGGGATACCAAGCGCCAATAGCGGTATAAGAGTCGCCCCTGCAACTCCGTTATTGCCTGCCTCAGAGGCGGCTACGCCTTCGATCTCACCTTTACCAAAATTGTCTTTATTCGGCGATTTACGTCGGGCTTCACTATAGGATAAAAAAGCCGATGGAGCCGCTCCAATACCTGGAATACTGCCGAGAAACACACCGATAAAGCTGCCTCTGACAATGGTTTTAAAACAACGCTTATACTCAGCTAAGGTAACCCATTCTTTGCCAAGACTTTGTGTTTTGCCTGCAACAGGTTTCGGATTCCAAACCATCGATAATATTTCAGGAATCGCAAACAAGCCAATCAAAACGGCTATAAAATTTAACCCCCCCATTAAATTGGGATCATTTAAGGTAAAGCGGTTAGTACCGTAAACTAAATCGAGCCCTATTGTTGCCAACAACAAACCCAGTATGGCGCTGACAATACCTTTTAATAAGCTATCTCCCGATACACCCGCAATAATTGTGAGCGAGAATAGAATTAAGGTAAAAAATTCGGGGGGACCAAAATTTAAAGCAAAAGCGGCTAGCCAACCGGCAAGTAGTATCAACGCCAGATTAGAGATAAGATCGGCGGTACAAGATGCCCATAAAGCCATGCCTAAGGCTTTACCGGCATGTCCATTTTTCACCATTGGATACCCATCCAAAATGGTTGCACTGGATGCTGGTGTTCCGGGAGTTTTAATTAGAATAGCCGGAATGCTGCCGCCAAAGATGCCGCCCTTGTAGACCCCTAATAATAACAAAATAGCAGGTATTGGCGTCATTGCGAAGGTAAAAGGCAGTGTTAATGCAACTGCCATAGTTGCAGATAATCCAGGAATAGCACCCGCTATAACTCCGATTAAAACACCTCCGGCCAAAGCCAATACACTCTCAAGATTAGCAACTAATGCAAAACCAGCGGCAAGGTTTTCTAGTAATGTCATGGCAACCTCAGAAACTCACCTTGCGGTATAGACATACCGGCAACGTGGGCAAAAAATAAATAAAGTATAAGCGGAATGACTATCGCCGTTATAATAGCTGTGCGAGGGCGAGAGCTTTTAATCAAAACAGATAATGCCACGAACGCAATCATCGATGTCCAAACAAGCCCTAGCTTAGGAATAGCAATAACATATGCGCTCATCAAAATACCCATTAAAAAAAGACGCTTAAAACCACCTGCTGTCGATTCCTTCAGATCTTCGTTGTCATCATTATCATCGACACCGTCAACCTTCACACCATTGGCGGATACCATCAGGGCGATGCCTGTAATCCCTAATAAAACACTCAATACTTGAGGCCAAAACACCGGTGACAATACAATTTTTGATATATTAGATGGCGATGTGATGCCAAAGGGTATCGCGACAAAAATAAGTAATAAAGATAAGAGTAAAGCAACTAATCCACTGATGAAATAAGAGTTTTTTAGCATCGCTAAACCCTTTTATAATTAAGTTTTCTGAAAAAAAAGAGCCTTGAGAATATCAAGGCTCTAGATCGGTTTAACCTTCAACTCTCATACCGAGCTCATCAACCAAAGTCTTGAACTGCTTGTATTGTGCTTCGATAAAACTCTTTGATTCAGCAGGGCTCATCAAACGTATGATTGAACCACGTGCTTCCATTTTCTCGACAAAGTCTTTGTTAGAAGTCGCTGTAGCCAACCATTTCCCCCAAGATTTTGCAATATCATCGGGTAAGTCATCGGGTCCAGCTATGCCTGTCCAGCCAACAAGCTGTTCTAGATTAGGCTTACCAAGATCTTTTGACGTAGGCGCATCAAAACCTACCACCGGCTCAGCTGTTGTTACCAGTAGAGGCTTTAATTGCTTATTTTTTACAAAGCTCGCTAAAGCTGAAGAATTAGTACAAATAAAAGTAGCTGTGCCCGTTAAAACAGCAGTCGCAGCACCACCGCCGCCCTTCATAGGGATATGTATTGCCTCCTTAACTGGATCCTCCACACCAAATTCTTTTAGCACCATTGCTGCTGCCAAATGTAATAAACTACCCACACCTGAAGAACTGTAACTAACACTTCCTGGTTTAGTCTTTGCTAGAGCGACTAATTCCTCTATCGAGTTAATATCACTATCTGTTCTCACCGCACATGCAACAGGATTTATTTCATACACACCTACAAACCGAAAATCATCGAGTTTATACGGGAGTGTAGCTTTCATCGCAGGATTCACTGTATGAGTGCCTACTCTTGCAAATAATAGCGTATAGCCGTCAGGTTTTGCATTCTGTACGGCAACCGAGCCGATTGCTCCACCAGCACCACCCTTGTTTACCATTATTAATGGCTGTCCAACTTCTTTACCAAGCGGCTCAGAGAGAGTTCGGGCTGATATATCTGTAGCCCCTCCTGGCCCATACGGAATAACCATATTAATAGGACGAGAGGGATAATCAGCGGCTGTAGCGCTAACACTTAAGATTGCTGTGCTTATCGCAACAGCGAGTAAGAGCTTCGAGTTATTCTTTGTCTTAATCCTAGGGAAATACATATTACACTCCTTAAAATTCATTTTTATTATTAGCTATATCAGCTCAGTAGGTTTAAACCACCTGCCAATATTGTTTGTCACTGTGACCCTTAGTTAAAATGCGGATTCCAGATTAAGCTAGTCTTTCATAAAACTAACTTAATAAAAGCGAAATATTATTGATATTAAGTTAATAAAAACTTAATCAAATAATATCATACCTGACTCGCTAATAACTAGCCTGCCCAAATAAAGCCTAAGCCATTGAATTTAATTAATAAATTTTTATAAATTACGGAGATTCTAATTATTATTAGTCGTCACGTTGACACTATGTTTGCTAAAACCGGGTCAACATCGGGCTTTAATTAATGCTTTTCTTCTCAATTAATCGCGTTTCTGTGCATTTTTTTACATCAAGTTTAATTGATCAACTCAAACCAGCACATGCTCTCGTCTGTTAACGCAAGGTATCTAAACGCAAAACCGATTCGCGCCAGTGCGAGAATGATGGGCTTGAGTATTGAAGTCGTATTGAATTTGGCGAGAAAGTCGCGCTTAAACTTTTAGGTGGCATTAAATCTTATTAAAATGATGCACCTAAATAGCCGACTCTCTGCTCCCATCATACCAATGAAAGCTCATATCCAAGTCAAACAAAAGTATTAAACTTGAAGATAGATTCCCGCCTGTATGTGAATGACAGGCTTGTGTATTGAGGTGTTATTAAACCTTGTTAGACTCAACTGGCACTGGCTTTATCGAGGTTGCCTCATCAAACGGGGATAGCGTTACCGACGTTTTATTATTTGTGTTTGAGCCTAGTGAAAAGAATTTAGTTTTTAGTAAAACGTAACCTAATATCAGGGAGAACACCACAAAACCAATGCCAAAAATTGTACCTACTTCAGCGTGATGGTAATCGAGTGTAATTAAATGGCGAGTTGATGCAATGATAGCAACGGCAACTATAGATTCAATTTTTATATAGTTTTCGATGGCAAAGGTTTTGATTGTGTTAATTAACTCTAGTCCTAAAAGAATTAATAAAAAGCCACCAAATATATTAAATAACCCTTCTTGTAAACGTTGTATTGGCTGAGCAATAGTGCGCCCATCGCTATTTAGCCACGCAATAACTTGCGAAAAAATATTAGCATCGGCAATAGTCACCAAAAGAATCGTAAAAAATAATAATGTGGCATAGGCAACCACAATCATAATGGCGACGGTCAGCGACACGGTGATAATTTTTTCAAACTTTAAATAATATGAGTCAAAAAACTTGTCTATATCCATTAAAAATAACACCCTAATTTTTTAATTATTGTGAGTAAAAGGTTTGCTAAAATACTGTTGCATAAAAAAACACTGATATTCGACTTGCACTGCGATCTTCTACATAATCCCAAAAGCGTCAGCTAACATTTGCTGTCAGTTATTTATTTTATCATTGGTAGCAAACTGATAATCGCGAAATTCGACTCGATACAACACACTATATGCCACCGGCAAAAACACTAGCGTGATCATGGTGCCAAATAATAACCCCACCATAATCGACACGGCCATACCCTCCCACATTTCGCCGCCACTCATATACAATGGGATCAATCCCAGCACAGTGGTGAAGGTTGCAAGCAGTATCGGCCGAAAGCGTTGTATGCAAGCGCTAACTACGGCTTCTTGTTGTGAATTTTTATCGTCGTTAAGCTCGACCTCAATACGGTCTATCAACACGATGGCATTGTTAATGATGATCCCCGCGAGTGACACCACCCCCAAAAACGGCATAAAACCAAACGGCTCCTGAAAAATCAACAGGCCAATCACCACTCCTATAATACCTAGCGGGATTGTCAAAACCACCATAAGCATTTTTCTAAAAGAGTTAAATTGTATGATTAATAAAAACACGATAATAAAAGCTGACAAGGGCAGGTATTTAATAACCGAGCCCATATTTTCAGCTGAACTCTCGGCATCACCACCCATTTTAAAAACATAACCTGGAGGCCACACTGCTTTTTCTTGCTGTTTTAGCCACGGTTTGATTTGGCCTACAATATTAGCCGCATTACCACTAGGTCTTAACTCACTGGTGATGCTAATGGTACGAGCTTGATCTAGACGCTTAATTTTCGAATACTGCCACTGCGGCACAATGTTCGCCACTTGCAACAGCGGTACGCTTTTCCCCGACGATTGCGCATAAAGATTAAGTGTCTCTAATGAAGCTAGGGTGTGCAGCTGGCCTTGATCACTGCGCATAATAATAGGTATAGATTTATTATCTTCGCGATACTCGCCTGTTTGAAAACCATCTAATGTTGTTTTTAATGAGGTGGCTATATCTTGGCTCGATAAACCCGCGGCCTGAGCTCTATTTTGATCAATCTCAATTAAAAACTTTTTACTCTTTGGCCCCCAATCATCTTTAATATTTTTGGTGCCGGCAATGGCAGCTAACTTTATTTTTATTGACTCAGCGATATTGGCAAGTTGATCGGGCTGCGCACCAGACAGCTTAATTTCTATCGGTACCCCGCCACCGCCAGAACCTAGTGCACCTACTTTAATTTGGGCATTAGGGAAATTCTCAAAACCAAAGGCATCCAACTTTTCGATCACGTTGTTATTTTCATAGAAGGATGATGTATTCATTAAAATATGTGCATAACTTGAGTCTGCCTGTTCTCGCGAGTAGCCTAAATCATAAGACTCGGGTCCCTGGCCAATATAGGAAGACCACCCGACAACCCCGGTAAGACGCTGCGTATTAACGTGTAAAGTGGCTTGTACGTACTGCTCAATTTTTTTAACGACGTCAGTCGTTGTCTCAATTTTAGTGCCTGACGGCAAGTTAATATCTACCGTCACCATATTTCTATCGCTGTCGGGAAAAAACAAAAACTGAACGTAATTAAAGCCAAACAAAGCCGTGCAGAATAGACTAAAAATTAATACTAGTACTTTAGCTTTATGGTTAAGCGCTACTTTAAGAATGCGTCGGTAGATGTTTTTAAGCGTTAAAATAACACGCGCAATCATATCTAAATTATTGGGGTCTTGTGGTTTAACTTTTAAAAAGGAGCAACAAAACAAGGTAATAACGGTGAGAGCAATTAACCACGACGATAACAGTGCAATGGTAATAACGACAAAAATAGGCCCTACAATGTCACCCATCGATGTTGGCGACATATAAAAAGCTAAAAATGCAGCAGATGTTGTTAATGTCGAAATTAACAGCGGCATAAAAAGTTCTGAACCCGCTTCAATGGCTGCACGCTTGGCTTTTATGCCCGCTTCCATTTTTACCATTATTGTCTCAGCAACCACAATGGCGTTATCGACCAACATGCCCAAGGCCATAATCAGTGCGGCTAAAGTCACCTGATTTAGACCTATTTTCATGACACCCATCACCAACAAGGTGGTGATAGTGACAATAGGAATTAAGCTAGCAATAACAAATCCAGTTCTAAGCCCTAAAAACACCAACATCACCACCAATACAATACCAATTGACTGCATTAGGTTCGCCACAAAGCCTTTAATTTTGTCGTCGATATAGATATCTAATGAGGATATTCGCGATAGCTCTAAGCCAACTGGGAGTATTTTCTCCCACTTTGAAATGACATCATTGATCTTATTGCCAAGTAAAATCATATTGGCATCTTTTTTAAGATTGACGTGCATAGACACACCCTCCTTGCCATTGATTCTAACAATTTGAACCGCTGGATCAATATAAGATTTTCGAACCGTGGTAATGTCGCCAAGCTTTACCAATTGCTTGCCACCCTTAACGGGAACCAGCATATTTTTAATATCGTCGATGGCATTAAAATTACCCGTGGGCTCGAGAATAATGCGTTGGTCACCAACAATAACCGCGCCACCCGCACTAAGAATATTTGTAGAGGTAATGATGCTTTGCAGTTGGCTCGAAGACAATCCGTATTCTTTTAGACGAGCATTATCAAATTCAACAAACACGCGCTCTTCTTGGGAGCCGCCCAAGGCAACCTTTGCCGCCTCAGGAATTTTTATCAAATCGTCTTTAATCTTATCGGCATATTCTTTCATTTCAGCATAGCTGAAGCCATCGCTAGTAATGCCCACCACAATGCCATAAACATCGCCGATACCATCATCTTGTAGATCTGGATGTAAGCCCTGGGGCAAGCCATCTATCGATGTAATTTTTCTGCGTAATCTATCCCATACCGCTTGCATTTGGTCTTGCTGAACCTCGTCTTTAAGGGTAACCGTAACCACAGAAATACCGGTACGCGAGGTGCTAGTTAGCTCTTTTAACTCGGGTAGCTCTTGTGCGACTTTTTCGACCTTATCCGAAACTAAGAGCTCTACGCGCGCAGGGCTTGCACCCGGAAAACTAGTCACAATGTTAGCGACGCGCACACTATAGGGTGGCATGCTGTCACGTGATAAAGAGGAGTATATCGCCAGTCCCGTAAGCATAACGCTCAACAACAGCATGATTGTTATTCTGTTTTTTTCGATAGCAAACGCAGTAATATTCATTGCAGCTTCACTTCTTGTCCGTTGAGCAACGTTTGCAACCCAGCGACGGCGACCTTATCGCCACGCTGCAAACCGGCGCTTACCTCAAAGCCTTGAGCTGTGAGTGAGCCTATTTCAATTTTAACTTTTTCAACAATCGTATGATCGCCTTGAGCTTTAATCTTGAAAACAAAGCGTCCTTTATCATCTTCGCCGACCGCTTCAGTGGGAACAATCAAACGTTGCTTGACGCTGTTGGTGGTCTGGCCTTCAAAATTAAAGGTGATATTTGCCGACATACCACTTTTAACAAGTTCTGTAGGGCCATCTAGCACAACTATAATCGGGTAGGTCGCGGTATCGCCATCTAAAGACGGAGAGACTTCTGAGACGCTTGCATCAAATTCAGATCCAGCTAGTGAGGTAAAATCGACCTTGACTTTCATACCTTGTTGCACTCCATTAATAACAGATTCGGGTAAGCCCAAGCTAATCTCCATGCCCGCACCTGAGTTTAAAGAGGCAATAGCTTGACCTATGCCAATATTTTCATTCATCTCAACGTTAACCGCAGAAATAACACCATCTTCTGGCGCATAAAGGTTGCCGTAATTAATTTGATCTTGCTGAATAGCGATACTTCTCACCGACGAGTTATAACTTTCCTGTGCGGTTCGATAAGAGTTTTTGGCAGACTCAAAGTCGCTTAAAGATGAGGCGCCTTTTTCGTAAAGCACTCGGACTCTATCAAAATTTAATTTTGTTGTTTTCATTTGGGAGTCGGCGCTGTTTTTAGACGCTACAGCGTTTTCATAGTTCAGCAGCGCTTGCACATTGTCTAGACTTGCTAGTAGTTGTCCCTTTTTTACCACCTGCCCTAAGCTAATATTAAATGTTGATAATACGCCGGTACTTCTGAAACTTAATTGCGTCACTCGCTCTGTTTTAGATATACCGCTAAATGTTCTTGCGTTGGTATTATCTAAGTACGTAACCTTTTCGTACTTAATAGGTCTGACTAATTTTTCTTCCTCGACCACATCTCCCGAGCATGAAACCAACATTAAGGCTGAAACGATAACTGAAACTGATAGAACATAGCGCATATGAGAGCTTACCTTTGACCGATAGATTGTTTATTTTTATTGCTATTTAAATAGTTAGAAAAGTCTTGTCTAAACTGCTTATTTTTTTCTGCCGAGTTGAGTAAAAAGTAATATCCCATAAAACGCTCTAACTGCAACGAAGAAATTATAAAATTATAAATGGCATTGGTCTGTGATAACTGAGCTTGAAAATAATTATTTTGCGCATCGATTAGCTGCACAATGTTGACGGCCCCAGCTTGATAAGAAAGCTGAGTTAAATCTAACGTCTCCTGAGCCGACTGCTCCGAAATTTTTGACAGCTTAATATTGGACACTTGATTCGTTAAATCTAATACGCCTGAACTCACATTAGCGGCGAGTGCTAACTCAATATTTTGTTTATCAACTTCTAGCTGTTGTTTCTGCAGCAAGGCTGTTTGGCGATTAATATTAAATTTATTTTGGTTAAACAACGGGATCTTAAAATTTAACGATACATTATGTCCATCATCTAGCAAGGTCGTCCCTGATGGCGCACTCGCACCCGCACCCGAACGATCAAAATTGCGGTTATATTGGGTCTGCAGTGAAATAGTCGGAAAATAACGGCGAGCACTGTTTCTTTTTATGTCTCTATTAGTTGCATTAATAGTGTAGGCAATGGCTTTTAGCTCGGGTGCATTATTTTTAGCTTTATTAATTAAATACTCAACAAAGGGCCTCGCTTGGCTTGGATCATCTAATATTTCTGTGAGGACATCATAATTATAGTTCTTAAAAGTATCACCACCTAAGCGCACATCGACAATATCAATCTCTAAATTAATAGGATTAAAGAGCAATTGATTTAAATTGATGATTGATTGCCCTAGCTGATTTTTGGCCTCGACTAAAGCTTGAGTATTTTGTGCTTGTTGGCTTTTAAATCGCAAAAGATCTGACTTGCTCGACTGCCCCGCCTCAAAATTTTGTCGAGCTATGTTGAGGTTTTGTTTCGTTAACTTTAAATTTTGTAATTGAATTTTTAAGTTAGACTTTAAAATTAACGTCGTGAAATAGGCATCTACCGCATTAAAAATGACGTCTAGCTCGTCTGCATTATAGTTTTCTTGCTCGGCTTTTTGCAGCTGCTTTTGTATATCGACATTAGCATTGACTGACTCTGAATAGATAAGCTGAGACAAGTTGACACTACCTGCCGTTGAATATTCTGGATTAGCACCATTGCTGAAAGCTGCAGTATCAGCATCAATATGGGTTATACCAACGCCAGTTGACACATCGGGGTAATAATCACTGACTGCCGCTTTAACATTTTGCTGTTTTAATGCCACACTTATTTTCGAAGAAGCTAGACTTCTATTTTTTGTTAGCGCCTGATGAATAACTGACAACAAATCATATTGCTTTTCTGACTTTATATTGTTGAAATCACCGACAAAATCAGTATTAGGTATAAGACTATATTTGATAGGCACACCAACAGCTGCCGCTGTGTTAAAATTGATCGTCAACTGCGCAGTTGAGTCGATAAATACCGGTAACTCAGCCAGTGCCTGCCCTGCAATATAAGCCTCTACGGTTAAGGCGACTCTTCTAAAAAATTGATCTACATCACCTTTGGCAAAGTGGCTCGCCATAATTCCACGCTCTACTTGGTTTACACCATTAAGGGTAAAAGATGGGAGCTGGCGATCAATCAACATGTTTGCCAGTTCTGTTAATTCGCTAGGTTTTAAAAAAAATCCCCCAGCTAAGTACACGGCATCAACATCATCTAGCTGCTGACTTATTTTATCGACAGTGGTGATAGGTATTATTTGGTAACTCGCCTTCGAGGCTTCTAGAATATTAGTAAAGGTTAAATCTAGCGGTAAAAAATCTCCTGTATGCTTATCAATCAGTATACCAACGCGCCTAAATCCAGTTAATTGATGAAGTTTCAGCAGATCATTTTTGTAAGACTGCGACTCGATTAAATAGGTAAAGTTAGTAATCCCCGATGTCTTTTTTTCGAGGTCTAAAATATTTAAATCTTTATTAATGGCGCCAAACAAAATAGTGGGTTTTTTATGGGTCTTTAAGCGGCTGATAACTTTATTGTTGATGGCACCAAAGGCAATAATTATATCCGTCTCGTTGTTAATCAGACGCTTATAATTTTCTGTCGCCGTCTCGAAATTATAAGCGTTTACTAAGGTGCTTGCCTGCGGGTACTTTATATTGGCATCTTCACCAACAACTGCGGTAATTTGACTCTGTAAGCTTTCGAGGAGTCGAACTGTTTTTTCGGTTTTAGTGTCAATTAAAAAACCGATGTTGTAGGTTTTTTTAGAGGCTACCGCTATTTGGGAAAAACTAACCACCACTAACCATAGAGATACTTTTAAAAAAAAGTTTTTTATTTGTATAACGACTAGGTTCATTTCAATTACTCAATGTGATGTGAGATGTGAAAATTAATATTTATTCTTTATAAATTATTAAGCTAGACAGCTAACGTATCACTAAATTAAGCTATTGAAGTTATAATAGCAGCTAATTCAACATACAATCATTCATTTATTTATCTATGTTAATAATTTAAGGCTATCTTCGCACTGTTAAAGCGCTCTGCATACTCTATATTTTGTTGCAGTTAATCACTATAAATCATTTATTCTTGAAAATTTGACTTAACGCTTAAAATCCAACTAAGAGGTTTTTAGAAAGCGTTTAGCCATAACCAAGTGAACCCAGACGATCACAAAAATAAAATACTACAGATAGGGGCTTTGCCAGAGATAAAATGATAGCCCGCTACTTACAAGTCTTATACTCCTAAATTTTCTGGCGTCACTCAAATTTATGGTGACCCTAAAAATCAATCTGAAACATTTGATAGTCATACCATAATCGACATATTCCACCTAAATACAAGTAAAAGCATAAGCCTAGATGGTGAATAATTATCTTATAGAATCACAGGAGAAGCGACAATCAGTGAACATCAAAATACGAAAAATAGCGGTATTATCCATATTAAAGATAGCGATTTGATCCGTATCATAGATACCAAAATAATGGCCAATGCTAGTTTGCAATTGTTAGTGGTAAGCCAACAAGTCTACTAGAAGCTAGGTAAACGCGCTGACTAGCTTAAGAGTGAAATATAAATAACGGTTCTCAAGATAACTAAGACATCAGTCAATATATTATAGCGCTGATAACTTTTATGGCCTTACTGCCTGTGGTCTAGTCTGGTCTATTTTATCCCGGACGTTTTCGGACAGTCTCTACCCGCTATAAAGTGTCTAAACGTTGTTATTGTAGTTGGAATTATTGTGCCAATTATTTCTTATGGGTAATGCCGACAGCATATTTTTTTCTAACTTTTTGCACGAGCATCGACGGTCGGTAACGCTGCCATGGAAAAGCCGGTAATAGGCTACAGCGCATATTTTATTGAAGCTAACGGCTACTTGCTACATTCAATCACTAAGCTTACCACCTGCAATCTAAACTACTCACCTAAACCACTTACTCTAAATAATCACCAGCATAAGTACTGAGTTGATAAAAATTTCACACAAATTATTTTGAATTGACTTATTATATTTTAATAAAAAAACCTTAATTTGACTATAAATAATTACATAAAAACCAACAACTCCTTGTTATTATTGATGTTTTTATCAATACATTTTTTTTGAACTAATAATACAAATCTTTCCAATTTTATTGTTTTTTGTTGGCAGGTAAAGTCTCTACTAAGCAACGAGGCATGGGCTTTTCAGTGAATAGCTCCTGTTATCCAGTGTTATTACATATCAACTAAATCATTCACTTATTAAAAAGAGGTTTCACATGAATATTTTATTAACAGCAGCAAGTAAAACAGAGTCAGATTCTGGTTTATCATTTTTAATTCTTCGTATTACTATTGCCACTGTTTTTATGGCTCATGGTAGTCAAAAATTATTCTCTTGGTTTGGCGGTTACGGTCTTGAAGGTACAGGACAATGGATGGAATCTATTGGTTTAGCCCCTGGTTACTTAATGGCGTTATTAGCGGGTTCGGGAGAATTTTTTGGTGGTCTATTATTATTATTTGGTTTGCTAACACGAGCGTCTAGTTTAGTACTTGCCATAACGATGTTTGTGGCTATCTTTAGCGTTCACTTTGCCAACGGTTTTTTCATGTCTGCTAATGGTTATGAATTTGCTTTTGTTTTATTAGGTGCAAGTGTTGCTTTAATGTTCTCGGGCGCAGGTAGATATTCACTTGATGCACTTTTATTGAATAAATAAATTGCCAAGAGCAACACTGAGTAAAATTGCTGTCGGGCTAGGAATCTTCAAGAACCTAGCCGACTATTCTGCAGACGAACCCTGTCAGACTAGATGTCGATATTATACTATTTATAATGCCAATCACTTAGTTAACGCGCTTGGCATAACAGGAAAAAATCATGAGTAAATTACAATCAAGTTGGAAAAGCAGCATAGATAATGGTGAGTATCGTCGTAAAGGATCTCAATTTAGACATTGGATAACAGCTGATGGTAGTGCCGGTACGTCAGGTGAGGCTGGCTTTAAAGCCGAAGCAGGCAGGTATCATCTTTATGTCTCTCTCGCTTGTCCTTGGGCACATCGCACTTTAGTTTTTCGTCAGTTAAAAGAACTTGAGCAACTTATCACGGTAAGTGTGGTGCACCCCGATATGCATGATAAAGGCTGGATTTTTAAACACAATGAAGAGTCAGCAGCCTTATATGATACAACAGGTGATACGCTTTACGGCGCTGACTATATGTCAGAGCATTACTTTTCTCAAACCGATGATTACCAAGGTAATATCACTGTTCCAGTTTTATGGGATAAGAAAAAAAAGGTCATTGTTAACAACGAATCCAGTGAAATTATTCGCATGTTTAACACGGCGTTTAATGATATTACTGGGAATAAACTCGATTTTTATCCCCAAGAGCTTCGCAGTGACATAGATGATATCAACGAGTTTGTTTATCACAAGATTAACAATGGTGTATATAAATCTGGATTTGCCACCAGTCAAAAATCGTATGAAGAGAATGTTGGAAGCTTATTCAGCGCATTGTCCGTTATTGAACAGCGCTTAAGTAAGCAACGATATTTAAATGGTGATCAGTTAACAGAAGCTGATTGGCGCTTATGGACAACCTTAATACGCTTTGACTCGGTCTATCACACTCACTTTAAATGTAATTTATCGACGCTAAAAGAGTTTTCTAATATCTACCATTACATGATAGAGCTGCATCAGATACCTGAGATTAGCGATACCGTTAATATGGCTCATATCAAGCGTCATTATTATGCGAGCCACTTGGCAATTAACCCTTATGGCATTGTACCTGTTGGTCATCAGCAAGATTGGAGCATTGCTCATTTGCGTGACAAGTTTTAACCCTATATTTGATCATGCACAGCTCGTAATAGCAGGTGGCCATTAATATTTGTGGCCTCTGTTGTTATTGATATGTTGCTTGTGCTCAATCGTGAGCAAACACAGCCGACCAATTGACCGCCTGTAACCTTTCTACAAACCAATTTAGTGCCTGACCAGACATATCCTTATGCCAAGCCATATAAATAAACTCTGGCTGGCGGAGAACTTCACATTCCTTTATTACTAAGGTTCCCTCCCTTAGTTTGTCGGTAATCATGTGTTTTGGCAAAAAACCTATACCTAAGCCCATGCTTTGAGCGTGTATTTTTGCCGACATATTGCTAACCCGTACTACGCGTCGAGAATCTAATAATCCAGTTGTTCGCCTAATAGTTGATGTGGCTGAATCGGTAACAACAATAGAAGTAAATTGTTTAATATCATCGCAAGTAACAATGTGTGTTTTTTCCGCTAACTCATGACTTGCCGATACCGCAAAACAAAATTCTGCCTGGGCTATTTCAACCACGTTAAAATTACCCTTGGGTAATTCACCTGTTGCCCCGACCACTATTTGGGCTTGATTTGATAGCAAAGCCTCCCAAGAGCCACTCAGAACTTCTTCGTTTACCGAAATCTCTGTCATCTTGTTGAGCTGATCAAATTCACTGATCAGTGAAAAGAGTATTGGCATAGGAACTAAGGTATCTAGTGTAATCTTCAATTGAGTTTCCCAGCCAGTTTCTAATTGCTGAACTGCATTTTCTAGGGCTAAAGTTGCAAGTAGTAATTGATGTCCTTGCTCTAACACTAATTTTCCGGCGGACGTTAACACAGCTCTTTTTTTAGACCTATCAAATAAAGCCACTGCCAAATCGCTTTCTAGCTTAGCAACGGTATAAGTTAATGCCGATGGGACTTTGAATAAAACCTTGGCCGCGGCTGCAAAACTACCTTGCTTATGAATAGCTTCTATTGCACGTAAAGCATCCAAGGTGATGGCATTTTTCATAAAGTTATAACTCTTTTCATATTGAGGGCTTTTGATTCAAATTAATTGAATTAAAAATTGAAATAATTCCGATTTTTTTATTAAATTTTATCTTTATAGTACGCTAACTATACATTACTAATCAAATATACAAAATTAGTCTCTATTAGTTATTGAGTAATTGTTTAATAATTTTGAACTATTAAGGCGTTCAACTTCAACTATTCAATTTTTTATACTCATTAATTAACATAAACACAACTATTGAATATTCAATTCTACTAGGAATAGAAACATGATCGACATTATTAAATCAGAAACAAGAGGTAAGGCAAATCATGGATGGCTGCAAAGTAGACACACTTTTTCTTTTGCCAACTACTACAACCCAGCTCGTATGGGGTTTTCTCACCTACGTGTAATCAATGACGATACGGTACAGGGCGGTCGCGGCTTTGATACTCACGGTCATCGAGATATGGAAATTATAAGCTATGTGCTCGAGGGTGAAATTGAACATCAAGATAATCAGGGTAATAAACGTAGACTACCTGCAGGCGAGTTTCAGCTGCTATCAGCTGGCAGTGGTATTAAACACAGTGAATACAATGCCAATAATAGTGAGTCATTAAATTTTCTACAAATATGGATAGAGCCTGATGTACGCAATGGCAAACCAAGTTACCAACAAAAAAACTTTGGACAAAAATGGGGCCTGACTAAAGTAATTTCTAAAAATGGGGACGATGGTAGTTTATTGATTAAACAAGATGCAACCTTGTCTCAACTCTTTATGCGGCCAAATCAACACGAGCTAGTGTCAATTAAACAAGGACATTCAGTTTATGTACATGTGATCGCGGGGGAAATTAAAATCGATGGTCAACGATTAAAAGCAGGTGACGGCGCAAAAATTAATAAACAACTCAAAGTAGACATAACGTCAGACAGTGATAACAAAGTACAAGCTTTGATCTTTGATCTTGGTTAATCAATTGTCTAGAATATCACAAGAATTAGGCCGCATTTTTTATAACGGATGTGGCGAATAGTACGCTGTTAAATTTGTGGTTCACAAACGCGTTAGCATCAAATGAGAATCATCCAAAACAATAACCATTGGTAACACGAAGGGTTCTATCAACTTAGTGACAATTTGTTTAATCAATCTGTATGAATAAAACAAATCAGCTGTACCGCGGATATCGGTTTCCACCCGAAATCAACAGTCAAATCCTAATGACCGCAACCTAGAAGCAGGCATTCAATTTTTGTCTACCAATCTCCGTTCATTATGATTTGGTCACTGCCATGTCATATTGATATCAGTCAGCGTTTCTGACAGATTAAGTCTGAGCTACTACTTATTACATAAGCTCGTCGTTCTCGTCATCAAGGTGTAGTCGCTTCAACCCTCCATGTATATGCCTTCTCATGTATATCTCCGCTAATTCAGAGTCTCGATCAATCAGCGCATCTAACAAGTTCTGATGTTCCGCCAGTGAAATTTCAAGGTTTTTCCGGTCAACCAGTCCACGGCTGCGAAGTAACAATGATTCCTTCATGACCATATCGATAAATATAATCAGCCTTGGTGTATGAGCAGCGAGATGGATTTCCTTGTGAAACTTCAAGTTCAATTCATAATAACTTGCGTAGTCCAGCTCTTTGAAAGCTTCTTTCATGTTTTGATGTAGCTGTTGCAGAGTTTGTAGTGATTGTT
Source organism: Cellvibrionaceae bacterium (assembly GCA_047633635.1). GTDB lineage: Bacteria > Pseudomonadota > Gammaproteobacteria > Pseudomonadales > Cellvibrionaceae > CANLBN01. Next base: position 7,818 of record JBLIFG010000025.1, on the reverse strand, counting down.
GGGTGATTCTTTCCGAGGCAAGCCTTGCTGCGCGCGCCTCTAAAATCATGCGGATCGCATATATTTCCTCGATCTCATCGGTATCGAGTTTGCGTACTATCACGCCGCGGGTGCCAACTCGTTCGAGTAAGCCCACCGTCAGTAAATCCTTGATTGCCTCACGCACAGGCACTCTTGACATATCTAACTTTTCTGCAAGGTCGCGCTCGGTCACCTTGGTGCCGACGACCAATTCTCCAGACAGAATCAGCTCCTCTATCATGGTGCGAGCACTTTCGCTTAATGATTTCAATTAATTCACTCACTTTCTGTTTTGGTATACCAAATGGATTGATTTTTTCTTTGTATTTTGCCAAGCAATATCGTTTAAATCAACCCAATAATAGATTTAGGCAAGTATTTATCCGATATTTATAGCTAATGAAAAGTAGAATTAATAAATTAAGCATTGTAAAAATAAACTTAATATGATTTATTAACGCTTTGGTATACCAAAATTACATACAATAAAAATCACTGGAGAATAAAACATGCTTAAGTTACTCAAATTCAAGCTCGTGGCTATGTCGCTTGCTATTAGTTTTTCCGGGGTGGTATTTGCCGCACCCGAACATACGCTAACTTTTTCCACCTACTGGCCCACATCTTACAACTACCTGATTGACCCTATCTTCAGTTTTGCCAAAAAGGTTGAGGAGCGTAGTAACGGTCGTGTAAAAATAGAGATATTCCACTCGAAGCAGTTATTTGGTGGAAAAGAAGAATTTGGTGCGTTGGAGCGTGGAGATATAGATATGTCTGCTCCTATGGATACCTACAATACCGGTGCAGTGCCTGAATTGGGTATTGCTAGTATGCCATTTCTTTGGCCCAACCCGCGTGCTATGCAAACAAGTCTCGATGCTGGGTTATGGGATCTAGGTATTAATCAAGCGATGGAAAAACGCGGGGTCAAGGTATTAAACACAGCCGCCGGCGGCCCTTACCAGCTCTACGGTAAGGATTTTAGCATCAGAAAACCTTCAGACCTTAAAGGTAAAAAGATCGCAGTAAGTGGTTCTGCAGCTAGTCGTGCAATGGAATTAATCGGTGCAGCGCCAACTTCAATGAGTTCAGGTGACCTATATGTAGGGCTTCAACGCGGAGCTATCGATGCTACATCACGACCCTTGATAACAGGTATTGGTCGCAAACTTTATGAGGTGTTGGATAATATTACGGTAGTTAATATGTCATATTTTTCTACCGCGTTGGCTATCAATCTGAAAACCTGGAATAAGTTACCTAAGGATATTCAAGAGATATTTCAACAGGCTGCGAATGAACGAGGTCAGGAACAATTGGAGCTGCTTGAAGCTTATATGAATGATGCTAAGGGTTTGTTTGAAAAGAACAATGTGAATTACCACCTCGCTAGTGATGCTGAATTGGCCGTGTTCCAAGATGCCGTGGCACCTGTTTACGATTGGTGGAAAGGCCAGGTCGATGACGGCGAACGTTACATTGAGTTTGCTAAAAAGAATCAATAATAAATTTTTCACCACGACAGTCCCGGCTAGCGTCGGGGCTTATTTTTGGGAGCACCGTCATGTTTAAACTTGCTCACCACCTCAGTCTCATTACTTTCAGGCTTGCACAGATTGCCATTCTGGGCACGCTTTGTATTGTGGCTTACGAGGTCATAGCTCGCTATTTGTTTGATAGTCCGACTCAGTCTTCACTAGAACTGACTGAATACCTAATGGTAGCGATGGGTGTGCTGCCAATGGCGGCGATTTACGCAGATAAAGGCCATGTTTCCGTAGATCTGGTTACTAGTCTAATGTCACCTAAGTGGCAACATGTTTGCCACGCTATTACATTGATAATCAGTTTTATGTTCGGTGCCATAGTTTTTTGGTTTGGTGTCGTAATGACAATCCATGCTTTTGAAACCAAAACAGTGTCTTCATCTTTACTCTCATTCCCCATGTGGATAGCTTACTCAGTGATACCGCTTGGCTTTTTAGCGTTCTCACTAGAATCTTTGAAGCAATTTATTAATACTACAATAGAAAATAAGGACGAGTCTTAATGGACAATACTACTATTTCAATCCTTTCTATTGCGATACTGTTTGTCTTGATGGCGATCGGTGTACCTATATTCGTCTCGCTCGGAGTCGTTAGCATTGCTGGTATTATCTTGTTTCAAGGTTTTGAGGCCTTATCAGTAGTACCTGCTGTCATGTACGATCGTATGGCTAGCTTCACCTTGGTCGCGGTACCATTGTTTATTCTGATGGGAGAAATTATTTTTGTCTCCGGCCTCGGAAGCGATATATATAGGGCTATCCGGATCAGTCTGCGCAGAGTTCGTGGGTCCCTTGCGATAGCTAGCGTATTTGCCTGTGCTGTGTTTGGTGCTATGTGCGGGGTATCGATGGCAGGGGCAGCAACTATCGGCAAGTTTGCTATACCTGAAATGTTGAAAGCCGGTTATGACAAATCCGTTGCAACCGGTGTAGTTGCCTCAGCAGGTAGCTTGGCGTTGTTGATACCGCCGAGCGTCGGTCTGATTCTCTACGGTTTGGTAGCAGGCGAATCGGTTGGCTTTTTGTTTATTGCTGGAGTGATTCCAGGCATCATTATTACTCTGATGATGATGGCATATCTGTTAATCCTTGGTTGGTATAAGCCCGAGTTGATGCCGACAGTACAATTGAGTGAGCTTGAAGAAGAAAACTACGTTAATCCCTGGATAGTTACAATCCCAGCACTGCTACTCGTTTTTGCAGTCTTGGGGTCAATCTACTTCGGTATAGCCACACCAAGCGAGTCAGCGGCGGTGGGTTGTCTTGGGGCTCTATTGATCGCGGCCTACAAGCGTGTTTTGACTGCACCTTTATTGTTTCAGGTGTTGCGTGACACAACTCGTACTACGGGCATGATCCTTGCCATTCTATCCAGTGCTTTGGTCTATGGTTACCTGTTGACTCGGCTACGCATACCACAGGAATTGGTGGGCTGGATAGTCGAGCAAGGCTTCAACCAGTATACCGTTTTAATTGCCATATTCTTATTATTGATCGTGATGGGTATGTTTATGGATGTCGTATCGGTAATCCTGATAGCGACTCCATTGCTATTGCCAATTATCAAAACCTTTGGATATGATCCGATCTGGTTTGGCATCGTTATGGCAATAGTTTGTGAGATGGCTGTAATCACGCCTCCTGTAGGTCTAAATCTCTTCGTGATTCAAGGAATTTCACCTGGAAATATTTCGATTGGAACAGTAGCTCGTGGATCCTTTCCGTATTTTATACTATTGATCCTCGCCGTCATTTTATTCACTGTGTTCCCACAACTTGTGTTGTGGCTGCCCTTTGGTTAGGAGTAAATATGGATAAGTCAAAACTAGGGTCATTAGATGGCATTAAAGTGATCGAACTTGGTTCTTTGATTGCTGGGCCCTATGCAAGTGCCTTGTTAGCCCAATTTGGTGCGGATGTAATTAAAATAGAACCGCCAAAGATCGGTGATCCCTTGCGCAAATGGCGCAAGATGGACGGAGACACTTCTCTGTGGTGGTATTCGCAAAGTAGAAACAAAAAATCTCTGACACTCAACCTTAAGGATGAGATGGCCCAGCAGGTGGTACGTGATTTGGCTCGAGATGCCGATGTTGTCATAGAGAATTTTCGTCCGGGTACATTAGAGAAGTGGAATATTGGCTGGGAACAATTATCAGAACTTAATCCTGATCTAGTCATGCTCAGAGTCTCCGGTTATGGTCAGACTGGACCTGATGCCAACAAACCTGGATTTGCATCGATTGCAGAGGCCATTGGTGGCTTGCGCTACCTGATTGGTTACCCAGATCGTGCACCAGTGAGGACTGGCGTTAGTATTGGTGACACATTGGCATCTTTGTATGGTGTTATCGGAACAATGATCGCACTCCGCCACGCTTCATTGACGGGAGAAGGCCAAGTTGTGGATGTGTCTTTAGTCGAGTCAGTTCTAGCAGTTACCGAAAGTCTCATCCCAGAATACGGTGTTGATGGCTCCATTCGTGAACGCACTGGTTCTAGGTTACCTGGTATCTCGCCTTCTAATACTTACTCGACTCTAGATGGAAAATATCTAGTTTTAGCCGCTAATGGGGATAGTATTTTTCAGCGTCTGATGCACGCTATTGGTCGTGAGGATGTAGCTAAAGACCCACGCTACAAACATAACGAAGGGCGCGCAAAAGATTATGAAGAGCTGGATGAAATACTAGCTTCCTGGTCAGAATCCCTCACTTTGCACGATGCGTTGCTTATTCTTGAGCAGGCTGCTGTTCCTGCGTCAGGTATCAACTCGGTGGCGGAAGTCTTTGACAACCCTCATTTAAAGGCTCGTGGAGCGATAGAACGCCACAGCTTGGAATCTGGCAAAGAACTTTACATGCCAGCCACAGTGCCGAAATTGTCGCTTACTCCGGCGACTACCCGATGGTTGGGTCCCAAATTGGGTGCTCATAATCAAGAAATTCTTGAGGATATTGGTCTGAATGAGGAACAAATCAACCGAATTACAGGAGGCGAAAGTGCCGATTCCACCAAATATTGAAGTTTTAGGGGAGCCTATCCTGATTCAGGAAGTGGGCATGCGAGACGGACTCCAAAGTGCAGGCAGTATGGTGTCCACCGAGGATAAAATTCGTTTGCTGAATCGGTTATCAGCACTTAGGTTTCACAAAATAGAAGTCACTTCATTCGTCTCACCTAAGGCTGTCCCACTGCTAGCTGATGCGGAAGACGTACTAAAAAGTATCGACCGTAATCCGTCGACTTCATACACTGCCTTAATTCCGAACATTCGAGGGCTTGAACGCGCTCTAAAAACAACAGTCGACGAAGTGAATGTCGTTATGTCGGTTAGTGAAGCGCACAATCTTGCCAATTTGAGAATGCGTTGTGATGAATCTATCGAGCAAATTATTCAGATTGTCCGGGAGTCTAGGCACATTAAAGTCAATGGCACGCTTGCCACCGCCTTTGGTTGTCCGTTTACGGGTCAGATCGACGAAAAGCTAGTGATCGACTGGGCGCAACGATATATCGATACTGGTATTGATTCACTGACCATCGCGGATACTATCGGTGCAGCTACACCGAGACAAGTCAACTCATTGGTAAGCCAACTGCTTAAACGATTTCCAGAAGTGGAAATTACTCTGCATCTGCACAATACTCGCGGGCTTGGTATTGCCAATGTATTTGCTGGTATCTCTGCCGGTATTCGCAATTTCGATGCTTCCTTTGGAGGTATTGGTGGCTGCCCCTATGCACCCGGTGCTACTGGCAATGTCTGCACAGAAGATTTGGTTCACGCATTGCGCTACGATGATTTCCTTTGCGAGGTCGATCTCGAAGCACTGATTACTATCACTGATGAACTTGAAGGGATTCTTACCCGACCTTTACCGGGTCTGGTGAGGCAATCCGGAGCACGCGACCGAATTCATCCTATGTCGGACAATCTGAAGAGTTTATTGCACAATAGTTGCTTATAGAGATAGGCGTTGCTTACGTTTAAGGTTATGGTATTCACAAACCTGTGCCTTTTGAAAAATTTATTAGTAACTTGAATGAACCGAAAAATTAACACAAGGTTGGCTACGCAAGCTTAAGCCCTTTGGGTATTATTGTATGGTCGTACTTAATAATGTCAACCGTTGTCTTTGTCATTGCTATTTTCAGCTTGTTAATATCAATCATATAATTTATGGAATAATAAAATTCAGCAGTAACTGTGGCTCTAGCCTTTGGAGCCACTGAATCAGTCAATCAAACAGTTTTTAAGAACGTTGAAGGGTCGCATTTTTATCAGGCTCTGCAAGGTATTCTCGAACAGCACGTAATTGTGCTTTAGCAGGCGTTCATCTACAGGGCTGTTCTTTGCCACGACGAACAAGCAAGGATAAAGCTAGTATCAATTGCAAAACCTACTATTCTAGGTTTGAGACTCGCGTTATCGAATTTTTATATGAGATTAAACAAATGTTTTAGGTCATACAAAAATATCAAACCCTGGTCGTAATAGATCTGTATCTCTAAAGCTAAAGGGCGATTTTTGGAAAAGCTGAAATGGTTTGGTATCGAATTTTGGAGACCCAGCTCACAGTAACAACGAAAACTAGATTTAACTCAACCTCTTCAAACAGGGTCGCTCTGAGCGAATATCGTAACAATATCCGATCCACAATACTCGGATCATTAGCTCAGAATTAATAGATGGTCTGCTGGCTGGCTATTGAAAGGTTTAAAGTGCTGTCTAATTGCATATAAATGAAACTCATTTGTTTGACACAACAAATGATCGCTCGGAATATGCAGCTCAAGTCAGAGATTATAAAACATCGCACACTTTGCTGCGCGAAGTTATCCCATCATTTGAAAATCACCTCATCTTTATATAACGAGGTTATTATCTCTTAATTGAGAGTTTTCAACAGTATCTGCCATGAGTAGACATAAGCTTGTTCTGGATTTGAAAAAACAGACGCAGTTGTCTTTAGCAACTGTAATTTTTGGAGTCAGAGGCGCACTCGGTTTTGAATACCTAAATTATTAAGCCTATAAATCTTGACACAAACACCACGATTAAAATACGCGATGACACAAGGACCTGACTCTCTTGAAAAGCTTAGGCTTAAATAAGCATCAATTTAAACGATAACGATTATCATTTGTATTGACATCGCTAATAACAATCATTATTATTTGATCTTAATTGGCGCAAGTATTCAATCGCAGTCCCGACTAAAGAGTAAATCTGGGCCAAGCTAGTTACTCAATGTCCTCCGAGTCTTGGATAATCGAATGTATTGTTTTTTTGACTATTAATATCGAGATTATGAAGCTATGACAAATATTGTACTAAATAAAACGCCTGAGATCATATCGCCAAAGGTGGCCTCCACGGTGTTGTTTCAAGGTGGTAATTTCTTAAAGATTGAGCACAACGGTGACGAATATAGGTTGCAGCTTACTCAGAATAATAAGTTGATACTAACAAAATAGCGTGAATTGATAGCCAAGACATGCTCGTTAGACTGTCACCATAACTGATGGTGAGCTAAGCTTTTTTACATTTCTGCAGTAAAATTATCTGTCTTGGTTAATGAACAGTATGAATACAATCGGCGATATGAATGTAACTCTGATTATTGGAATAGACAGGAGTAGCACAGAAAAAATAGACGAAAAAATTACCAATATATTGGACGAACGTGCCTATCCTGTCGAAATGGCCCTGTCAAAATTATTAACGCGACAGATGCCATAATTTTTTTATCAACAATTACAACGGCTTATAAAAAATTATATGCCTATTAAAAAAAATTAGTCACAGACTGCTCCAAGAACCGTCAAATAAAGGTGGTATGCCTCATAATAGAGCGCTACTAAAGAAAAATAGTAGTAACAACAGTTACCTTTATTCACAATACGACAGAAGTTCGAGCGCAAATTTAACGAGGGTAGCCTGAAAAAAAATAAGAAAATAAATTGACTTTATCAGGCTATCAATCTTTGTGAACTGCATAAATAAGGGTTATTAACGACTGATCTATAAATTTTCGTTCATATTTTTATGAAGTATATAAATTATTTCTGTGATTTCATCTGAGGCGATTTTAGAAAGGGACTTGGCTAAAGCTAGAAGAAATTTTTGATAAGCTTTCTCAGTAAAGCTCAAGCTTGGGCAATTAAGGTGAATGTAAAGCTACTGTATTTATAATACCGACAAACTGCTTAATATAATTTTTTATTCATTGAATAGCTCC
>JBLIFG010000024.1:0-33706 GCA_047633635.1 Cellvibrionaceae bacterium | reverse complement strand
CTACCTATTTACCTACCTATTTACCTACCTATTTACCTACCTATTTACCTACCTAGCTGCTGGTTTGAATTCGCTATATCTACTTTTGGTAAAAATATTGAACATAATTGATTTGTATCAATAGCCATAAAAAATAAATCATTATTATTGTCCTATGAGAAATAGTTACAGAGGCTAGCTTCAAAGTTTTAACTTTAAAAGTAACAGGCTCAAAAGTGACTGTTTTGTTATTTGCTAATAACGAGTGAGGCCAAAGATGATTAAGCGAGTTGCAGTTTGTCTAAATAACGTTCGCGAAGATGATAATGCTATCCAAACAGCCGCAAAGTTTGCGTTAGATAGCGATGCTAAGTTAATAGGGTTATATATAGTGGTCGACAATGTTGGTTCATATCATGTCTACGACTACTATACAGCGGGTTTAAGGCAGCAAATTATAAAAGAAGAAAACCAACAAGCTGAGCTTGCAGAGAAAAGATTTAATCATATAGCCGAAAAAATTGGTTGCAAAACAACATTTTACAAAGGGCTTGAAAATGATAAGCCCACAAAAATTATGCTCTATACCGATTTAATTTTTATGAGCTATAGCAACGATAAAGACGCCAATGATTTTAATAGCACTAGCTTTATTAACGAACTATTGGTGGACATAGGTCGGCCCGTGATTGTTGTGCCAAAAAAATGGGACAAAGATAGTTTTGGGAAAAATATATTATTAGGTTGGAGTGAAACCAGAGAGTCGGCACGTGCATTGCACGAAGCTTTACCACTGATGAAAAAAGCTAAAAAAGTTGACGTAGTTACCGTCTATAAAGAAAAAAATCTTGAGGGTGATATCGCTAAGGGTATGGAGGTCAGTACTTTTTTAGAAAGCCATAATGTTACCTGCGAACTTTATCCTAAACAGATCACAGACAACGACCCTAGTATTGGCAGTATCTTGGTTAAACATTCGGACAGAAGTGATATCGATTTAATTACAGTGGGAGGCTATGGCCACTCGTATTTACGTGAATCTTTGTTGGGTGGTGTCACGCAGCATTTAATTTCTCACGCCCGCGTGCCTTTAATGCTTGTGCATTAATTAGCAAGGTTATGCATAAAAGTTAACAGATCCTTCATTTTCTAAAGTGTCTTGGCGACTAAATTATTAACGATTTTCTGAGAAAAATAATGCTTGTAGATACCTATAAAAAAATGGCGGGTACATCCGCTGTTTTCGTGTCGGCACAATATCCACATGCCTCGCCTGTAGAGCGCGACGGTATGGTTTGGAATAGTAGCGAACTACACGTAGATGACTTACCTGACGATCGACGCTATAAAGCCTCCATGTCAAACGCTTTAGCACTAGAGGGTTTAGAAGATTACGACACACCGAGTAACGGAGATGTCCGACATGTACAATCGATGGGTATTAATTTTATCTATTTTGAAAAAATACATGGATGGATACAGCTTAGATAGCAGTCGAAAATATTTTTTTAAATTTTGTTATCTGAAGTAGTTTTTTAGTATCTGTAAAGCACATGTCAATACGATAAAGTATGCCTGTAATAATAGCTACTGTGGTTAAAATCGAGCCTAATTATGCATGCTAGTCATATATAAAAAATCACTACCCTCTAAACAACAAATATTTTATGAAGCACCCAAGCTAGTGGTGATGATGGTTTATTTTAAAATTATAAAATTCATAACCATTAACTATTTATTGATTTGCCATCCCAAGCAAAAATTTTTCCACTATCTTCCACTTCTAAGTTTTGAATAACATTCATTAATTTTTTTGTCGAGTACTCGGGCGTAAACAGTTTCTCTGGCACAACATTTTTTTGAAAGGGTTGAGACAGTGGGCTTGCTACGGTACCCGGATGCAGCCCTACTATAATGGCTTTTTTCTGTCTTCTTGTAGCCTCGATGCTCGCTGTTTTAATAACCATATTGACAGCTGCTTTTGATGCGCGATAAGCATACCAGCCGCCTAAGTGATTATCGCTAATGCTGCCAACACGTGCTGATAAAATTGCAAAAACAGATCGTTGGTCTTTGTGTAGTTTAGGTAAAAAATATTTGGCAACTAAGGCGGGGCCAATTGTATTGATAAGAAAGTTTTTCTGAAAACTTTCAGCCGATAAGTCTCGTAGAGATTTTTCAGGCATCGTTGCCTGGTCATGCAAAAACCCTGTTGCTACAATCACCAAATCAAGAGGCCCTGTCTGCACTGCAAATTCAGCGGCAATGCGAATAGATTCTTCATCGTTATAATCGATATGTGTTATTGAAGGCTTGGCTGTGTTACTTGCGGGCGCATTACCAGCGGTGGCCATTGCCGAGCGCGCGAATGTATAGATGGTGTTATTTTCATTTTGGCTCAGTAGACGAACAAAGGCGCTACCAATGCCTCCACTTGCACCAATGATGGCAATGTTAGTCTTTGTCATAAGATAATGTCGATGAGTAAATTTTAATAGAGATAATTAATAATAATTTTTTAATCATTTAATCGCTTTGTCATTGACTAACGGTTAAATGATTAAATTTATAAGGTCATTAATTAGGTTTTATTACAGCTTAGAATAATATTCAGCCAATTCGTTCATTTCTGCATCGCTCAGGCCAGAGGCTATGCCTTTCATCATTCCAGCTAAGCCACCGGTACGACTACCGTTTTTATACGCATTTAATGCAGCAACAATGTAAGCTTTGTTTTGACCGTTTAATTTTGGGTAATTTGGTACAATCGGTTTGGCACCTTCAACGCCGTGACAAGCCCGACAGGTAGCCTCTTTTACTGGGGTTGCTGCAAAAGACAGAGAGGGGACGATAATAGCGAGGGCTATAAATAAGATTCTTTTCATAATATATCCTAAATTTTATTGATTTAGTGATTGGTTGTGGAGGGTTTATTTAAAAATCACCAGCTAGGGATTAAACACGATTTATTGTAAACGATTAGTTCAAGGTTAACCTAATAATTATCATCTTTAGCTTGATAAAAACTTTTAAAAGCTTCAAGTTCGATGGCTATCACTCTATTGCCAATTAATTTTATAGTACCTTGATAGCGCGAGTCGCCTACGGATGAAAACTCGAACAAATAAAGACGTCCGACAGCAATCAGAGAATGCCGCGAAGTATGCAAAGATAGCTTCTTCAGGATGATGTTTTGGTCTAATAATTGCACTCCCATAGTCTCGCAATGTTTGCGTGCGCAGGCTCTTGCTATACCACTCATATTGACATGCCCCCAGAAAGCATAGAGGGCAAGCAATGTAATAAAGCTATAAAACAAATCAGATAATGTCATAAAGTGCCATCAAGTATTTAGCGTTAATTTTTGACGATTGTAAATTTCTTATTCTAGCGCGAGATTATAAATTAGATGTCTTATTATAGTTAGCGGTGATTAAGGTTAACGGTTATTGGTTATGCGGGTTATGCATATTATTTACACATACCAACAATCAAGCTAAAGGCATTGATGTATACTATGTCGAAAAAAATTAATGTTAAAGCTTTGCATCTAGGATTGTCGCAATTATGAATTTTAAGCGCATAGAAGCCTTTTTCTGGGTAGCAAAGCTACATAGCTTTAGTAAAGCTGCTCAGCAACAGTGTACGACCCAGCCCGCTATTTCAACGCGTATAGCCGCCTTAGAAGAAGAGTTAGATGTTAAGTTGTTTGAGCGCGAGGGCAATAGCAAGGTGTTGCTGACACCAAAAGGGCATGAGCTCATGCCTTATGCTGAAAAGTTAGTTTATTTAGCTAAAGAATTCACCAATAAAGCCAACAATGCGGCCGCTTATTCGGGTTTGCTTCGCCTAGGGGTGTCCGAGACGATTGCACACTCTTGGCTGTCGACATTCTTAAAGCGTTTTCAAGAAGACGTTCCCGGAGTCACAGTTGAATTAACCGTCGATGTCTCGGTTGCTCTCAGAAAACTCCTATTTAGAGGCTCCATTGATATTGCCTTCTTAGTGGGGCCACTGCCAGATCCGGCTATTGTTAATGAGCATCTGATCACTGTTCCCTTGGTTTGGGTTGCAAGTTCCTCGTTAGGTATTGGCAAAGAGTCGCAGTTAACTGCAGCGCTAACTCAATGGCCTATTATCACTTATGCACGCAACACTACGCCTTATATCGAAATTATTAATAAATTTGCCCAGTGCTCAGAGCGCCCGGCCAGTATTATCACCTCTAGCTCTCTTGCCATCTCCCGGCGCTTAGTTCTCGACGGTATGGGTATTTCGGCACTACCCATGGATTTAGTCCAAAACGACCTCGACAGTGGCCTGCTGCATGTTATAAATACGAGTTGGTGCCCCTCCGATTTAACTTTTACAGCTTCTTATCCCATCACTCCTCACAAGCCTGAATTGCTGCCGATGATCGCGCTTGCTCAATCTGTAGCCAAGCTAAATATTTGATTATAAGTTTTCTATAAGAAAAACTTATTGAATTCCATTAAAAACAATAATTTGTATTTATGGCAAGCTTTAAATAGTATCGATCAATAATAATTAATTATTGATTTATTAGGGAGTAGAAATGCTTACTGCTGATAAGCTCAAAGATGTAAGGTCGCAAATACGGAGTGGCTGCTTTAAAAAAAATACCAGTGGTTTGATGCCCAACCTTGTACAGGGTAATTTGGTCATCATGCCTAAAAAATGGGCCGACGAGTTCATTGAGTTCTGTCGTCTAAATCCTAAACCTTGCCCATTGATAGGAATTTCCAAGCCTGGTGATCCGTCCATTCCCGAGTTGGGTAATGCGCTAGATATTCGTATAGATTTGCCTGAATATCACCTGTTTCGCGATGGCATATATGCCAGTGCCGCCTCAGATGTCAGTGAGTATTGGCGTGAAGATTCCGTAGCTATTGTTTTGGGTTGCTCTTTTTCTTTTGAAGAAGCACTGCAGTCTGCAGGTTTAAAGGTAAAAAATATTAGTCAAGGTACCAATGTATCAATGTACGACACTAATATTGCGACCCAGGCAACCGCTAATTTCGATTGTAATATGGTCGTGTCGATGCGCCCCTTCAAAAAACATAATATTGATCAGGTGATAAGCATTACTAGTGAATTCCCCATGGCCCACGGTGCACCGGTTCACATTGGCGATCCCCAGTTGATTGGCATTAAAGATATTCACTCGCCCGAATATGGTTCTCCCGTCGTTCTAGAAGATGACGATATCCCTGTATTTTGGGCTTGTGGCGTCACCACTCAGGCTGCGATTAGATCTGCAAAGCTACCCTTGGTTATTACTCACGCACCCGGAAAAATGCTAATTACAGATCACCTATATCCAGATCTCGGTAAGGTTAATTACTGATTGTGCTTGTGGATTACCGTGGGGCTAAAAGTTTGCGAGTTAAGTAAAGTTATTAAAAGGTTCAAATAGTAAGGTTAGAAACAATAATATAAACAATAAACTACGAAAGATAATGAGGAATAATTATGAAAAACTCTAAATTCTTGGGCACTGTACTGGGCCTTATGCTATCGACTTCAGCGCTAGCAGAAAAATGGGATATGCCAACACCTTATGGCGACGGTAACCATCCAACTCAAGTGGCTCGTCAGTTTGCCGAAGAAGTCACTGCTAAGTCTGGCGATAAGCTAGAAATTACTGTGCATTCAGGTGGCTCTCTAATTAAACACCCTGAAATTCATCGCGCTGTAAAATCTCGACAAGTTCAGCTTGGTGAAGTATTTGTCGGTCGCTTGGGAAATAACGATCCTATTTTCAAATTGGATAACATTCCATTTTTAGCGACAGATTTTGATTCTGCAGCAAAGCTATACAAACTTTCAAAACCAGAACTATCTAAGCAGCTCGCGAAAGATGGTTTGATGTTACTTTACACCGTGCCATGGCCCCCACAAGATCTTTACTCTAATAAAGAAGTTAATAGTTTAGCTGATTTAACCGGATTAAAGATGCGCGCATATAGCCCAACAACCTCTCGCTTAGCTGATCTTATGGGAACCACGCCAGTCAATGTTCCTTTTAGCGATGTGGCTCAGGCATTTACCACGAGCGTTATCGATTCAATGATTACTTCGCCAAGTACAGGTGTTAACAATCAAAGCTGGGATTATATTACGCACTTCACCACTGTGAGCGCTTGGATCCCTAAAAATATGGTTTTCGTTAATCAAAGAATGTTTGATAAGTTAGATGCCGATACTCAAAAAGTTATTTTGACTGCCGCCGCAAATGCTGAGAAAAAAGGTTGGGAGTTAGGTCGTGAAAATGCGGTCAAGGATACTAATACACTTCGCGATAACGGCATGATAGTTACAGAGCCATCAAGCACCTTACAAGCCGAGCTACGCGATATTGGTAAGACTATGGTTGCAGAGTGGTTAGCTGAATCAGGTGAGGTCGGCAAGTCTATTATTGATCAATATAAAAAATAAATTTGTAGTTTAAGCAGAGATATTTTTTTATTCGAATTTAATTATAGGTGTTGAGGTGAGGTATGGAAAAAGTTAGACAGTTGTTTTATCTCGCTTCAGCATGGGGGGCAGGTCTATGTCTTATAGCGATGACCCTGCTGATAATCGCGCAAATTGGCGCACGCTTTATTGGTGTTGTCATTCCTTCATCTGAGGATTTTGCGGGTTGGCTATTATCGGCAATAATTTTTTTCGGCTTGGCCTACACCTTTAATAATGGCGGTCATATTCGAGTAACTATTGCGCTCAGTCGCTTTTCTACTCGCTACCGCCACCTCTTTGAATATATTAATTTATCGATAGGCTTATTGATTAGTGGCTACTTAGCCTATTACACCGCTTATACGGTTTATGAATCTTTTGTATACAGTGAACTAACAGATACCTATTTGGCGGTTCCCATTGGTTTGGTTCAATTGCCTATGGCAATAGGTTCCACTTGTCTATTTATTGCAATGCTCGACAGTTTAGTACTGATGATAGCCGGTCACGTTCCAAATTATATTTCCGCGGAAAACAACATAGATGTAGAGGTTTAAACCTGTGGATATGTCACTAATAGGCTTTATTTTAATCGTAGCAATGTTGTTGATGTTGGTGAGTGGCATATGGATTGCTCTCACATTAACGGGCTTGGCAATTATTGCTTTACTGCTAATCGAAAACTCGAGCATTGGTTTACTCTTAGGCACATCGTCTTGGAGTGCATCGACCGCTTGGTCGTTAACAGCGCTGCCTTTATTTATATGGATGGGCGAAATACTTTTTCGAACGCGCTTGTCAGAAGATTTGTTTCAAGGGCTATCGCCCATTTTAGCAAAATTACCCGGTAAGTTATTACACGTGAATATATTAAGTTGCGGTATATTTGCCGCTGTATCTGGCTCATCTGCAGCAACAGCTGCAACTATAGGACGCATGACCTTACCTGAATTAAAACGTCGGGGTTATGATGAATCTATGGCAATTGGTACTCTGGCTGGGTCTGGGACCTTAGGCTTATTGATACCCCCTTCTATTATTCTCATTGTGTACGGTGTTGCAGCAGAAGTTTCCATCACCCGCTTATTTCTTGCAGGTGCA
This sequence comes from Cellvibrionaceae bacterium, assembly GCA_047633635.1. Classification (GTDB taxonomy): domain Bacteria; phylum Pseudomonadota; class Gammaproteobacteria; order Pseudomonadales; family Cellvibrionaceae; genus CANLBN01. Next base: position 26,146 of record JBLIFG010000024.1, on the reverse strand, counting down.
TTGCCGGGGCTAATGTTAGTTGGTTTATTTATGTCGTATACAATAGTTTGGTCGCTATTAAATAAACGCTCTCAGGTCGATGAAGATAGTGAAGTTTATACCTTTGCAGATAAAATAATTGCACTCAAAAAGTTACTGCCAATAGTGCTGTTAATTGGTGGTGTTTTAGGATCTATCTATCAAGGTGTTGCTACACCAACCGAGGCTGCAGCTCTTGGTGTTACAGGCTCTTTACTATTGTCAGTGTTGACGGGTAGCTTTACTTTAGCAGGCTTTACGCAAAGTGTTCTTGGTGCTGTTAAAAGTTCCTGTATGCTCGGCTTAATCTTGGTTGGCGCGCACTTTTTAACGCTAGCTATGGGTTTTGTGGGTCTTCCCAACGAACTTGCGGAATGGATAGCAATGCAAGGCCTATCCTCTATCGAGCTAATTATTTACCTGACCTTTTTCTTTATTATTTTAGGTTGTTTTCTCGATGGTATTTCCGTTGTGGTGCTGACAACTTCGATTGTGTTGCCGATGGTGGCCCAATCGGGCATCGATTTAATTTGGTTCGGTATATTTTTAGTGCTGACGGTTGAAATGTCTCAAATTACACCACCTGTCGGTTTTAATTTATTTGTTATCCAATCGTTAACCGGTAAAAACATTCTTTACGTGGCAAAAGCCGCGTTGCCGTTCTTTTTAATGATAGCGGTGGCGATTGTTATTATTACTATGTTCCCCGATGTGGCGCTGTATTTACCATCGCTAATGACAAGAAATTAATGTGTAAATGGATCAATCAATAATGAAACTTAATTGCGATATGGGTGAGAGTTTTGGTCATTGGAAAATGGGCATGGATGCAGAAATAATGCCCTATGTTGATATGGCTAATATTGCCTGCGGTTTTCATGCCTCAGACCCGTTAACCATGTCTAAAACAGTTGCTCTTGCTAAAGCCCACAATGTCACGGTCGGTGCGCATCCGGCCTATCCTGATCTGCTGGGTTTTGGGCGACGCGAGATGAAATTATCTGCCGCTGAAATTACTAATATGGTGTTGTATCAAGTGGGTGCACTAGAGGCTATTTGTCACAGGCAAGATATGCAGCTAGCTTATGTAAAACCTCACGGTGCACTTTATAATTCAATGATGAAAGATGATGTTATTTTTTCTGCGATACTCGATGCTATGTCATCACTATCAGTAAAAATTCCACTGATGGTATTGGCCAGCAACAAAGTCGAGCAGATGAGCCAGCAAGCCGATAAATACGGCGTCTCTCTTTTGTTTGAAGCTTTTTGTGATAGAGCCTATAGCGATGCGGGCAGTTTGGTACCGCGCAGTCAAGAAGGCTCTGTGCTCGATGGCGACACAGCCATAGAGAAACGAATTCGAGAGCTAATTACCGATAGACAAATTACCACTATATCAGGTAAAAAATTATCGATTAATGCAGATGCTATCTGTGTTCATGGCGATCATATTGACGCTCTTGAGTCAGTAAAAAAAGTTAGGACGTTTATCGAAAGTCTATGAAGTTCTCCTTCCTTTCTGAAAATACCGGCATCATTTTATTTGAGCAAGAAATAAATCACGTTATTTTTCAACAGGTGACTCAATGTACTAAAGCCATTGAGACTAACTTGTCTGAGTATATTGTTGATCTTGTCCCTGCTTATGCATCAATTCATATTGTTTTTAATCTTGTAAAAATTTCTTCTGAAGCCTTTGAGACTTCATTAAATAAGATTATTGATCACTTAAATGTCGAAGATTTGAATGTCGTCTCCGAAAAAACTATTGTTATTCCTGTCTACTACGGCCCAGAAGTTGCGCTTGATCTTGAACTTTTAGCGAGCTTTGCCAATCTATCTGTCGATGCGGTGATAGCCTTACACGCGTCAACCACCTACGATGTTTATGCGATTGGTTTTGCTCCAGGTTTTGCCTACTTAGGTAATGTTGATAGACGTATTGCAATGCCGCGTAAAGAGTCACCACGACAAAAAATAGCTAAAGGTAGTGTGGGTATTGCCGATCAGCAGACTGCAATATATCCCTCGGACTCTCCTGGTGGCTGGCAAATCATTGGTCGCACGCCAATGTCATTGATTGACTATAACGATGAGAAGCTAACAAAATTTGAAACCGGCGATAAAGTAAAATTTGATGCCATTAGTCGAAAAGATTTTATTGATATGGGTGGAGTGCTTTAATGTCACTAGAAATTATAAGCTCTAGTTTTTTGGCATTAATTCAAGATTTTGGTCGCTTTGGCTTGCAAAAATATGGCATCACCAATGGTGGCCCTGTGGATGAACATGCCTATTTATGGGCAAATTATCTGTTGAGAAATAATTATAAAGCGCCTCAGTTAGAGGTAAGTATGGGTGCATTTTCTGCTCGATTTACCAAAAAAACAATGATAGCTGTTTGTGGCGCCGATCTATCGATAACGCTCAATGATCAGCCATTAACTTTATGGAAATCTCAAGTTGTCAACGCCGGTGATGTGATTAAATTTGTCTCACCCAAAACCGGTCTGCGCAGCTATCTTGCCATAGCTGGTGGCTTTCAAGTAGATCCACAACTGACTAGCTGCGCAACAGTTATCAGGGAAGGCTTGGGGGGCTTGTCTAAAGATGGCGGTAAACTTGCAACCGGAGATAAAGTTTCATATAAAGAAACGAAAGAAGAGGTGGGTCGCTCTGTCCCAGCAAAGTTCATTCCATCTTATGAACAAAAAATCAGCTTGCGTTTTATGCCTAATGTATCTGCCAATGGCTGCGATACCGCAAGCGTTCAACAATTTACCGAGCAGACCTTCAAGGTAACTCCAAAAATGGATCGCATGGGTTACAAGCTCTCAGGTAACCCAATAAAAACCTCGAATACAGGCATAATCTCACAAGGCATATCGATAGGTACTATTCAGCTGCCCAAAGATGGACAGCCGATTGTTTTGATGAGAGATCGACAAACAATGGGAGGTTATCCCCAGATAGGTTGTGTCGCCTATTTAGATATCGCTTTATTGGCACAGAGTATGCCTGGGACAGAAATCAAATTTATTGCAACGGATATGAAAACACTAGAGCCAGAACTTACTGCTTATAAGAATTTTTTTCATCTCGATAATTAATTATTAGACGGGCAATAAATACCCAAGGCATTAACGAAGATCAATTTTCAAATGTACATCAACCGAATACTGATCAGCCTATATATATAAGGTTGTACAATGATCTTCGTCAATGTATAGACGCCAATAAATAAGCCGACTGCTATGTTCCTAATATTTTAAATATTTTTTATACTTCAGATATTTAATTTTCAACAGTCTATTTTTCGACAAAGGCACGCTCAATAACATAATGTGCTTGTTGACCATGTCTGAAGTCACTAAAGCCCGCATCATCTAAAATTTTACAGGTGTCCTTAAGCATGCTCGGACTACCGCAAATCATAAAACGATCGTCTTTTAAGTTTGGCTTTGGCAAGCCAATATCACTAAACAATTTGCCGGTCACTATCAGATCAGTAATGCGACCATTATTAACATATTTTTCACGAGTAACCGTTGGGTAATATATCAATTTTTCTCTGATTAAATCACCGAAGTACTCGTTGTTAGGTAGTTCTTTAGTAATATAGTCGTGATACGCCAGTTCAGATATGGTGCGTACACCGTGAGTTAATATTATCTTGTCAAAGCGCTCATATATTTCTGGATCACGTATAATGCTCATAAATGGCGCGAGCCCAGTTCCGGTACTAATCAAATATAAATGTTTGCCGGGTAGTAGATGATCGGCGACTAAAGTGCCTGTTGGTTTGGTGCTCAATAAAATTTTATCGCCAATACTAATTTTTTGTAAATGTGACGTTAGAGGGCCATTGGCTACTTTAATGCTAAAGAATTCTAGTTCTTCTTCATAGTTGGCACTAGCAATACTGTAGGCGCGAGTCAGTGGCTTGTCATCAAGCTCTAAACCGAGCATAACAAAATGGCCATTTTCGAATCTGAAACTATTACCGCGAGTGGTTTTAAAGCTAAATAACGACTCATTCCAATGATGGATGTCAGTGACTGTTTCTTCAATTAAAGCTGCCATAATGTAATTCGCTGTTAAGTCTGTAAATTATGAATAATGATAAAGCTATTATCATTATTAATGAAATATTTTAATCGAATAACCTTATTACCCAAAATGAGGATCAAGAGACTTAAAGACTAGGAAGACAATTGAAATAAGATCAAGGAGTTGTCACTAAAGGTTATCATGTCGCCTAAATATATTCGAATATAATGACTAAATAGACTTAGATTATCTGTAATTATGGCAGTTGATAAAATGTTACACAAATTTAAAAGCTTAGCGAGAACACAAGTATGATTGACTATAAAAAATTTGCCGATTTTGCACCAACAGATTATGCCGATGGATTAACGCGTGATCGCTTTATGGATCAAAATATTGGCGCACTCTGGCCTAACATGATCCGTATTTCTGGGCCTGCGTATACGGTTGAGGTACCGGCTGGTGACAGCTTGATGATGCATGCTGCTATATATAATGCTCCCGCAGGTGCCATCATAGTCGTTCAAACTAACGGCTCAGATGTTGCTGTTGCTGGTGGTAATGTCTGCGCCATTGCCCAAAAGCACGGTGTTATAGGTTTTATCATTGATGGGCTAATACGCGATATTATCGAGATTCGTGAGCTCCAATTTCCGGTCTATGCTAAAGGTATTATTCCCAAGCCTAGTGATAAAAAGCATGTTGGCCCAATTAACCCCAGAATAGTCTGTGGTGGTGTCGTGGTTTATACCGGCGATGTTATTGTGGCTGACGAGGAGGGCATCGCCGTTATACCTTTGGTAGATGCGGAGAAACTATACAAGATTGCAAAGCATCGCGCCGATAGTGACTCAGCGACAAATCTCGATGAATGGGAGGCTATACATCACGCTAAAATCACTCAGCTATTGGTTAAATGATTTAAAAGACTTTTTATGATCAGCAGAACTTTTGATAACCAACAGAGCTTTTAATCATTAACCGAAAACCCAATAGATTTGATGAATATCTGTCACTTTTACTTTGTTTAGTGTTATGTCGGTCTGAGATGTCTTCATTGGCTTTGCGTTTACTGAGCTCGCTAAAGCTAGCGTCAGCGAGTGCAAAACTTAAATAGTTTTCATTGGCCGGTAAATAAGTTACGTCAGAAATTAGGCAAGTGAGTACTGAAGATGTTGGTCATTTGGTCCATCGTCTGCTTTGGTACATCGCCTTTATATCTGCGATTACCGCGCCGCAAGACGCCAGTGCAGCCTATGTTTCAATGCCCCTTGACGGCTATCATAAAAAGTTTGTTCCCGGTGTTGGTTGGTGATGTCGAGCAACTGTTTTTTGGCAGCAAGGCAATATTTTAAGCAAATCTCGATGTTTTTGAGACGCCAAGCATGATTAAATCTCAAACCAAATAATCAGGCTCAGTGAAATGTTAGAGTTTAAAGCTCCCCCCATGAACTATTTAAAAATATGAAATAGAGCTTGAACAAGCCCTTTCGAGAATGCACGGGCCTCGTCTCGGGGTAGCTCAGAGAGTTGTATAAAGTGATTCACTCACTAATATGGGGCTTGTTTATGAGTTTGGGGCGCTTGTAATTTGTCTTTTAGAGGTTGGCAGCAACGATGGCGCTTGTTGAGCGATTAATTGGCTGACTGAATTTGAAGCTCACCTACGCATGGTGCTCGACGGGGCGCCGGATCAAGATAAGTTAGGTGACAGTGAATCGTGTTTTCGAATGCTACATAATGGTGCTTGACCTATCAAGTTAACACTTTAAAATAGTTCACCTTTTTCTCTGGCCCTAAGTCATATGCCCAACTCGACAGACTTGTCTCAATCTCAATCCCAGCAAGCTTCAATGAAGCCCACAGCGGACTTTTATGAACCGCTTCCCAATGTATACGATGAGGCATTATTGCCTTCGGGCGCTACTCGTGAGCACTGGTCATTTACATTAAATAGTTTGAAAGGCTTGGGTAGTGATAATTTAGCGGCGCGGGAGTCAAAAACTCAGCGTATTTTACGCGACGACGGTGCTACCTATAAATCCTATACTGACCGCGAGCGCACTTGGGATCTCGATACTGTTCCATTAATCATTGATAGTGATAAATGGGCCCATATAGAAGCCGGTATTCTTCAGCGCAGTGAGCTATTTAATCGACTCTTTAATGATATCTATGGCCCCCAAGAGTTAATTCGCCAAGGTATTATTCCACCCGAAGTTGTTTTTTCACATCCTGGCTTTTTGCGTCCGTGTTTTGGCATTAAGCAACCATCAGAGCATGCCTTGATTTTGCATGGTATCGATTTGGTCAGAACTTCTGATGATAAGATTTGTGTGATTGGAGATAGAACACAAGCGCCCTCAGGTGCCGGCTATGCTTTAGAAAATCGCACAGTGATGTCACGTGTATTTCCTAGTCTTTTTCGTGAAAGTCAGGTGCAGCGCTTGGCTATGTTTTTTCAGACACTGCGGGTAAAACTCAATAATTTATCCCCTGACGACCATCTTCCAAATATCGTTATACTGACTCCTGGCAGTAGCAGTGAGTCATATTTCGAACATGCTTATTTGGCTAATTACTTGGGTTATTCGTTAGTTCAAGGACGCGACTTAACCGTTCGTAATGGCCACGTTTGGATGAAGTCTCTCAGCGGCTTATCGCGAGTCGATGTGATTTTAAGACGTGTCGACGATTTTTATTGTGATCCTGCCGAGTTAAAAAGTGACTCCTATCTTGGCGTACCCGGCCTCTTAGAAGTAATTCGTGGGGGCAAGGTGGTGCTCGCCAATCCCTTAGGCAGTGGTATTTTAGAGAACCCTCTTTTTCTTAAATACCTGCCTGCTATTAGTCAAGCACTGCTTGGCGAGCAGCTACTTCTGCCCAGTGTAAAAACATGGTGGGCAAATGATCCCGCTGATAGAGACTATATCTTTGCTAATTTATCGACGCTAGTTATAAAACTAGTTTATCAAAGAAAAGGTCAAAAAAATATTATAGGGTCTCAGTTATCAGCAGCTGAGTTGATGGAGTTACGTGAAAAAATACGTCAAAAACCTTTAAAGTATGTCGCCCAAGAATTTATTTCTCCATCTTATGCACCTACTTGGCAACAACAGAAATTCTCACCTAAACCTATAGTTTTTACCAGCTTCTGCGTTGCCGGTGACAAAGCTTATAGTGTCATGCCTGGTGGCTTAACGCGTATCGGTAAAACGGTAGAAGATCAGTTGGCATCAAACGGGCAGTCGGCACTCAGTAAAGATACCTGGGTATTAAGCAAAGATGTTGTAAGACATATTAGCCTTTGGTCAGATAATTCAAAGCACGAATCTATGGCTGACGATCAAGAGCAAAATTTGTCGAGCCGTATTGTTGAGAATATGTTTTGGCTAGGGCGCTATGCAATTCGTGCGGAGTATGCGTTGCGGTTACTCCGCACAATTTTTTTACAGCTCAACAATGCCGACCAGTTATCGGAAAAAAGTTATCGAATTATTTTGTTAACGGTTACTGAAGTAACGGAAACGTTTCCTGGGTTTTCTATAAGTGACAAAAAAAATGACACAGCAACACTATTATTTAAAAATCCAGAAGCAGAGTTGATGTCGGTTATTACCGATATGCAACGCACCGGCAGTGTTGCCTCTAATCTAAATGAAATGCTTAATTGTGCCGAGGAAGTAAAAAGCTTTTTGTCGGCAGATACGCAACGCGTGATTAATGATATTCGCGATAATGTAAATGCCCTTGAACAGACCATTAAAGCTGATTTTGCGTCTGCCCCAGAAGAAGCTCTCGATCCATTAGTGACCAGTTTATTGGCCCTTTCTGGCTTAGTTAACGAGAGCATGATTCGCGGTTATGGCTGGCGTTTTATTGAAATTGGTCGAGACTTAGAGCGTGCCTATCAAACGACAAAGCTAGTTAATGCGCTTATGTCTCCGGTGTTAACTGAATATGATGAAGATGCCGCATTAGAGACGGTATTGTTAACTTTAGAAACCTTAGTCACGTATCGTAGGCGCTATCGCGCCCGCACCGATGTTGTTAACGGCTTAGAACTAACCTTGTTAGATGAGACTAACCCACGCTCATTAAATAGTTTATTACAATCGCTAAAGGCGCATGTCGATGTGTTGCCGAGTCGTCAGCAAGGACGCCTTTTGAGCGTAGAAAAACGTATTAGTCTTGAGCTTCTCACCAAAGTTCAGCTTGCTAAGCCCAGTGCTCTATGCAAAGTGCCCAAGGGTGGAGAGCGTCGAGAGCATCTGTTTAAACTAATGAAAAAATCTCAACATTTGTTAAACCAATTAGCGGTTGTGCTGAGTGATACTTATTTTGATCATACGGAAATACAAAATCAGGTGATGGCCGCTTCATGGGAAGATGAGTTATGAAATATCGTGTGCGCCATCTCACTGAATACATCTACGACAGCAAAGTGAATAGTTGTTACAACCGTGCCCATATATTACCTAGAGAGACTCTGACGCAGAATGTCGATACTCCGCGAGTGGTGATTCTTCCGACACCCACATCGGGAAGTAGGCGTACCGATTATTTTGGCAATCGTGTTTATCACTTCTCTATTCAAGAGCCGCACACCAGCCTAAAGATCGATGTGTCGACCTACATTACGGTTAAGCCTCTGGGCAATAACCATGGGAATCAACTCGGCTATGGCAATACCTGTGAGCAAGTGCTGCAATCCTTGAACTACACAGTGCCATCAATCGAGACAATTTATGCTCGTGAATTTTTATTAAATTCACCGATGGTCAGAATGAGCCAGCAGCTTCAAAGTTTTGCTCAGAGCTGTTTTAGCGCACAAAAACCGTTTTTAACTGCAGTTATGGATTTAACTCATAAGATATTTACTGAATTTGACTTTGACTCTACGGTCACGAGTATTTCTACCCCGCTCGATGAAGTTTTAGCTCATAAACATGGTGTTTGCCAAGACTTTGCGCATTTGGCAATTGGTTGCTTGCGTTCATTGGGTTATGCCGCACGTTATATTAGTGGTTATTTAGAAACGCTCCCGCCCCCTGGACAACAACGTCTGGTCGGTGCTGACGCATCACATGCTTGGTTTTCTGTGTATTCGCCGGGTGAAGGTTGGTTTGAATTTGACCCAACTAATGATTCAGTGCCCACCTTTCAGCATATTGTGACTGCCTGGGGAAGAGATTACGCCGACGTGAGCCCTCTGCGTGGCGTTGTTTTCGGTGGCGGACGTCACCAAAAACTCAGTGTTTCGGTGGATGTTGCAAGGCAAGAGGACGAATAAGAATATATTTATCTCAAAAATCTATTTACGCTCACAAAACTCAAGTTTTTAAAGTTCAGGCCGATATAGATAAATAGATCTACTTATATTGGTTTGATTATGTCACTTTCATCATTACCGCCTTCAGCAGCCTTGAGCTTGGCCTCAGCTAAAGGGCGCTCAGGCCAAGCAGCTACTGGTAGCCAAGCTCTTACTAGCAAAACACCTAAAGGCCAAGCCGCTGCTAGTCAGGTATCGGGTGCTAATCAGGCTGTGTCAACCTCGGCATCTACGCCTTTACTGGCGGCCTTATCAACACCGCAGGCGCGACAGGTCTCGCTATTATCGACTGCGTCTTATGAGGTTTCACTCAATAGCAACGCCGGTTCGTTTACCTATGGCAACACTAGTGAGCGCGGTGCGCAGTTGAGTAGTAATGGTGGCTCTAATGCTGCTGGGATATCGACATCGTCAAGTGCCTCGGTTAATAATGTAGAAAAAGTTGTGGCCCCAAAGGGCTTGTTAGAGGGCTCCAAAAATATTCTTAAATTTATCGAGCAGAGGCTTGCAATCGAGCAAGCTGCTGGTGCCACTAGTGAGGAGCTGCAAGCATTATTAGGGCAGGGGCTCAGTGGTTTCAAGCAGGGTTTTTCTGAGGCGGAGACTATTTTAGGCGATTCGAGTGAATCTGTATCTGCAGCGGTTAATCAGTTGTATAGCGAGGTGATGGATGGCTTTGAGGCGCTAACAAAACAATTTGTTGCCAACAGCGATGCTGATTTTGATGCAGCCGCAAGTTCAGCGGCCATTGACGAGGTGCCAGCAGAGGATGATTCAGTGACAGCCAATCCCCAAGTCGATAACAATATGGTAGGTTCAGCTAATCTTAATCAAGCGACAGATCAATTAGCTAATTCAAATAGTGCCGGTGTATTTGGCGGCAATCGTCTGAGCTCGCTAAGCGATATTATTGCTAGTATTAACGGTGATGCCAGCGAGCTCGTGCAAGACAATCAACTAGGTCTGTTAAATTCAGACAAAATGGTATCGGCAAGCATCGAATATCGTAAACTAAATACCTTTAGTTTTGAGTTAGTCACCTTAGACGGCGACAAGGTATCAATACAAGCGAATAGTGCCAGTGCTTATAATGAATCGCTGGACTTTACTCAAAGTGCAGACCAAACCAGCCAGCTACAGATGGAAAAAACGCGATCAAGTTCTGAATTTAGGGTTAGCATAGACGGCGACATTGATGCGCAAGAAGCATTGGCGATTCAGCAGCTTCTCGATAAAGTTTTAATACTTGCGGATGAGTTTTATAATGGCGATGTCAGTAAAGCCTTCGAAAAAGCCTTAGCTTTAGACTTTAATCAACAAGAAATTACTGGTTTTGCTGTAAACCTCGGACAAGTTCAACAGTTTAGCGCCTCTGCAGCTTACCAAGCGACGGCCTTAGCCCCAGCTTCTGCAACGCCATCATCTCAAGAAAAACTCTCAGAGTTAAGTCTTCTCGATGCCGATACACGCGAGGCCTTTGCAGTTATCAGTGATTTTGTTAGCCGAGTTTTTGAATCACTTAACCAAAGATCAACGAGTAGTAGTCTATTCGATACTCAACAGCTATTTTTAAACCTGGCTGAACAACTTGATGAACAAAATAATCAAGCGATTGAAGATACTCACCGTCTAGCCTTCAGCGATAGCCTTAAGTCGATACTTAGCTAAGTTTTTATTTTAATGCTTGGCATTATTGTCTCTGGTTTTTTTACTGAGTGTTATTTACTATAGCGCCAGTTTTATAAATTTAACCTGAGGCTGCGATGCAAAAAATTATCCTTTATTCTACCTTAGCGTGTCATCTTTGCGAGATCGCAGAAGAGATCGTCTCCAATCGTATTAGTGGAACTGACTTTCTTCTAACAAAGGTAGATATTGCCGATGATCTAGAGCTATTAAAAAAATATGGAGTGTCAATACCCGTATTGTATTCAGAAAAAATAAGTAAAGAGCTGTTTTGGCCCTTTGATAACGACTGTGTCGATAGTTTTTTAGCTAATATAGGCACATAGTTTATAGTCAAAGCTGTCGTCAGAGGCTTTCTTGTATTACATTTTTTTGTTTTTTTCTGCCCACTGCACACTGTCTAGATAGGCTTGTGTGATATCGTCTGATTTTATTTTTCCAGAGTCCGCAAAAAGTTTTCTTCTCTCGCAATCCCAGTTGCCATTTTCATAGTTAACGACAGTATATAAAACATTACCCATATCGCCATCGTAGTTTAAAAGTGCAGTTTCCATTGTTTTAGGTAGGGATATCTTTTTTAGTAACTCATGCATACTTAAATTAATGAATGCGTCCATTAGCGACATTATACCCAAGGTGAAATAGTCATTAGCCGATTCGCGCGAGGTCAGCTTTTGGCCTAATAACTCACACATTCTGGCTCGAGTCATTGCAAATACGAGTAACAATTGAGGTTTTTGTTCCAATGTCGTTAGCGCTAATAAGCTAATCCACTTATGCAAGCGATTGAGACCAAGCATAGTGATGGCATACTTAATCGAGCCGATCTCTTTCGAGCGATAAAACAAGCCTGAATTAATGGTGCGCAATAAGTTGTAGGTTAAGGTGGGATCCCGAATAATTATATTCGTTATCTCGTCTATATCTATATCGCTATCGCTGCCACTCAGCTTAGATACGAGCTCTAAGACACTTAATTCATTGTTAGCGATACGCCTGCCAATAATGATTTTTGGCTTGGCAAAGAAATATCCTTGAAATAGATCAAATCCTAATTTACAACAATGCTCAAACATCTCATGGGACTCTACTTTTTCTGCCAGTAGGGTTATGCCCTTTTTCTTTAGCTTGGGAATATAGTTAGCCCAGGTTTCCGGTGGTGTATCGAGTACATCAATTTTTATGAAGTCTGCGTAGTTAACGAGAGAGACAGTTTCTTTTGTTAAACAAAAATCATCGAGTGCAATTTTGTAGCCTTGTTGTCGCAGGCGGGCGATAGCTTTGAGCAGGGCGGGTGTGATTTCTTGGTCTTCAAGCAGCTCTATCACCAGCTGTTTGTGTGGAATAGGTGGAATATGTTTTAAAATTACATTGCTGGTGAAATTAATGAACGCTAATTTGTCACCGACTACGTCTTTAATCGATAAGCTATTAAATGCCGCCAATAAAACGTCAATGCTCGCACCATCTGGATTATCAAGTACTGGATTACCGTCTGCAGTCATTCTCATGCGATACAACAACTCAAAACCTTTGACCTTAAGCTGCTTGTTGCAAATTGGTTGTCTAGCTATAAGATTAGATAGCTCTTGCATATAAAAACAAACCCCATTTAGATTATTTGAATATTATAGTCCAAATTTCGTGATTTATTTTATGTTTTGTCTACACTCTACATATGTTTCATTAATTAGTTGAATATCTTATGTCTGAATTGCTCGCAAGTATCGATTCACGTACCAAACTAGTCGGTGAAAACCGCTTAGAGTTGTTGATGTTTCAGTTGAAAGGCCAACAAACATTTGCAATCAATGTGTTTAAAATTCAAGAAGTTGTTCCAGTACCTCGACTCACGGAGATACCCAATAGTCACCCTGCCGTCCGTGGTATCGCACATCTTCGAGGTAGAGCTGTCTCTATTATTGATCTTAATATAGCCATTGGTCGTTCACCACTGCCCTGTGATGAAACCTGTAACTTAATTGTGACAGAATATAATCGCTCTATTCAGGGTTTCATTATTGGTTCGGTTGATAGAATTATAAACCTCAATTGGGACTCGATTTTGCCACCACCTAAAGCAACGGGTAAGGCACATTTTTTGACGGCTTTTACGCGAGTAAATGATAAAATTGTTGAGATTCTCGATGTTGAAAGAGTTCTATCCGATATTATTCCGCCCAAAACTGTAGTTTCTGAAGACATGCTCGATGAATCACTCAAGGAATTATTAGGCGATAAAGAAATTCATATATTAGCGGTTGATGACTCCACAACAGCCAGACATCAAATTGCAGATGCACTAGGAAGCTTGGGTTTAAATATCATTGTTACTAATGCCAGTGATGGCTTAAAAGGCTTAGAGAAGCTTAAAAAAATGACCGCAGAAGGCATTGATGTAGCCAAGCACTTTGCGATGGTTATTACCGATGCTGAAATGCCAGAGATGGATGGTTATCGTCTAACCAGTGAAATTCGTTCGGATGAGCGCTTAAAGGATTTATTTGTGGTTATGCATACATCACTCAGTGGTAGTTTCAATGAGACAATGACTAAGAAGGTGGGCTGTGATGGATTTTTATCTAAGTTTAGGCCAGATGAACTCGCTATTTTAGTACAAGATCGAATTAGAAACCTATATACATAATAATCCAAACAGAATCACGTCTGTATTTTAAAAGCCACTTTTATAGTGGCTTTTTTCTTTCAAACTCTGTCAATAAAGGTACTGCATTGCCTGTTTGATGGCCATAGACAACAGAATATGATAATACGTTTTGAACATATTTCCTAGTCTCTCCAAAGGGAATGACTTCTATCCAAATGTCATGAGGTAAATTTTCTTCTGTCTCTTTAAGCCAACGATTTACTCTACTAGGACCAGCATTGTAAGCAGCAATCGCAGTAATGCGATTATTCTCAAAGCGTTTTAATAAACTACTGATGTATCTTGAGCCTATAATAATATTTTTTTCAGGCGTTAATAAATCCGCTTTTTTATATTTTATGCCGGCTTTTTTTGCTGTTTCTTTTGCCGTTCCCGGCAATATTTGCATCAGCCCCATGGCACCGGCACTTGACCGTGCATCCTTTTCCCAGGCACTTTCTTGACGAGCTATGGCAAAAATCAGATTGGAAGGTAAACTCGTTACCGCGGCCTGCTCATTAATAATACTTTGATGTGCAACTGGAAAGCGTATTGCAAGATCATCCCAGCTTGTCGCAGCAGCCATGGCCTCGATTGATTTTCTATGCCATCCCCATTGATTAGTTAATTGCGCAAGAGTTATAAATTGGTCTTTGGTGAATTTCTTTGTGGTGTGTATCCATTCATTTCGAGCAGTGTGAATTCTGTTGGTTAAATAAAGTTCTTTGATCCGATTGACCGCTTTACTTTGTTGTAATGACAAAAGTGTTTGCTTATTTATTATAGAAGGTGTGTCTTCTAAACTATAGGGTTCTTCTAAAAAATCTGCAGATAAAAACCCATAATAACCCCGTCTCAGCGCTAATTTTTGATAAATAGGTAGGTACAAACTGTTTGATTCATCTGATTGTTGATAATATCTAGCCTGCCAATATTGCCAACGATCAGAGAGGCGCTCGGCGACAGGCAACAGATTTAGCCAACTATAAAAAGCTTGCCACTGACGTTTTTTTAAGTGTTTCCGCAGTACTATTTCAATAACAGTCGTTTGATTTTCTGGTGAGAGTGATGCTAATAAACTTTGTGCTGCTAAGGGTTCATAGTCATAGGCTTTACGTTTTGCCAATAAAAAATTAAATTCTTGTTGTTGCTTTGCAGTGAAGCTAAATATCTTTTGATATTTAGCCCAAAGCTCGGTTGCAAGCTTAGCGTCTTTATTGACGAAGCGTAGCAATGCCTTGTGAGCGATTGTTATTGTAAATGGGTGATCGTTAGTATAACTAGCGGTATTTTTTAATTTTTGAGGGTTGCGTATTGTGTACTCATATTTTTTTGCTAATAATTTTGACTCGGGCGACATGATTCTTTTTAAATAACGAATTAGGCGCATATTTTTTTTAGTGTGACTTGTCTTTTGGTAACGACTCCATATTAACGCTTCTGTTAAATAGCCCTTTTCCTTCCATGCATCAAATAATGGTGTGCACAGTGAAGTTTGTGATATGCCGACATTCCATAGCTCCTCTGTTTTTAATATTGCGTCGGGCACACCCGTTTCGACAAGGGACCAAATATATAAGCACTGTTCCGCTGCAGAGGTAATGCTTTCATCGTAGTAGCTTCTATATTCATGCCATCTTTTTTCTTGAGCAAGCTGCCTAAGCCATTTTTTTAAGAGCTGCTCAGCTAGATAACTATTCTTTTGTTCTTCGAGAAATTGATCAATTTGCGTATAGGGTTTTTTAGATAAGCTGGCTGATAGTTCCCTGTATTCAAGATAGGGCAGGAGCGGGTAGCCGATGAGTTGTTGTTTTAGCTTTAAGTACTTTTGAGTGTCTTTGTTGTCAAGAGCTTTGTTGGCCTCAAAATAATTCTGTCGCTGGACGTTGAGTATCGATATTTCGGTGTTTGCTCCATCGATAAGTTTATCCGTGAGTGCCACATCTTGATCATTTGCCGGAGCTGCTAATGCTTGAGAGACACTAAAAGATGAATAATGTGTAGAGACGAGAAATGTTATAATCAAAGTTATGAGCAGGGGAGCGTTTATGATGCTTGCCCTAGAGCCCAATATTCTATTATTTATTTTATCTATTAAAAGTATTTGCATAAAATATTTGTCACTGAAGATGCTTTGTTAGTCTTATTTTAGAGCACTGCTTGTAACAACAAAATAGAGCAAGTTATCGCTAACAATAATTAAATAATCTGGTCAACTTAGACTAACATACTAAATAGGCTATTTTATACACTAAGGTTATTAATGATAAAAGTCGGCATAAAACATTTATCTTACCTACATAGCTATGGTGCTCAATCCGTAGTATTGTTTAGTGTTAATGGTGGCTTCTAATAACAAGGATTAACGATGACATTTTGGCCGATTATTTTAATTGCATTAGCTGTAGTGATGGCCGTTGGACCAGTAATGATGATGCAGCCAACCAGCAGAGATAGGCGTTTGGCGAGCTTGCGTCTCGATGCCGCGCAATCAGGCTTACATATCCGTATGGCTGATTACGAAAAAGACGGGCACAGTAAATCTGTAGCTGTATATACCTACCAAGTTAGCTTGCCTAAAAATACACCTACTTGGTCGCTATTGCGTCGTTCTTATCAGCACGAAATACATTTTCATGCTACCTGGGAGTGGCAGTCAACCAATAAACAAATCAGTCATCAAAAAGAAGATCAGCTACACAAGTTTCTAGATAGCTTGCCCGATGACATCGTTGGTTTAGAGGTTAATGAAATGATGGTGGGTATTTGGTGGTTGGAGAAGCCGTCTACAATGACGATTAAAACGCTTAAGCAATTATTGCAGCAGCTGGTGACTATTGCCGTCTAGTCATCCGGCTTTCACTTGCTGGATTTTTTTCATGTCTTGTTGAATGTTTTTAATGGTGGCGTCGCTAATATCGGCGCTGGTGTCGTCCTCGCTTGTTGATGGATCGATCGGATTAAATTCATCCTCTGGCATTAATTGTTTATCTAAGGATCGCCGATGTCCAAATAGAACATCGGCAAGCTGTTTAATCATTTGTTGTCGACGTGCATCAGGGTGCCCCGAATTCACTAGCTCTTTCTGCGCTTTCTTATAGAATGCATTGGCTTTTAATACATTGTTACGCGTAAAGGCTTTATGACCCTCAGCTATGTTGGTGACGACAAATATTTGTAAGTGAAGCCAATCTAGGTGTTGAATAAACTCTTGAACTTCTGTGGCTGAAAACTTTCCTTCACTCTGCTGCCTTCTTAAAATATTAGCGGCTTCTTTCAAATAAGCTCTGCCGCGTGCGATTTGTGCATCACTTCTACATATTCGTTCAAGCTGTTGTGGATATGAAGCATCATTTAGAATATTAGAGCGAATTTTGGCGTTGGTGTGACCAGCTTTGAGATAAGGTGCCTTAGGCGAAAGTTCGATCATTTCTTCATAAAGCTCGATAACATCATCATTAATAAAGGTTGTTATCATCTTATTCTCACATAATTGTTCAAGCACCCGCACGATATCTTCAAGCCGCTCGATCTTTGCCTTGAGGTTCTGCAGTTTTACGCGAGCTTTTCTATTTTGCTCAACTCTATAATCACCATAAGCAACCACGCACATCGCTAAAAAGGCGATAAAGATTAGTAGTAATAAGCTGGCAAAAGCTGACATAGGTTAATTCTTTTTTAGATATTATAAAAACGTTACTTTAAGGGTTATCGACTATCTGACAAACTTCTTAAGTCTTTTTTATAATGAGCCAAAATAACAAAGCTAGAGCTAATAAATGATGGCTGATGAGGATGATAAAGGCTTTGCTGATGTGTTTGTTTTTTGTCCATTTTACAGATTATAAGGCACAAAAGCAGGAGTTTATCTATAAACGAAATTCATAAATTACTTGACCGCAGCTTAAGGACGTTTTATATATGCCACCCTTAATTACTATTACCACAGTTATGTAATGACTTTTCGTCGGGTTTTAATCGATTTTACCCCCTCGATACGTAGTGTGATACATCCACGAAAAATATAACGAAATACATTCAGAGAGCTAAGTATGTCCAAAACGCTTGTCATTGTAGAGTCACCTGCAAAAGCAAAAACTATCAATAAATATTTAGGTAGCGATTACATTGTAAAGTCAAGTATCGGGCATATTCGTGACCTACCGACAAGTGGGTCGCTAAAAAAGCCGGTAGATTCGAAGGAGCGTGCGCGACAAGCGGCTATCACACGAAAATTATCTCCAGAAGATAAAATTGTGCATAAGGCTAAAAAATCACGCGAGCAACTGATTAAAAGAATGGGAATAGATCCCGATAATAATTGGGCGGCGCAATATGAGATTCTTCCCGGAAAAGAAAAAGTCGTCGACGAGCTTAAAAAATTAGCTGAAACAGCAGATACTATCTATCTGGCGACGGATTTGGACAGAGAGGGCGAGGCAATTGCTTGGCATTTGCAACAGGCCATTGGTGGTGATGAAAAGCGTTATCGTCGAGTTGTCTTCAACGAGATCACTAAAACTGCGATTCAAAAAGCCTTTGAATCTCCAGGAGTACTAGATCAAAGCCGTGTTGATGCACAGCAGGCAAGACGCTTTTTAGATCGAATCGTCGGTTATATGGTGTCCCCCCTGCTTTGGGAAAAAGTCGCCAGAGGCTTATCGGCTGGGCGAGTTCAATCAGTAGCTGTGCGCTTGGTGGTCGAACGCGAACGCGAAATTAGAGCCTTTATCCCCGAAGAGTATTGGGATATCAATGCACTATTAAATACTCACAAAAAAGACTCCATTAAATGTGAAGTCAAAAAGTTCAATAAAGATGCCTTTAAGCCCGTTACTAGTGTCGAGGCAATGTCAGCAGTAGCGCTGCTCGAAAAAGCGGTCTACAAGGTCTCTAAGCGCGACGATAAGCCAACTACAGCAAAACCTGGTGCGCCTTTTATAACATCGACATTACAACAGGCAGCCAGCACGCGCTTAAGTTTTGGTGTAAAAAAGACAATGATGATGGCACAGCGTCTTTACGAGGCCGGCTACATAACTTATATGCGTACCGATTCAACTAATCTAAGCCAAGAGGCCGTTGCTAATTGTAGAGATTATATTGTCGATACTTATGGTAAAAAATATCTACCATCGAATCCTATCAAATACAGTAGTAAAGATGGTGCTCAAGAGGCGCACGAAGCTATTCGTCCGTCAAATGTTTCGGTAACGCCGACGCAGCTTAATGCTATGGAGCGTGACGCAGAGCGTCTATATACGCTGATATGGCAGCAATTTGTTGCCTGTCAAATGACCGCTGCTGAATTTACCAGCACCTCAATAGTTGTCACTGCGGATGATTTTGAATTAAGAACACGTGGCCGTGTTATTCGTTTTGATGGCTTTATGCGTGTACAACCTCCCTCTGGTAAAAAAGAAGAGGATGTATTGCTGCCTGATTTAAAGGTAGGTGATGTCCTAGATCTCGCTAAGCTCGATCCGAAGCAGCATTTTACTAAACCTACCGCTCGATTTACCGAAGCCAGTTTGGTGAAAGAACTCGAAAAGCGCGGCATTGGCCGACCGTCAACCTATGCCTCTATTATCTCGACGATACAAGATAGAGGTTATGTGCATGTCGAAAGTCGTCGTTTTTACGCTGAAAAAATAGGCGATATCGTTACTGATCGTTTGGTAGAAAACTTTTCTGAGCTAATGGATTATAGTTTTACAGCAAAAATGGAAGGTTCTTTAGATGATGTTGCCGACGATAAGCTAAAACGTAATGAGTTGTTAAATCAATTTTACCAAGAGTTTTCCGAAAAATTATCAACAGCTCAAGATCCAGATGATGGTATGCGGGGTAATTCGCCCACAGAGACGAACATCAATTGCCTAAGCTGTGGCCGGCATATGCAGATTCGTACTGGTACCACAGGTGTATTTTTGGGTTGCTCCGGTTACGCACTGCCGCCTAAGGAGCGTTGCAAGACCACCATGAACCTGGTCTCAGATAATGATGTCGTTAGCACTGACTACGACGAAGAAGCTGAGGTGCAGAAGCTACTTAACAAAAAGCGTTGTGATATTTGTAATACAGCAATGGATGGCTATTTAGTCGATGAAAACACCAAACTACATATTTGTGGAAACAACCCAGATTGTGAAGGTTATGAGATCGAGCCGGGTAGCTATAAAATTAAAGGCTATGATGGACCCATTATTGAGTGTGATAAATGCTCAAATGAAATGCAATTAAAGACAGGACGTTTTGGTAAATATTTTGGTTGTACCAATGACGAGTGCAAGAATACGCGTAAATTATTGCGCAGTGGTGAGGCTGCGCCACCGAAGATGGATCCCGTGCCTATGCCTGAATTGCAATGCCTAAAAGTTGAGGATACTTATATATTGCGCGATGGCGCCAGTGGCTTATTTTTGGCGGCGAGCCAGTTTCCTAAAAATCGTGAAACCAGAGCTCCACTGGTTGCTGAAATATTGCCGCATAAAGATGAAATTGACTCTAAGTATAATTTTTTGTTTAGTGCACCAGTAGCTGACGATGATGGCATTGCTACTTTAATTCGATTCAGTCGAAAAACACAAGAGCAATATGTTCAATCCGAAGTCGATGGTAAAGCAACGGGTTGGAAGGCATTTTATGATAACGGTAAATGGACTATCTCTGCTAAGCCGTTAAAAAAGCCTGCTAAGAAACCGGCCGCGAAAAAAGCTGCGAAAAAAACTATTAAGAAAGTCGTTAAAAAAATATCATAACAATTTTTACGGTTAAGTTTGTCTTGTCATTTTAGCGTAAGTTTGTAACAGGTATTTTATTAATGGAGAAAGATTACTCTTACTCATCCCAAGTCAATAGGCGCATAGCATCTACTCACTTTCTTATATCAAGCTATGGACAGCTACAAAATAACTTGTTGGCGCCCTCGGAAAAGCAAGCGTTCATAGATTCTATTTTATTACAGTTATACTGCGGCTGTGTTTCCTACTGTAATGAGCTGCTAAGTCATCATAGTAAGCCTACTGTAAACAGCAGTTCTTTTAATTTGAGCGCTGTATTCGATCAAAAAAATTATGCTGGTGTATCAGAGTTTACCGAGCTGTATTGGCTCTATCATCAAAAGAAGTGTGGGTTTTTTGAGCTATGCAGCTTGTATGAAAATCTAACGACTATTGGCTCAGAAGAGGAGCAGGAAAAATACCGAATGCAGCGTAAACTACAGAAAGATATTGAAGATGCTTCATCAAAATCCTCTGCTCAAAGAATTAATCTAGTGACTATAGATACCGTCACCATCGATTCAATAGAACTCGATTCGGCAGCTATAGATATATCTGATATAGCGGTTATTAAAGATCTATTGCTTATCATTCAAGAGCTTATCGATAGGCAGCGAGAGTATTTGTTAGAGTATTAAAAGGATCTCAATAGTCAAAAATTAAACAGGCGTATTTATTGAGCGAGCTAAAATACCTACACACTGACCTTGTCGTGCCGCCGATTCAAATTGTGTAATGTCATCTATTGTTATGCTAGTAATGTCTGCAATAACGGTGTGGCTATTACCTTTACTAAGCGCTTCCCATATGATCCAACGATTATCATCCTGTACACGCGTATGAATAATACGAATGTTAATATTGTTGCTGCCATAAGAGTCAAGTTGCTGTCTATTAGGTCTACGATCCGTGATCCATGTTACCCATCGAGAACAATTTTGTGGTGATAAGCTCTGCTCTTGTTGCTTGCTCAGTGAGGCCACTAATGGGAACAAAATATGATTACTATTTTGTGCTTGCGGTATAATAACTTCAGTCATACGGCTTTTAATAAAACTTTTGGCGTCACTCGCTGAGTTAGCTTTTAAATCTGAATTATTTCTTAAAGTATTCATACCTGTCTCTCTCAAACACATCCTTGTTTTCTTGTGTCTTTTTAATTCTAAATACAGAGGTCTTAAAATTATTTCATCGCTTATCTCTAGGCGTTGAGCAGTAAATTAATGCTGCCTGAGGACGCCAACACTCAAGCCTTCGATTGCAAAGGCCTCGTGCTCTAAGTCTACAATAATTGGTGCAAAGTCTTTATTTTCGGCAATTAAATGCACGATATGACTATTCTTTTCTTGCTGAAAGCGTTTTACAGTTACTTCATCACCAATACGAGCAACAATTATTTGACCATTTTGTACTTGGGTGGTGCTATGGACGGCCAGCAGGTCGCCATCAAAAATACCAACATCTATCATGCTCTCACCATGAACCGTTAAAAAGTAATCTGCCGCGGGCGAAAAGAAATTAGGTTTTAATTCACAGTAATCTTCGATGTGTTCACTTGCTAAAATAGGGCTGCCAGCAGCAACACGACCCACTATAGGAATACCTTGATTCGCAGCAGCAGGAATACGTATGCCTCTTGAGGCACCGGGGACTATTTCAATAAAGCCCTTGCGAGCCAGTGCGCGCAGATGCTCTTCTGCGGCATTTGCTGACTTGAAGCCTAGCTGTTTGGCAATATCAGCGCGAGTGGGAGGATAGCCTGTCTCGCTGATGTGGTCTTTGATCAGATTCAGCACCTGTTCTTGTCGAGATGTTAATTTGATCATTGTTTTTATCCTTTGAGAGCGTCAGTTAGCATATGTTTAATATATAAAGCTGGATATCGGTGATGGTCATTATTGATATCAGTGTTTATATATACAGTATGTGGTTATTTATACAGTAGTTATAAAATTGATGCAAATTTAATTGTTTGAATGAATTGGAGTTATTTAAAATTTATGTCTTGAGGATGTTTGTATATCTGCTTTATTGCCGTAAACTAATATGGCAAGTATCTGATTCATCTACTTTTTATTGAATGCAGCACTTAAAACATATGATTATAAGGAGTGGAGATGTCTTTAGGCCCTATCATCATCGATCTTGCGGGTACTGTTTTACAGGACGATGAAAAGGTATTGTTGTCGCATCCGCTGGTAGGTGGTGTTATTTATTTTGCTAGAAATTATGAGTCGCCCCTACAAATTACGACATTAAGTGATGCTATTCGTCAGATTCGTCCAGAATTACTTATTGCTGTGGATCAGGAAGGTGGACGTGTGCAGCGCTTTTCGGAAGGTTTTACGCGGCTGCCGGCCATGCAAAATTTTTTACCCCTCTACCGAAAAAATGCGCAAGCCTGTTTGGGTATAGTTAAGAATTGTGGTTGGCTAATGGCAAGTGAGTTGCTAGCTGTGGGTGTAGACTTTAGTTTTGCACCCGTTTTAGATGTCGACGACAAAGGTTGCGATGTCATCGCTAATCGGTCGTTTTCGCCAAAGCCCGCAGAGGTAAGCTCATTAGCTGGGGCTTGGATGGCCGGCATGCACGAGGCTGGTATGGCTACAACCGGTAAACATTTTCCTGGGCATGGCAGTGTCACCTCCGACAGTCATTTAACACTTCCCGTAGACACGAGAGAGTTTGCCGAAATCGCCGGCCACGATTTAATTCCTTTTGTGGAACTGTTTCAATCCCTAGATGCGATAATGCCTGCGCATATCTTGTTTCCTAATGTCGACGCTGAGCATACGGTAGGTTTCTCGTCTTACTGGTTACGTACCATTTTACGCAAAGACTTAGGTTTTAAAGGCGTTATTTTCAGCGACGATTTGTCGATGCAGGCTGCCGCGTTAGTTGGCGGCTTTTTGGCTCGAGCGCAGCATGCCTTAAATGCAGGCTGTGATATGGTGCTGATTTGTAATAATCGAGATGGTGTTAATGATGTGTTGGATAATCTACATTTTTCAATTGCCGATGCCGATTACCCAAGATGGTTGCATAGGTTGTCGACAATGAGTGCCCATCATGGCACCAGTCATGACGCCTTAAAGCAGACGCATTTATCTTTAGATGATTTACATAAAGAGTCGCGCTGGCAGTTGTCACAACAGATTATCAGTGTATTAACTTAAGTTGTATATGTTTTTAGTGATGGCTTAGCGTAGCTTATCAAGCCATCAATAATACATTAAACGTTATTTAACCCGCAGTAAATTGATTGAGGATAAAAACATTATTAATAAAATTGAACAATGGCTCAATTACGAATACACCTGGGTGCTATATGTATTTTTAATTGTTTTGCTTACCTTATCCGTTGCTTTTTTTGCGCGAGTTTTTTTAAACAAGCTAGCAGAAAAAGCTCAGAAAACAAAAAACCCGTGGGACGATGCAATTATCATAGCGCTTCATTTGCCTTGTCGCCTACTTATTTGGTTGATGGGTATATCGCTGTCTGCTGACCTAGTTGCCTATTACGCTAAGGCCTCTATTAGCCTCCTAACGGGTCAAGTTAGAGCCGTGGGTGTGATTGTTATTTTAGCGTGGTTTTTAGTTAAATTACTGAAAGCATTTGAAGCTAACTTAATCCATAAAACTGATGACTCGCCTGAAATAATTGATGCAACTACGGCCACTGCAATTGGTAAATTATTACGTGCGGCAATTATAATAACCACCGTTTTAATTGTCATGCAGAGTCTTGGTTATAGTATTTCGGGTGTGTTGGCATTTGGTGGTATTGGTGGCTTAGCGGTTGGTTTTGCAGCAAAAGATTTACTTGCTAACTTTTTTGGTGGCTTGACGATTTATCTAGATAGACCTTTTAAAGTAGGCGACTGGGTGCGTTCACCTGATAAAGAAATTGAAGGTACCGTGGAGGATGTAGGCTGGCGCCTGACACGCATCAGAACATTTGATAAACGACCACTGTATGTACCCAATGCAACGTTCACACAAATTTCATTAGAGAATCCATCACGCATGCGCAATCGCCGCATTAAAGAGACTATAGGCATACGCTATGAGGATGCCAGTAAAATGCTAAGTATTGTTAACGATACACGAGAAATGTTGCTTAACCATGATGATATTGATACGACCCAAACATTAATGGTCAACTTTAATGAGTTCGCACCGTCTTCATTAGACTTCTTTATTTACACGTTTACAAAAACCACTAACTGGGAGGAGTTCCATCAGATAAAGCAAGATGTAATGTTGGCAATCATCAATATTATCCAGGCTCACGGTGCTGAATGTGCCTTTCCGACATCTACGCTTCATCTGGCAAATTATCCCTCCACCAATAAAACATAGTGAGTTAATGTGAATAGTCTATAATTATTTTTGCTGCGATTTTTAGTGAAAGACTTGTAGTGAGCAGTTGTGCTGAATGAGCTTTTCGCTGAAGCTGAGTTGTTATTGAACTTATGATCGGTGCTCATTGGCGAGACCTCACACAAGCTTTTATGTACTTAGAATGTAATCCCTAGAAGTTTTTAAAATGCGTCCACGACTAACGTGAGCGCGAGTCAATTTTAATATTTTTAAGCGACTCAAGACTCGCTAAAAGTTTTTTACCACGTCTTGGTTTTTAACCGGTATTAAACTTTCAATGGTTAAACCATTAAAAAATTGTTATATTTTTTATATCAACAACATCAAATGAAGAAGGATTTAGAATGAGTTTAACGGCAATTATTGGTGGTTCTGGTTTTGATACCTTTGAAGAGCTGGCTGTTAGCGACGCTCTGTTTCAAGATACACCTTATGGGCCACATTCAGGTCCCATATTACAGGGTCATGTGAATAATAATGAATGCATATTCTTGCCGCGGCATGGTGTCGGTCATCTCTATCCGCCACATACCGTCAATTATAGAGCGAATGTTTGGATGCTTAAGCAATTGGGTGTCTCGCAAATTATCGCTTTTAATGTTGTCGGCGGTATTAACCGCACTATGTCACCTGATACCATTGTTATTCCTGAACAAATTATTGATTACACATCTAATCGCGAACATACATTTTTTGATGGCAATCATGACAAATTATTTGAGCAAGGGCTGCCCTCCGTTGAGCACATAGACTTTACTCATCCGTATGCGCCAGAGTTACGCAAAAAACTCATTCGTTTTTTTTATGAGCACGACATCGATTTTGTTGGGCATGGCGTTTATGGTTGCACCCAGGGCCCTAGACTTGAGTCAGCTGCTGAAATTGAGCGCTATAGGCGAGATGGCTGTGATATGGTCGGTATGACGGGGATGCCGGAAGCTGCTTTAGCCAAAGAGCTCGGTATAGATTATGTATCCGTGGCTATTGTCGTTAATTGGGCTGCAGGTGTATCTGAAGAAATGCTCTCAATGATTGAAATAATGAATACAGTTAAAAAGAATATGAAAAGCATAAAAACCCAGCTGCCTAATCTATTAAAGTTTTTATGATCCGTGTTTATTCAGTAGCCACGCTAGTTTTCTAGTTGTGCTGAATTTATGGCTTTTTAGATCTAGTTTCGGCTGGTAGGTGTGAACCTTCTAAGCTGTTAGGTGGCAGTATGGTAGACACGTTACCTAAGATACT
>JBLIFG010000023.1:0-36040 GCA_047633635.1 Cellvibrionaceae bacterium | reverse complement strand
TGGTGCCCGGAGCCGGAATCGAACCGGCACGACCGTTAAGTCGCAAGATTTTAAGTCTTGTGTGTCTACCAATTCCACCACCCGGGCTAAGGGAAAGTTTTTTTATAGTAAGTATTGGTACCTACTGCAATGTTATCACGATTGAAGCGACGTTTAAAATAAACGCTACAAAAAGTCATGGAGGCGCGGGTCGGAATCGAACCGGCGTTGACGGATTTGCAATCCGCTGCATGACCACTCTGCCACCGCGCCAAATCAGGGCAGCATATTAGCTTAACTGGTATTAAATGCCTAGGGCTTTTAGGTGATTAGTTTTAAATAAGTCATTACAAATAATGTGTTAGCTCAGACTGATCAAGAATTCATCAATTCATTGGGGCTTAACAATCAATAACTGTTCCCACTCTCGTCGTTACTCATGGTTTATTATACGGACATATTTTCGATTATCTTAATAGGCTCTGGGTGCATTTGATCTAGGGGTATCGACATTCCATTATCAGTTATGATTCGTACATGCCGGCGACGCAACTTTCGGGGGTTAGTGACACCGCAAGAGTGGGCAATAATACCCACATCATAGCTAATACCTTGGTGATAATGAGCGATACGTTCAGCCTTGTTGGCTGGCACTAAACCGCGTTGCAGCTTTTTGTTATGCGTTGTAATGCCAGTAGGGCAGGTGTTTTTATTGCATTGCATCGCTTGTATACAGCCTAAAGCAAACATAAAGCCACGCGCTGAATTAACAAAGTCTGCACCCATCGATAGGGCCCATGCAACCGATGACGGGGTGATTAACTTACCAGAGGCAATGACTTTAATATGTTGTTTAAGGTCAGCTTGGTTTAATTGATCGGTTAACCAAGGTAGGCTCTCTTTGAGTGGCATGCCGACAAAGTCCATTAATGGCTGCGGTGCTGCGCCAGTGCCGCCATCAGAACCATCAAGAGTGATAAAGTCTGGGTAATAATCTTGTCCTTTTTTATGCATTAATACTAATAAATTTTCAAACCAACTCTGTTCACCCAAGACAAATTTAAAGCCTACAGGCTTGCCGGTTACCTCGCGAATATGGTGCACCATGTTTAGTAGGTCTTCTGGTTTTTTAATATCTAAGTGCCCATTTGGGCTTATAGACGCTTGACCCTCCGGTATGTTGCGAATTTCGGCAATCTCAGCGGATACTTTCTCGGCAGGCAAAATGCCACCTTTACCGGGTTTAGCGCCCTGACTTAGCTTGATTTCAAACATTTTCACTTCTTTATGGGCGGCAATTTTTTTGAGTTTGTCATCAGATAAATGTCCATCTTCATCGCGTACTCCATATTTGGCTGTGCCAATTTGAAAAATTAGATCGGCACCTCCCTGCAAATGAAAGGGTGATAAGCCACCTTCACCAGTATTCATCCAGCAACCCGCTTTTTTTGCCCCTAAAGATAGCGCTTTTATCGCTGGGGCCGATAGTGCGCCATAACTCATGGCAGAAATATTGATAATTGATGATGTAGAGTAGGGGTATCTGCAATTAGCCCCTAGGGTTACCAAGCTGGGCTCTACGGCGTCTTCATCGAGTGTTGGAAATGCAGAATTTAAAAAATAGATGCTGCCATTGAGGGTTAAGTTGCGGGTAGAGCCAAAAGCGATGGTCCTGTCGACGTGTTTGGCCGCTCGATAGACCCAGCTTCTCTCTGAGCGGTTAAAGGGCAGCTCTTCGCGATCCATGGCAAAAAAGTATTGACGAAAAAATTCGCCAAGGTGTTCAAAGAAGTAGCGAAATCGACCTATAACCGGATAGTTGCGGCGTATCGTTTGCGAGGTTTGAGTGACATCGATAATGTACATGACGATAATAGCCAATATACCAAGGCCAAGTAACAGCATAAAAAATTGAACTAAGTAATTTAGTATAGTGATTGATATCATGTCGAACATAAAGGTCTCTCTATGTTAAAAGGGGGATGGTTGTTGCTATTTGACGATGGTTACTTTTTATTATTTTGTTGTGATTACGTAACGCCTTAAGTTTTCGGCATTTATTATTATAGTTAGTTCATGCGCACAGCATAAAAAGCAGTCTTCATCGATAACTCTACACTCGATGTATTGGATTAGCTAGGGTAATATTATCTTCCTTAAAGTGGTTTAATCATATAATCTCAGCAATATATGGCTGTGGCTTATGTACAAAATTTTGCTAATGTGGCGTGTTCGTTAATAGTGTTGAATAATGGAGTTAATTATGAAATCGTTTTGGTCAGTACTGGCAAAAGTTTTATTCGTTCTTGTATTAATTCAGGCTTGGTTTCTATATGATTTTTATAATAAAAATCAAGCTTTAATAGTCGACAATGTCCAGTTAGAGCAAAAACTATTAGCGGCTAATGAGTCTTTAGTCGGCGTTAACGCAGCCTTGACCAGCGCTAACAACAAAATTGAAGTATTAGAAAAAAATAGTCTCGACAGTGTGCTAAAAGAGACGAACAAAGCAGTTATTAATAGTTGGCAGGCGCTGCTGAATACCGTAGAGGGTGAGCTTGAAAAAGCTAGAAAATCGATAGATGCTACCGTTGATGATCTACGCCGAGAGTTGCCAGCCGATGGCGGTAAATCTGACGGCGAGAAAAAACAAGAGTCACCGGCAATCATAAAAGGTGAACGTACTTAACTTAAGTATGATTCGCTCATAATAAATATTTTTTAAAAGGGTGCATGATGAAAGCTATAAAAATAATTGCGGGTTTACTGATCGTTCTTGTCATAGCGGTTAGTGGGGTTTTATTTTTCGGTTTAAGTAAAATCAATGGTATCGTCGAAGAGGTCATTGAAACCGTTGGTAGCAAAACGTTGCAAACAGCGGTGAGTGTGAATGCTGTTGATATTGTATTGTTAGAAGGCAGAGGCAATGTTAAAGGCTTCACGGTTGCTAATCCTAAGGGCTTTAGTAATAACAGTGTCATTTCTGTAGGTGACGTTGGCTTACAAATTGATATTGGATCGATTACTAAAGACGTAAAAGTTATCAAAGAAATTTATATCGATGCTATAGCTTTGAGAGCCGAGCAAAAAAACATTACCGATACCAATATTCAAGCGCTTATCAATAATCTCAAGTCAAGCGCGAGTTCTTCAACGGCACAAGCCACTAACGAGAAAAATGAGTCAGGCGGTTCTAACGTGCGTTTAATGATAGAGAGTCTTCGTATTGGCGATAGTAGTATAGCCTTAGAGACAGAGAACTTTGGCGGTCGCACGGTAAGTTTGCCAGGTTATACACAAAAAAATATTGGCGATAAAACTAAGGGCTTAACACCTGAACAAATAAGCCAAGTAATTATGGACAGTGTCCTCACGCGGGCTAAGCAAGCCGTTAAAAAAGAACTAGAGGGTCTATTAAAGAGCGAGTTAGCAGCAAAGGCAAAAGAAAAGTTAGATGCTAAAGTAGAGGAAGTTAAGCAAGAAGCAACAACTAAACTTCAAGAAAAATTAGGTGATAAAGTCAATGTAGGCGATATTGACAAACTAAAAGGTTTGTTTAAATAACGCTTAATTAATTGCTGATCAGTTAAAATGTATCATTTAATCGATGAAAATGAAGACTTTCTGGTTGTCAATAAGCAGCCAGAAGTCTCTATACACGACGAAGATAATGCCGTCGAGGCTTCAAGCAAAAATAATAAAGGGCTTATCAAACAACTGCGAATAGATTTTAATAATAATGCAATAGCACCGGTGCATCGCCTAGACAAGCCAACCTCTGGTCTATTGATTTGTTCGAAAAATTCTCATGCAGCTAGTGTGCTTTCGCAAGCCTTTCAAAATCGTCAAGTCGAAAAATACTATCTGGCAATTAGTCAACATAAGCCTTCAAAAAAACAGGGCTTGATTACTGGTGATATGCTGCGGACTCGTAACGGCAGTTGGAAGCTATCTAAAGCAAAGACAAATCCAGCCGTCACACAATTTTTTAGTTACAGCCTTAATTCTATAAATAATAGCCACGGTCGCCTATTTGTTTTAAAACCACATACGGGTAAAACGCACCAGTTACGGGTTGCGTTAAAAACCATAGACGCCACTATTTTAGGTGATAGGCGCTACGGTAAAATAAAAAAAATAGATGTTACTGTTTCTAATACCATAGACAGCCATACACTAAGCGACCACAAGACAAGTAGCCTCAGTCTAGAAATCAGTAAAAAAAATAGTAAAATAGATAATAAAATTAAAAATGTGCCTGCATATAGCAAGCAGATTGAGCGCATGCATTTACATGCCTATGTACTAAAGTTTTATTATAAAGATAAACGCTATTGTTATCGCGTGTTACCTAGCGGCGGCGAATTTACCGACGAGCTCAATCTATATATTAAGTCAACCCTGGATGAACCTTGGGCGCTTAAGTGGCCAGCCTTTTCCAAAAGTCATAAAGCTGACAATAGCAACAGTAGCAACATTTAAAGTAACAACAATAAAAGTAATAATGCAAAAACTAAAATATAAAGTTTTGAATTCAAGTAATAAGTGCAATTAATTATCTATGCCTAGTCACTGTTATTCCGTTAACTTTTTAGTGTTTATGAGAAAAATTATCTGAGAAAGGGTCAAACAACTTAATAGTAGAGTATAGACATGAAAGTCATTAATTAGCCTCGTCATTGCGGACAGCGTTTTCTGCTGATCAGCAACCTAGTGCTTTTAATTAGCTGCTGGATACCGGATCAAGCCCAGCATGACAAAAAATAGTTAACGGGAAGCAGTAATGCGTAGTCAATAATCGTGAACAATAGTGAAGAATAAAAATCAACAACTAGTCGATGCTGTTCGATGTTTATTAGGAATAAGTATTGAGCCTTTATCCGAATATCAATTGCTAAAGTTATTAAAAGACCAAGGTTGGGATCTGCCGACAAGTGCGAGTGATTCACTGGCCTTGTTTACCAGCCATTTTCTTTTATTTAATGCCCTGTATGTTCTACAAGATGAATATTGGTGTGAACAGCGTTATTTAGAAATATCAGTTCTTAAAATAGCATTACACGAGGCAGTTAAACCCAGCGAAATTAACCGTTCATCGACATCATTACTTTACAGTAACGCTCATTCACTAAGAGCATACTATTTAGATCTATCTGAGTTAGAGCTGGCCACCAGCGACTCGGTCAATAATCTACTCGATCAATTTTGGGGCAAATATCTGGTTGATGATGAGCGCGCAGAGGCCTTAGCGATTTTTTCATTACCTGCAACCACTAGTTACAGCGAGATTAAAAAAACCTATCGTCGCCTAGCAATGCGCAACCATCCCGATCGCGGTGGCGATGCCCATGCCTTTCAATTATTAAATCATGCCTTTGGCATATTACAGCGACTTTACGACTTGTAGATCAACGGCTAGTAAGTAGATGACTGACAAATAGACGACTAATTAGCTAAGCCACCGATAAGTATAACTTTTCACTCGAACGGAACAAAGTTGAGCGCTCATCCAAGCGCAGTTTAGATGGCATCGTTTATTAGAGAGCGGCCATCTTTTAATACAGAGCTGTCATCGAGCACGGATAAAGGTCTTCGAGCCATAACCACGTGAGCAAATAATTTAAGCTCTGCATTCGTCAGCCTTTTGCACGTTGCTATTACCAATAGAATCTTGTTTGTATAGGGTAAAAAACAACCATTTTATCTTTTTCTTTAGCATTGATTCAGCATCGCGCAATCTATATCAAAATATATTGATATAGATTGCGGTTTTTCACCCAATGCTGTCTAACTTTGCTGTAGAATACGATCTTTTATTGCACTAGAGTATTGATTTGATGGCTACAACGACATTAGATACATTAAAAGCCATTTTGGCCGAGCGAATTATGATATTAGATGGCGCGATGGGGACTATGATTCAGCGCCATCCCTTAGAAGAAGAAGATTTTCGTGGTGAGGCTTTTAAAGATCACCCTAGTCCTCTAAAAGGTGATAACGATCTTTTGTCGATCACGCGGCCACAGATTATCGAAGATATTCACAGTGCCTACTTTGACGCTGGCGCAGATTTCGCTACCTCTAATTCGTTTAATGGCACCACCATAGCGCAAGCAGATTATGGCCTTGAGGCCGCAGTTTATGATATTAACTTTCATGCAGCGCAATGCGCGCGTCGAGCTTGCGATAAATGGAGTGCTAAAACTCCGGATCAACCGCGTTTTGTGATTGGTGCAATTGGGCCCACCAGCCGTACTTGTTCTTTATCGCCCGATGTCAACGATCCCGGCATGCGTCTAGTGACTTTTGACGAGCTGCGTATTGCCTACAAACAAGCTGCCAATGCATTATTAGATGGCGGTGCCGATATTTTGATGATTGAAACAGTATTTGATACTCTAAATGCGAAAGCGGCGCTGTTTGCAGTGGATGAAGTGCTTGAAGAGCGTGGTGATGTTCCGATTATGGTCTCGGGCACCATTACCGATGCCAGTGGACGCACACTTTCTGGTCAAACACCCGAGGCGTTTTATGTCTCAATGGCGCATGCGGATTTATTTAGTATTGGGCTCAATTGTGCACTCGGTGCCGATGATTTATTACCTTATATTAGACGTATAGATGCGCAGTCGACTGTATTTGTCTCCGCGCATCCCAATGCAGGTCTGCCTAATGAGTTTGGTGAATACGATCAGACACCTGAGTTAATGGTCGATCAATTAGAGCCCTTTGTTAAGGGGCGGCATCTCAATATTTTAGGTGGCTGTTGTGGCACCACGCCAGAGCATATTGCTGCAATTAAAGCCCTTGCCGATAGGCATAAGCCACGAGTATCGTAAATTTCCACCACAAGTAGTGTGCAAACTATTCAGTGTTTGTGGTTGTATTGATTAACGCCATCAGTGGCTTTATTAAACTACATGTTTAAGTAATAAGAGTAAATAATAAAGTATGACTAAGAAAATTCCAGATATGGTGCTAAGTGGTTTAGAGCCATTAATCGTTAATAGCACGACCGGTTTTGTTAACGTGGGCGAACGCGCCAACGTAACGGGCTCGCGTAAATTTGCACGTCTGATACAAGAAGAAAATTACGATGCAGCCGTCGAGGTTGCACGCATACAAGTAGAAGAGGGCGCACAAATTATCGATGTGAATATGGACGATGCCATGTTGGATGGCGTTGCTGCTATGCGTCGGTATTTAAACCTGTTAGCCGCAGAGCCCGATATTGTTCGCGTACCTTTCATGATCGACTCGTCAAAATTTGAGATTATTGAAGCGGGCTTACAGTGCGTTCAAGGTAAGGCGATTGTTAACTCTATATCGTTAAAAGAGGGCGAAGAAGAATTTATTCGCTACGCAAAAATTGTTAAGCGCTACGGTGCTGCGGTTGTGGTGATGGCCTTTGATACCAAAGGTCAGGCCGATACCTATGAGCGCCGCATCGAAATTTGTAAGAGATCCTATGATATTTTAGTAGATAAAGTTGGCATTGCTGCACAAGACATTGTCTTTGATCCCAATATATTTCCTATTGCCACAGGTATTCCCGATCACGATAATTATGCAGTCGACTTTTTTGCCGCCACCAAATGGATAAAAGAAAATCTGCCGGGTGCAAAAATTTCGGGGGGGCTTTCTAATGTGTCGTTTTCGTTTCGCGGGAATGACTTTGTGCGCGAGGCAATGCATTCAGTATTTTTATATCATGCTATTAAAGCCGGTATGGATATGGCGATTGTTAATGCCGGTATGCTCACCATTTATGATGATATTGAGAAAGATTTATTAGAGCGTGTAGAAGATGTTATTTTAAATCGTCGCGAAGATGCCGGCGAACGCCTCGTTGATTTTGCCGAGCAGGTGCGCGGCCAGTCAAATGAAGTTAAAGAAACTGATAAATTAAAATGGCGAGAAGGCGAATTACAAGAGCGAATTACACATGCGCTCGTAAAAGGTATCGCTGAATTTATTGTAGAAGACGTAGAGCAAGCTCGACTTCTCGCCGACAAGCCCATTCAGGTAATTGAAGGGCCTTTGATGGTCGGTATGAATGTGGTTGGGGATTTATTTGGCGCGGGTAAAATGTTTTTGCCACAAGTTGTAAAAAGTGCACGTGTCATGAAAAAAGCTGTTGCACATCTGCTGCCTTATATAGAAGAGGAAAAGCGTTTAAGCGGCAATAAAAGTCGAAACAATGGGGTCATTATTATGGCGACAGTCAAAGGAGACGTTCACGATATAGGTAAAAATATTGTTGGCGTTGTGCTGTCTTGTAATAATTATGAAGTGATTGATCTGGGAGTAATGGTCCCACCCGAGAAAATTTTAGCGGCTGCCCGAGAGCACAATGCCGATATTATTGGTCTCTCGGGCCTAATCACCCCGTCGCTCGATGAGATGGTGACAGTGGCAAAAATGATGGAGGCCGAGGGTATGAAACTACCGCTATTGATAGGCGGTGCTACTACCTCAAAAGTACATACTGCGGTAAAAATAGAGCCTATGTACTCAAATGTGACGGTGCATGTATTAGATGCCTCTAAATCTGTGCCAATGGCATCGGGTTTATTAAGTGATAGAAAAGATGACGTTATTAAAAAAATTAAAGCTGATAACGAAGATGTGCGAATACAAAATGCAAAGCGTCGAGCTAGAAAAGTATTTGCCAGTTTAGAAAAGTCACGGGCAACACCGAGCCCTATCGATTGGGATGCCTACGAGCCTGTTGCTCCTAACTTTATCGGTAATAAAACTTTCAAGAATTATCCACTAGCAGAAATAGCTGAACGCTTTGATTGGGAACCGTTTTTTAAAACCTGGGAGTTACATGGTAAATATCCAGCAATTTTAAGTGATGAGATAGTGGGCGAGGAAGCCACCAAACTTTTCGCAGATGCGAAGCAAAAATTACAAGAAATTATCGATCAAAACTTATTAGTTTGCTACGGTGTTATAGGTTTATATCCGGCTAACGCCGTTGAAAATGATAATACGGAAATATATGACGACAGCGATCGTCAATCAGTTAAAGCACGCTTGCACCATTTACGCCAACAGGTTGATCGTCCTGCTGGGCGGCCTTATCGTTCCTTGGCTGATTTCATAGCACCCAAGGCTAGTAATAAACACGACCATATGGGTGCATTCGTCGCCTCTTGTTTTGGAGCTGATGAGTTGGCTAAAAAATACGAGGAAGACCACGATGATTACAATTCAATAATGGTAAAGGCGCTGGCAGATCGTTTTGCCGAGGCCTTTGCAGAAGTATTACACGAGCGCGTGCGCAAAGAATTTTGGGGTTATGCGAGTACGGAGAGCTTATCAAATTCTCAATTAATTAAAGAGGCATACGCCGGTATAAGACCCGCACCAGGTTATCCCGCTTGTCCTGAGCATACTGAAAAATCGACTTTGTGGGAGCTACTTAAAGTTGATGAGGCCATTGGATCTATTTTAACTGACAGCTATGCAATGTATCCTGCATCATCTGTTAGTGGTTGGTACTTTGCTCATCCCGATGCGCGCTATTTTGCGCTTGGGCAAATTGCTAAAGATCAAGTAGAAAATTATGCCGAGCGAAAATCTTGGGATATAGATACTGCCGAGCGTTGGTTGCGACCCGCTATAGGCTATTAAAGCGAGCTTGCTAAACTCGATGATTAAACGTTGAAAGAAAAGGTTAACACTGAACAAAATGAAAAAATTATTACAAAAAATATTTTCACCACTGCTGGTAAAGCTTGACTCAGGCAAGGGCGAATATAGTTATCAGC
The DNA here is from genome assembly GCA_047633635.1 of Cellvibrionaceae bacterium. GTDB lineage: Bacteria > Pseudomonadota > Gammaproteobacteria > Pseudomonadales > Cellvibrionaceae > CANLBN01. Next base: position 26,282 of record JBLIFG010000023.1, on the reverse strand, counting down.
GCTCGCATCGATTAATCCTTGTGGTGGTGGGCAGTTTATTTTCTTTTTTAACCGCGGGTGTTTTAGCCGTCGGTATCAATACAGATGGCTGGGGATTTTTATTTCCATCCATTATTTTTGGTGGAGTGGGGTTTAGTTGTATTGTCATTGCCGGTTTAGGTTCAGACCGTGCTGTCGCTAGAATTTGGTTGTCGAGTAAGTAGCGACCTATGATTAAAGCATCATGTAGATAATGTAGACCAATCTTTTTGTTATTGTGTATAACTATTAAGTAGACAAATATGCTGCATAAAATGACAGCTTAATGAGATTGTCGAGGTTAATGATATTTATACTTGTATATGATTATAGCGGCAAATTAAACAATGCATCTGCAAGCCATAGATACAAATCTTGATGCAGCTTTGATACATTGAAGATGTCGTCTAGCGAATAAATAGGTCTGGTTGAGTTTGTCTACTAAGCTGATTTGGTAGCTTTGATTTAAGCCTCTAAAGTTTGACGCAAGTATAAATGTGCGACACAACTATCTACTTATGTTCATAGAGTCTTTAAAACTCATGTTTTTGAAAAAGTCTCACAGTTTTTGACTCGAGAGATTTTGTAACATTGTGCCAGTACTGACTTTTTTGTATGAAGTTAAGGTAACGTATTGTCTGTTTTGGTTAAACCATTTAATCGAATCAGCAGCTAAAAAAATTAATCCGTGACAGAGAATCAAGTAGTAATAAATGACATCTATTTCGATATTTCCTATTCCTAACTGTGTATGTTTTCCCGGCACTGTATTTCCTTTGCATGTATTTGAGCCGCGCTATCGGGCGATGGTCAAGCACTGCCTAGATACAGGACAGTTACTCGCTGTTGCGCATACGCAAAAAGTTGTTAGTGAGAGTAAATCCAATGGTTCTTTAGAAGAGGCGCTTAAATCTAACCAGACCACCTATAAACCATTTCCGATATTTTCTGCCGGTAGCTGTGAGCTTTTAGAGGAGTTGGAGGACGGTCGCATGTACCTACAAATTCATATGGAGTCGCGTTTCACGGCGGTGAAAGAAATTCAAACGTTACCCTACAGCGTTTTTGAATGTGATCTTATAGAAGATGAGGTACTTTCAGTAGCCGACAAAGTTGACTTAAAGCAACTTCAGCAAAAAATATTAAACCGTCTTTTGGCTATTACTGCAGATTCGCCTGATGTACACGCTATTTTAAGTTCCCCCGCTTGGACGGCTAAAGAACCAATAGACTTTAGTTTTGAGGTGTTTACTTTATTGCAATTTGATGCCGATGTTCAGCAGCAGATATTAGAGATGATTTCACCCCAAGCGCGGCTGACTTATTTATTAACGCTCCTAAATAGCCGTTAGCCCCAACCACAACTATTCGCTCTAAAAAATTGCTGTTAGCCAAATCATTAACCGACAGCTGTGACAACTGGCCTTTGTCTCAAAAACAACTGTTCTCAGTGACTTTTTCACCCCCCCTCGTCTGTATTTATGCCAGCGCATTGATTTTATTATCCATTATAAAAATTATTGATGACTATTTCTCTAATATACCTGCCTTGTGGCGTGCACTTTAGGTCTAAAGTTTAAGCCTTGGTTACTTTTACTAAACGCAAAAAAAAGTGTGCTTCGCTCTGGATTTTTGTGATTTCTTTTCTATAATAAAATTATGTTTATTCATCACACGCTATCGATCATGCGCGCTGGCTCACTATGGAAATTTTAATATTATGAAGATTAAGACTAAAATGTTGCTTGGAGGTGGTTGTCTAGCGGCAATTCCTGTGCTTATTGGGTGCTTTTTTTTAGGCCAATCAGCACTCAAAGCCGCCAACGCCGCTTTAGAAGATGGTGCCAAGCAATCCCTCATTGCCGTTCGCGATATCACGTCGGTTGAGATAATGAATTACATTGAAGGCATCGAAAAACAATCTGTTACGCTCTCGGAGAGCTTAATGACTATTGAAGCAATGGATGCTTTTTCGGCAAGTTTTAATGAGCACGGCTCTAGTCGAGACGACAGCGCTATTAAGGCACAGCGTGCGAGTATTAAAAAATACTACGACGAGCAATTTAACGAACGCTTTAAATCACTTAATAGTGGGCGCAATACTCGTACAGCAGAGCTATTAGATCCGCTAGATAAGCAATCAATAGCTCTTCAATACGATTTTATTAGTAATAATCCCGATCCTTTAGGAAGTAAACAATTACTTAACAAAACACAAGAGGCGTCGGGCTACAGCGAGGCGCACGAAAAATATCATGGTGTGTTTCGAAATTTTATCGAGCGGTTTGGTTATTATGACTTATTCTTGGTCGACCACAAATCAGGCGATATTGTCTACTCGGTCTTCAAAGAGCTAGATTACACGACATCGCTAATAGATGGTCCCTACGCTAATAGCGGTATCGGACAAGCTTTTAGGCTTGCCGCGGGAGCCTCAGACAAGGATTTTACGGGCTTAACAGATTTTGCACCCTATCTGCCTTCTTATAATGCACCTGCATCATTTATTGCCACACCGATTCACGATAATAACGGTGTTCAAACCGGTGTATTAATTTTACAAATGCCTATTGATAAAATTAATGCGGTAATGACTCACGATGGCAAATGGGAGCAATCGGGTTTTGGCACGTCGGGCGAGACCTTTTTAGTGGGTGAAGATTTTACTATGCGCAGTAATAGTCGCTTTTTAGTTGAAAACAAAGACAATTATTTGCAAGTCATGAAAAATGCAGGTATGCCGGCGGCAACTCTTGCCGAGATGGACTCCAAAGAAACTTCAATTGGCTTACAGACGGTAAAAACTTTGGGAGTCGAGGCTGCATTTCGAGGCGAGCAGGGCTTTGCGTATTATCCTGACTACCGTGGAATCGACGTACTTTCTGCCTATAAGCTATTAGATATTGGTGGGCTGAGTTGGGCTATCATGAGTGAGATAGACCAAGAAGAGGCGTTTTTACCGATAGTCGCTTTAGATAAAACGGTGAAAGGTTTAACCACCATTATTGTTATTGTGGCGATTATTTTTGGCCCCGTAGCGGCATGGTTTTTAGGCTTGTCTATTTTAAGCCCAGTTAAAAAAATTGCGGGATCGATTGAAAATCTTGCCAATGGCGATGGTGATTTAACCCAGCGAATGGATGAGTCTGGCAACGATGAAATCAGTGATTTATCAAGAAGTTTAAATATATTCTTAGACGATCTTGATCACACCTTCTCCGATGTCATTAAGTCAGCCATGCGCCTTGTACCAATGTCTGATGATTTGGCGGGCATCAATAAAGAAATGGCAGGATCTGCAAACGATCAAAATACGCAAATCATGACTGTGAAGGCGCGTCTACAAGATGCACGTCAGTCAACGGATAGTGTTAATGAAGCCTCTGATTTAATTTATGAAGAGAGTCATGAAGGTGAAAGTGCCGTTAAAGAAGGTATTCGCGTATTTGATTTGACCTACAAGCAAATTAATGAATTGGGAAATATTATTGATGATGCATCGCAATCAATCGATTCATTAAAAGTAGAAAGCGACAATATCGTTAATGTAATTGATGTAATTAACAGTATTGCCGAGCAAACTAATTTGTTAGCACTCAATGCTGCGATCGAGGCTGCGCGTGCAGGTGAAGCGGGTAGAGGCTTTGCGGTTGTTGCCGATGAAGTTCGTGCTTTAGCCTCGCGAACACGCGAATCTACTTTAGAGGTCTCGTCAATGGTTAACGCCATTCAATCGCGTACAAGTAACGTTGTCAGCACTATGGCGCTGGGTAAATCTTCAACTGAAGAGTGTAGTAAGCAAGTACAAGAAGCAAAAGAAAAACTGGCACTTATTAGCAGTGCAATGACTCAAATTAATCAAAGTATTGGCGGTATTTCGTTATCAGTTGGTAGCCAAAAAGATAACTTTAATCAAGTGGCCAGTGGCTTTGATATTCTCGATGAATATTTTAATCAATCGAAAAAAACCAATGAACTTGCAGTAAAAATTGGTTTTGACATGAGTAAGATGAGTGCAAAATTACATGGCATGGTCGGTCACTTTACCTTGACGGATAGTAACTGGAGCACGCAATCGCGTGTATCTATAAGAACCGATGAAGACAGTGCTAAGACGGCTATAAAGCATCCTAGGTAGGTAGTTTGCAGTTATTCGTTGTCACTAATTTATTTTACTTAGTGAGTAGAGTAACTTTGAAACCTTGCTCTTTGAGTAAGGTTTTTTTATGTGTAAATAAACGCTTGGCAAGACGATCAAACGCGACAAATTCATTAGTAACTAATAAAACATGTCCATTTTTTTTGGCTTTTTGACAGCATGCTCTGATAAATTTATCCGTTAATGTCTGAGTATGTTGAAAGCCTTGATGAAATGGCGGGTTACATAAAATCAAATCAAATGAGTCTTCAATGGTGTCGGCACAGTCGCTTGCAATAGTGGTTGTGGAGGTTTTCATTACTTGAGCATTTTTTTGTGCGGCAATAATAGCCGCTGCATTGTTGTCAGTTGCGGTTATATTTTCAAAGCCATATTGATCGATGTTTAAAAAAATCCAGCCGTAGCCACAGCCTAAATCAAGCACTTTACTTGGTTTAAGCTCATGGTTATGCATCAGCTTTTTAAGCGATGCCAATAATAGTTCGGTGCCTTTGTCGATTTTATTCCAACCAAAAACACCAGGCTTACTATAAAAGCTAGCTGCGCTAGCGTTAGTCGTTTTATTGTTATCAATAATTACTTTTTTCAGGTTTGCATAATTTTTATCGTCGAGCTGTGTATTTTTTAATAATCGTGAAAACTCTCCACAATAACAACCCCCATATTTTTTTAAAGTGCCCTGTGCTCTGATTGTGCTCTTTATTTTATCGGCATAAGATTTTATACCTTCATTTTTAAAGCCCGTAATAATTAGGCAAGTATTAGCAGTTGATGCTGAGTGCGCCATGGGTGGTTCAGTTAATAAAAGTACCGATTGATTAATGATGTTGTGTACTAATGCTTTCTCTTTAGAGATTCGATAAACAATTTTTTGGAATTTTTTTGCAGGGTAGTCATCGCTATTGAAATCACTAAAAACTACCTTGATCTTTTTGATAGTTGCTTGTTGATAGATATCGAAACGATTAGTCACAATAGTTAAGTGCTCGTCGTACGGGATAAATTCTAACAAGGGCTGAGCATTTTCGTCGGCAAACCAAAGTGTTGGTGCGGTCAAGTTTTTTAGATGAGGGTGAATAATTTGCAGTGCATTATCAATCATTAAAAAGGTCACTCTCATCTGTCGTGAGTGGACGATATGCGCCCACTGCTAAGTTTATGTCTAAATGGATATCACCAACAGCTTGGCGATGTAAGGCGACCACATGATTGCCACAAGCCGCAAACATACGTTTGATCTGATGGTATTTTCCCTCTTGAATAAAAAGTTCAGCATGGTGAGAATCAATTATATTCAAGGTAGCAGGGCGTGTTCTTTTTGTCTCATTGTTAAGTAATAAGCCTTTTGTAAACTGCTCGGCTAGCGACTCATCAAGAGTATCGCTCAAGGTGACAATATAGTGTTTAAAAGATTGACGATTAGGCGAGGTCACACGATGGTTCCACTGACCATCATCAGTGATGAGCACAAGGCCTGTTGTATCTTTATCTAACCGGCCCACAATTTGTAGCGCTGCCTTGTTAGGTTCATCGAGTAAATCGATTACCGTCCGCTGATGGCTGTCGGTTGTCGCACAAATAACGCCCTGGGGTTTGTTAAGCATAAAAAATCGAGCCTTAAGAGTCTCGATAGCCTTGTCGAACACGCAGATAGTGTGGACAGCAGGGTCGATTTTAAAGCCAGCATCAGTAATAAACTGACCATCTACCTTAATAGCTCGTGCTTTAGCCAAGCGTTTTATATCTGAGCGCGTGTAGTCAGTCATCGTTGTAATGAACTTATCTATGCGCATATTGAGATTTTTAGGCGATTAAAGTTTTCTAAATAATTATTAAATAGCATCATCTAGCTATGTTAACGATTAACCGCAGTATCGACTAATAGTTTTTGTCTTCTTTTAATCAGTCGTGCGGGCTAGGCAATTGCGTCTATTGTATGGTTGCCGATAATAATATGGCGCTTGATCATCAATGTCAGGTTAAAATTTAGCCTGGTGGAGGCTCTTTTTACGAGTAATCTTCATAAGATAACAAATTATTATTGACTGCTAAAAACTCCATGGTATGATGCGCACCTCTTGAAAGAAGGGCTGTAATGAAATTAATTACAGAGTTAAGCATCGGAGTATAGCGCAGCCTGGTAGCGCATCTGGTTTGGGACCAGAGGGTCGGGGGTTCGAATCCCTCTACTCCGACCAACTTAACTATTTTTAATAGCCTGAAAGATCTGTTTAGACGCGCCCGTAGCTCAGCTGGATAGAGCACCCGCCTTCTAAGCGGGTGGTCGCAGGTTCGAGTCCTGCCGGGCGCACCATTTCTACGATTAGATCAATTGCCTTGTTGTATGCAGATCTCAGGCTTTTCTTGTAAAAGAAGATATTTGTAGATACATACGAATTGGATTCAATATTTTTACTACGGTGATTGTAGCTCAGTTGGTAGAGCCCCGGATTGTGATTCCGGTGGTCGCGGGTTCGAGCCCCGTCAGTCACCCCATTTACCTCGAGTCAATACAAGCTTAATAAATCCATTAAATTAGTCGTTTTAATGGCATTCCTTACTTAAATCAACGTTACCTCGTCACAGCATTAGTCCGCCAAATATAAATTTTATGTAAATGTTTTGTTGACGGTTGCGTGAGCTAGGCCCGAGTAAAGTTTTATTTTTTTTGTTTTATTTTATTAATCTCATGGCAGTCATCTCTTTTTACTCCAGTGACGAATAAATTTGCTCGATGAGTAAGACTACCGCATAATTAGCGGCTAAAAGATATTAAGGGTTTTTATGGAGTTAGGAGAGGGTTTACGTTTAGGGATGCGACGTCTGGCGTCGGGTGTTTGTGTGGTGAGTACTGAAGCGGATGGCAAGCGTTTTGCAATGACGGCTTCATCAGTGACTTCACTGTCAGATTCGCCGGCATCATTATTGGTTTGTGTTAACGCATCTGCTGCTATTCAGCCTTTTTTAGTTAAAGGGCATGCTTTTACAGTTAATATTTTAGGTGCGGATCAAGAAGAAATATCTAATAGTTGCGCTAGGCCAAGCAGCGGTGAAGATCGCTTTAATGTGGGTGAATGGAGTCGGCCCGATGAATCTAGGGCACCATTTCTAAAGCGAGCGCAAGCGGTATTTTTTTGCGAAGTCGATAATGATAATTATCAGTATGGCACTCATCATATTGTCATTGGTCGCATAAATAATGTTGTGATTCCAGAGGTAGAGGCATCGTCACTGATTTATTTAAATGGTAAGTATCAACACATTGTCTAATTTTTTTTATAATTTGTGGTTAACTAACATTGCAGTTGATGTTTAAATAACACATAATCAGCGCCGGATTAATTTGAAGGGTTTAAGAAAAACAGCTTCTCAAGTTAATCCAGATTCATTGTTTAATAGTGTTGACATGAATCAATTATCGGGTAGAATGCGCACCTCCTCTGTTGGGTGGTTAGCTCAGTTGGTAGAGCGGCGCCCTTACAAGGCGTAGGTCACAGGTTCGACCCCTGTACCACCCACCAAATTAAAATGATTATACGGACCGGTAGTTCAGCTGGTTAGAATGCCGGCCTGTCACGCCGGAGGTCGCGGGTTCGAGTCCCGTCCGGTCCGCCATTAATCAATTTGCAAGATTTAATAACCTACCAAATATGTTCTTAGTTTCACTATCTTTTTAATAGAGCTTTGAGCAGTCATCTCCAAGTTAAATTTTAGTCATACCCCGCGCTCACATCTCAAATAATATCTTAGACAACAGTCTAGCCAATATGAATAAAAACTTTTAAACCTTTTCCTATAGTTCTTTTGTATTTTGTTAGCGGTCATCATTTAACGTTTATATTTTAGCAATTATTTTTTAGTCATTGCCGATCCTTATTTGATGTTAAATAATGTCACAGTTTCGTATAATCAATATTAACAAACTCAAACATTTTGATGATTGCAAGTAGTCCCTTAAGAGTCACTATTTCTAAGACTCCTGTCAAAACATGCAATATGAAAAAATAATAGATAGATAATTTTGGCACATAACCGCACAATGTTGAGATTGTAAATAAATAACACGCATTTATATTAAGAGGCATTTATGGCTTATAAAAGAATGGTGATGCAGGTAGGTATGGGTACCGATCTTCATGGAGCCGATTATACAAAGGCAGCGGTTAGAGCGTTAAAAGATGCGCTTTGGCACAATTCGTTAACTATAGCCCCGGCGTTTGGACTCGACAGAGAAGAAATGAAAATTGAGGTGTCGATTGGCGTCGCAAAGCCTGAGCTTGTGGATGCCGATGCTGTAAAAGCAGTACTGCCTTATGGGCAGGCAAGTGTCGAAGTTGTCGAAGGTGGTTTAGATATCCTTGCAGATTGTGGCACTAAGGTGACAGTAGTTGCTAATGCTGCGGTCGTGGTTTACCTCAATTTGATCGATACTGAAAATAACGACCTAGCAGAGGAGTCATAATTATGACCATTCAGCGTATTATTTTAGAAATGGGCACGGGTAACGACTTGTATGGTGAAGACTATACCAAAGCGGCAATTCGCGCGGTGCAAGATGCTTTGCATCATAGCTCTATTACTCTGTTCCGCTCGATGGGTATCGATAGAGATTCGATGATGGTTGAGGTGACAGTTGGTGTCCAGCACCCAGAAAAAATTGATAAAGACCTTGTAGCAAAGCAAATACCCTTTGGTAGTGTTAAGGTTAATGTTGTTAAGGGTGGTTTAAATATTACCCACGAGCCAGATGTTGTCAGCATTATTGCAACGGCCGCCGTCGCTGCAAGATTAGACATCCCAGAGGGGCGTTATATTCAAGGCTAGATTTTTAGCTCGGTTGGGTACAAGCAAAGTTACTATGCAAAAAATTTATACAGACCAAACTCTACTTGCTGTAACTAATGTGCAGAATCTTCTTGCCGCGTCTCATGTGCCAGCAGTTATTCGCAATGAATTTTCGGCCGGAGGCATCGGTGAGATTGCGTCAATTGATGCATGGCCCGAACTATGGGTCGCATACCCGGACGTGGCTTTTGCTAGAAAAATTATTAATGACTACCAGGCAGCCCCAAAAGGCGCAGATTGGTTATGCGCTTGTGGCGAGGCCAATGGCTGCGTGTTTCAGAGCTGTTGGGCTTGTCGATGCGATAAACCCAACAATAAATTACCACCATCGAATTAGTAAAGTACCTATGAGCTCTGCAGAATCCACTGGTTCGTATTTGCCGCTTCCATATCCTTGGCAACAATCTTTGTGGCAGCATTTTATTGGGCAGTACGAGCAATCAAGATTACCCCATGCACTCTTATTAACGGGTCAAAAAGGCATTGGTAAGGGGCACTACGCTAATGTTATTGCCGATTTTTTATTGTGCGCATCACCCATGTCGAATCTAGCCTGTGGGCAGTGTCGATCGTGTCAGCTCAATCTTGTGGGTAACCATCCTGATAAAAGCCTTATTACTCCAGAAGATGGCGCTAAGTTGATTAAGGTCGATCAAATCCGCCACCTATCGAGTCGAATATCAAATACGGCTCAACAAGGTGGGCGTAAATTAATTATTCTTGGACCCGTGGAACAGCTTAATAGTAATGCCGCAAATGCCTTATTAAAAAATTTAGAAGAGCCGTCAGGCGATACTTTCTTTATACTTTATTCACATGTTTTTAGCGGTGTGATTGCAACTATTAGAAGTCGTTGCCAATTACTGTCATTGCCCACCCCCGATAAACGCACTGTTATAAAATGGTTAGAAGATTTGGGTTTTGGGCGCGATATTAAAGCCACGAGTGACTCGGCGAAAACTCCGGGGGACAATAATACGCTCTCAGGAGTGCTAGACTTGGCAGGGCAGGCACCACTTCTCGCTAAATCATTGTTGGACAATAGTGATACCACTGAACGCCTAAAGAGCTTTTATGATGGGCTTTTATCACTTCAGCAAGCACAGCAAATATCGAGTAATCATGTCGATATTAATATCGCCAAGCTTTGGCTCGATATTGAGCTAAATGAAATTGTCGAATGGTGGCTTCAGCTGCTACAAAAATTAGTCACCCAGCCCTACAAAGAAAGACTTTGCCCAAGCAATTCACCTTATGGATTTATTGAGAGCATGACGCAGTTACAAAAACAGTGTGATCACCTCAATATGCAATGGTTACATAAATTTATGGATAAGCTTTTTTTGTTAAAAAAGCAGTTACTTAAAGGTGCCAACCCCAATAAACAGCTATTATTAGAGGAGTTATTAATGGATTGGTGCGCTATAATTAGTAGTGGCAGTAAAAATTAATCTAGCATTACATGTTAAGGTTAATAAGTAAGCTCAATTTCATATTAATTGGCCAATACTGTACGTATGGCAAGTAAATTGTGGAGATTTCAATGACTAGTTTTTCAGCAGGTGGGGCGGGTATATTATCTTTAACCATTAAAGATAAGGCCGTGCTTTATGCAGCTTATATGCCCTACGTCATTAACGGGGGGTTGTTTATCCCGACCAATAAGAGTTATAGCATTGGCGATGAAGTCTTTGTGCTGCTGAATTTAATGGAAGAGCCCGAAAAAATCCCTGTCGCCGGTAAAGTTGTTTGGGTTACTCCAAAAGGTGGTCAGGGTAATCGCTCTGCAGGTATCGGTATTCAATTTGCCGATGAGAATTCGATTGCGGTCAATAAAATCGAAACTTATCTTGCGGGAATGGTTGAATCTGAGCGCCAAACTCACACTATGTAGAACTGCTTACTTATGCTTTATAGATAGTTTGAAAATAGTTTTAACAATGGTCTTATAAACATCCATTGCCAATAGCCATAAAACAATACAAAAGAACTCCTATGCTAGTTGATTCCCACTGTCATCTCGACAGATTAAATCTCGATAAATACGAAAATGGATTAGAGGGAGCTATAGAATCAGCACTTGCTCGCGATATTCATCAGCTGCTTTGCGTAGGCATCAGTATCGATAACCGTAAAGACGTGGTGAGCATTGCTGAAAAATTCGCTGCAGTTGTCTGCTCTGTAGGCGTACATCCTCTCGATGTAAAAGCAGGCCTTGCCTCTGAGGATGATCTGGTTGAATGGTCAGCACACCCAAAAGTAGTTGCGCTTGGCGAAAGTGGCCTCGATTACTACTACAGTAAAGACGATAAAGATCTCCAGCAAGAAAGCTTCTCTATTCATTTACGTGCGGCCGCGCGCGCGCAGCTACCCGTCATTGTGCATACTCGCGATGCTCGTGAAGACACCATAGCATTAATAAAAGAACACGGTAGCGAGCAGCATGCCGGTGTTTTGCACTGCTTTACCGAAAACTGGGAGATGGCAAAAAAAGCCATTGATCTCAACTATATGATTTCGATTTCAGGCATTGTCACCTTTAAAAATGCAAGTGAACTTCGCGATGTTGCCAAACAAATCCCTCTAGACCGTCTACTTGTAGAGACTGATTCACCGTATTTAGCCCCTGTTCCTTATAGAGGAAGACCGAATGAGCCGCAATACGTGCGCGAGGTGGCAGAATATGTTGCCGAGCTGAAAGGTATTAGCTTTGAAGAGTTAGCACAAATTACCACGCGTAACTTCTATCAGTTATTTCCTCAAGCAGAAGCCTTTAACTCAGAAGCTAAGGTTTTATAGTACAAGTAATCGCTTAAATGAAAAAGTAGATCAAAAATGGCTTTTCGATGAGTAGACCGGCGCTCTAAAATTTAATTTATGGGTAGTTTAACGCGTGCTTAGTTTCAAGCTTTTTAAAAATCGACAAAACCGTTCAAGGGCCTGCTTTTGATCATTGACTAGTTTAAGGCATTCGCTTTATTTAGTATTAGCTGAAATTATAAATCTATCAAATCGGCTATTTTACATCTACTTTCTTGACTAGTTGTCTGTTGGCTCTACACTTAAAATATATCAATACAAATGGACACATCGCTAATATATCTTCTATAAAAGTGCATGAAACAGGACTGCATATCTTGACCAAGCATACCGATGTTTTCAATTCTACCAAGCTCGATACTAAAGCCCGCCTAAAGTTACTCTATGGTAATGCCATTGGGGGTTTAATGATTACACTGCTGTGTATGGCAGTGCTGTGTTTTGCCTTTGATACCCCCGAGCAACAATCAGCAAAAACAACTATTTTTTTTGTGCTGGCGGGGGTTCATAGCTTAAGGTTAATCGACAACTTATGGACCACACAGCAATTTAATAACAGCAACTTTAATCCAAAAGCCGCCGTTTGGCGCCTGAGTATCGGTATTATCGCCAATAGCATTATTTGGGCGACTTACAGCGTACTGTTTGTGCCCACCATGCAAAACATAGAAATCACCATCACCGCCGTCATTATGTCTGCATTAGCAGGTGGCGCCATTACCATTTTAGCTGCCTCATCGAAGCTCTCGTTAATTTACATGACGAGCTTAATTTTGCCTTTCTCAATTATGGGTTTTTTTAGTGAGCTTGAATATTTTCACTATATTTCTTATTTAGGCATTAGTTTTTGGTTTGTCATGTTGGTCTCGGCCGGGCAGGCGGGTAAGTTCATCTCAGAGACACTGTCGTTAAAAAACCAAAATACCTCACTGCTCGCTTTAATGAATATAGAGAAGCAAGAGGTAGAGCGGATCAATAATCAACTAGTCACGGTCAATAAACAATTAGACCTATATAACTATTCTCTTGAATCTCAGGTCGAAAAACGCACCGAAGAAATATATCGCTTATCTAATGTGGACCCATTAACTAATTTGATGAATCGCAGTGCTTTTTTATTCAGTTTAACCGAACTAATAAGGCGTGAAATTAACGGCAATGGCAAACAACAGTATGCGTTACTCTTTGTTGATTTAGACGGCTTTAAAGACGTCAATGATGGTTTTGGGCATAGCATGGGCGATGCAGTGCTTAGAGAAATTGCAATGCGACTAAAAGAACATGAAAGTTTTCAAGATGATAACCTCAGCGAAGATAACATTCTGTGTCGTTGGGGTGGGGATGAGTTTTTGTTGTTAGTGCCTATCATCGATGCATGTCATGTCGGCAACCTTGCCCGCAATATCCAATTGACCGTAGCCAAGCCTATTAATGTTGCGTCAAACAATATCACCCTAGGGGCTAGTATTGGTATCGCACAATTTCCAGGTGATAGCACCGAGGCGCATGAGCTGATTCAATATGCAGATATATCTATGTACCACCATAAAAAGCAAGGTGAGGGTGCGGCAACTTATTTCTCACCCTCTTTGTTTGTAGATTTTCAGCACGACCAAGTGATTCGAGATGGTCTCAAATATGCTTTAGTCCAAAATGAGTTTTCACTGGTATACCAGCCTATTGTTGACATTCACACCAATCAAACTTGGGCTATAGAAGCCCTATTGCGTTGGCAGCATAAAGAACGAGCTATTTCCCCTAGCGAATTTATTCCTATTGCTGAGAAGTCGGGGCGTATTGTCGAAATCGGCGCTTGGGTTCTCGATAAAGCTTGTCAAGACGCAGCAAAATGGTCATTTGATGCTAATCCTGCGGTGTCGGTTAACGTCTCTTCACTGCAATTACTGGATGCCAATTTTATTGATGTGATTAGTTGTATTTTATCCAAAACGGGGCTGAGGCCCACGCGCTTGCATTTAGAAATTACAGAAAGTGTGATGTTAGAAAATGATGAGCTTGCGCGCTTGCAACTTAAAGCGCTTGAGGACATGGGTATTCACATCTCGATCGATGATTTTGGTACCGGCTTCTCCTCGCTTAATCAATTGCAAAGGATGTCGTTTGATATTATTAAAATTGATCGCAGCTTTTTGCAAAATCTGAATAAAAAAGATCTCACTATAATCTCTGCGGCTAAACTAATAGCCGACGAATTTGGAGCAAAAACAGTAGCAGAAGGTATTGAGACTCAATCAGAGTTAGCTGTGCTGAAAGAGATTGGAATTAGGTATATTCAAGGTTACTTGTTGGCTCGACCCATGCCAAATGAGGCGCTTTGCCATTGGATCAAAAGCTTTACCTCAGATGTTAAGCACTAGGCTTGCTCAAGTAAATAATACTAAAGAGGGTAACAAATAGTTGTTGAGACACCTTTATGCAAAATTCTTTATAGTTGTTGACTCAACTTTATCCCACAGTGAAGCAGACAAGACTTGCGCGCTTTTCTCGGGACAGCTTGTGTGACCGCTAATGATCCAGTCCACAATAGCGGCGGCGACATCTGGATAGATAATACGCTTGCCTTCAAAATTGCTAAGCCAATGTGCTAATACTGTTTGATCCAAGCTCTGCATACTTAAGCCTAAGCCCAGTTGCTCTAGGGCCTTTGCATTAGAGCGCTGCTCCATTTGCCCTGCAAGAGGCTTCACAAGAATTTTTTTACCGAGATGAATCGCTTCGCTACTGAGTTCAAAGCCAGCATTACTGATGACGCCATTAGAGCTTGCTAAATCTTTTTTAAAGCCTTCTCGGCTGAGTGGGCGCAGGTTTATATGACGCAAATCCTTAGTGCTGTCGATAATGCTTTCAGAAAAATCACCATAGACATAAAAGTTATAATGCTTGAACGGTGCAATTAAGCACATGATATCCTCAGGGCTTTCAAAAACTAAGTAGACAACAATCTTATTGTCGATGGTGTCTAGAGCCTCGGTATGCGTTTGTGCAATTGGCGGTAATATTAATTGATTAAAGTGATGCCAATGGAGACCGAGCTTTATCTCGGCGGGTGCAAAATATTGCATAAAGAGTCGAGCCATTAAGCTGTCATCCGCTTTGGGAATATCGTGTTCAAAGGCGTATTGATGGCCAATGGCGATAGTTTTTTTATGCTGCGCACGCCCAGCCCAGGCACAGATAGGTTCAAAGTCCGTTATGATCAAATCATACTCACTGAGATCGAGATCACTTATGTCTCGATAAAGTTGTCTGAGGTTACTTTTTTTGAAAGAAGCATAAGGCATTACCGAGCCCGAATGCGTCACAAAAGTTAAGCCTTGATAGCACTTAAAACCACCAAATTCTTCCATATCAAACATATTTGGACGCGCGCGCCCACTAAATAAGAAATCGACATCTAGCTGCTTATCCTTAAAGGCCTGATTCATTGCACGTGCACGGGTGATATGACCATTTCCAGTTGCCTGAACACCGTATAAAATTTTCACAGTAACAGCGATCTCCCTATGTTTATGTTAAAAGACTTATATTTAAGAACGTATGCGAACGTTTTTTTCATCGTGGGTGTACAAGCGTTTATGAGCACTGCTAAAAGAATCTGGCCATCATCACGCACTGCTTAAGCTCCCATCACAAGACTAGATATAAACTATATTGGCTAATACCAAAACCAAGAGCTGCGCCAGCTACGCAATCGGAGGGGAAGTGAACGCCTAGCATCACTCTAGAAATGCCCACATTAATGGCCCACACTAATAGAGGAATTAACACTAAGGGATAGAAGTAAGCCAACAATCCTGTCGCTAAAAAAGCCGCTGAGGTGTGACCGGAGGGAAAGCTGAATTGATCTGAGGCTTGGATAACACTATAAAATCCTGGAATAGCTTGTTGTGGGCGATTGCGTTTAAGCCTATTTTTTAAAATAAAGTACGATGAGCGCTCGATAAACAGGCCAAGTACGAAGACCTTCAGTGCTAACCAATGCTCAAAAATAACAAATATTGAGTTTATCAGCAGGTATAAATGACCGTCAGCACTTCTAGAAATTAAGCGATATAATCTGACAATTGGCTTCCAATATTTACGTTGTAAGCACCAGTGAAAAGTTTCTAGGTCAATGTTATGGATAGTTTGCAATAATTTCATCGCGCTAAGCCCAATATCTTAATCATTGAGCCAAGACATTACTCGATATTTATGTCATTTAAGTGACAAGATAAATATTTTAGTATCTCTGTATCAGATCTAGTGCTGCTGTATGTTGCAATGCTATGATCGCTTTATAGGTAGGTATAATAATAACTTTTAATAAGAGTCAAGGGGATAAGCTAGGTGCAAAATCAATTAAAAGTGATGCTTGAACTACAAAATGCGATGAATACAAGAGTTCATAGCGAATGGCGTGAGCAAGGGTTTGAATGGTATCGAGCAATATGGATCGAGTCGGCAGAACTGATGGATCACTATGGTTGGAAATGGTGGAAGCATCAAAAGCCTGATGTCGAACAAGTAAAACTTGAATTAATTGATATCTTTCATTTTGGTCTAAGTATTTTGTTGGTCAATAAGACCTCGATAGAATCTATAGCAGAGCAGGTGTCAGATGCACTTAAAGTCGATGAATCCGTCGACTTTAAAAATGCCTTAGAAGCTTTTACCGCACATACATTAAATGAGAAAGACTTCTCTGTGAGCCTATTTGTGAGGCTGCTTAAAGGTATGGAGATGACCTTTGAAGACCTTTACTCAGGCTATGTGGGTAAGAATGTACTGAATTTCTTTCGTCAAGATCATGGTTATCAAGATGGCACCTATAAAAAAATATGGGATGGTCGTGAAGATAACGAACATCTGGTAGAGCTAGTCGCGGAGCTAGATGTTAGCGATGCTCAATTTAGTGCTAAGTTGTATCAATCGCTTAAAACTCGTTATGAAATGGACGTATCTTAAGTTGAATGTTCTAAATGAGATGAAATTACTGTAAAAAACTCTATAATGCGCAACTTTAGATTGTCATAACAATAAAATTAATAACAAATACCACTCTTTTACAGGGCTTTACTTACCTAAAACTTAATAGGGTATGAGTAAGGCCTTCTTATTACATTAACTGGAGAGACAACGTGAAAGCACCTGTACGAGTTGCCATAACTGGCGCGGCTGGCCAAATTAGTTATTCTTTACTGTTCCGCATTGCTGCGGGCCAAATGTTAGGTGAAGATCAGCCGGTTATCCTTCAATTACTTGAAATTACACCTGCCTTGAATGCTCTAAAAGGTGTGGCGATGGAGCTAGACGATTGTGCTTTTCCACTATTAGCCGGCATCGTGCAAACTGATGACGCCAATGTTGCATTTAAAGATGCAGATTACGCACTATTAGTCGGCGCACGCCCTCGCGGCCCAGGCATGGAGCGTAAAGATTTATTAGAGGCGAATGCCGCCATCTTCAGTGTTCAGGGTAAAGCAATCAATGCGGTTGCATCGCGTGATATTAAAGTATTAGTTGTTGGTAACCCAGCCAATACCAATGCTGTTATTACGCAGTGCAATGCGCCCGATATCGATCCGCGTAACTTTACCGCAATGACTCGTCTAGACCATAATCGTGCAATGACTCAGTTGGCTCAAAAGACGAAGTCCAGCATTAATGATATTACCAACCTATTAATTTGGGGAAATCACTCAGCGACCCAATATCCAGATATTCATAATGCGCTTGTTAACGGTAAGCCGGCAATGGATATGATCGATCAAGCATGGTACGAAGAAGACTTTATTCCAACCGTACAAAAACGTGGTGCAGCTATTATTGATGCACGTGGTGCATCTTCTGCAGCATCTGCGGCGAACGCGGCTATTGATCATGTGCGTACATGGGTAACTGGAACCGAAGACGGTAACTGGACCAGTATGGGTGTTTATAGTGATGGTAGCTATGGTATTCAAAAAGGCTTAATTTACTCGTTCCCATGCATCTGTAAAAACGGCAATTGGGAGATTGTTCAAGGACTAGAAATTAACGATTTCTCTCGTGGAAAAATGGCAGCTACTGAGCAAGAACTTGCTGAAGAGCGCGATGCAGTGGCACATCTTTTACCATAAGAGCTGAGCTTACAAGTTGTTAATACTCTGTAAAGTATTATTCGTATAAAAAACGCGAGCATAGCTCGCGTTTTTTATACCCACTGGATTCTGTATCTACTAGTTTTTACGCATATCAGGTTTATCTCTTCCATAAAGGAGAGTATAGAGGTTCACTCGATATTTTAAGTATACACATAAGGTTATGATTTTATGGCACATCCAACGATCGGTAATAAGGCACCTACGTTTAGTCTTCACAACCAACGCGGTGAAAAAGTTAATCTCAAAGATTATGCGGGCAAAAAGAATGTAGTGATCTACTTTTACCCAAAGGCAATGACACCGGGTTGCACTACTCAGGCCTGCGGTATTCGAGATACGCAAAATGAATTAGCCCAGCGTGACACGGTGGTCTTTGGAGTGAGTCCAGATCCTGTTGAGCGCTTACAAAAATTTATTGATAAACAAGACCTGAACTTTGATCTACTTTCGGATGAAGATCATGCACTAGCGGATAAATATGGTGTTTGGGCTCTTAAGAAGTTTATGGGCAAAGAGTTTATGGGGATTGTGCGCACAACGTTTATCATTGATAAAGAATCGCGCTTGGTCGGTGTAATGGATTCCTTCAAAACAAAAACTCACCACGATGATCTGCTAGCCTATTTGGATGAGAACATCCAGAGCACTTAGTTGTCTAGGCTATAAGATTGTTTTAAATTATTTCAAATAAATCTTTTAAAAACAATAGTTAATGTGACCTTTTTAAAGCTAAATATAGTCTACATTGGCAAGTGCTTGTTTATTCAGTTGTTTATATTGTAAGCGCTTAGGTTATTTAGCCAAGTGCAGACTAACTTACGCTTAATTTGTTCGGCGCTAAATGATTGATAGCAAACCCTAAAGGCGGTAAAATAGCGTTTTAATCGTATTGCTATTTATTTTCTAAACTGCATCTAACTCAACACTTCATAACTAAATTATAAAAGGGGTTCCATGTCTTTTTTTATTCCTAACGCACACGCACAAATAAGCGCGCCTGGTGGCGACGGCTTAACTAGCATACTATTAATTGGTGGTATGTTTGCCTTGATGTATTTCATGATTATTCGGCCACAACGCAAGCGTCAAAAAGAGCATCAATCAATCATCGAGAATGTCAGTAAAGGTGACGAGATAGTTACCAATGGCGGTATTTTGGGCAAAGTGCTCAAAGTCGATGAGAATTACATGGTGATTGAAGTGGCTAATAATGTTGAGCTAAAGCTACAAAAAGTTTCGCTACACGCAGTGCTGCCCAAAGGTACAATTAAGGCCATTTAATAGCTTCTGCTCGTTTGAATGATCTAAAGATTAAGTAAAAAGCCACGATGAAGCCTAAGTTTGTCGTGGCTTTTTACATCTGCCTACTGACCCCCTGCGCCCTCATCCGCTAATGCTAGGCATTCTTTATTAGTTCTTTTTCTAGTCCCTTTTCTAGCCTTTGCTCTAGCTCTAGCTATAGTTATGATACCGATTTAGTTACTTATTTTTTAAAGTATTTATAGTGCCGAGGAGAGTTCTGTTGATATAGGCTGCTTATGCGCGTCGACATAATGTTGTATGCTCGATAATAAATGCTCAGCAAAGACAAGAGTCGGAACATGACAATAGATACGCGGCTTATTGATTGGCCTGCCAGATTAAACCTTGCCTCGCTACCCACCCCGTTGCATAAACTCGAACGTTTATCGGCCGAGTTAAAGGGCCCGAATATTTGGCTAAAGCGCGATGATTTAACAGGCTGCTTATTAAGCGGTAATAAAGTCCGTAAGTTAGAGTTCATCGCAGCCCATGCTCAAGCTCAAAATAAGAATGTATTAATTACTTGTGGCGGTCTCCAATCTAATCACGCACGGGCGACAGCCTTTGTTGGTTCTCAGCTCGGTATTCCAGTTCATCTGGTGTTACGTGGGTTGCCCGCCGATATCAAACAGATCGACCTAGATGCTAATTTATTATTAGACCATTTAGCCGGTGCTAAGGTAGATTATTACGAAAAGCACTATTACCAACAAAACCTCCAAAAAATTCTCAGCTCAACAGCACAGCTATATCAACAACAGGGATATCAGCCTTATATTATTCCAACCGGTGCCAGTGATGGTATTGGAATCTGGGGCTACATTGCCGCCTGTGAAGAATTAAACAGCGATTTCAAGAAGCACAATATTACGCCAGATTTAATTGTCACGGCAACCGGGTCGGGTGGTACACAAGCGGGCTTAACTGTTGGGGCAGAACTTTATGATTTTGGTTGCAGTGTGCTCGGCTTGGCTGTATGTGACGATGCTGCATATTTTAGCCGCAAGGTAGCGACTGACATCAATGAGTTTGTCAGTTTATATCAAGACCGATTTACAGACGCCTTATCTCAAGCCACATCAGAGTCTTTAGCACCCACTAAGGCCGATATCTTTGCCAGAGCTATTACGCGCATTGGTACCAATGATCAGTATGTGGGTGAGGGTTATGAAATAGCATCTGACGAGGTCTTAGAGACAATTATTAAGATCGCAAAGCTGGAGGGAATTGTCTTTGATCCTGTCTATACAGGTAAGGCGTTTCATGGCTTAATACAGCTCATCAAAGCCGGTCAACTTGAGGGCCTAGAAAACATCGTTTTCGTGCATACCGGTGGTGGCTTTGGTTTGTTTCCATATCGTCAAAGGCTTGCGAATCTGATGAGGTATAATTCTAAATAGTAAATAATAACAGTTACTTAAGTGGCATACTTAAAAAATTAATCATAAATAAAGAATGTAGAGGTACATATGACTGACGTAAATAGTATTCGATTCAGCCAAGTAGGTGACTCAGAAGTGCTTCGCTTCGAGACCCGAGCATTACCCGCTTTAGAAAGTGGCCAAGTTTTAGTGAGGCACGAGGTTATCGGGGTTAATTTTATTGATACTTATCAGCGCACTGGGCTTTACCCTGTTGCGCTGCCCTCGGGTTTAGGTACCGAGGCTGCGGGTGTCGTCGAGGCGGTAGGTGCTAATGTTACACGCGCCAAAGTAGGCGATAGGGTCGTTTATGCATCAGCGAGCTTAGGTGCTTATTCCGAGGCTCATGTTGTGCCAGAGAAGTCCTTGATTGCTATCCCCGAAAATATAGACAGCAAGATTGCCGCCGCAATGACTTTAAAGGGCTTAACGGCAGCCTATTTATTGTTAAAAACTTTCCCGCTGCAACCAAACCATAGCGTCTTGATTCATGCAGCTGCGGGTGGCGTAGGTTCTATTTTAACGCAATGGGCAAAGGCTATTGGTGCGCATGTTATTGGCACGGTGGGTAGGCCCGAGAAAGTAGCACTTGCTAAGTCGCAAGGTTGTGACGAAGTTATCTTGTATCGCGAAGAGGATGTCCCAGCGGCGGTAAAGACTTTAACCGCGGGCCGTGGTGTTGATGTTGTCTACGACTCGGTTGGTAAAGATACTTTTGATATGTCAATTAATTCACTGAAGTCTAGAGGTATGCTGGTAAGCTTTGGCAACGCATCGGGTGCCGTGCCTGCATTCGCGCCCTTATTACTGGCTCAAAAAGGCTCACTATTTATAACACGACCCACATTAATTCATTATGTTGCCGACCCCGATGAGCAGCAAGAGTTAGCGGATGCATTATTTAAGCGAGTATTAAACGGTGAGATAAAAATCAACGTCAATCATGAGTTTGCATTAAACGATGCTAAGTCAGCCCATGATGCCCTAGAAAGTGGAACCACAACGGGTTCCGTCGTGTTGATTCCTTGAGACTTTATTAATAGACCTTTGCACCCATGATGTTTTGCCCACATACTGATCTAATTGCAAGGGTCTACCGATTCGGCACATACTGACTTGGGCATCTATTCGATGCAAGCCCATTTAGACGTGTGTCTTTGACTTGGTTGAGAACAAAGCCTTACTTTTGCAAAGGTCTTTTGAAAATTATATTGATAGATATTATGCCAATACAAAACGATAAAAAATTAGTCATAGCGATCTCATCGCGTGCACTCTTTGATTTAACCGATAGCCATAAAGTCTATATGGAGAGCGGGCTTGCCGCCTATTCTAAGTATCAGATAGAGCGTGAAAGCCAGGTGTTAAAACCCGGGGATGCCTTTGTGCTGGTCAAAAAACTGTTGAACCTCAATAAGCGCTTGGGCAAAGATAGGGTTGAGATCGTACTAATGTCACGCAACAGTGCCGATACTGGTTTGCGTATTTTTAACTCGATAGAAGAATATGGCTTGAAGATTACACGCGCGGCTTTTAGTAGCGGCGAAAGCCCTTATCGTTATATTGAGGCCTTTGCTTGTGATTTGTTTTTATCGCTCGATGCCGAGGATGTTCAAGGCGCACTTAAGCAGGGTATTGCGGCAGCAACGTTGCTACCCTCGCGCAATGGCAATGAGGAAGAGCAGTTGCGCTTCGCCTTTGATGGCGATGCGGTTTTATTTTCCGATGATTCCGAGCGCATTTATAAAGAGAAGGGTTTAGAGGCCTTTACTGAAAATGAACGAGCTGCCGCTAAAACGCCCTTAACAGGTGGGCCCTTTAAAGCATTTTTGTCTGCGCTACACAGCCTGCAAGCCCAGTTTGATGGCGATGATTGCCCGATCCGTACAGCGCTTGTGACCGCGCGTTCTGCACCCGCTCACGAGCGTGTTATTCGTACCCTCAGAGCTTGGAATGTGCGCATTGATGAATCGCTATTTTTAGGTGGTCTACCAAAGGGTAAGTTTTTGAAAGCTTACGGTGCCGATGTATTCTTTGATGATCAGCCACTACATTGCGATTCGGCGCGCGACCATGTTGCGACAGGGCATGTTCCCCATGGTATTGCCAATGAATAGGTTACACTGACAGCATATCCGTAAATGGCTCAAACGGATAAAACGCTCACTTGCACTAGATTCTTGTCGCTTTCATCTTAGTATTTTAAATAAGTTGAGCTATCGCCTTTAAAAGCGAGATTAGATAAAACTAATGAGCTCACAAGACATAAAATTCAACAGCCCCGTCATTAGGCAGATATCTCTAACGAATACAACGCTCGCTGTTTTTGCTAGTTTACGAATGTTGGCACAAGTTTCGGATACAACTTTGAGCGCTTAAGAATGCTGTCAATTTTTATTGATGCTCGGTGCTATAAGAGTCTTGTTTTGCAGCTAACCCTACTATTCTCCATAGTTGATCAAAGCTAGACGCTTAATTTTTTTCTGGCATCCACACCATAATTTGAATATAACTAATCTTTAATTCCTATTGTCATAGCTACTTAGGCCTTTGATTGATGATTAACTAATCGATCGTTGCAGATATAGGTCATTAAGCGTTTATATAACCACTTTCTATTACTAAAGCGTCTATCGACAAGCTTTCCTCTCGTAAAAAGCCTGCTATCCTCAATAGATACGGCACTTATTGAATTTAAGTAAGAGCTACTCAATACCTAGGATGTGGTCAGATTACACATCAGTTTTCAGGGTTAATTTTGTGATTAAAACCATACTGCTCGCTATAGATCTTACTGTCTTTACGCCCTGTTTGTTACAGCACGGTGCAGAGCTTGCAAAAAAACATGACGCCAAACTCATAGTTGTACATGCTATAGAGCCGCTTGGTATACTAGGTCACGCCTTAATAAACGCATATCTCAGTCCAGATAAGAGCCGTGAAATTACAACTAAAGGCTTAGCGGCGATGGTCTCCGAGGTGAAACTTCAAGTAATCGATGCGCTAACGGATGAATTTGTTGACGGTAGCATCGATCTTTTACAGCTGGGAGAAGTAATTGTTAAAACAGGTGCGCCAGAAGACGTGATTTTAGAGGCGGCCCAAGCAGTAGAGGCTAGCTTAATTATGCTGGGAAGTAATTCGCCAGATATTGAGACACCAACAACCTTAGGTAGTGTCTCTCAAAAAGTATTAAGTCGATCTAAAGTACCTGTCTACATGATTCCTAATTCCCCTTTAGTGTTACATCATAGTCAGTCTCAAAATCAACTGGGTTTATGGTAGGCGCCGAGGTTGCAATGCCTAAAGCGGTTAAATCAACTCAATAGCCTTCTTGCTTGCTTAAAAATTTAATAGGGATAAAGTCTAACGTTATAAATAATGTGTTCTTTCATAAGATTTTGTCGAAAATATTGGCATAAATCATCAACACATACTATTCTTAAATAGTATAGCGATTCAGATTTTTATAACTAGTATTTAGATACTATACCTATCAACTTCGGAGAGAAGTATGAAGCTTCAGCAATTGCGTTATATCTGGGAAGTGGCGCATCACGATCTTAATGTCTCGGCAACGGCACAGAGCTTGTATACCTCGCAACCGGGTATCAGCAAACAAATTAGATTGCTAGAAGACGAACTGGGTGTCGAAGTTTTTTCTCGTAGTGGCAAGCACCTCACACGCATAACACCGGCAGGTGAGGCAATTTTACAGACAGCGGGCGAGATACTGCGCAAAGTCGAGAGTATTAAGCAGGTTGCTCAAGAGTTTAGTAACGATAAAAAAGGTAGCTTATCACTCGCGACAACCCATACTCAAGCGCGCTATTTATTGCCTAAAGTTATTGGTAATTTCATTGAAAGGTTCCCCGAGGTGTCATTGCACATGCATCAAGGAACGCCGATGCAGATATCTGAGATGGCAGCCGACGGCACGGTAGACTTTGCGATAGCGACCGAGGCAATGGAGTTGTTTAGCGACCTCATTATGATGCCCTGTTACGAGTGGAACCGAGCGATTGTTGTGCCCAAAGACCACCCCTTATGCCAGCTCTCTGAGCTTACCCTGGAAGAGGTGGCCAAACATCCAATTGTGACTTACGTCTTTGGTTTTACCGGCCGCTCAAAGCTCGACGAGGCTTTTATGGTGCGCGGACTTGTGCCGCGTATTGTATTTACTGCGGCGGATGCTGATGTCATTAAAACCTATGTGCGTCTTGGTCTTGGTGTTGGTATTATTGCCAAAATGGCCTACGATGAAGAATTAGATAAAGACCTTGTTGCGCTTGATGCTAGTAAGTTATTTCAGCCAAGCATCACTAAAATTGGTTTTAGGCGAGGAACCTTTATTCGTGGCTTTATGTATGAGTTTATTGAAAGCTTCGCGCCACATCTTAGTCGAAATATGGTCGAAAAAGCCTATAGCTGCTCTTCTAGACTTGAGCTAGATGAACTGTTTGAACATATTACCTTACCTGTTTATTAATGATTCAGCGGTTTTTTATATTTCTAGTCGTCATTATTATGTCTTCTGGTATAGATAAATAACCGGTTTCTTTCTAATCAAGTATTTTTTTTTAATGACAATGAAAAATTTCATACTCATCGCCATTGGTGTAATCGTATTAATCAGTGCCTCAATTTTTGGCACATTATTTATGTCCGAGATAATGGTAGGCCCAACTCTTGACGAGGTCGCAGCGCTTAAAGCGCTAGCGCGTTCAGCCGCTAAACAACGTATTTATGATCAATTAGCCCCCGTCGAGGCGTTCAAATCCAAAGCTAATTATGTTCCCTCTATCGGTGAGGCCGCCATGTTATGCGAATCTCGTTTAAAAGAGGAGGTGACTGTTGCCTTTAGTCATGCAGTGAATATGATTGAAAGTCGTTATCTACAAAAAGCCGAGCTCTATAAAATCTATATCTATTACGAGACCGCTGCATCAGCTGTTCAAGCGGGCGCAAGATTTAAGATTAGTTGCGTCGTATCGGCTGAGAAAAAATCAATAGAGCTATGGAAAATTACTGCTCGCTAATTATAGTAGCCTTTAAAGTACCGATGATTTAAATTCCAGCAATATTTTTCGTGAAACATGCACGCTTTTTTCATCGAGTTCTGTTCAATTTAAGTACTACATGTGGTGCTTTATTTTTAATAAGCCACAACCTGTAGTTAATTACTTCATTTTAATCAATGGTTTACAGCGATCTCTTAAATAACTTAATGTATTCTCTAAGGTATTGCTTATTTCAATTATTTATATGTTTCACGTGACATAATAATTCTAAAAAATTTCTATAAAGCTGAAAGGATTTGTTAATAAATGAAGAAACTTAAAAATGAAAAAGAACTAATCAAAAAGGCAATCGCCGAAGGCATGAAATACGGTGAACAAAGAGGCGTTGTTGAATTTGAAGCAACAGACTCTTCATCAGAAAAAATCGAATACATCTATCGCCTACTTGTTCACGATAAGGTTATTCAGCCAGTGCCAGAGGAACAAATTTCTCAATTAACCATGAAACATAAGCTTGCGATCTGGGCCTCAAAACTTAAATAAAAATCAA
>JBLIFG010000022.1:0-36754 GCA_047633635.1 Cellvibrionaceae bacterium | reverse complement strand
CCTGAGCTAGATTCTATAAAAAACTCTCAAAAAGATCCAAAAAATTAGAGATTTTCAGGGCAGCAATTTAAAATAACGTAGGCTATTAGCGTAAGTTATTTGAAACCTCAGAAAGTCTGCAAATCAAATTTATGTTTATATTCTAGCCCTTAAGTTCATTCACTTGACTTGTTAGTTCTGTAATCAGTGCTGGGGGTAATTGTAGGCGTGCCGCTAGCATTGCCAGATATGATTTTTCCGCAGCGGTATCAACATCGACCGCCAACAACGAGGCAATATAAATCTCCGCCGCCACCTCGGGACTAGAGGCACTACTGATAATCGCATCCATATCGACAGGATGGCCCATCTCCTGGACTAACAAATTTTGACTGGCGCTATCTAATCCCAACGACTCGATTTTTTGAAAAACAGCTTGGCTCTCTTGTGCATCCAGACGTCCATCTGCACGTGCAACGGCAATCATAGATCTAACCAGTATCAACCCCAAGGCATCGTTAGCGGCTTGGTCATCTGCAGGCGGTAAGAAAGCAGAACCCGTCGGCGCGTCTAATAGTTTGTCTGTAGCAGTCTCTGTCGCTGGGATTTCAGCAGGAGCGGCTGCTTGAGAGGCGTTATAACGTTTGTATGCCGTGTAAGCCAGCGCCCCTACCGCCGCAACACCGCCTAGTTTCAAGGCACTTGATCCCATTTTTTTGACCGCTTTTCCGCTGATCATTTTGCTCGCCATGCCACCGGCTAAGCCACCGACAAAACCGCTTGCAGCACCACTACTAAGAAAAGATCCCAACAGTTTGTTTACATCAACCATCGTAATAAACTCCAGTGTAATTCACAGATAACTTATAAAAAAAGCGTTAAACAAAAAATAATTATCATAATATTATCGCATTAATAGAACATAAACAAACAACATTGTTTATTTATAAGTCATCGTTAAAAAAACATAAACGTGCTTTTTATTGGCTCCATTCTTTGCTGATAACTTGATTATTTAAAGGGTTTAAAGGTATTTTTACTACTTCTCTATAACTTAAATATCAGTGTCTTCTCCAAGCAATCCAGATGGCACCCAGCTTAAATTTTTTCAACAGAAAATATAGACAACCAGTAAACGTTATAAATACAAAAACTGCCAACGAGGCTCGAGTACACAAAGCTACTCAGCTATAAAATACGAAAAAGTGTCGAGACTTATGCGCGCGCACCATAAGCTTAAACAGAGGTAACATTACCTTGCGAGCAACGTGTCTTAGTAATGTAAAGGCAAACAATACCTTTACAGCTGAATGAGTTCGTAGTGCTGGGTGAGGAGACTTTCACGCTAGCTAAGTCTCGGGCTATAAAGAGACGTCGGCTTGATTTAAGTTGATCGATGTATTGACGTAAAGCTGAGGTAAGTGTGGTGCGTGGACAAGCTTAAGCTAGAATAATGAGCGACGATCATACCTAGTATTTTTATTAATGATGAAAACAATCACCACAGTAGGCACAATATGTTTATGCGTAGATACTATAAAAATAGCTATTACAGTGACAAACTATAACTGTAAAAGTTGTGTTGGTAGAAATTTATTTATAATTAAATATAGTTAAAATACAGTATTTTAATAATTGATCTATCGCTCTTTAACTGTCGAGTAGTAAATTTTCTATGGCGATCACCATTGGCTTCATAAAATATTTTTCTTCGGGCATGGTGGCAATCTCATAACCATTTGCAGTTAATTGATCAGCAACGACGGGGCCAATGGCAACAATTTTTGTGTGTAATAAGCCCGTCTTCAGTAAATCACTTAAACCACACTGCTTTGCCACCAGTTCAAGCCGAAGGTATTGCGCTTTACTGGTAAAACAAATCATATCAATATTTTTATTAGCTAATGCCTCGATTAATACAACGACCTTTTCTGTATCGATATCAGAGGCATATATGTAAGGTGCTATTATTTCATATGAAACCTCACGAGATTTAAGGTAATTTTGTAGTTTTTCGTTTGGATCCTCGCCATACAACTGAACATTTATCTTTAGCCGACTTAAATTTTTGCTTTCTAAAGACTTAATTATGCCATCGGTGGTTGGCTCAACGGCTAATTCATTAGCCTGTAATTTTAGTAACTTTAAGGCGCGATTTGGCTTTGGACCCCGCGCTAAAATATGTACCCCCACAAGAGCTGCTGACCATGCTTCAAGTATGCCAGCTCGCTCGGCAAATCCGGCTAAACGGTTTATACCTTCGCCTGTTAATACAATAAACAGATCGGGTGGAGATGCAATAAAAGCTTTTAACCAAGTTTCGATTGTGTGGGTGTGTGGGCTATCGAGAATAGACACTAACGGACAACGCAGAAGAGTCGCGCCACGCTTCTCAAATAAATTAGCCAACACATCTAACTGTCGGCTCTCGGGAAGGGCTATGTGTAAACCAGTAAATTTCTTTTCCATAGTGTCTGTCTCTAAATTTGGCATATTTTTTGACTAGGTTTTAGTAGCCAGTTTTATCATGTAGACATTACCAGCATCATTCATTATCAATTCTAATGTTACTAGTTGTTAGGCATCAATGTCGGCACGACATAGGCCAAACCAAACAATTGCCGCCGCAATAAACACCGCAACAGCACTGACACTAAATAACAATTGTGAACTTATATCCCATAGGAAGCCACCGCTCATCGCGCCTATCGCACCACCAAAACCAAAGGTTAAAGCACTGTATAGCGCCTGCCCCTGACCAATATTTGAATCTCTGAAAAACTGTCTAATAAGCTCAATACACGCTGCGTGACAGGCGCCAAAACTCAGCGCATGAATTGTTTGCACCAGAATCATCAACGCTACACTATCCGTAAAAAAGGCGATAACTAACCAGCGAAAACCAGTGAGTAATAGGCTCCAAAAAAATATTTTTAGGACGTTTTTTTTAGTCATAAATCGATGAATAAAGGCAAATAAAATAACCTCACAAAAAACACCTAGCGCCCAAAGTAGTCCAATACTTGTTCGCGAATAATTAAAGCTCTCTAAATGAAGGCTGAAAAAAGTGTAATAGGCTCCAAAACTGAACTGCAATAAAAATGTAGCTATAAAAAAACAAATAATGGCTGGCTTCTTTAATATAATTAGCCAGTGAATCTCGGCGCGCTCGCGCACATCTATTGGTGGTTCATTTAGCGTTAAGGTACTTAGCCATACTAATAATAATAGTACCCAAGCAATGGGAATTAGATATTCAATTGAGACGGAATCAAATAACCAACCTAAGATAATCACCGTAGCAATAAAACCCACAGAGCCCCAGAGACGAACTTGACTATAGCGATGACTGTCTTTTTTTAGGTATTGAATAGTGACTGTTTCAAATTGAGATAAGACAGCATTCCAAAAAAAACTGTATATAAAAGTCACGAAAAGAATAGGCAGTAATGTTTTCCAATAAAACAGGCCGCCAAAGCACATTAGAGCAAAGAAACTGCCAATAGAGATGATTCTTAAACGTTTACCAGTACGATCACATAACCAACCCCAAAGATTAGGGGCGATAATTTTAGTGCCTAAGATGACGGCGTTGACGCTACCAATGGCCTGAGCTGTTAATCCTATGTCGTGGAGATATAAGCTGAAGAAGGGGCTAAGAGCACCCACCAAAGCAAAATAGAAAAAATAAAAACTGGATAGTCGCCAGTAAGGAATACCTGCTATCAAGCCGCGACCTCAACTATTGTTTAGGTGCTTGCGCAGGAATCACGGGAATAGAATGAGACACATCACTGTTTTGACCGCGATGGCGTAATAGATGATCGATCAACACTAAAGCTGTCATAGCTTCGGCTATGGGCGTTGCTCGAATACCAACACAGGGGTCGTGGCGGCCTTTGGTAACCACATCAACTGGTTCACCGTGAACATCAATACTACGGCCGGCGATATGCAGGCTAGATGTTGGCTTTAAGGCAATATGAGCAATAATATCTTGTCCTGTTGAAATACCGCCGAGTATGCCGCCCGCATTATTTGAGACAAAGCCATCGGTTTGTATCTCGTCTCTATGCTGTGTACCTTTTTGCTCAATCGAGGCAAAACCTGCACCAATTTCAACACCTTTAACTGCATTAATACTCATTAATGCATGGGCAAGCTCTGCATCTAAGCGATCAAAAATTGGCTCACCCAAACCCGGAATCATGCCGGAAACTACCACCGAAATTTTAGCGCCAACAGAGTTACCCTCTTTACGCAATGCCAACATGTACGACTCCATTTCGCTCACCTTACTGGCATCAGGCGAGAAAAAAGGATTTTGCTCAACTTGCTGCCAATCCCACGAATCAATATTTTGATCAACTTTAATTGGCCCTAATTGTGACAGGCAACCGCGTACTAAAATACCGTGCTGGCGCAGTAAATATTTTTTTGCAACAGCTCCAGCCGCAACTCGCATGGCAGTCTCGCGTGCGGATGAGCGACCGCCACCACGATAGTCACGTACACCGTACTTTTGCATATAGGTATAGTCGGCATGAGCGGGACGAAACTGATCTTTAATATTCCCGTAATCTTTTGAGCGCTGGTCCCTATTTTCAATCAATAAACCGATTGGTGTACCCGTAGTTTTACCCTCAAATACCCCTGATAAAATTGTAACTTGGTCGGGTTCACGACGCTGAGTCTCGAATTTATTTTTACCGGGACGACGTCGATCCAAATCGTGTTGTAGATCTGCCTCACATAACTCAAGCCCAGGAGGACAACCGTCGATAATACACCCAAGTGCCGCACCATGACTCTCGCCAAAAGTGGTGACTGAAAATAGTTTTCCAAAGGTGTTACCAGACATAATTGTGACCGTTCAAATTAAGTGTTTACAGTATTTTCTGTTAGATTTATTTAGCAGTGTCCTGAAATCGGCAGATAGCGTTAACGGGATTTGCCCCAACCCCCGTGGCCCTTGAGCTCGCAGATAGTGTGTGACACTTGCTTGATGACTATGGATTTTAACTTATGTGACTAAAAAAAGCTCTAGGCGCAGCGGGCACTAATGCAGACTTCCGTGATTCACATATTATTTTTGAGATTATACGTGAATTAAACAAACAACGCTCTATGCGCTAGCAGATCGGCCCTTGTCATTACAAAAACGCCGTGACCACCAAACTCAAATTCTAACCACAAGAATGATATCTCCGGAAACGCCATTTCAAGATTTACCGCACTGTTGCCGACCTCAACAATTAATGTACCCTTCTCGCTCAGATAATCGGGGGCCTGTCTTAATAACCGGCGTGTGAAATCCAGGCCATCGCCACCAGACGCTAGGCCCAATATTGGTTCGGCATGGTATTCCGGTGGCATATCACCTAAATCATTGGCATCAACATAAGGGGGATTAGAAACAATCAGATCAAATGATTGCTCAGGAATATCGATAAACAGATCGGATACAACTGCACTCACTCTGCCATCTAATTGATAGCGTTCAACATTTTGCTTTGCTACGTCGACGGCTTTAGGACAAATGTCACTTAAAACAACACGAGAATGCTCTAGATATAAAGCACTAGCGATGCCTATGCAGCCACTACCAGTACAAAGATCTAGAATATTAAGCGGCTTGGTCGCCGTATCTTCACTAACATCATTAATTAAACTAGCGTCTAACCATGGGCTAAATCGCATATTGATTAGTTCGGCCAAAGGCGACCGCGGAACCAACACATCGGCATTGACTGTAAACGCGAGACCGGCAAACCAGGCCTCGCCAGTTAGATAGGCAGCCGGAATACGCTCGTCAATACGACGCTCATAGAGAGCGATAATTGCATTATAATCAGGCTCAGTTACTAATTCTTGCAAGATCGCGTCGCTGACAGCCCAAGATAACTCTAACTGATAAAAAACTAACCATAGAGCTTCATCGGCGGCATTGTCGGTACCATGCCCAAAAAATAGCTCGGCCTCGATGAATACTTCCTCACCGATATCAATGCAGTCTTGGATTGACTGGCGATTAAAGGGCGCGCATTTAATATTCATAGGTTTGGGTAATCGGCAGATAAGGTATAAGCCTTATTATAGGTAAAACAGTGATACTAGAGAGCAGGCAAAATTTAATAATACTCGTGCAAAACTTCAACATGAATTAAGAAAATAAAAAGTTTTGTACTTCAACAGCAATAGCCTCAGCTGATGACTCCATATGAAGATAATGACCATCATCAAACTCTTTACAAACTGCGCCTTTATTTAACAACTGTCTAAATTGAACTGCGTAGTCTGTATTGATCTGACTGTCGGACAATAATTTTGTGAATTCTTCCTCACCAACATTTATCTTACACTTATCTTTGAGTCCCGCTGTTGCCAACACAAGCAATACTTTTGCAGAGACGCTATCTATACATGCACTAACTTGTGCTTCCGTTAACGCCGCCATTGATGGCGCCCATAATTTTCCATCACCATGCCAGTGATAACCTTGGGGGAGCTTGCTGAGTCCACGAGTCGCTAGACGCTCGGCGGTGGGCCTCATCAATTGTCCAAATTCACTTTGCAGGCGCGCATTAATTGCGGCATCATAGGTTTTATAACAGGAGAGCTTTCGCCTCAGGCGACGCTTCATTTCTGCAACACTTTCTTGCATACGCTGTGGAAGCTGCTCGGCCGCAACAGGGTAAGGGCCCAAAGCATCAACTAACACTAGATGAGAGATTCGCTCAGGAAAAACAGAAGCTGCAAGTAGTGACATCATGGCACCGCGCGAATGACCTATCAAAGCGAATTCTTGCCAGCCCATATGGTCAGCCATTTCAAAAATTGCCATGACCTCTGACCAAACAGGATAATCACTTAAACCCTGATAGCGGTCACTATGACCATGCCCCGCAAGATCCGGAGCCAAAAGATGTACATCAGTTAGTTGTGGCGCCAACACATCGAAACTCGCGCTATTATCGAGCCAGCCATGCAAAGCTATTACAGGTAAGCCATGCTGCTTGCCCCAAAGTTGTCCTGTATATCGAAAATCATTGAATGTAAATTCAATGTCTGCTGAGTCTGCCTGCTTAGTCATCATATGATATTTGAAAGCCACGCTTAAAATTAAATCTAATTTTCAGGTTGATACAGCCATGCGAGTTCGCCATTACCCATCGTAAATAACTCCGACTCAATACAAGCAATTGCTGCAGTGCTCATTCGGTAACGCCCAGGTTCGAGATCAGCTAACTTATCGACCAGTGTTCCCACTAGAGGTTGATGGCTCACTAACAAGATTGTCTTATTGGCTACTGCGAGCATTTTGAGTATTTTATCGGGGTTTTTTGTTGGCGTTAAAAAATTACAAGTGGTTATTTTTTTATTGATAGCCACACTCACCAATGCTGCGGTTTGCTGAGTACGTGTGTAAGGACTTGCCCATATTTCATCAACCGTTGCAAAACTACTTGCACAGCGCTGAATTATAGAGGCAACTTCCTTGCGGCCATGATCGGTTAATTCACGGTCACTATCTTTCACTGAAAACGATGTCGCTTCTCCATGTCGCATAACAAAAACAAGCATCGTGCAAATCCTTTTATTTATCTAAATCATCATTTTCTGATTCAGGCCAATCGGTAAAAGGAAATGGTTTTATGTCTGTATTGTAAGTTAGGAAACGCAGCACGTGAAGAATAAAACGTGAAACACTACTGCCAAAATCTCTCAGTTTATCGTTACCTTCACCCGCAATTAATGCCCAACAAAACTGTAAAATAACCAATCCGACAATCAAATAACTCACAACACTAAGTATCAAAATAAACAACGCCATAAATCCAAAGCGCAACCAATGATCTACAGATAACAATCGATCCTTCCATAGAGGAGCAACCAACTCGACTTTTTCTGCGTCGGGCTTTTCATTCTCAACATTTGTTGCCTCAACACTCTCGGCTTTAGCAACTTTGTTAGCTTCTTTTAATTTTTTATCTTGATCATCTTGAGTCTTTTTTGTCATCGTATTGCTCCTGTAAAGTCGACATCACTATTTTGTGCACTAAGCATTAGTTGATCAATAATACTATCAGCAGAAGCGCCCTCAAACAACAGAGCATAAAGTGCATCTACTAGTGGCATTTCGACACCTAACTCCTGTGCTTTTGGTTTTACCAATCGAAGCGTATTCACCCCTTCGACAACTTGTCCAACACTTTTCATTGCCGTCGTTAACGACTTACCCTCACCCATTGCATAACCAACGCGATAATTACGGCTCAGATTAGAGTTACAAGTTAGAAATAAATCTCCAACTCCTGCCAGACCTAAAAACGTCATCGGGTCTGCACCCAAGGCATGGGCAAAGCGGCCCATTTCAGATAGTGCTCGCGTCATCAGTAACGCCAAGGTATTTTGGCCGTAGTGACGTGCTTGCGCCATACCCACAATGATGGCGTAGATGTTTTTTAAAGCGCCTGCTAATTCAACACCATAACAATCATGACTTGAATAAATGCGAAATAAACCTGAACCTAATATATCTTGGACCTTTATAATCAAGGCGTCATCAGCACTCGCAATTACAGAGCCGGTTAACTGCCCTTGAATCATTTCTTTAGCAAAGTTAGGCCCACTTAGCACACCGATAATATTATTGGGTAATTCCTGCTTAAGTATTTCACTCATAACAGTAAAACCATCGCGACCAATACCTTTACTAGTGCTGACCACACCCATAGAGCCTTTAATAAAGGGGCGTATAGCCTGGACAACTTCGCGAAAAGACGAACTAGGCACCGATACAAAAACAACATCACAGCCACCAATAACAGTCTCTAAATCAGAACTGATAATGAGGGATTGCGCCAAAAGATGTCCCGGCAGGTAATGCTTGTTTTCACGGCTAGATTGCGCCTCGCGTGCACGTCGTTCGTCGCGCATCCATAGGTATGTCTCAAAACGGTTACTTGCCACTACATGCGCAAGCGCTGTACCAAAACTTCCGCCACCAATAACGGCAATTTTATGATCTTTCAGAGTCGTCATGTAATAGTCAATTTTTCAACAAATGATAAACATCTAGAGCATATCATACCAATCAATGTTGATTAGAACTAGCTTAGAGGCAATAGATAGGTCGTTAAGAATGAATACAGTTATAAAACCTGCAAAAATAAAAAAGCTTAGCCACTTATTATGGCTAAACTTTTAGACGATAATCTTCATCAATCATGAAGATTATGTATTACTATTAGTTAGCAAGTTCTAACGTTAATGAGAGCCCTCTAGCCTCGGGCTAGAGGGCCCCAGCCTTTAGTTAGATAGCTCTAGGAGTAACTTATTAAGTCGCCCCACATAGGCAGCAGGATCTTCAAGCTGACCACCCTCTGCAAGATTTGCCTGGTCAAATAAAACACTAACCAAGTCTGCAAAACGATCTTCATCGGCTTCTTGATCTAATTTTTTCACCAAGGGATGCTCTGGATTAAGCTCAAAAATAGGCTTGCTATCGGGCACATCTTGTCCCGCTTGCTCTAGCATTCTGCGCATTTGAGCACCCATATCCGCCTCGCCGACGACGACACAAGCAGGTGACCCCGTTAGACGATTAGTCAAGCGTACTGACTCGACTTTTTCAGCAAGAGCTTTTTGACTACGCTCAATTAACGTTTTTAACTCTTCATTTATTTTTTCTTGTTCTTTCTTTTCTTCCTCGGTATCAAGCTCGCCAAGATCTAAAGCCCCACGGCCAACATCTTGAACTGTTTTTCCATCATATTCACGAAGATGACTCATCGTCCAATCGTCAATACGATCAGAAAGTAATAAGACTTCAATACCTTTTTTGCGGAACACTTCTAAGTGAGGAGAATTTTTTGCCGTATTGAAGTTTTCTGCAGCAACATAATAAATCTTATTCTGGCCCTCTTGCATACGCGCAATATAATCGTCTATGGATTGATTTTGTGCGGGTGTATCTGTGTGCGTGGTTGCAAAGCGTAGGAGTTTTGCAATTTTTTCTTTATTAGCAAAATCTTCGCCTGGTCCCTCTTTCAGCACTTCTCCAAACTCTTTCCAAAAATCATTATATTCTTCTGGTTTTTTCTTCGCCATTTTACTGAGCATATCGAGCACACGTTTTACAAGTGCTGCGCGCATCGCATCGACATTAGGATCTTTTTGTAAAATCTCACGAGAAACATTTAATGAGATATCGTTAGAATCGACCACACCCTTAACAAAACGAAGATATAGTGGCAGAAACTGCTCGGCTTCATCCATAATAAAAGTACGCTGAACATACAATTTTAAGCCGCGTGCAGTATCGCGATTAAACATATCAAATGGAGCTTTTTTCGGAATGAATAATAGGCTTGTGTAATCTAATTTACCTTCAACGCGGTTATGGCTCCAGCTTAGCGCATCGTTATAATCGTGGGATACGTACTTATAAAATTCTTGATACTCCTCGTCTTTCACATCACTACGTGAACGCGTCCACAGAGCCGTAGCAGTATTAATGACTTCATCTTCAAAGCTAACGCTAGCTTCTTGCTGCTCTTCACCCTCCTCCACTTCAGCGGCAGGCTGTGTGACTTCTTTCTGCATGATGACGGGCAGAGAAATATGATCGGAATACTTTTTGATTATCGAGCGTAAGCGCCAGCCGTCAGCAAATTCGAGAGCATCTTCTTTCAGGTGTAAAACAATGGTGGTGCCACGGGATTCTTTTGCCACGGTTTCAATGGTAAAGTCGGCATCACCGACACACTGCCAATGTGTGCCCTGGGCAACATCTGTACCTGCACGGCGAGAAAATACTTCGATGTTATCGGCAACAATAAAACCTGAGTAAAAACCAACACCAAATTGACCAATCAACTGGGAGTCTTTTTTCTGGTCACCCGATAACTGCTCCATAAATGCAGCCGTACCCGATTTAGCAATCGTTCCTAGATTATTAATCACCTCTTCACGACTCATTCCGATACCATTATCACTAATAGTGACGGTCTTTGCGTCTTTATCGAAGTCGATGCGAATAGCCAGCTCGGATTCACCTTCATAGAGAGCATTGTCTTTAAGCGCTTCAAAACGTAGCTTATCAGCAGCATCTGAGGCGTTAGAAACTAATTCGCGCAAAAATATTTCACGATTTGAATAGAGTGAATGAATCATTAGTTGTAATAGCTGTTTTGCCTCAGCTTGAAAGCCAAGAGTTTCTTTTTGATTAGTGTTTGAATCGGCGGTCGCAGTCACGAGAGTTCCTTATGTAGATAACGAATTAAAATAAAAAAGTATGATTAGACCCACTCTAAAAGCTCTAGGGGATCTCATCATTTTAAAATTATTGATTATCAGTACATATTGGGGGGGTATACAATATTTTCAAGGTCTATACTATGGCGTCAAAAATATTATCTGCATTAAAACAACTCATAATCTAACTAGAGGTGGCTTATTCATTATTTATATTCAAAACCACGGCTTTTGCTTACCTTCTCTGCTTTATTTTGGGCTGGTAACGCCATTGTAGGAAGGGCTCTAAAAGATCACGTTGATGCCATTGATATGAATCTTATTCGCTGGACCTTAGCTCTTCTCATCATGTTGCCGTTTGTTTATCGCTCGATTCAATCCGAATACACCACAATTTTTAAACATTGGCGTATTATAAGTATTCTGGGACTACTTGGGATTGCTAGCTTTCAGGTCTTTTTGTATCTAGCACTTCAGACCACAGCAGTCGTTAACGCGCTGCTGTTACTGTCTCTTTGCCCTGTATTAATTTTTATTGGCAATATGGTATTTTATCGTGAGCTACCATCGCCGAAAGCGTCTATCGGCATTGCAGTCTCTCTTTTGGGTGTGCTTACGGTAATCTCTCATGGAGAGATTGATGTACTGAAGAATTTTGCTTTCGGGATAGGTGATTTTTGGATGTTATTAGCAAGCAGCACTTGGGCGGCCTATTCTATTGCTCTGCGCAGCAAGCCCAAAACTATATCGCAACTACACATGTTATTCTCAAGCGCGGTTGTGGGTGTCATTGCGCTCTCTGTGGCGGGTCTTGTCGTCACCTCCACATCGGTTGTCGCCGAATGGGACATCTCTACCTATTTATCCTTAGCTTATCTCGCATTTGTACCCTCCGTTTTGGCCTTTATTTGCTGGAACCGAGGCGTCGAGCTCTTAGGTGCAAATCAGGCAGGTGGGTTTCTTCACTTAATACCCCTATTTGGGGCTTTTTTATCGCTTATTTTATTGGCCGAGAAACTGGCGTTTTATCACCTAGTTGGGGCTTTATTGATCTTTGCTGGCATCGCTTTAACCAGTAATATAAAATTTAATAATAGAAATAAATAATTGCCTAGGTTGATACAAAATATATAACACAGTCAATGACATCACCGCAGTCTATGGCTATAATTAGTTATCAAATTTGTTCAATTGGAGATTAAAATTAATGAATCTTGAGTATTATATTATTCATGGTCGTGGCGAAGGCGGCTCTAACTTTCAACTCGCTAAATTACAAGATGACGCAGGCAATACTTTTAAAGGCCAATACGATATGTCGCGTCAGTTCTCTAATATTGATGAGATGACAACCTACATCGCCGATGAGGTTGTTAAAAAGCCCGTTGGTGATTTTTCGTTGCAGCCAATGGACATTTAAGATTTGCGTCTATTAAAACCAAAAAAAGGGTGCACAAGGCACCCTTTTTATTGTCTGAAATAACTTAAAATAATTATTACTTGATTTATCTGTAACAGCTATCGAAAACATTTATTCATTTAAAATAAAAGCATCAAGCCATAAACCAAAAATATAAGACTAACGACAATTGCAATGATTGTTATCATATTTTTTGGCAGACCAAATTTTGCAGTATAATCGCCATCTATCTGCCAGCCCGCTAAGACTCCATTGACACAACTAAAAACTAACACAACAGCCAAATATGAAGTGACCAGACCACCGCTAAAAAGCGCGCTGACAGAGCCGTAGCTCAAGCCATCGGCCGCTATGAGTGTGTACAACAAGCCAATGCCAAAGCTAATTATCAGTGCATTAGATAGGCGCTGAAATAACCATTGTCTGATACCGTTATTAATTAAGCCCATACGAAGACCCCCGCCAACATTGCGAATAAAACACCAATAATAATAGCACCCCAAGAAAGCACACTACCACTTTCGAAATTTTCACAAAATCCCAGGTCTTGAATAATATGCTTTGCAGAAGCAAGGCAATAATAAGCCAGCGCGGTTAAGAAACCCCAAGTCACAAACTGCAGTAAAAAATTATTTTGCATTACTTGAGAAGTTGACATGTATTGTTGTTCTGATCCGAGTGCATAGCCTAATAGTACTAGTAAAAAACCTAATCCTACCCACGTAATTACCGCAGTGATACGATGCAAAATGGATGCTATTGCTGTAATTGGAAAACTGACGGTACTCAGATCTAAATTTACAGGACGCTTATCGTTCATTTTTTCCTCCAACGAATCTAGGGGCATAATACCTAACAGTGCCAGATATCATGCCGTATTTTACTACCAGCCAGTAACTTCTTTGAGAGCGCTACCAATATCGGCAAGGCTACGAACCGTTTTAACACCCGCATCTTCAAGTGCAGCAAACTTTTCATCGGCTGTGCCTTTACCACCAGATATAATTGCGCCCGCATGTCCCATACGTTTTCCTACAGGAGCCGTTACACCGGCAATGTAAGAAACAACAGGTTTGGTTACATTTGCTTTAATATAGGCGGCGGCCTCTTCTTCGGCCGTACCGCCAATCTCACCGATCATTACAATCGCCTCAGTAGCAGGATCTGCTTGAAACAAGGCTAGAATATCAATAAAGTTTGAGCCCGGAATTGGATCTCCACCAATACCAACACAAGTCGACTGGCCAAAACCATAATCAGTTGTTTGTTTTACCGCTTCATAGGTTAAGGTCCCCGAACGCGAGACCACACCAACTTTACCTGGCAGATGAATGTGTCCAGGCATAATGCCAATTTTACATTCGCCGGGTGTAATAACGCCGGGGCAGTTAGGCCCAATCATACGCACGCCTTTCTTATCAACGTACTCTTTGACGACCAACATATCTAATGTTGGAATTCCTTCGGTAATCGTAATAATTAACTCAATACCAGCATCAGCCGCTTCAATAATTGAATCTTTACAAAATGCTGCAGGCACATAAATAACAGTCGCAGTCGCACCAGTTGCTGCAACCGCTTCTTTAACAGTATTGAAAACTGGCAGACCAAGATGAGTGGTGCCGCCTTTACCAGGAGTTACACCGCCCACCATTTGCGTGCCGTATTCGATCGCTTGTTCAGAATGGAAAGTACCGTTAGCACCGGTAAAACCTTGGCAAATTACTTTAGTATTTTTATCGATTAAAATAGACATTATTTGCCCTCCGCAGCAGCAACAACTTTTTGCGCGGCGTCTGTTAATGATGTGGCACTGACTAGGTTCAGTGAGCTCGCATCTAATAATTTTTTGCCCTCTTCCGCGTTAGTACCCTCGAGACGAACAACGACCGGCACCTTAACACCGACCTCAGCTACTGCACCAATAATACCTTCGGCGATCATATCGCAACGCACGATGCCACCAAATATGTTGACGAGTACGGCTTTCACATTGGGATCGGATAAGATTAATTTGAACGCTTCAATAACGCGCTCTTTGGTTGCACCGCCACCAACGTCGAGGAAGTTTGCAGGCTTGCCACCATGTATGTTGACGATATCCATCGTACCCATTGCCAGACCAGCACCATTAACCATACAACCTACATTACCATCTAGGGCAACATAATTGAGTTCGAAAGATGCCGCTTGTGCTTCGCGCTCGTCTTCTTGCGATGGATCGTGCATTGCACAAATTTTTGGCTGACGATAAAGCGCGTTACCATCAATATTAATTTTACCGTCTAGGCAGTGAAGATTACCTTCGGCCGTAATAACGAGAGGATTAATTTCTAGCAACGCAAAATCAAAATCTTCAAACATTTTAGCAAGACCTAAAAATATTTTAGTAAATTGTTTTACCTGTAAGGGGTTAAGACCCAATTTAAAAGCGAGCTCGCGACCTTGGTAAGGTTGAGCTCCAACCAACGGGTCAATAATCGCCCTTAAAATTTTCTCTGGCGTCTCTTCTGCAACTTTTTCAATCTCTACGCCGCCTTCAGTTGACGCCATAAAGACAATGCTGCGCGTTGCGCGGTCGACAACGGCACCAAGATATAACTCTTGGTCAATATCAGTGCAGGTCTCTACAAGAATACGACTCACTGGCTGACCACCTTCATCAGTTTGGTAGGTCACTAAGTTTTTACCCAACCACTTTTCGGCAAATGCGCGCACTTCTTCTTTTGTATCAACAAGTTTTACACCGCCTGCCTTACCGCGACCACCGGCGTGAACCTGAGCTTTAACCACCCATTTATCCCCACCAATGGTATCGGTTGCCGCTACGGCTTCTTCGACTGTAGCAGCTGCAACACCTATCGACACTGGCAAATTGTATTCAGCAAATAATTGTTTTGCTTGGTACTCATGCAAATTCATAATATCTTCCGTTTGTAGTTTTCTGTTATTAAAAAATAATCAGAAACAGATTAAAAAAATAGTTAATATTTCAAACAGCTAGAAATATTAACTAATTCATTAGTGTTTAAAAAACACTATGTAACTATTCTTATTTTTTTCTTTTTCTATTTGGCATATGAATAGCATGACCATTCACGGCTAGCGCAGCTTCTTTAACCGCTTCTGAGAAAGTAGGATGACCGAATACTGTCATGCCGATATCTTCTGCCGTTGAACCAAATTCCATCGCTATCGCAATTTGCTGAACAAGATCGGAGGCACTTGGACCGACGATATGGCATCCCAAAATCCGATCTGTTTTCGCATGGGATATTATTTTTACTAGACCATCCTGACTATCCGCTGCAACTGCACGACCGACGGCCAAAAATGGAAAAGTACCTACCTTATATTCTTCACCGGCAGATTTTAGCTGCTCTTCTGTCTGGCCTACCGAGGCAACTTCTGGATAGGTATAAATAACATTTGGCACCACATCATAATTCATCATGGCCTTTTGGCCAGCGATACGCTCGGCGACAATAACACCCTCTTCTGAGGCTTTGTGCGCGAGCATTGGACCGCGAACAATATCTCCAACAGCCCAAACACCAGGTACATTAGTCGAGCAGTTTTCGTCGACATAGATGGAGCCGCGTTCATCCATTTCAATGCCGCTATCCTCTGCTAATAAACCTTCAGTGTAGGGACGACGGCCCACACAGACGATTAATTTGTCAAAAGTTTGAGTTTGTTCGTTACCATCCTTATCTGCGTAAAGCACCTCAACTTTTTTACCTTTGATCTTAGTGCCCGTTACACGACAGTTCAGACGAATATCTAAACCTTGTTTTCTAAATATTTTTTCAGATTCTTTGGCAATTTGTTGATCCATTACAGACAAGAATGTGTCCATTGCCTCCAGGCAGACAACCTCAGAACCCAGACGACACCAGACACTACCTAGTTCTAAGCCAATAACACCGGCACCGATCACGCCGAGAGTTTTTGGTACTTCGCTAAACTCCAATGCGCCGGTTGAATCGACAATAATATTATTGCCTTTTGGGTCGACAGGAGCCACAGGAATATTAATTGGCACCGAACCCGAGGCAAGAATCACATTGCCAGCTTCGTATACCGTAACTTCACCGCTGTTAGTTGTTACTTCGACCTTTTTACCGGCAAGTAATTTACCCTTACCCATAATCGATGTGACTTTATTGGCTTTAAATAAGCCGCCGATACCGCCGGTCATTTGTGCAACCACTTGATCTTTACGCTCAAGCATTTTGGGGACATCAATAGACAGTTTACCAGTGCTAATACCGTGTTTTTCAAAATCTGCGTGAGCATCGTGATATTTATGCGAGCTATCTAACAAGGCTTTTGAGGGGATACAACCAATATTCAGGCAGGTACCACCGTTGACTACTTTTTTACCGTCGTCACTGACCCATTTCTCGACACAGGCTGTTTTCAAACCGAGTTGTGCTGCGCGAATGGCTGCCACATAACCGCCGGGGCCGGAGCCTATAACGATTACATCGTATTTGTTATCAGACATAATAAATTTCCAAATTAGTATCAAATGTATAAATTAAATGGGGTTCAAATACACCCGCTCTATATAGGTTGTGTATTGTTACTTGCTATTGCTAGCGATTATATTTCCAATAAAATGCGAGCAGGGTCTTCTAATAGATCTTTAATAGCAACTAGA
This sequence comes from Cellvibrionaceae bacterium, assembly GCA_047633635.1. Lineage (GTDB taxonomy): Bacteria > Pseudomonadota > Gammaproteobacteria > Pseudomonadales > Cellvibrionaceae > CANLBN01. The sequence goes on along the minus strand of JBLIFG010000022.1, from coordinate 19,430 downwards.
AACTGCACCGCTTCTTTACCATCAACCATACGATGATCATATGAAAGCGCTAAATACATAATGGGTTGAATCACAACCTGACCATTAACCGCCATCGGACGCTCTTGAATTTTATGCATACCCAAAATAGCGGTCTGTGGTGGATTTAAAATTGGCGTTGATAATAATGATCCAAATACACCCCCATTAGTAATAGTGAAGGTACCTCCCGTCATCTCATCAATGCCAAGTTTACCATCGCGGGCACGCATACCAAAAGCTCTAATACCTGACTCGATATCTGCAAGGCCCATATTTTCAGCATTGCGCAGTACAGGTACGACTAAACCTTTTTCAGTCGATACCGCAACACTAATATCTTGATAGCCATGATATACCACATCGTCCCCATCAATTGAGGCATTAACAGCAGGATAGCGCTTAAGTGCCTCGACGGCAGCTTTAACAAAAAAGCCCATAAAGCCTAAGCGCGTGCCATTGTGTGCCTTTTCAAACTGGTCTTTATACTTTTTACGAAGCGTCATTACTGGCTCCATATTAACTTCGTTGAACGTTGTTAACATTGCCGTTGACGATGTAGCTTGGAGTAGTCGCTGTGCAATAAGTTTACGTAAGCGTGTCATCGGCACACGTTTTTCAATGCGGCCGCCGGTATTAGCTATTGCAGGAGCAGCTGCCGGGGTGGTTTTTGGAGCAGCGGCTGCTTTAGCTGCCGGGGTAGTTTTTGGAGCAGCGGCTGGAGCAACCGGTGCAGCTTGAAGCTGAGAGGCGCCTTCAACATCCTCTCTAGTGATTAAACCGCCTTTCCCTGTCGCTTTAATCGCACTTAAATCTAAGCCTTTTTCAGCGGCTAGCTTGCGCGCCGATGGACTAGCAACCACATCGGTAGTGGTCAGCGTCTCGACACTTTCTGTAGTCGCGGGAGCTGCATCGGCTGAAGCACCCTCGAGCATATACGCAATTAGCTCGCCACTGAGCACTACGTCGCCTTCGCCCTTGATAATATCACCCATCACACCGTCGGCGGGTGCAACGACTTCTAGCACCACTTTATCGGTCTCAATTTCAACGATTAATTCATCGCGACTAACCGCCTCACCTGCAGCTTTATGCCAAGATGCAATAGTGCCGTCTTGAACTGACTCGGGAAAGGTTGGAGTTTTAATTTCAACTGATGTGCTCGCTGCTGCAGAATTGGCTTTAGCAACAGGTGCTGGAGAATCTGAATGACTACTCGCGACGTCGCCAATAAAGGCTAATACCTCGTTACTTAAGATGATCTCGCCCTCTTGCTTCGCGATCTCAGATAAAACACCATCGGCAGGAGCAACAACTTCAAGCACAACCTTGTCTGTTTCAATCTCAACTAGCAGGTCATCGCGACTAACCGTATCGCCAACGTTTTTATGCCAAGTCGCAATAGTACCGTCTTGAACAGATTCAGGGAACGTCGGTGCTTTAATTTCAATTGCCATTCTTTTGTATCCTTATAAGTCTTTTAATAACGTTCAAATGCTTGGACATGCCCATTAGACAAATAACTAGCTAAATTTATCGAACGCTATCACTTTATTTATTAATTTTTAGTGCCTCATCGACGAAGCGTTTTTGCTGTTCAAGATGCAGTGACATGTAACCACAAGCTGGTGCTGCAGATGATACCCTACCCACATAAGCCAGATTAACCTTAGGATAAGTTTCTGCTAACGCACCTTCAAGACGATGCCTAATCTGAAACCAAGCTCCCTGATTTCTTGGCTCTTCTTGACACCAAACAACCTCTTTGATCTTATTAAATGGCGCAAGCACCTCTAATAGTTCAGCCTGGGGAAACGGATACAGCTGTTCAAGTCTAATCAAAACTACATCGTCTTGCCCAGACTCCATTCGTGCTTCCAGTAAATGATAATAGACCTTACCACTGCAGATAACGACTTTTTTAGCTTTAGCGGGTTTAATTTCATCGTCACCGATGACATTATAAAATTTACCCTCGGCTAATTCTTCAAGAGTTGACGTTGCGAGTTTATGACGCAAAATCCATTTAGGACTCATAATAATCAACGGACGACGCATTGGACGAAGCACTTGGCGACGCAAAATATGAAAAATCTGAGCAGGTGTCGTAGGAATACAAATCTGAATATTATGTTCTGCACACATTTGCATGAAGCGCTCAAGACGAGCAGACGAATGCTCGGGTCCTTGGCCTTCATAACCATGGGGTAACAGCATCGTTAAACCACAAAGGCGGCCCCACTTGTGCTCACCACTGGTAATAAACTGATCGATAACCACTTGCGCGCCGTTGGCAAAATCACCAAATTGCGCCTCCCAAATAACTAGCGTATCGGGCTTAGTTGCAGCATAACCATACTCAAAGGCTAAAACAGCTTCTTCAGACAATAAAGAATCATACAGATGAAAATTACGCTGTCCCTCAAATAAATGTGCTAAGGGCGTGTAAGGAATGCCATCTTTTTGATTATGGATAACTGCATGACGATGAGAAAATGTACCGCGAGACACATCTTGGCCTGTGAGGCGAATGCCTGAGCCATTATCAATTAAGGTGGCGTAAGCTAGAGTCTCGGCCATACCCCAGTTAATCGGTAGCGAGCCGCTGGCCATTTTACGTCGATCTTCATAAATTTTTTGTACTTGGCGCTGCACTTGAATGCCGTCAGGCACTTCACAGGCCTTGTGTCCAAGTTCTTGTAATTTTTGCAGATTGATACTGGTATCGGCAGGATCAGTCCAATCGTGGTCAAGATAAGGCACCCAATCGACAAACAGCGACTTATCGGGCTCACTCACTAAACCGTCGGCAACATGGTCGCCCCGATCTAAGGCTGCACGATAATCACTGGTAATTGCTGCGTCTTCTTCTTTGGTGAGAATACCTTCTTCAATTAGGCGTTGCGCATAAAGCGTGCGCGTTGTTTTCAGTGTTTTGATCGCTTGATACATCAGTGGTTGAGTAGACGAAGGTTCATCTGTCTCGTTGTGACCACGACGTCGGTAACATACGAGATCAATAACAACATCTTTTTTGAACTCGTGACGATAGTCCATTGCTAATTGCGTAACAAATAGTACCGCCTCTGGATCGTCGCCATTAACGTGCAGCACCGGCGCACCAACAAATTTGGCAACATCTGTGCAGTAAGGCGTCGAGCGCGCATCTTCAGGATGGGTAGTAGTAAAACCCACCTGATTATTAATGACAATATGTACTGATCCACCGGTTTTATAGGCGCGGGTTTGAGACATTTGTAGAAGCTCAAAGACAACACCTTGCCCTGAGAATGCAGCGTCTCCATGAATATTGATGGGCACCACTAAATCACCGGTCTTGTCGTGGCGACGATCTTGACGCGCACGTACAGAACCTACCACAACGGGGGCAGCAATCTCTAGGTGAGAAGGATTAAATGCCATCGCAATATGAACTTCTCCGCCTGGTGTCATCACATTTGATGAAAAACCTTGGTGATATTTAACATCACCAGAGGTATCAATCATTTTTTTACCTTCGAACTCATCAAATAAGTCCGCAGGTTTTTTACCGAATATATTAATTAATGTGTTTAGGCGACCTCGGTGAGCCATACCTAAAACAATTTCTTTAGCTCCGTAAGTACCCGCGCGCTTGATCAGCCCATCGAGAAGAGGAATCAAGCTTTCAGCGCCCTCGAGCCCAAAGCGCTTGGTGCCTGGGTATTTGCTGTCCAAATGCTTTTCTAAACCTTCAGCAGCACTTAAGCGCTGATGAATGCGTAATTTAGCCTCTGTTGAGAAAGTCGGTTTTGAACGTGCACTTTCAAGACGCTGCTGCAGCCATTTGAATTCGTCGGCATCACTGATGTGTAATAGCTCTGCAGCAATATTTCCGCAATAGGTCGCTTCTAGATCTGCAATAATGTCTTTGAGTGGCGCCTGATCGTAACCAAAATATAAATTGCTCGCATTGAAAACCAAATCGAGCTCTGCCGGCGTAAGGCCATGGTAGTGTAACTTCAAGTAATCGCCTGAGTGACGATTAGATAATTTCAGAGGATCGAGGGTAGCCTTGGTGTGTCCACGTGAACGATATGCCTGAATCAGCTGCGCCACATTGATTTGTTTTTGGTCGTGATCGGCGGCGGCGGCATGCGCAGGAATATTAGACTCGCCATTGGTTGGACGGTATTTAGCTAATAGCCTAAATTGTTCTTGAACTGCCGAGTGCGGCGTATCTTGAGCGCTTGAACCGCTTATGCGTGGCAGTTGGTCAAAGTATTCTCGCCACTCCTGTGGAATAACACTTGGGTCATGTAGATAACTGTCGTAAAGCTCTTCTACATAAACTGCGTTACCGCCTGATATGTGCGCGGTACTCCACAGATGTTCCATACTATCTGGCATGGACTATTCTCTCTGTTGTTAAATGATAAATATAGCCTTTGTATTACAGAGCCTTAAATTGCTGTTTTTCAACAGTTTTTAAAAGACCTTGAGAGCCTAAACATAGCTATCATTGGTCTTTGAAATATGGATCTAAAAAACACAGAAGCGCCAATTAAAACAGCCATTTGAAAAGGGGCGCCGCCTACTTACAACAGCAAGAGTAATGAGGCTTAGCATTACTCTTTATTTTAAAACATATGACTAAACGATGACTTTCAATCGATGACACTTAATTTTTTCGGCCTCACTGGTTAACTTTGCCGGCTTAACCGACAAAGTATCATTAATAGGGATAAAAACCGACCCCTACTATTGCGATAGCAGCATTGAGCGTATATGTCCAATCGCCTTGGTAGGATTAAGACCTTTTGGGCATACCGAAACACAATTCATAATGCCTTGGCAGCGAAACACGCTAAAGGGATCGCTTAGGTTTTCAAGTCGAGCGGCGGTTGCCGTATCGCGACTATCTGCTAAAAATCGGTAAGATTGTAACAGACCAGCAGGACCAATAAACTTTTCTGGATTCCACCAGAAAGACGGACAGCTGGTTGAACAACAGGCACAGAGGATGCATTCGTAAAGACCGTCAAGCTTTGCACGCTCTTCAGGCGATTGCAGGCGCTCTCTGCCTTCTGTGGGCTCATCAGTTTGCAAGTAAGGCTCGATTTTATGATATTGATCATAGAATTGCGTCATATCGATAACAAGGTCACGAATTACCGGTAAACCCGGCAATGGACGTAGTACTAGCTTGTTGTCTTTAACGGTTTCTGATAACTGTGTAATACACGCAAGACCATTTTTACCGTTGATGTTCATACCATCAGAACCGCACACACCTTCACGGCATGATCGACGATAAGACAAACTATTGTCTTCGACTTTCAGCAGCTCTAATACATCGAGAACCATAATATCACGCCCTTTAGTGTCCACCTGATAGGACTTCATATAGGGCGCTTTATCGGTTTCTGGATTATAACGATAGACTTCTACATTTAACATTTGTAATCTCTCCGATTAGTAAGTGCGAGCCATTGGCTCAAAGGTGTCGACCGTTACCGGCTCGAAGTTCACACCGCGCTTGGTAACGCTCCGATCTGCTGGGAAGTATAAGGAGTGACACAACCAGTTTTCATCGTCGCGCACTTGATAGTCATCCCGCGCATGTGCGCCTCGAGTCTCGGTACGAACCTCTGCGGGAATAGCTGTAGCTTCTGCAACTTCAAGCAAGTTCTGTAGCTCAAGTGCTTCAATACGCGCTGTATTAAAGGTGTTGCTTTTGTCTTCAAAAGTTACATTGCCGATACGCTCACGCAGGTCTTTTAACTTTTCAATACCCTCTAGCATAAAATCACCGCGACGAAATACGCCAAAATGATTTTGCATAACCTGCTGCAGCTCTTTGCGCAATACTGTTGCAGACTCGCCACCCGTATTGGCATTGAGACCGTTAAGGCGAGACATGGCGGCTTCAATGTCTGACTCTGATGCATCGCGGTGCTCAATACCTTGCTTCAACGCTTTTTCAATGTACAAACCAGAGGCGCGACCGAAAACAACTAGATCCAATAGCGAGTTACCGCCTAAGCGGTTGGCTCCATGCACAGATACACAAGCCGCTTCGCCGCAGGCATAGAAACCTTCAATGACAGTATCTTTACCATTTATCTGAGTAAGAGCCTGGCCATCGACATTGGTAGGTATTCCACCCATCATATAATGACAAGTTGGCACGACGGGAATCGGCTCTTTGACTGGATCGACACCCGCAAAGGTACGAGAAAGCTCTAAAATACCCGGTAGACGAGCATTCAACGTTGCCTCACCAAGATGATCTAACTTCAGCATCACGTGATCGCCATTTTCGCCACAACCTCGTCCTTCAAGCATCTCCAAGACCATCGAGCGTGCGACAACGTCGCGACCCGCAAGATCTTTTGCGTTGGGTGCATAACGCTCCATAAAGCGCTCGCCATCTTTATTGATAAGATAACCACCTTCACCACGACAACCTTCGGTGACTAAAGTACCCGCACCGTGAATACCGGTTGGGTGAAATTGCCACATTTCCATATCTTGAAGGGGGAAGCCGGCGCGTGACGCCATACCGATACCATCACCGGTGTTTATATGTGCGTTGGTTGTGGAGGCATAAATTCGGCCTGCACCACCAGTCGCAAATACCGTCGCCTTCGATTTAATATGTACGACTTCGCCATCTTCGATATTAATCGCAATAACACCCGTTACCACATCATCTTGATTTTTGACTAGATCTACAACGAACCACTCATTAAAGAAAACTGTGTTGTGCTTGATGTTGCTTTGATAAAGCGTATGCAACAGAGCATGCCCTGTGCGGTCTGCAGCAGCACAAGTTCGAGCGGCTTGGCCACCCTTACCAAAATCTTTAGATTGACCGCCGAAGGGACGTTGATAGATACGACCCTCTTCTGTACGCGAAAAAGGCAGTCCCATATGCTCGAGTTCAAAAATAGCCTCGGGTCCTACAGTACACATATATTCGATCGCAGCTTGGTCACCGATATAGTCAGAGCCCTTGACTGTATCGTACATGTGCCAGCGCCAATCATCATTTGGATCAGAACTTGCAATGGAACAGGTGATGCCGCCTTGGGCCGATACTGTATGTGATCGTGTTGGGAACACTTTTGTAATTACTGCGGTTTTGAATCCGGATTGTGCCATCTGCAATGCAGCTCGCATACCAGCGCCGCCACCTCCAATGACAATACCATCAAAAGAAATGGTTCTTATAGATGTCATGGTTTTACTCCACCTGTTAACTTAAAAATGATTGAAACTAGCAACTAAACATGTGTGCGCATGTAATTTAATTACCGAGAGTTTATTCTTTGACGCAGAGCATTGGGCAAGGAAAATATTAAAGTCTAACAATAATGCATATATTTTCTTCAGAATTTGTTGATTGTGAAGCTGTAAAAACAACTCAACAATACATATCTAATGCTTACTAATGATGACGTAAAATGATATACGCGGCTACACCTAAAATCTATTTGTTAATACCCACAATCTATTTAAACATGCTTATCTACATAAGATAGTTCAAATACCAAGAATCAACATAAGAACCCTCTGCAAATGGGCAAAATTATAGTGATACCCAGATAAAAACACAAACCAAAGTACGTAAATTAATGAAATCTTGTGTATATTTAATTTAAAAGCAGTGGTTGACCAATTTTTAAACAAAAACTGCAGAAATCTCATTCTGAGAATGAGCATTTTCAGCTCTAACCAAAAGCAGAGGCCTATTTATTGGCTTAAAACACAGACGTATCTTGTCGTTTTCTCTATAAGTTTAAGCTCCTATTCAAAAGTGACTAACCATTCAAGTGAACCTATTGCTATAATAGTTATGCAAAAAATAATATTTAGTCAATATGTCTAATTTTAGTGACTAATATATACTCGAAATTCATGCATTGTAGGGTTTATCCCAACATTCTTGTTTAGTAATACGTAACGCTTTCTTTTTAAGAATTTCTGGAAGTTGAGCGCGCGCTACCTTTTACCCGTAAAAGGTTTATTAATATCAACATTTAGGAGTACTCATGACAGATAAATTTGCCCGCCTTACAATAGATGGTTCAGATGAAATAATAGAATTACCCATCCTATCAGGCAATTTGGGCCCAGACGTTATCGATGTTCGTAATCTAGGCGCCAGTGGTTGTTTTACCTACGACCCAGGGTTTATGTCAACGGCTTCATGTGAATCTAAAATTACTTTTATTGATGGTGACAAGGGGATTTTACTCCATCGCGGCTACCCCATCGAACAACTCGCGAATCACTCAGATTACCTTGAAACTTGCTATCTATTATTAAATGGCGAACTTCCAAACGAGAAGGAAAAAGCGGAGTTTGAGCATACGATTACTCAACACACCATGGTAAACGAAGCCATGGCACGCTTATTTCGCGGTTTTCATCACGATGCGCACCCAATGTCTATGATGTGTGGTGCTGTTGGAGCACTTTCTGCTTTTTATCACGACTCTCTCGATATCTCCAATGCAGAGCATCGTAAAATATCCGCGCATCGCCTAATCGCTAAAATACCGACGCTTGCCGCTATGTGTTACAAGCATCATATCGGTCAGCCGTTTATGTACCCACGCAATGAACTCAGCTATTCAGAGAACTTTTTGCATATGATGTTCGGGACGCCCTGCGACGAGCCTAACGTTAACCCCATTATTGCAAGAGCCATGGATAAGATCTTTTTATTGCATGCCGATCACGAACAGAATGCATCAACTTCTACAGTGCGCCTTGCAGGCTCTTCTGGCGCTAATCCGTTTGCGTGTATTGCCTCGGGCATCACCGCACTTTGGGGGCCCGCTCACGGCGGCGCTAACGAAGCCGTACTTAAAATGCTCGATGAAATCGGCAGTGTCGACAATATCGATAAGTATGTATTAAAAGCAAAAGATAAAAACGACCCCTTCCGCCTGATGGGTTTCGGACATCGTGTTTACAAAAACTTTGACCCCCGTGCCAATGTGATGAAAGAGACTTGTGCTGAAGTTTTGAATGAGCTCGGTATCGATAATCCACAACTTGCGATTGCTCAGCGTCTTGAGCAGATTGCGCTAGAAGATGATTATTTTATCGAGCGTAAACTTTATCCTAATGTTGACTTCTACTCTGGCATTATTATGAAAGCAATCGGCATTCCTACCGATATGTTTACTGTGATCTTTGCCACAGGTCGCACCGTAGGCTGGATTGCCCACTGGATTGAAATGGTTAGCGAAAGTTACAAAATTGGCCGTCCGCGCCAGCTATACACCGGCTATAAAGCTCGTGATTACGCGGCGATGGATAAACGTTAATAATTTTATTCCTAGTTCATAAAAAATAAAAAGGCCGCATTGTTGCGGTCTTTTTTGTATGCGGGAGACAGGATTAAACCATAAAGCGCTGATTTTAGAGGAAAAGTAGCCGTCGATAAGGGCTTGTAAGTAATTTTAACTTAACGTTACAGTAGCTCTGCATCCATTTTATCTTTTAGACCACCCCAGCTGGGTAGATTTTTTGAGAGATCACCTTTTACGATTCGCGAACGTGACTTTGCCAACCATAAACCTTCACCATTGAAGCTATAAACAGGCAATAGATCAGCTCGCTGTGAGGCGGGTAAAATAGTTTTATTAATATTGTCTAAAATCAAAGGTTCTGACGAGGGCGTCTCGTAGTAAGCTAACACCATATGCGCAAGATCATAATCAAGCGCTTTAACATAGGTGATGCGCAGCTTAGATGCATCCATGCCCAAATTTGTTAAAGAGAAGTATTTACCAATCGAGAAGTCTTCACAGTCGCCACCGTTTGATCCTAGTGTTTCTATCGGCGTCGCCCAATAATCCTCGGTCCCCCAGTGATCGATATCCCAAACCCAATCTACCTGATTAAAATAATCGTTGACCTCACGAAGATGTTTGGCATCCTCAGGAGGTACTTGACTTCCTAGTTCATTTAAAAGATCGCTCCAGTCACTGACTCGAGCGCGTCCTTCAGGACCAAACCGTGCTTCAACACGAGCTAATGCTTGATTCGATATTGCCTTATAATCCGGGACCGCAATAGCATAAGATAAAAAAAAGGCTAACAAAAGAGCCACGTACTGCATAAGAAAACCTTATTTATTGAGTTTGCGCGTCAATAATTAGTATAGTTGAGTCTCAGAGAAAAAAGAGAATAAGAGTGATTTATATTGGGCTAGTATTCGAGAATAAAGCGTGTGACGAGAAATTGAGATTTTTAATCAGGTTTTTAATAATTATATGACAATAGTGACTCTAGGTCTCAACAGTAGTCACCACTGCGCGACAAGAATTATCATGCGACCTAGCTAGCAGACGTTTACACGCACTAATAATACCCGAGTCAGCCCCTTAAATAGTAGCTGCGGTAGAACATCTACTGAAAGGTTAGAAAATTTGTGGCGATGGAAAACGTCAGATGAGCTGACTCAATTAACTCGCGGATTTTAATCGTCAGTGCGACACTCGGTTATTATGCAGATAAAGCATTACTTAGAGAAACACAGGCTACCTATTAAATTCTGCACCGGCATCTTGTAACCAAAGCCAGATGTAGTCCGCAAAACTGCGGCGAATGATTAACTCCCAAACATTTTCATCTTTACGACAAATAATTGCCTGGGACTTTGAAACTGTCGTTGTCACAACCTTGCCGACAGGAAACTGGCAGCCTGACACATCGTAGGATGTTGACTTCATTAGTAGGTCGCGCGCATGTGCGCCACTTAATACCAATAAGGTTTGTCCACCCGATATATTACAAATTGAATAGTGGCCCCCTAAAACTTTACGCAAGCTTGTCTCTAATTTGAAAGCTTTATCCCCCGCGCAAACAATTAGCCATTCATCAGGTGAAATCCAACGAATTGACAAATTGTCATTATAAACACACTGCAATACGGTAGGTAACTCGCAAGCCAGTGTATTTTCAATGGCTTGCTTAAAATTTTTGTCTCCAGCATTACCCCGCAATACTAGATAGCCTAAAAACTTTTCTTCTATCAAAGAGATTTTTTTATTATCGAGATTTTTAGCACTATCCAATAAATTGATATGAGATAAGGGACTTGCTGCTTTCGCGTTCGTATTATCAAGAGGTAATTGATTCATGACAGCGGTCTTCACGCTAATCGTACTATCGACAGTATCAGACATTTTGACGATCTCCTGCGGGATCTAAAAATACAGAGCTACAAATCTCCGCTTCAATAATAGAGCCATCTGCTTGTGGGTAATACACATTTTCTCCCATACGTTCAATGCCGCCTTTGATATATCCCATTGCAATACTGCAATTTAAATTTTCGCTCCAGTAGCTCGAGGTAATATGTCCTAGCATCGCCATTGGTATTGTCTGCTTGGGGTCACTTACCGCTTGCGAGCCCTCGGGTATAACTTGCTTAGGGTCTTTTGTTTTTAAACCCACTAACTGTTTGCGATTAGGGCGCACACAATCTTCGCGTGCCATACCGCGCTTACCAATAAAGCTAAAAGGTTTATTGGCGCTCACCGCCCAACCCATATTTAAATCGTAAGGATGTACTGAGCCATCGGTATCTTGACCCGCGATAATAAAACCTTTTTCGGCACGTAAAATATGCATGGTCTCGGTGCCATAGGGGGTTATATTAAATTTTTCGCCCTTCTCTATTAGTTGCTCCCAAACAAATAAGCCGTAGTTTGCTTGCACATTAATCTCAAAAGAAAGCTCGCCGGTAAACGAGATTCTAAAGACACGCGCGGGCACACCAGCGACAGTTCCCTCATACCAATCCATAAATTTAAAATTTTCACTGTCTAAATCAATATCATTAGTCAGTTCGGCTAATAGTTGTCGACTATTGGGGCCAGATATTGTTGCAGTCGACCAGTGATCGGTTACCGTTGTGAAGTAAACTTCGAGATCGGACCACTCAGTTTGATGATACAACTCGAGCCATCCTAATACCCGTGCAGCGCCACCTGTCGTTGTCGTCATTAAAAAATGATTTTCACCAAGACAGGATGTCACACCATCGTCGAACACCATCCCGTCCTCGCCACACATTAAGCCGTAGCGACATCTACCGACGGCAAGTTTTGCCCAGGCGTTGGTATAAACGCGGGCTAAAAATTCACGGGCGTCTTTACCTTGAATATCAATTTTTCCCAAGGTCGAGGCATCTAAAATACCGACACTCGCGCGGGTGGCCACACACTCTCGATTGAGTGCTTGCTGCATTGTCTCGCCCGCTTTAGGAAAATACCAAGGGCGCTGCCATTGGGCGACATCTTCAAACTCTGCAGCGCGATCAACATGCCACTGGTGTATTGCGGTATAGCGTTTTGGATCAAATAAGTCGCCACAGTGACGGCCGGCAATAGCGCCAAAGGTGATCGGTGTGTAGTTAGGGCGAAAAATAGTAGTGCCGGTTTCTGGAATCGATTTATTTAGTGCTTTAGCGGTAATCGCCATCCCATTAATATTGCCTAGCTTACCTTGATCCGTGCCAAAGCCGAGTGCGGTATAGCGCTTTACATGCTCTATAGATTCAAAGCCTTCGCGGGTGGCCATCTCTATACCTGCCGCAGTAACGTCATTTTGAAAATCGACAAATTGTTTGGGTGCGCGACTAGTAGTTTGTGTATGAGGAATATGAAATAAAGCCATCGTCGGCGCCTCAAGAACTTCGGCAACCGCGTTAAAGTTAGCTGCAGGAAAGTCTTTAATACCAATCTTCTGGGCAGCACTGCAGGCAACTTTATAGCCCTCTTCTAAACAGTCCTTTAAAGGGTAATTACCGTTAATAGCGCCGGCGGTAAGCTGCTGCTGAACCGTCTCGCCGGGCACAAAGCCAATAGCCGGCTCACTCCAAACAGGTCTACTGCCGGTGTGGCAAGACAAATGAACCGCTGGGCTCCAACCACCAGAGCTAGCAATAGTATCGCAACTAAGCTCGCGTAACTGTCCAGTAATTTTCTCGCCGCGAGCATCAAGTGCGGCAATATGAACGCCACTAACACGGTGCCTACCAGATACATCAATGACTGCTGCACCCATAATTATCTCAATACCTAAAGCGCGCGCCTGTTGTATCCGCGCACCCGTTGGGTTGGCACGAGTATCGACTACCGCTACGACTTGGCGACCCGCATTGAACCAGTCAATTGCCGCTTGATAAGCATAATCGTTGGTCGTCATTAAGACGAGACTGTTACCCGGGACAACATCGTAGCGCTTAATATAAGTTGATACCGCAGAGGCCAATAACGACCCAGGAACATCGTTGTTACCAAAGACTAATGGTCGCTCGTGCGCCCCCGTCGCGAGCAGCACCCATTGAGCGCGGATACGATGCATACGCTGACGCGCATGCTGTGGTGCCGCTTGATCAGATATATGATCGGTACAGCGCTCGTGTATCGTTAAAAAATTATGATCGTGATAACCATTAACGGTAGCGCGCGGTAGGCACACCACATTAGCCGCCGCATTTAATTGATCAACAACCTTATCAACCCATAGTTGAGATTTTTCTCCATCAATTAATTCGGTGCTGTGCAACAAAGACCCACCAAATTCGGCTTGCTCATCGGCAATGATTACGCGGGCACCGGTCAGTGCAAGAGTTGCAGCTGCCGCCAGACCCGCGGGCCCTGCCCCCACAATCAATACATCGCAATGCCGGTGAATATGATCGTAGACATCGGGGTCGCGCACCATTGGCGAGCGACCAAATCCCGCCGCTTTACGTATCACTTTTTCGTAGGTTTTCCACATTTTTGGTGGATACATAAAAGTTTTATAATAAAAACCCGGGGACATAATATTGCCACCGACTTTGCCGACATAACTCATTAAATCGAAATCTTCACTGGGCCAACCATTGGTTGCACGACACACAAGACCATTGAACAGTTCTTGTTGGGTAGCGCGCACATTAGGGACTTGAGTTGCCTCAGTCGCACCCATCTGCAAAATTGCGTTAGGCTCTTCAGCGCCTGCTGCCACAATCCCGCGTGGACGACTATATTTAAAGCTGCGACCAATGATATCGACACCATTGGCAAGTAACGCCGATGCTACAGTGTCGCCTTCATAACCACCGTAGGTTTTTTTACCGTAGGTAAACGATAGCGGCTTGTCGTAATTAATACGACTCGTTTTATTATTGCAATCACTTTCTAAGCTTGGGCGAAGACGATTTTTTTGTGTCATATTTTAAGCCATAAAAGTTGCGGGTATAAAGATAATATTAAGCGCTAAAAACTGGTTGTTCACCGACCTTGTAGGTCTCTTTTATTTCATAAGTCACGGTATCGCGCGTCATATTAAAAAACTTACGACAACCAATGGCATGCACCCATTGCTCATGATACAGACCACGTGTATTTTTTCGCATATACAAATATTTAGCCCACTCGGCATCCGTCAGGGCTTCTGGATCGAGAGGGCGGTCGTTATGAGCTTGACCGACGACATGAAACTCTTCTTCTTCGCGATCTTCACAGCAGTGGGGGCAGTAAATAGAAAACATTTTTTCTCTCTATTCTTTATAAGTTTTATAAAACATTTAAAATTATTTATAAGTAACGCCGGCGGCTCTTAAAATGCAACGCCGATGCTCTTAATCTACAAAACTAACGGCTCTTAATGTATAACGCCGATGGCTTTTCATATACAACATTGATGCTCTTAATGAGCAACGCCGGCGGCGCCATGTTCATCGATCAAAGCACCATCATTAAAACGGAACATAGAAAATGGCTCTGCTAGTGGATGCATTTCACCGGTGGCGAGTGATGCGGCAAAAATGTCTCCCGAACCCGGAATGGCTTTAAAACCGCCGGTACCCCAACCGCAATTAAAAAATAGGTTGTCGACAGGAGTTTTAGAAATAATCGGACAAGCATCGGGGCAAGTATCGACAATGCCTCCCCATTGTCGGTTCATACGCACGCGACTAAAAATAGGAAACATCTCAACAATCGCTTGAATAGTATGCTCGGTTGTCATGTAAGAGCCGCGCTGACCATAACCGTTATAGCCATCGATCCCGGCACCAATAACTAAATCGCCTTTATCGGATTGAGAGATGTAACCATGCACATGGTTAGACATAACAACGGTATCGAGAATCGGCTTAATGGGCTCTGACACCAAGGCTTGCAGTGGATGAGACTCTAGGGGTAACTCGAAGCCTGCCATACCAGCCAGCACACTCGAGTGGCCAGCAACCACACAGGCAACGCGATCTGCATAAATATTACCGTGCTGTTTAGTCGACACCCCCGTAGCCGTACCATCTTCGATAAGAAGATCGTCGACTTCGCATTGTTGAATAAGATCAACTCCAAGGCTGTCTGCTGCGCGAGCGTATCCCCAAGCCACAGCATCGTGACGCGCCACACCTGCGCGTGCTTGCCAGGAGGCACCCAGAATAGGATAACGGGTGTTGCTAGAGCAATCCATAATAGGCACTAGCTCTTGCACTTGTTGAGTATCGAGGACTTCGCCATCAATACCATTGAGACGGTTGGCGCTAACGCGGCGTTGAATATCGCGCATATCTTGTAAAGTGTGGCCGAGGTTGAGCACGCCACGCTGTGAAAACATAACGTTATAATTTAAATCTTGGGAGAGACCTTCCCATAATTTCATCGCATGCTCGTATAAATGTGCCGCTTCATCCCACAAGTAGTTAGAGCGAACAATAGTGGTGTTACGTGCCGTATTACCACCGCCAAGGTAGCCTTTTTCGAGCACGGCAACGTTGGTCACGCCGTAGCGTTTTGCTAAATAATAAGCTGTTGCCAAGCCATGCCCACCACCGCCAACAATAATGACATCATACTTTTTCTTAGGCTTAGGATTTCGCCATACACGCTGCCAATTTTCGTGATGACTAAGCGCATGCTTTATAAGACCGAAGCCGGAGTATTTTTGCATAAGGTATTTACCTTGAATTTCGTCTGTACATGCACTGCTGCAAATGTGTTTAGGCGTTACAGCTCGATAATTATTACACCTGCTGTTAAGCGAATTCTTGCTTTAAGTGATAGAGAATAGAGATAATCAATTATCACTGTTATCTACTAACGTCTGCTAATTGCTAATTTACGACACTCGTTAAAAATATAAAGCTAGGCGACTATTAGAGACATAAATAAAAATGCCTTAGAATTTTAAAAACTTAGAATTCGATCACTACTGGGCCTTTAGCAACACTACAACAACTCAGAATATACCCTGCCGCTATATCTTCATCGGTAATTCCGCCGTTATCTTCCATCTCGACCTCGCCTTTTAGCTTAAGCACTTTACAGGTGCCACAAACTCCCATACCACAGGCTCTAGGGATATTAAGATCTATTCTTGCCGCAGCGGCAAGAATAGTCTCGTCCGGTAAACCGAGAATACTTTTACCCGACTTGGTAAAAGACACTTCAACCATATCTGCTGATGTTTGCGCCTTCAGCTCTTCAACGACTTTAGCGGCGCTCTCCTCCGCACTGGCGACGATACCCTTGGGTGTAGAGCCAAATAATTCATCGTGATAGTGCCTCATATCGAAATTATTAACTTGCAGGATATTTTTAACCGCATCCATGTAAGGCGTTGGTCCACAGCAGAATATCTCGCGATCCATAAAGTCTGGCGCAATCATGCTTAATTTGGCTTCATCTAGAAAACCTCGATAACCATGCCAAGCTTGGCCACTTTGATATGTCTGACAAATCAAATGTAGCGAGAAATTTTCAACTCGCGAACACATATGTTCTAGCTCGCGCCGATAAATAATATCTTTGGGTGTTCTGGAGCTGTGAGAAAAAATCATATCTATGTCGGCATTGGTATCAAAATGCCAACGAGCCATCGACATTACTGGTGTGATACCGACCCCACCAGAAAGAAATAGCACTTTATCTGACGGGTGATCGATGCAATTGAAATCTCCGACAGGGCCATGAATAGCTAAATCTGAACCGACTACCACGTTGTCATGGAGCCAATTGGATACTTTACCGTAAGGAATTCGTTTAACGGTGATGGAGAAACTGTAAGGCACTGAAGGCGAGCTGGAGATCGTATACGAGCGCATAACCTGCTCGGCTTCGATCTCTAGCTCCAAGGTGACAAACTGCCCTGGCTTAAAGAAAAAGATAACCGGTTGATCAGCCATAAAACAAAAGGTACGCACATCCCAAGTTTCTTCAATAACTTTAACACAGCGTACCTTATGACGACCGTTCGACCATGTTTGCGTAGAAATAGGTGCAAAGGCATCCAGGGGGTTTTCATTATAATCTGATGATTGCATCAATTACGTCCTCTAATTTTTAGTCGGTTTTTTCATAGCTATTTGTCACATTTTTTATAATTCAATAGTAAGAACAACACACAGCTCTCGAACCGAAAGTAGAACATTACACTTTAGCTTATCAACTTTCAAACCCATTAAAGCCTTTAAAATAGTTTATTTTCAACAAAGCTTGGAAGGTCGAAAACAGTAAGATTCGAGGTCGTTTTTAAGTAAGTCTGACAGTGCCATTTAGTTAAAATGTTTGATATATCGATAGTTATTATCGTTTAAAAATTGAAACTAAGGCTGCTCTATGAACGATTACAGACTGATAAATATAGACCGCCTAACAAGTGAAATGAGCAGAGAGAAAGTTCAGCAAATGTTGAGCACTCGTGACTCTCGCTATACTCTTGAGCAAGCTCTTTATAACAACGCTCAAATATTCCAAATAGATATGGAAGAAGTTTTTCATAAAGAGTGGATATTTATTGGCATGAGCTGCGAGATACCCAATCGTGGCGACTACATCACCGTAGATCTTGGCCAAAATCCGCTTTTGATCATTCGCGATGCCGATGGCTCTATCAACGCCTTTCACAACAGCTGTCGTCACCGCGGTTCGCGCCTTTGTTCAGCCGTCAAAGGTAAGGTCGCAAACCTTGTCTGCCCTTATCACAAATGGACATATGATTTAAAAGGTAATCTGTTATTTACCGGTACCGATGTCATCGAAGATTTTGATAAAAATGAACACCGCTTAGGCAAAGTTCACTGTGCCGTCGGTGGTGGCTTTATTTTTGTCAGCCTACATCAACAACAGCCAGAGAATATCCAAGACTTTATTCAATCCATGGACGAGTACATGGAACCCTATGATATTGAGAATAGTAAAGTTGCAGCGGAATCAAGCATTCTTGAAAAAGCCAATTGGAAATTGGTCCTGGAAAATAATCGCGAGTGTTACCACTGCGCGAATGGACACCCCGATTTAATTCGCTCACTCATAGAATACGACGACATTAATGACCCCCGCGCACCTCAAGACTTTTTAGATTACTACGCAGAGGCAGCTGCAGAATGGGATGCTGATAATATTCCCCACGAGCGCCGCGACCATACATTACGCAATCGTATGGTACGCATGCCACTTAAAAAAGGCACCGAGGCCATGACTGCTGATGGTTCTCGCGCTTGCGATAAATTAATGGGCAGAATCAAAAATCGTCGGCTCGGTTCAATGCGCATACTCCACTTGCCAAACTCGTGGAACCATATGCAAAGCGATCACTGTGTGGTGTTCCGAGTATTGCCTATTTCTGCACAAGAGACCTTAGTCACCACTAAATGGCTCGTGCATAAAGATGCTGTCGAGGGCAAAGATTATGATTTAGAAAAACTATGCAAGGTATGGAACTCGACCAATAATGAAGACAGAAGCTTTATCGAAGAAAGCCAGCGGGGCATTAACTCCATTGGCTATCGCCCAGGCCCCTACGCACCCGCTTATGAATTTGCTGTGATTAATTTTCTCAATTGGTACGCAGAGACAATGTTGAAGAATATGGATAGTTAATTTTTTGAATGTCTTAACTCTATTATTTACTAACTGGTGAAGATCTTGTGTCCGATAACTGCCCGCAAAGCATCGGGCGCATTAGACGTCGTAAATAACACAAGACTCAAGGGTATCTCTAAAAACGCACTTTTTCCTCGATCGCTGCGCAGGCTCCGTGCTCGAATCCTCATGTATGTCTTATGCACTGGGGCTCTCCGCGCGGTGCCTTCTCGCTTAAAAGTGCCTACTTTTGGTGCGCTCACGAAAAAATTACTTTTTTTAGAGGTGCCTTAACGCTAAACATCGGACTGGGTACCATCAACGTGACGTAATCGCAAAGATTTACGCCAGCGTAAATCTTGACTAGATCCTACAAACTCCTAATTCTTGCAAGCTTTCGTTTAGATGTGCACAGGTATAAATCCCCGAGGGTATTTATACCTGTAAGCTTATCAAGTCTCCTCTCAGGTTGAACCCAACCCTAAATCAACTTTAAACGGTATCCATCTGTGGATTACTTTTTAGGAAGGCACCTAG
>JBLIFG010000021.1:0-36953 GCA_047633635.1 Cellvibrionaceae bacterium | reverse complement strand
AATTAGTTATAACACTAATCGCCTGCGGCTTAGCTTGGAAGAGGCGCGCATTATACGGTCATAAACCAAAGACGCAAGCCTTTATTTGTCTTATATTAAATAACAAGGAATAAAGGCTTAAACCCAATAAATACAAACCAAGCGACCCATGACAACGGCAGCCGCTAGCCATCGCCAAGGACTACTTATTAAGTAAGCGCAACGCGAAGCTAAGCTCGAGCTATGCGCCACAACCATAGCAATGGGCCCGAAATCGCGTAAATTAACGTTAGCGTTAACAGCATAACGGGGGGATTGATGGCAATAACCACAAACAACGAGATCACCAATAACATTTTCACAAAAGGCACACGGCCTTTAAGGTCGACACCTTTAAAACTACTGTACTTAAAGTTAGACACCATCAATATAGCTAGAAACACCATTGCTACCGCAACGATGACCGCAAAATAGTTGGGTATTTGCTGATCGTGAAACACCCATACAACGCTGGCAACGACACCCGCTGCGGCGGGGCTCGCTAAGCCTATAAAAAAGCGATTGTCAGTAAACCCAGTTTGCGTGTTAAATCGGGCTAATCTTAGTGCGGCACAAGCGGTATATGCAAATACTGCCGCCCACGCAAATTTGCCTAAAGGCTCGAGCCCCCAATTAAGCACAACTATAGCGGGGGCCACACCAAATGAGACCATATCGGCAAGACTGTCGTACTGCACACCAAACTCACTCGATGTATTAGTCATCCTTGCTACGCGCCCATCGAGGCCGTCGAGTATCTGCGATACAAAAATAGCAATGGCGGCGGCCTCAAAATTACCTGACATACTAACGATGATGGCATAAAAGCCACTAAAAAGTGCACCTGTGGTAAACAGGTTAGGTAATAGGTAGACACCCCTGTGCCTAACCTTCTCGCCATTTTCAGACACTTCTTCTATATGCTCGTCGATAGGAATAAAGCGCTCCGACGATGCATTGGCTGACTTATCAGTCGAGCTCTCATCAGAATCAACAGCCTTACCCTTAGTTGGTACTGGCTTAATATGGCCTGACATACACACCTCAATAAATTATATGATTCTCTATAATACGCACAATAAAGCCAATAAACAAAAAACGCGATGCCTTTATCTTTATTAACACAAATTAAAGTATCGCGCCGCTACCTGAACTACTATTTTCTAGCTTTTCAAAAATTTAACTGAGCTTAGCTTTTACTTTTATCAATTATTTTCTCGGCAGTAATCCAAGGCATTATGCCACGTAGTTTTTCACCCACAATCACAATGCCGCCCAGCGTCATTAAGACGATAGGCAGTCATTGATGGATAATTAGGCACCTTCAGCAATAAACATTATTGCATCTTCGCAATTTTGAATACAGCCTAACGCATTCTTCATCGCGACCCTGCATTAATAATTTCAGAACCGGTTACATTCTCACCATATTCGGTATTGTTTGAGATTAAATAGTTCATACCAGCTTTACCGCCTTGAACCATTAAATCAACAATCAATTTCAGTTCATGCAAGCATTCAAAGTATGCCATTTCTGCTGCATAACCCGCTTTAACTGATTCGACACAACCTTCACAAAGTAAGGCTTGCTCACTAAACAAACCGATTTCGTCTTTAAATGTTGTATGAATATTACCATTAGCTCCACCACCTGAAGCATACGATAGCGCCAGCTCTATAACTGCTGACGATGCATTTTGGTAGATAGTGATTAGATCTGGAATACCACCACCACTGACAAACTCACTATGGGCAATGGCTCATGCGCTTTGGGAGCAATCATAGTGATGCTGAGATCTGCATGCGGCAACACTTGGTTAGAATGAACAGTAAAAACATGAGCAAAGGCAAGTGTTGACCCTGCTTAATATTTAGTCTATTTCTTCACGGGATACCTGACCCTGAAGTTCATCGGAGTCAAATTATTATATTAAGTATTAATGGGTTAGCATAAAAATGGAAAAACACTTAGATTTATTTAGAGCGGATTATAAGGAATGACTGCCGTTGCGTAAAATGATACATTAACAAAAAATTGTTTTATTTTTCGCAACACTACTTTACTGACATGCTAGATGAGCCAAGCTAATGGATAATCGCACTCTATCTTTATTCTTACATCTTTGTGAGACCCTACATTTTAGCCGCACCAGTCAGGCTATGCATATTAGCCCGTCGGCCTTAACAAGAACCATCCAACAATTAGAAGATAACCTAGGCACCTCGCTCTTTGAACGCGATAACCGCTCGGTTAAACTCACTAAAGAAGGTTTACTGTTTCAACAATATGCAAGAGAATCGACAAACCTATGGAAGACTTTTCGACAATCGCTAATGGAGGAAACTCAAGAGCTTCAGGGAGAAATCAGTATTTACTGTTCAGTAACGGCAAGCTATAGTTTTTTACACACTATATTAAGCGACTTTCGGAAAGCACACCCCAAGATTGGTATGACACTGCATACCGGCGACTCCGAGGATGCTATTAGTCATATACTTGAAGACACCGATGACCTCGCTATCGGCGCAAGACCTGATAGGTTGCCCAGCAAGCTCGATTTTAAACGCATTACAACATCACCCTTAGTGATGATCGCCCCTGTCAACAACCAACAATACAACAACCCAGCTGTTAACTGGGAAAACACACCGTTAATTTTGTCTGAAAAGGGCCTTATCAGAAAACGTGTTAACACTTGGTTTCAGCAAAAAAATATAAAACCGACTATCTATGCTCAAGTATCGGGAAACGAAGCTATTGTTAGCATGGTTAGCCTTGGATTTGGCATTGGTGTCATACCTAAGATTGTATTAGACAATAGTCCTCTTATAGATCAAGTCAAAACAATTGATCACAAACCCCTACTCGAGCCTATAGAAGTGGGCCTCTGCGCACAAAAAAAGCGCTTACAAAATCCACTCATAAGAGCCCTTTGGGATTCACTCCCCAATACTTAATTCAAAATATATTGCGCATCAGAGATATAATTAACCAAAAAAAACCGCCTTAGAGGCGGTTTTTTTGTAAGCTAGGGCAAAATAACTTACCGACCCGCCCTTAACGATTAGAGCTTAAGTATCTTCTCGCCGCGACTTATTCCCGAGACACCAGTGCGCACAACTTCTAAAATAGCCGACTCGCTTACCGCTTCTATAAATGCAGACAGCTTTTCAGCATCCCCTATTATTTGAATGGTGTAGGTGCTTTGAGTCACATCGATAATTTGCCCACGAAAAATATCGACACTGCGTTTAATTTCTTCACGCATGCCACCGGTTGCCCGCAGCTTAATCATCATTAGCTCGCGCTCAATGTGAGCGCCCTCTGACAAATCAACAAGTTTAACGACATCAATAAGCTTATTGAGGTTTTTAGTGATTTGCTCAATGGCGACGTCATCGCCAACGCTAGTCAATGTTAAGCGCGAAAGCGAGGCATCCTCGGTGGCGGCAACATTTAAACTCTCGATATTATAACCGCGCTGAGAAAACAGACCGACTACACGCGACAAAGCACCGGGCTCGTTTTCCATTAATACTGAAATTATTCTTCTTGTCTTATTCATACCGTACGCTCCGTTTTGCTCAGCAGCATATCGCCAACTGACTCTAACGGAATTTGCATTGGATAGACGTGTTCATCGCGGTCGACATGAATATCCATAAAGACAACTCGATCTTTCATCGCAAAACACTCTTCTAACTTACTCATTAGCTCTTCACGCTTTGTCACCTTAATGCCAACGTGGCCATAGGCTTCAGCTAACTTTACAAAATCTGGCAGTGAATCTTCATACAAGATCTCTGAGTAGCGGCCTTCATAATTCATATCTTGCCACTGTTTAACCATACCTAAGGCGTGATTATTAATATTGATAATTTTAATGGGCAAACCATATTGCTTAAGAGTTGATAGCTCTTGGATACACATCTGCACGCTACCCTCACCGGTAATACAGACAACGGTCTCGTTCATAAAGGCAACTTGAGCACCCATAGCCGCTGGAATACCATACCCCATAGTACCGAGGCCGCCAGATGTTATCCACTTACGTGGCTTATCAAACAGATAATACTGCGCTGCAAACATTTGATGCTGACCGACATCGGTAGTTACAATTGCATCGCCTTTTGTGACTTTATAGACTGCTTGCACCACCTCTTGAGGTTTAATCATTTCACTCTGATCATCAAAACGATTTTTTGTATAAATTCCATGCTTTTGACGCCACTCGTTAATAGACTTCCACCAAGAGGCTAACGCTTTTTGATCAACTTGATCTAAACCTTTTTCGATCAACGGCAGCATTTGCGCCAAAATCGCATCTGCTGGGCCTACGATAGGAATATGCGCAGAAATTGTTTTAGAGATTGAAGCTGGATCGATATCAATATGGATTATCTTAGCATTAGGGCAGAACTTATCGAGGGAATTAGTCACGCGATCATCGAAGCGTGCACCTACACAAAAAATCAAGTCACTTTTATGCATCCCTGTATTTGCCTCGTAAGTGCCATGCATACCTAACATACCGACAAACTGCTCATCAGTACTTGGGTAAGCCCCTAAGCCCATCAAAGTGCTAGTGGCAGGATAACCCAACATTTTAACCATCTTGGTGACAAGGTCGGGCGCATCGCCATGAATGGCGCCACCACCGATATAAAACATGGGCTGCTTTGCCGCTAGTATGGCATTGACAGCTTTTTTAACTTGACCACTGTGACCTTTTTGCACTGGATTATACGAGCGCATGGACACCGATTTTGGGTAGATATACTCATAGGTTGAAGTGGGCGCCGTAAAATCTTTAGGTATGTCTATAACAACTGGGCCCGGACGTCCAGTCGAGGCAATGTAATAAGCTTTTTTAACAATTCCAGGAATGTCTGCGGGGTGCTGCACCATGAAGCTGTGCTTAACAATCGGGCGAGAAACACCGATCATATCAGTCTCTTGGAAGGCATCTTGACCAATTTTATCGCTGGGTACTTGGCCTGAAATAACAACCATTGGCACCGAATCCATGAAGGCTGTAGCAATACCCGTAATTGCATTGGTAGCACCGGGACCTGATGTTACCAGCACCGTACCGACTCTGCCGGTAACGCGAGCGTAGGCATCGGCTGCATGCGTTGCCGCCTGCTCGTGACGCACTAATATGTGCTTAACTTTATCTTGTCTGTAGATTGCGTCGTAAATATGTAAAGCGGCCCCACCTGGGTACCCAAACATTACATCCACGCCTTCATCTGCAAGGGCGCGAACAAGCATATCTCCACCTGAGAGCATTTCCACTAGAATAACCTCTATCACTGTCATGTTTAAAAATAAGAATGCAAAAATTAATAAACAACTACCCTTCTTATAACTACATACTTAAGCTTTTATAAATAGAGACATACTATTTAGTCAACAGCACAGATATGCTTATAAAAATTATATGTAAACGTTGTCAACATTTAAACATTCGAGAAAGCAAGATCTCAGGCGTAAACGCCTAAAAAATTACTTGCGGAAGGGGCCATGAACTAACCGGTAAGTTAGCAGTTCAGGGGTTGATCGCAATAAGCGGTAACTTATTAGATCAAACCCATAAACCTCAGCTTGGAGTGTGGTTTACGCCTCACACCGCAGAACAATAAAAAGCACAACAAAAATTTGCGCTATTAACCTGAATTATAATGATTATTTATCGACAATCAACCCAATAACAGTAATTTTGAACAATTATAGTAACGAAAAGCTGAAGATATAAGCACCTGCAATATTTGTTTTGACCTTATGGCCTAAGCTACAGCTACTGATGAAATTTTTGCTATAAAATAATCTATGCAATTTACATTAAGCAAGGTTATTCGTTAGGACTTTTTGAAGCTACAGCTCTCAAGTAGCGCTAAGCTAATAAGAGCAATCAATTTAAAAGATATGCTAATAAATCGAGAAGCTATTGTGAAAGAATGTAATCAATGTGGTAAGTGCTGTATCAATTATGCTGATGGTGGCTTGGCAGCAAGCGCAGATGAAATTAAATTCTGGGAGGTCTTTCGTCCTCATATATCCGAGTATGTGAGTGCTGGAAAAATTTGGATGGACCCCGCAACCGGCAGACAACTTAGCGGCTGCCCATGGTTACAAAAGTTACCCGACGAGGAAAAATATACCTGCAGCATTTATTACGATCGTCCCGACGACTGCAAGCACTACCCGGTGAATATTTCTCAAATGATAAGTGACGAGTGCGAAATGTTAGAGGTTAAAGACTTAGCTCAACCCAAGCTTGCACAGCACTCTCTCGATCGGCTTATGACTGACAGCCGCCCGCCTTATCGAACAAAATAGCTTTTTTCGGTCGACTTTTCGCTGATGATGTTTTGACAACGAGGAGTTTATGTAAAGCGCTATGCTTTAAAAAACTTAACTGATGAGCATTTTTTGCAGTTTATTGCTTTGAACTAGGTTATCGTTATGTTATAACATACCAAATCATTCATTCAAGGATCCAACTCATGCTTAATTTTAGATATGTTTTACTTAGTCTCGCATTCTGTCCATTGGTGGCGATATCTGCTGAAAAGCATGTCCATGGCGATGCTGAGCTATTCATAGCGCTTGAAGGCAATCAAGTGTTAATAGAATTTGAGTCTCCTGCCGATAATATTATTGGATTTGAGCATGCTCCAGCTACACCACTGCAACACCAGCAACTAGCAACTAGCCTTGCACTGTTAGACGAGCATTCATCAATAGCCGCTTTTTCGGAGATCGCTTGCAAGCAAATTAGCGCTGAAGTTGAATCGCCCTTTAAAAATCATGACGAACATGAAAAAAGTCATGACTCAGAACATAAAGAACATGGCCATGAAAAAAGTGAACACACTGAATTTCATACAAGCTACACATTGGAATGTAATGCAGACACACAAAACCTTAACGCAATCACAATTAATGCCTTTAAGCACTTTAAAGGCATTAACAACATTACAGTAAAGTGGGTAACAGCAAATGGGCAAGGATCGACAGAGGTAACGGCGACTAAGACCGAGCTCGAGCTCAAGTAATATGACTTAGGACGCCGGCATTAACTAGGAGGGAAACTCGTAAGGGCAGATGAGTAATTAGACATTTACCACCTTAAAAGCACAGAGGTGGCGTTTATTGATCAAACTCTTCATAGGGTTTAATGGTAACAGCCGCTAGTGCATAAGCAGATGTCGCCAATTCATTTTCAATGATGTTCGTATTGAGTTGCCCCTCAATCCAAAAAGGATCATACAGAGCATCGAGAAGAAGGCCCTTGGGGTATTTAACATAAATAATTTGATTAGGTGGTGGTGGTGGAACGTGAATACATGCCCCAAAATATGGCACTAAAAAGAACTCGGTAATAAGTTGTTCGTCACTATATTCGAGGGGCACAATAAAGCCCGGAATGCGGATATTTTTATTGTTAAATTCGGCTTTAATATTAGTTGATACTAAGGCGTTATAATATGCCTGATCCTCTGGCGATAGCGCAATTTGAGTTTCGCCAATAGCCTTTTCAACCGCATTGGCTAAGGAGTCGCCAAAAATATCTTCGGGTGAGCCATCGGGGATTTCAGAAATAATTTGTGGCGGATTAAGTAGAGCGGCAAGATCTGCTTGAGGGATAAGATCAACCCATTCTATGGTCTCGAATTTTTGAGACTTAGATTCTAAAGTCTCGGTTTGTTTGGCTGAAACTTGCGCACACCAAGCAATACTGAACACTATAGATAAGACGCAATATTTAGTCACAAAAAATGTGGCCGAATTATTTTTAATCGAAGCAATAGGACCCATAACAATTATTCTCTTTGAATTTAACTCAATAAAACTTAATATAATTTAACCGATTTAACAACAGATAAAAGTGCTCTAAAAATGACAACGACAGCCACAACTGCAAACTTAAAAAAATCAAACGCTATCTCAATGCACGATGTCAAATTCTATTGGTCTAAAACTACACCGCCAACTCTTAACATTAAAGAGTGGCATATCGACAAAGGCCAAAGTGTATTTCTTTACGGCCGCTCGGGCTCAGGAAAATCGACACTGTTAAATATAATAGCAGGTATTCTAGAGCCACAACAAGGTGTAGTGAACATTTTAGATCAAGATATTACGCGCTTGGGGCAAGTAGAAAAAGATCGCTTTCGCGCTCGGCATATGGGCGTCATTTTTCAGCAATTTAATTTAATTCCCTACCTCTCAGTTGTTGATAATATTCAGTTAAGTCAGACATTTTCTGCGGCCAAAAGAAGCAAAGAACAAATGGTGCACTTGGTTGAACAGCTGGGTTTGCCTGCAGACTTACTGCTGCGAAAAGCTAACCAACTGAGCGTCGGTCAACAACAACGTGTCGCCGTTGCTCGCGCGCTACACCATCAACCAGAAATTATTATTGCAGATGAACCAACGTCTGCCTTAGACACCGAGACCCGCGATGAATTTATAGAGTTACTATTGCAGCAAGCTAAAACTAATAACAGTGCCGTCCTATTTGTTAGTCACGATAAAAGCCTAGCGTGTTATTTTGATCAAACAATCGACTTACAAAAATTAAATGCAATAGAGTCTCATCATCATGCTGTTTAAAATTGCCCTTGCAAGCCTCATCAATCG
The DNA here is from genome assembly GCA_047633635.1 of Cellvibrionaceae bacterium. Lineage (GTDB taxonomy): Bacteria > Pseudomonadota > Gammaproteobacteria > Pseudomonadales > Cellvibrionaceae > CANLBN01. The sequence goes on along the minus strand of JBLIFG010000021.1, from coordinate 28,285 downwards.
AAAACTTACCGTTTTTTTGGCTATTTTTTCGATTGCCATCAGTATTGCGATTGTATTGAGTGTTGAACACATTCGCCATCAAGCTAAAGAAAGCTTTGCAAATACCATCTCTGGTACAGACCTTATTGTAGGTGCGCGCTCGGGAAGAATTAATTTATTACTTTACTCCGTTTTTCGTATTGGTAATGCCACCAATAATATTAGCTGGAGGAGCTATCAAGCGATTAAACAGCAACAAGAAGTTCTCTGGACAATTCCTATTTCTCTCGGTGATTCACATGAAGGTTATCGGGTGCTAGGCACAGTTAATGATTATTTTGTGCACTATCGTTACCGCAATAAAAATTCATTAAGCTTTAAAAGCGGAGCCGAATTTAAGGGCGTTTACGATGTGGTCCTTGGCTCTGCTGTCGCAAAAAAATTACAGTATGAAATTGGTCAAAAAATTGTTCTTGCTCACGGCGTGGCAAGTGTTAGTTTTGTTAATCACGACGACAAACCATTTACCATTGTTGGCATTCTCAATGCCACCGGCACACCTGTCGATAAGACTGTTCATATCAGTCTTGCTGGAATGGAGGCGATCCACCTTGGTTGGAGAAATGGAGTGCCGAACCCCGGGCTTAAAATCAATGCGCAAGACGCACTCAATAAAGATTTAACGCCCAAAAATATCACTGCTGTATACCTAGGACTTAAAAATAGAATCTCAACTTTTTCTGTTCAAAGAAGAATAAACGATACCAAACAAGAACCCTTGATGGCGATTTTACCCGGTGTTGTTCTCAGCGAGTTATGGCAAACAATGAATATAATAGAAAAAATACTCGCGCTCATTGCCGGGCTGGTGGCGGCTACGTCATTACTCGGTATGATCACCATGATGCTATCGACGATTAAGCAGCGCGACCGCGAGATAGCAGTTTTACGTGCTATCGGTGCACCTGCCAAGTTTATATTTGGCCTAATTCAGCTAGAAGTTATTGCTATTGTACTGATAGGTATTGCTCTAGGTATTGGTTTTTTTTGGGGAGGCATGTTGCTTAGTGGGCCCATCATTTCGAATGTATACGGTCTAACCTTAACCACTAATCCGTTTACGCTAGCAACGGGCCTATACTCGTTAATCATACTTCTTGTGGCTATTATTTTTGCCTGCTTACCTGCAAGTATCGTTTATCGACAATCGTTAAGGCAGGGCTTGACTGTTAAAGAATAGACATTGATCACTAGCGCCGTGCTTTTATTCGCCGAATCGTTGAATGCAAATATTGAATGAAACTCAACTCACACGGAATGCACATTATGTAGTGGAATTAGTTTGCATAATAACCCAACCGATTAGGGGTTATATCATCAGGTGATCTAAATAAGTGCGCTCATAGATAGATAGTCCGCGCTTAAGATCATTTGATGAAATTAACGGTGATAGTGCCCGAGCTAGCACATTGCAATTCCATAGCCCTATAATTGGCTGTTGGCCATAAGCATAACGGCCATGCTCGTCACTAGGACTTGCGACAAAATCATAGTCTTGATTATCAATAAACACCGACTCACCGAGATCTAAGGTTATCCCAACAATAGATTGGTTATCTGTGTTCATCATGCCGTGAACAAAGCCAACATTTTGCCAAGAGGCAATTAAAGCTGCTGTTTTTTCAACAACCTGATAAAAAAATTGAGCATAGTTATTGTCGTCGTTGGCGCCTAAGCAATCGGCAAAGTGTCGCTTAATGACATAGTCGGCTAAAGCTTTGAGTGCGTTTGTGTCTTTTTTAAAATAGCAGTATTCAAAACTTCCAAAGCGCACAAAACTTGGGGCGATTCTTGCGAGAATCGCCACCGCTTTAAATCCTGATCGATAAACCTTTTCACTGCCTTTTATCACACAAAGACTGCGAGTGGTTGGAACATCTAGCTGCGCTAGGCGCTCGCTGACAATATCTTCATGCAGGCACTCGTCGATACTCGCACGCCCATCCGCTGAAAAGGTATAAGCTGTTTTTCCCGAGCCTTTTAGACCAACATCCCAATTACCGGCGGGCGAGCTTAACTCCCCTAACAAAACCGATCTGCCATCACCCAAAAACGGATTGAAATTACCCAACTGATGGCCCGCATAAGCACAGGCAACAGGACTTGAATTGGCTAACAAAGCATTGCCACTAAAAACATCGAGAAAGGCCTGAGAATCAACAACTTCAGCATTTAAGCCTAATAACTGTGCGACTTGATTATTTTTTTGCAACAACTGTGCGTGAGCAATACCCTGAGGAATAACGGGAGATGATAATTCAGCATGCAATTGATGAAAATGTTGAGTTAACACCAAGCCATCGATGAGCTTATTTTTTTTCATATAAAGCACCAAATCCTATACGATTTATCCTGAAAATCCCTTTAGCCCGACTCTGGTAGCAGGCGTCATGGATAATATACTTTGTAGTCAATACTCTTTGTAGCTCAGCACGTCGCGCTTATTCTTTTGCAATAAGGTCGCGTGAATTTGGCATATTTCGCAGCAGTGGCGCTTGTTGATTTTTTTGTAGCGTTGAGGCATTCAACGCACTATCTTTTATCTGCTGATGAAATGGACTCTTATCACACACCGGATCGGCATTAGTGGCATCGCCTGTGAGCATATAAGCTTGGCAGCGACAGCCCCCAAAATCTTTATGTTTTTCTGGGCAGCTACGACACGGCTCTTGCATCCAACTATCGCCGCGATACTGGTTAAAGCCTTGAGAATCTCTCCAAATAGTTTCGATGCTATGATCTTTAACGTTAGGAAATTCAATAGGCAATTGTTTAGCGCTGTGACAAGGTAAAGCGGTTCCGTCCGGCGTGATTGTCAAGAAAATTGAGCCCCATCCATTCATACAGGCCTTCGGTCGTTTTTCGTAGTAATCTGGCACTACAAAAATTATCTTTATATTTCTGCCCCATTTTTCTCTGTAGCGCTGGCTAACAGCTTCGGCTTTTTCTACTTGAACTTGCGTTGGCAGCAATTGGAGACGATTGTGAAAAGCCCATCCATAGTATTGCGCATTCGCGAGCTCGACGTAATCAGCCTTTAGCTCAAATGCTAACAAAAGCATTTGTTCTAGCTGGTCAATATTTTCTCGAGTCAGTACAAAATTAAGAACCATGGGATAACCTTGGCGCTTAACCTCCTTAGCCATTGCAAGTTTTTGAGTAAAGGCCTTATTACTACCAGCAATAGTGTCGTTGAGTAACGCTGAGCTTGCTTGAAAACTGATTTGAATATGGTCGAGACCTGCTTCTCGAAAAGCGGCAATTCGATCCCCATCCATACCAATACCGGAGGTAATTAAATTAGTGTAATAACCCTCTCGACGGCCTTCTTTAATCAAGCACTCCAAGTCTTTGCGCACCAGTGGCTCACCTCCAGAAAACCCCAGCTGTGCGGCGCCCATTTTTCTTGCTTCACGTATCACCTTTAGCCAAGTGTCAGTGTCAAGCTCCGTTATTTCTTTTGCTATATCCAAGGGGTTAGAGCAATAGGCACATTGCAGTGGGCAGCGATAAGTAAGCTCCGCTAACAACCATAAAGGTGGCGTTTGCCTAGTGAGATTTTTATTCACTGTTTAACCATTGGTTTTGACGAGCCTCTTCTACAAAAGCATAGGTATCGTCTGCGATGCTTGTCGCATCTGGAAATTCGACCTTGAGCTCGGCAATAATGACAGCTAAGGTTTTCTCTCCATCACAACGACGAAGAATTTCTCCAGCAGAGCCATTGAGTTTAACCATCCCCTCGGGATAAAGCAGCACATACTTATCTTGTGCTTCTTCCCACTGAAGCCGAAACTGGCGATTAACAGAGGGAATCCATTGTAAGTCAAGCATTATCGGCGTCCTCTTAGCGTGACCTTGTCGCTCTCGGGGTCAGCAGAGCAGCAATGAAAGGGCGGAGTATTATGAATATAGGCCATGGTCATGGCATCGAGCATAGACCAGAGAATTTCAAGCTTGAACTGAAGTATGGTCAACGCCTGCTGCTGCTGCTCGTAGGTTTTAAAATAATCAAGAGTGACCACTAGGCCATGCTCCACATCGCGTCGAGCTTCGGAGAGGCGATGCCGAAAATAATGATAGCCCTCGATATCGATCCATTGATAATGCTGTGGCCAGGTATCTAGACGGCGTTGATGTATCTCAGGGGCAAAAAGTTCAGTTAGTGATGAGCAGGCGGCCTCTTGCCAAGTGGCGTTACGGGCAAAATTTACATAGGCGTCTACGGCAAAGCGCACACCCGGTAGCACATGGCGTTGATCGAGAATCTCTTCGCGACTCATACCGCAGGCTTCACCTAAGCGCAGCCAAGCTTCTATTCCGCCCTCTTCACCCTCGCAACCGTCGTGGTCTAGAATGCGTTGCACCCAAAGTCTGCGAGCGTCACGGTCGTCACAATTAGCCATTACCGCCGCATCTTTTATGGGTATATTAAGTTGATAATAAAAACGATTTGCTACCCAACCACGAATTTGGCTAGGTGTGCATTTGCCAGTATTCATGGCAATTTGGAAAGGATGGTAAATATGATAACGCGCGCCCTTCGAGCGCAACAATTGTTCAAACTCCACTGTAGCGTAGGCTTTTTTCGCAAACGGTCTCATTGTTACTTCAACCTCTTGTTATCACCTGGAAGTTCATGATTTTTTCTACAAACGCATCTATGTAAAACTTTTTCTATAGCAGCTACTTTTTCGATGCTTTTCTACAAAACTATCTCCATACCATCATAGGCCACCTCAATCGCAGCTTTATGCAACAGCGCTCTCTCACTCGAATTTTCGTTTAAGATAGGATTGGTATTATTAATATGGATCAAAATTTTGCGCGGTTTTTCAAGCTTATTCAATACTGATATCATGCCGCCATCGCCCGTTTGGGGCAGGTGACCCATTTGACTGGCGAGCTTAGTGCCAACACCTGCGACAATCATCTCGTCTTCACGCCAAAAAGTACCGTCTACCAATAAGCAATCTGCAGCGGACATATAAGATAACAGCGATTCATTTAACGAGCCGAGCCCCGGTGCATAAAATATATTTTTACCGGTTTTTAAATCCGCTATACGGATACCAATGTTATCGCCGATGTGAGGACTATTGCGGTGAGGAGAATAAGGCGGCGCCATACTGTCGAGGGCTACTGGTGTAAAGCGTAAATGTTCGATCGTTTGAATAGTAAAATCACAATTTCCTTCAACCTCTATGCGGTGTCGCTGAATGCCCCCATTCCAGGATTCCAGCATTCTAAATATTGGAAACCCCTCAGTGAGATCTTCATAAACCATGTCTGTACAGTAGACTTGATGTGGGCAGCCTTCCCGAAGCATCAGTAAACCGGTGGTATGATCGATTTGACTATCCATATAGACAATGGCTTTGATACCTGTATCTCTGAGACCTTGCTGCGGATGCAGCGCCGGGCATGCCTCTAGCTGAGCACGAATGTCTGGTGAGGTATTAAAAATCACCCAATTCTTATCATCAGTGCTAACAGCAATTGATGATTGTGTGCGGGACGTCGCTTTGATTTGCCCCTGCCTAATACCGCAACAGTTGCTGCAGTTACAGTTCCACTGTGGAAACCCACCACCTGCAGCGGAACCTAAAATATGAATTTTCATAATAGATAATAGGCCAAGTAGAAAGGCTATAAATAAAAATAAACAGTTAAAACAATTACTTAATGTACTTACGTAAAATGATGGTGCAAAGTAATTACTGCCCACAGATTAAAATAACTCGCTAACGATGCGAAAAATACATTGTTACTTCGAATCCTATGCGCAGATCTTCATAAGCTGGTTTAGTCCACATACTTTTATCCTCATTTGAGTTGGCTTACATTTGGTGTGATCGGCTCAAAGCTTTTAGTCGCTCTTTATTGCCCTAAAGCTGATTGAATACTCGCTTTGACAAAAACTGTTTAACTAATGGGCTGCCTCCCCAAAATTGAGGGAAGCAGTATTGTTACTCATCTTATCGAACTACTTTAGTTATAACTTAACTGGCAATTTAAATAAGACATAATGGCTAGAAAAAACCTAATGGGTTTATATCATAGCTAACTAATAAGTTTTTAGTCTGTTGGTAATGTTCGAGCGCTACTTTATACGTGTATCGACCCATACCTGATTTCTTGTAACCGCCAAATGCTGCGTGTGCGGGGTATAAGTGATAGCAATTCGTCCACACTCGACCCGCCTGAATGCCCCGACCCATTCGGTAAGACTTATTCATGTCCCGAGTCCAGACACCGGCACCTAAGCCGTAGTCGCTGTCATTAGCAATGGCGAGAGCTTCTTCTTCCGTTTTAAAGGTAGCAACAGAGACCACCGGTCCAAAAATTTCTTCCTGAAAAACACGCATGGTGTTGTTACCTTTCAGCAAGGTGGGCTCAATGTAATAACCTTTTTCGTAACCGTCACCGACAGAGGCCACATTACCACCAGTAATAAGTTCTGCACCTTCATCTAAACCGATTTTGATATAGCTTAAAATTCTATCGTATTGTTCTTGCGACACTTGAGCGCCAACCATGACTTCAGTATCTAACGGATTACCGCGTTTAATCTGTCCTGCGCGATCAACCACTAAAGCGATGAACTTTTCATAAATTGACTCTTCAATCAACAAGCGCGACGGACAGGTACACACCTCACCCTGATTAAAGAATGCCAATACCGCACCTTCAACGCATTTACTGATGAAGGCTTCTTCGTGATCAAAAATATCAGCAAAAAATACATTGGGAGATTTACCACCAAGCTCGACAGATGATGGAATCAAGTTCTCTGCGGCACATTTTAAAATGTGCTCACCAACAGGAGTAGATCCTGTAAACGCAATTTTCGCGATGCGCTTACTGGTCGCAAGCGCATGGCCGGCTTCTTCACCATAGCCATTAACAACATTAAGCACACCCGCTGGTAAAATACCGTCTACTAACTCCATCATCATCAAGATAGTCGCTGGAGTTTGTTCTGCGGGCTTCAGAACAATACAGTTACCTGCCGCAAGTGCAGGAGCTAAGTTCCAAATTGCCATTAATAATGGAAAATTCCATGGAATGATTTGACCCACAACACCTAGTGGCTCATGAATATGATACGCCACTGTATTGTGATCAATTTCGCTAATACCGCCTTCTTGAGCACGCAGACATCCCGCATAATAACGCAGATGGTCTACACACAGAGGTAGATCGGCATTCAGCGTTTCTCTTACAGCTTTGCCGTTATCCCAGGTTTCAGCAACCGCTAAGGCTTCTAAATTTTGCTCCATCACATCGGCCATTTTGAGCAGCATATTAGAGCGCTCAGTAGCGGATGATTTTCCCCACGAATCTTTGGCAGCATGGGCTGCATCTAGGGCTAGGTTGATATCTTCTTCTGAAGAGCGAGGTATTTGACAAAACACCTCGCCATCTACCGGAGAAATATTGTCAAAATAAACACCGTTGAATGGCGCTACCCACTGGCCTCCAATATAGTTTTCATAGCGTTGATTAAAAGAAACGACTGCACCTTTGGTATTTGGATTATTGTATTGCACGATAATTACCTCTGATTAATGGCTTAATTTATTTTAGTCAGCATAGTTTTCGACTTTTTAGCCGATTCATCAAATAATAACACCAAATAATGATCGCAATAAGATAGCTGGTTTAGTCTTTAGTCGATACTGACGCTGAAAATGCATTAAATTAGCTTTCATAGCCATAGTTATTGCCCGCCCCACGCCTTATCTAACCTACTATCAGCAAAATCAACCTTTGGTTAGTATCTTGAGGGACTCCTGTACTCGACGAAAGTTAGAATTAGGCTATAGTGGAGGTAGTATTTATGCAGGTATATCATTCGAGAGGATAGCTTAGACAACATGTCGATAGAAAATAATAAAACTCGATTATTAGTCATTGATGACTCTAGCACTGTTCGGATAACCGCAAGAAAGTTCTTTGGTATGGAATTTGATATCTTGCTGGCTATTGATGGCGCCGATGGCCTTAACACCCTCGAAGCCGACGACACTATCGATATTGTCTTTACAGATCTCGTTATGCCTGTGATGGACGGTTTTGAGTTTTTAAAACAACTGCGGTCTCATAAGAAGGCGCATATCCGTAATTTACCCGTTGTGGTAATGACCGGCGCCGAAAACCCCGATATTGCCAAAGAAAAAGCGCTGTCCCTTGGCGCCACTGATTTTATTACCAAGCCCTTCGAAAATGTTGCTGATATTCGTATACTTGCTCAATCTTATGTGAAAATACATAACGAAAAAAATAGAGAGCATAAAATCACTACTGATGCCTTAACCGGCATGCTCAACCAATGGGGGTTTAACTCCCAGCTTGATAAGGAAATTGCTTTTACCTCGCGCCATCGCTATAACATTAGCTTGATGACCATTGAGATTGATCGCTACAAAGAACTTTTTATATCCATGGGCAGAAGCAGTACTGAAATACTCATCAAGCGCATTGCTGAGGTGATTACAAATAATGTCCGCAAAGAAGACTCTATTGCCCGAACAGGCCTTGCCCGATTCACTATATCGGTACCTTTACTGCAACAACAAAGCACTTTAGAGATGGCCAATAAGATTTGCTTAATTGTTGAGACTATCAAAGCAAAGCTCAATGGTAAGCCCTTGAAATTAACAGTTTCTATTGGTATTTGCACAATGACTGGCGATGATGAGGTTACCTCAGATACGCTGAACGATATCTCTATTGGCGCCCTAAAAAAAGCGCATAACTTAGGCATTAGTCAAATTTATTCATTAAATGCCAATGAATATTATGAAACTCACGCACGCTCTAATAAACGTAGTTTATCCATAGATGCCCTTATCGACAATATCAATAACGGCAAAGAAAACGAGGTTGCAAAAGACATCGACGAGGCTATTGAACAATTACAACCCTTGATAGCCTTTCTTTCTAATGCACAAAAGCAACGCTTAATATCCTTGCTTTACAATGTACAAAAGCAACCATTGTTGACGGCTCAAATATAATCGTTGAGGTCTGAGTTAACACTTCATTGGCCATACAACTTTTTTTCTGTATTTATATGCTCATACTATAAATCCGTCTTAAGGACCTATTTCAAGCCACTCTTATAGTCTCCGATTAAAAGCCCCTATCAAAAGTTATACAATTTCTTACGGCAACCCTTTTAACTCTTAATGCCCAATACTAAGCTATTATTGCCCCTCCATAGGCTAAGCTGCTCTTAAATTGAGCCCAATATGTAGTATGACACGGCTAAGATAGTGTGACTCTCTTATAATTAACTATTGAGATTAGTATGCCTAGGATAATACAATGGGGATTTTACTAAATTTATAACTATTCTCACAGGACCGTTGCACAATATTTATATAGCTCCTAAGCGGGTTTATTTCATCAGCGGGTACTAAGAAAAAGGCCACTTAATCGGTCGGCAACTTACTTAAGGGCCCTCTTGCGATGAATTTTTTATTTGCCCTTGCGTTATCACTTTATTTAAAGAAAAACTTTGCTCGTGCAAAGGTCTTATAATATTAATAACAATTTTATATCAACCACTCAACTTTCTTGATTCTATGGCAAGTTCAACTCTATCGGATGCAATCACGCAGGCGTTAACGCTGGTTAGCCAAGCCGATGCGTCGCTGTTAGAAATTATTTCACTGTCTTTTAAAGTGAGCTTATCCGCTGTTCTTTTTGCAACAATTATTGGCATTCCTACGGCAATGCTGATGGCTGTTTATCGGTTCAGGGGACGCGGCATTTTACATATTCTAATTGACACCTTGATGGCTCTGCCCCCGGTTGTTGTTGGCCTCATTGTCTATTTGCTGCTATCGAGTAGCGGACCATTAGGAATTTGGGGGCTACTGTATACGCCTTCTGCGATGATTATCGCGCAAACCCTGCTTATTACACCTATTGTGATTGCACTAGCCCTACCGGTTTTTTCGCAGCATTGGCTCAGTATTGGTGAGCAAATGCTCTTGTTGGGCTTAAAGCGCCGTCATTGCTTTAGTGTATTAATCAAAGAATCTAGTAATAGTTTAATCACCGTCATACTGGCTGCGTTTGGTCGTGCAATTGCCGAGATAGGTGCCGTCATGGTTGTAGGCGGCAATATAGAGAATCATACCCGCGTCATGACTACCGCTATTGCGATGGAGACGAGACAAGGCAATCTCGCACTAGCCCTTGCGCTTGGTTTGGTTTTGATTTTATGCGCGTTGCTGATCAACGCCTCAGCGCATTTTTGTAACTATTACTATGGCCGCAAGGCAGGCCAACAACTGCTGCTCTCACTGCCTAATTCATTCGGCAAAAATAATGATCAATAGTGTTTTTTTGCCGGTAAGTTTTAACAATATTGATTTAATCATCAGTACAAAAACATGCCTTAGTGACGTTAACTTTACGATCAGTGATAATGGTATTACCGTCATTATGGGTAGTAATGGTTCAGGTAAAACTTTATTACTTAAATTATTAGCCGGTGTCATGCAGACGACAACAGGTAATATTCATTGGCATCAGCAGCCGCAACCACCAACGCTCACAATGGTGCCGGCAAAGGCTGTTTTATTAAATAGAAGCGTGTGGGAAAATATAGCGCTACCACTGCACTTCAATATCCACGCAAACAGCAAGCGCGCACACGCCTCAAAAACAAACAGCGACACGGTCGAGACAAAAAATAAAATTATAGATGATGCTTTAGCTTGGGCAAATATTACCTATCTTAAACAGCGCCAAGCTAAAAGCTTATCGACAGGCGAGCAACAACTCGTGGCACTGGCTCGCGCCTGGGCCTTAAAACCGCAGATATTACTATTAGATGAAATTACAGCTAACCTTGATCCGGTGCGCACTCAAAAAATTAACGCATTAATTCAAGACCTGAGTTCATCTTGCAAAATCATCCTCACCACTCACAGTATTAAGCAGGCTAAAGGTTTAGCGAGTGACATTCTCTTACTAGAGCAAGGCTGCGTGTCAATTCATGCTGATACTGATACTTTTTTTAATTCAAATGAACTACAACACTTTTTAGGTTTGGTCTAGCTTATAAAATCTAGGCTGCTACCACTTCAAAATATCAGGTTATATTAAATGGGATGCTTTAAAAAACTGTTTGTATACTTAAGTTTAAGCCTAATCATGGGTATGACACTGGTTGCTTGCAGCGATGATGACGCTGGCAACAGACACAGTGCTTCTAGCAAATCTAATACGATCATCGCCATTGGTGTAACAACGACATTAGAGGATGCTGGCCTACTAAGCGTATTAGTCAGCGCCTTTCAACAGGATCACAAGATAACGGTTAAACCGATTGTTGCCGGCAGCGGACAAATACATAAATTACTAGAGCGCGGCGATCTCGATCTTGCCATTACTCATGATCCCGCGGGGGAGAAAGCTTTACTAACAAAAGGCATCATCAAGCAGCGCATACCATTAATGCAAAATGACTTTATCATCGTTGGTCCACAAACAGATCCAGCGCACGTTAAATTATCGCTAACGCCGGCTGAGGCATTGAATAAAATTGTTAACGTTAATGCCCTGTTTGTGTCTAGAGCTGATAACAGTGGCACTCATCAAATGGAACAAGGCTGGTGGGGCGAAACTAATCGTCGCCCAGCTGATCAGTATTATGTTAAGACAGGAACAGGTATGGGCGCGACGCTGAATATTGTAGCCGAGCGCAATGCCTATACTTTTGTGGACAGAGCGACATGGACAAACTTCGCCAATAAGCAACAGCTTGGTGTGTTGTTTGAAGACGCAGATTTAATGCCCAACATTTACAGCCTACTTATAAAAAATGAAGCACCGCTCCAAGAAAAAGTTATACTATGGCGAAATTGGATTAGCGAGGGTCAAGGCCTTCAGATCATTCTCGACTACAGTATTAACGGTCAACCACTCTTTTTTAAAGCACCCAAAAGACTATGACAAATATATCGCTTAACATTGCCGTTTTAACTATTTCAGATACGCGCACTCAGGCAAATGACACTTCTGGTGACCTACTTGCCAAAAGTGCTCTCGAGGCCAACCATATTTTAGCGGATCGCAGCATCATCAAAGATGACGTCTATCAAATTCGCGCCACTATTTCCGCTTGGATTGCCAACCCTGATGTAGACGTTATTATTTGCACAGGTGGCACTGGATTTTCTGGACGCGACAGCACGCCCGAGGCAGTCAAGCCTTTGTTTGATAAAACGATCGATGGCTTTGGCGAGTTGTTTAGACAAATTTCTTATGATGAAATTGGTAATTCAACCATTCAATCTCGCTGCATTGGCGGCCTTGCTAACAACACTTTAATTTTTTGCCTGCCGGGTTCGAACAATGCCTGTAAAACGGGTTGGGATGCGATTTTAAAAGGACAGCTAGATAGTAACCATAAGCCGTGTAACTTTGTGGGGCTTATTCAACAAAAAAATTAGCATAACTATCCCACACGATCGTAATTAATATTGATCGTTAAATTTTAACATTCATTACAACAGACAAAAATATGAGCAGATATGCTAACTATTAGTGACGCGCTTAATCGGATTTTAGAGGCCGCCAAAAAGATTAATGTCGAGCGTAAAGTTGTTATTGATAGCTTACCCCTTGAAGACTCGTTGGGACTAACACTCGCTGAAGATCAAATCTCTCATATAGACGTGCCTCCAGCAGATAACAGTGCTATGGATGGTTATGCGATTAATTGTGATGCACTTTCAAACAGCGCGAGCACTCGGTTTATCATCAGTCAAACTATTGCAGCGGGTAGTGTTCCGCAAAAACTAGCGATGGGTACCGCCGCACGTATTTTAACCGGAGCAGAAATTCCACAAGGTGCTAATGCCGTGGTGATGCAAGAGCAATGCGAGATAACAGAAGACGCAGTCATTGTTCCCGCCGGTATCGCAGCACATAATAATGTTCGCACGCGAGGCCAAGACATTCAAGTTGGTGACCGCATTCTTCAACAGGGTCATGTTTTACGTCCACAAGATATAGGCTTACTAGCCTCTATTGGTATTGCCAACGTCTCGGTATTGCGCCCCTTAACTGTCGCTATATTGTCTACTGGTGATGAACTAGTAGAGCCTGGTCAGCCTTTAGTCGCGGGTAAAATATACAATTCAAATCGTTATTTGTTGAAGGGCTTTTTAAAAAAGCTAAATATGAATGTTCTAGATCTAGGGCTTGTGGAAGATAACCTCGATGCGACTAAAGCCTGCTTAGCAAAGGCTGCTGCATTGGCAGATTGTATTATTTCTACCGGCGGCGTATCAGTCGGCGATGAAGATCACGTTAAACGCGCGGTAGCAGAATTAGGTGTGCTTGATGTATGGCGCATTGCCTTAAAACCCGGCAAGCCACTCGCTTTTGGTGCCATAGACAAAACTCCATTCTTTGGTTTACCGGGGAATCCGGTATCGACATTTGTCACTTTTTTGTTATTTGTAAAACCGTTTTTATGCTTACAACAAGGGCAGATTAATAACACCCCCACAGCTACATTATTAATAGCCAATTTTAGTACTAAAGCCAACCCTAAGCGCCAAGAGTATGTTCGAGTGAGGCGCAATGTCGATAAACTAGACATGTTTTCTAATCAGAGCTCAGGCGTATTATCATCCGTTGTGCAGGCCGATGGGCTCGCTGTCATTCCTATTGGACAGGCAATAAGCCATGGAGATACTGTTGAATATATTTGCTTCGATGAATTCTATCGATAATATTTTCTCGCCGATTTATAGTAGTCACGTTAAAAAGACCGGTCTTTGACACTTAAAGTTTTTCACGCAATTCAAAAGTAAATCATAGCACTAGTTCACAATAGACATAGGTAAATGACCGCTTACGACTGCCATCCTCAATACTTTTTGAGATGTAAGCAGTCGGTGAAAAAAGAGATCATTGCTACTGCGGGCTAAGAGTATTTTTAATTATTTGTAAGAGGAAACCCAATGATGAAACCAGAAACCAAAACAGAAATTGAAGCAGCCGTTTTTCGAAAATTTGTTAGCCATTTAGATAGTCATAAGGAGGTACAAAATATTGAGCTTATGAACTTGGCTGACTTTTGCCGTAACTGTCTCAGTAAATGGTATAAGACAGAGGCTGAAAGTTTAGGTGAGACGCTGGACTACGAAGCCTCGCGCGAGATCATTTACGGCATGCCCTATAGCGAGTGGAAAGATAAGTACCAACTGCCAGCTACCGCCGAGCAGTTAGCCGTAATGACTGCCAAACAGCAATAGCAATAGCAATAGCAACGTTAACAGGCCTTAAGCTCGGGCCGGTAATAAGTTTTCATCACTAAAACTTTTGGGTCTATTTTATGGCGATTGAAATCAACCAATTATTTATATACCCGGTAAAATCATTGCGAGGTATTGCTGTTAGTAGCGCCGAGCTAACAGCCACTGGTTTTAAGTGGGACCGGCACTGGATGATTACAAAGCCCGATGGAGGTTTTCTTACTCAGCGTCAATTCCCAAAAATGGTACTCATTCAGCCGCAATTAACGGCTGATTCTATAATTTTATCAAAGACAGGTATGAATGATTTAATCATTCCCTTTAAAAATACGGGTGAAGCAGGGTCGACTGACACCATAACTGACGCAAAGGTATGGAAGGATAGCTGCAAAGTCGTTGATGAAGGAGAGGCCGCAAGCGCGTGGATAACTCAAGCAATTAACGCACCTAAAGCGCTGCGCTTAGTTCGAATGGCTAGTGGCCACAGGCGTCCGCAAAGTAGGCCTAAGCTACTGGGCGAGGCAACACATACCTTATTTGCAGATGCCGCACCCATCTTAATTTGTAATGTGGATTCGCTGAAGGCATTAAACTCTTCACTAATAAAACAGCAATTTGACCCTGTTGAGATGGATAACTTTCGTCCTAATATCGTGCTCAAGGGTTTGGATGCATTTTATGAACATACGCTTAAAGGCTTACATAATGAACATTATGAATTAAAGCATTGCTATCCATGTCAGCGCTGTATTATTCCAACGATCAACGTCTACACCGGTATAAAGAATCCCCAACAAGAACCATTCAGCTTGCTGGCAAAATTAAATGCTATGCCCGATAACAAAAAAGCGCCTGCCTTTGGCGAAAACACCATCGTAACGCAAGGTATCGGTGAACGGGTAAGTGTAGGCGACAGACTAAAATGTTTACAAGACTCTTAAAATCTTATGCTTAATGTAATGAAAAAAACAATGAAGCCAGTTTATTTTTCTGCACTTATTTTTCCAGGATTAGGGCAGTTATATTTAAAAAGCTACATTAGAGGAGTGCTGTTTAGCGTGGTTGCAGTTATTAGCTTCGCTATTATTATGGAGGCCACATGGAGCATGATGATGGTCATTGCCAATGATATTGAGCAAGGTCGGCAACGTCTAGATATGAATAGCTTAACTCTAGTCATTAAAGAATCACTTACAGTTTATGAAGACCCGACTATTATTATTGCCAAAATTGCGTTTATTGCTAGTTGGATAATGAGTAGCTTAGATGCTTATGTAACCATCAAACGTCATCCTGATTCAGCTCTAAGCAGCCCCCTAAAATAGCATCCGCTAGTTTAGGCGATTGACTTTAATCCATATATTATTATCTGAATCGGTCTGCTTTTGGGTTGAGACTACTTTTTTACTTGTGCTCAGTGAAGGTCGATATGACACAACTTTATGCCCTGATAATTGCAGCCATTCATCGGTATGAATAACTCGCTGCGACATAATATGTGTTTGTGTTGACAATACTTGTCGCTGCTGAATGTTGGCATTGGTATTATCCAAACTACTGGGCACACTATAACGAATAAAAACTTTTTCTTTTAATGCATCATCTGTTGGGGAGCTTAACTGATCATCAGGTCTAGCTTTACCCTGTACCTTTTGAGCTGAAAGCAAAGATGGCTCAACAAATAAGCTGTTGTCTATTGCTATAACTTCACTCCTATTAAAAACCGAGCCTAGCTGTCTTTCTGATAAGTCTAGATCAACTGAATCATTCATGTTGTTATCGGCATCTGAGCTATCATTGGCATCAAATACTTCGTTAAAGCTCAAGCTAAAAGACGCTACCGGCACCGCTAATAACTTGGTTTCATTAATGACCAAACGCTGTCCATTTTCTATTATCACTGTATCTAGTCGATTGCTGGTTCGGTTAGTTCCCCATATCTTGACGCCTTTGGGCTCTTTAAGGATATTAGGATCGACACCGCGATAAATCGAGACGGATAGAGAGACACTAGCTATATCTAAGTCGATAGTGATCTTTTTTAATTGAGTCAAAGTTGACATCTCTCCACTCAAAATTAAACTATTACCATCTGCTATTATTTTCACGTCATCTTCCACTAACTTAGACAAGACAGATTTAAGACTAGCGGCACTCCGATTTTTCAATTCAATTCTCAAAAAATCATCAGCCATAATGTTAGCACTTGTTACTGTGGTGGCTATTAAGACAAACCAGAATTGAAGATATTTTTTCATAAATACATTACTCCAAGTGTCAATAAATTACGTAAAAGTTGTTGTGTTTGTCTAACAAGCAAATGTCATACCCAATTATAACGTCTAAAATGTCACCCAAAAGCTAAAGCCATATTTAATGAGTGGTCAACAACCTTCAGACTTTGGTTGGCTGTTTGGGCTAGTGATGTTAAAATAGCATGATAAATTAATAACAATAACTGAGTCACGCATGTATCACTTCCATATTGCGGATGATCACCCGCTGTTTCGTAATGCTCTTTTAGAAGTTATTAATCAAAACTTTGAAAAAAGCACTATTAGTGAGTCGTCAAATCTTGAGACAACACTCAGCGCTCTTGCACAGAATCAAGATATAGATCTGCTCTTACTCGATCTAAATATGCCTGGTAGTCAAGACTTATACGGCCTCATCACTGTCAGAGAAAAATTTCCAAGCATACCCATTGCTGTTATTTCAGCTAATGAGAATGCTTCGATCATCAATAGAGCTATAGGTCACGGTGCCAGTGGCTATATTCCTAAGTCGTCCTCGGTAAGTACACTCTACGAAGCTATCCGCACAGTAACCGATGGCGAGCGTTGGCTACCGCCACATATTCCTTTTCACGCATCACCCATCACCGAAGAAGAGAAAACACTAGCAGCCAAGATTGCTGCACTAACACCACAGCAGTATCGTGTACTTTGCTACTTGCGTGAGGGCTGGCTAAACAAACAAATAGGCTTTGAGTTAGGCGTGACCGAGGCCACGATAAAAGCACACATTACTGCTATTTTTCGTAAGCTGGGCGTCAGCAATCGTACCCAGGCAGTCATCATGCTATCGCATTTAGCCATAGATAAAGACCATATCTAGCACTTTTTTATGGGCACTATAAATTTATAGTCGATACATAGTGAGCATTATTAACCTTGTCTCCAGTCAGCGGGGCCTTTCTCGCATCTGATAGCTCAGTGCTTTTGCGGCAAGTTAATTTGCACGCAGCCCGTTTTCATTATCTAACAAATACCTTGCTTATTGTCTTTAGTTTTAAAATTACTAAAAAATCATGGACAAGTGCGAACAACCTCTATATATTGTCCCTCAGCTAGAAAGAAGCCTTTATTTACATCCTACATTTCGCCGTTTTATTCGTAATACCTCGTCCTGCAGTTTATAAGTTCCAGTCTATATTTTAAGCGATTCAAGCCTATTTAAGGCACTACTTATATAAATTTCAGGATAATATTATGTCTAACACAACTACAGGAACCGTTAAGTGGTTCAACGAAGCAAAAGGTTTTGGTTTTATTGAGCAAAAAGCCGGACCAGACGTCTTTGCACATTTCAGTGCAATTTCTGGTGAAGGTTTCAAAACACTAGCCGAAGGTCAGCAAGTTGAATTCGTCGTTACCGACGGACAAAAAGGCCCACAGGCTGAGAATATCGTAGCTATCTAATAAATAGTCTATGTTATTTAAAAAGGCGAATCTTTCGAGATTCGCTTTTTTTATGCCTCCAATTTCTATAAATCCAACACCCTCAAAACGTCAAACCTCACTTTACAGTTAACTTCTGCGGCTGCGCGCATACACAACGCCTTGCAACAGGCCTAGACAGCAACTCTCACCAAAACGGTCACTATAATAACTCTCGACATTAACTCTGCAAATGTCCACGCACCACACGCGTTAAAGCAAACCAAAGGATTACACTCACCCGTCGCCAAGCCTTGAGTGCGATTGCCACTAGACCCATAAAGAATCGTCAATAATTTTCTTGGGTACGACGATTTTAAAATCATCCAAACTTATCAAATAGTAGAGAGCGTGGCGCGAACTTTCAGCCCGGTTGAACGCAGTAGTGTTAGCAACAAACAAGCATTAAGGCTAGCCCACTAAATTATCATAAGCTCTTACGCTGCCCAAACTGAGCCAGCAGAGCGCGCAGCTTTGCGGGTTTTAATGGTTTTCGTAGCAACTCAAAACCCGCCTTGGCGACTATAGTGCTTAGATCAACATCGGTTGCCGCCGAAATAATACAGACGGGAACAGATATATTTTCGCCAAAACGGGCCTGCCAAGATACGATTAATTGCTCGGCCAATAACACACCATTAACTTTAACGTTACCCAACTGATAATCCATCAAAATTACATCGGGCGGAGGTGCCGTATTAGCGTAGGAGGTAACTTCTTCGACGCGTTCAAACAAACTAACATCGCAGTGCCAATGCTTTAATAGCGTTGAGGTAGCTAATAAATTTTGCGGATCATCATCAATATAAATCACCCTTAAGTCTTTGAGCTGATCTTGCGGCTTATCGACTAGACCGCTAACCACCGCAGTGCCCTCATCAATAACCGCATCACTAATAATGGGCACTCGAATAGAGAAACAACTACCGTGATTAAGCTCCGAGCGACAACGAATCTGATGTTGCAGCAAATCACTGAAGCGCTTTACCACTGACAAGCCTAGGCCTATACCAGGTATTATATCTTGCTGTTGTTGACGCTGACTGCGATAAAAATCATCAAAAATTGCCGTGCATTCTTGCTCGGATATACCGACACCATTATCGATGACACAAATCTCCACCATCTCCTGTTGCGTGCTATCACCATAAATGCGACGACAACCCACTAGCACCCTGCCCGTCTGCGTATACTTGACCGCATTAGAGATGAAGTTTTGCAGGATGCGTCGGAGATAATGCTTGTTGGAACGAACATTAAGAGAAGTTTTACAATAGCGTATTTCGAGATCACCCGGCAGTTGCACCATCGCTTCACCCACTAAATTCGATAACAGTCTATGCAGGCTAAAGCTTTCTAGATTTGGCGCTAACACGACACTTTCAAGCCGTGAGATTTCCAGCAAGGATGAGATAATCGACTCAGTATTTTGAATAGCGCTTTTTAATTGCTCCACTAAATTAGGATCGTACTCTTTGCCGTCCTGAAGCGCGCTTGCATAAAGATTAGCCGCATTCAATGGCTGCATAATATCGTGGCTCGCGAGGGCTAAAAATTTAGTTTTAGAGGCATTTGCATCGTCGGCAAGATGCTTTGCCGCTCTTAACTCACTCTCAACCTGACCTCGGCGCTCTATCTCTTGAACTAGATCGTGATTTATTTCTTCTATTTTTTCTGTTCTTTCCTGTACGCGCTTTTCAAGATTAAGATTGGCATCCTCTAACTGTCGCTGCGCAATAATAAATTCAGTTATATCATCATATGTCGTTACATAACCACCATTGGGTAAGGGACGTCCTTTAATCTCTATGATCATATCGTCGCTATGGGCTCGGATCACACGGTAAGCATTAGCTGTAGACATTAATGACAGACGCTTGCGAATTAAATCATCGATATTGCCATCACCTAAGAGCCCGCGCTCGCCGTTATAGCGCATTACATCGGCAACGTGCAAACCAATTTTTAACATACCACCAGGATAGTCAAACATAGTCTCATAGCGATGGTTCCAAGCAATAAACTTCAAATCACTATCAACCACACTGATACCCGAGGATATATTTTCAAACGAGGCAAACATGACTTCTTGATTAAAACGCAGGGCCTTGGTGGTTTCACCAAATAAATTAACAACATCCTCTACTGCTAGTTTTTGTCCAGTATGTAGGCTGCTCAACATTGTTTGTGATGACGCAATGCCAACAATACCACCCAACATTTTTTGAGATTTTTCAATCAAGCTCAACTTATCATTAGCCGTTACACCTTGACCACATTCATCAAACAAGGACTCTGTCATTTTTGTGCCTAAAAATTCTTGCAGTAAACGATAGAGATCCTCGAGATTTATGTCTTGGTAGGGTTTATAAACGGTTTTTTCTAGATTTGTAAATGCGTTCGCTTGAACTCGATCAGAAAAGTTTTCATTTGATGTAAACGAGTACCAACAATAAAAAATTATATTGGCACCTAGGCTTATTATCACACCTCTAGTAAAGCTATCGCCAAAGCTTAAACCAAATAAGGATTCTGGTTTGAGCCACGCCAAGCCAAACAAACCGTCCTCTAAGACAAATGGACTAATCAAGCCCGCATTAACAAGCAGTGGGATCATCAAGGTGTAAAACCATAAGCTCAAGCCAACGACCAATCCTGCATAAAGCCCATAGGCGTTACCCTTGCGCCAATAGAGCCCAAATAAAATACCCGGTGCGAGCTGCACGACTAGTGCAAAGGCTATTAAACCAATACTGGTTAATGCGACATTTTCTGCCAAAATAATTTGATATAAGTAGGCACTTAGCACGACGAACAAGACCATTAAGCGCCTTGCAATAATTAAGCTTCGAGAAAAATCACTGGTTTGATTCGTTGTATTTCGACGGCGTACCAACAGCGGTAAAATCACATCGTTGCTAAACATTTGACTGAGCGTGATGGTTGCGACAATAATCATTGCTGTTGCCGCCGAAAAACCTCCCAAGAATGCAAGTAATGCCAACCACGACAAATCTTTCATCAACGGCAATGCAATGACGTAATTATCACCATTAACTGCAAGCTCGCCATAAAACAAAGTGTTACCCACGCTCGCGATAAGTAGTACACATAGACTAATAATTACGAGATAACTTACAAATAGCCAGCGTGACTTTTTCAAATGATCCTTCGACAAACACTCTACAAAGGTGACATGAAACATTCGCGGCAAACAAAAAATTGCACACATAGCTAACAAGGTCTCTACAAAAAAACGCAGCCAAGAGGGCTTATCGGCAAACATATGATTGGCCGTAAAAATATCGGTCGTGAAGACATCGGCTGAAGGCTTGAAGGCATCGCTAGGCAACCACGAGAGTGCGAACACCGCGATGACAATTAATACACCAATTTTGACAACCGATTCAAATGCAATCGCGGACATTAAACCGGAGTGATAGCCCGACATATCCAGACGCCTTGCACCAAAAAGCAAAGAGAAAGCAATCATGCTGACTGCAATCAAAAAAGTGACATCTTGGCTTGCTAAAAAATTATCGCCAATCGTCAACAATAACGTGTCCGATACAGCTTTTAATTGCAGTGCGATGTAGGGAATAATAGCCAATAACACAACCAAACTGACTGTTGCAGCCACACCTTGGCGCTTGCCATACCTAGATGCGATAAAATCGGCGATACTATGAATATGTTCTTGTCGCGTCACCCGGCGGATGCGCTCTAGCAGAGGATAGCCGATAGTGAACAACAGAATAGGGCCTAATAAAATAGGTAAAAAACGCCAGCCCTGCTCAGAGGCAGTACCTACAAGTCCGTAAAACGTCCAAGATGTGCAATAAACGCCAAGAGCAAGTGCATATACAGCGGGGTGACGAACAATACTATGCTCTGAAAACTGTTGCCGATCTCCCCAACGGGCAAGACCAAACAAAAACATAATATAGATAAAGACAGCAATAAAAAGGATCGAAGGTGACATATGACTTATTTATCCGACATATTTATTATAGTAATCATCAACTTTACCACCAACCTAGCTAAGCCTCCAATACTCCCATTGATTATTGACAGCAACAGCTAGATTTGCAAGTATCAAAAAATAACAACAGGGGGGACTTCCAGAAAATTAACTCTAGAGATAAAACTGAATCCCGATATAATACGAATATTGTTGAGTTAATTTCAAATCTTACGATTAATTTTGTTGTTAGCGCTCTTTTCAATATTTAGACATTGAGCTGATATTACTTAGACGGCAACATATAGCTTGTCGGTATTTAAGAAAAGATGCGTAAGTACATGGATTTTGATTCAACAGCTATTGATACACTATATAACTTACAACATTAACTTATTAACATTTATTTATAGGAGGCTCAAATGGCCACAGTGACGTTAAGAGGAACACCCGTTGAAACATCGGGTAATTTACCGACAGTTGGCGCAGCAGCTCCAGACTTTACGCTTGTTTTACAGGACTTAAGTGAGACAACCTTAGCTGATTACAAGGGCAAGCGTGTTATTCTTAATATATTCCCAAGCATCGATACACCGACTTGTCAGAAATCTGTGCGTTCGTTTAATGAAAAAGCAACCGCATTAGACAACACCGTTGTACTGTGTGTGTCGCCTGACTTACCCTTTGCTCAAGCGCGCTTCTGTGAAGCAGAAAGCATAAAGAATGTAACAACCGCCTCAAACTTTCGCTCGGCTGATTTCGGCAAACATTATGGGTTAACCTTTGTAACAGGTCCACTAACCGGGTTGTTGGCGCGTGCAGTTGTTATTATCGATACCAACGGTAAAATACTTTATAACGAACTTGTGCCAGAAATTGCACAAGAGCCTAATTATGATGCTGTACTGGCCGCTTTGTAGTTATTACTAATACCTTCAGCACAAGGGCTTAGCAGCCAATATCAGGCATATAAGCTCTGTTGTTAAAAACACGAGTATAGGTGAGTAGTACGCAATTGTATTACTCGCCTATAAAAATATCTATTTATTGTATTACTTTGTTTGATTTGATTAGATTTTTTTAGTGCAGGTCCTATTTATTTGCCTTTACTCTCTCAGCTTTAATTAACTAGACATTATTTATCAAGTCCTTCTTATTATAATTTTTCTGACAAGTTCTGCGCCGACAGACGTCTTCATTTATTGACGTTGTTTGTCGCCATTAT
Source organism: Cellvibrionaceae bacterium (assembly GCA_047633635.1). Taxonomy (GTDB): domain Bacteria; phylum Pseudomonadota; class Gammaproteobacteria; order Pseudomonadales; family Cellvibrionaceae; genus CANLBN01. Next base: position 5,050 of record JBLIFG010000021.1, on the reverse strand, counting down.
AACTATCGCGATCGATATAGAAAATTTATTTCGCTAACATCGCCAATAATTCGCTCAAATTTAAATAAAGATATACATATCATGATACCCGCAATTACAGAAACATCATCTACTCAAGTGCTTTATATGGCATTTGCTAATGCCCTTAAAGCCACTGATTTTAGCGGTGAAATTTGTATGGACTACGCCAACCGAACTGTTCTAGCAACGGATAACTCTATTTATCAAATACTGCCCCAAGGGGTTGTCTATCCAAAAAATAACGATGATCTTGTCATCTTGACGAGCCTGTCTTCTCAAAAGCAGTATCAACAGATCGTACTGAGCCCACGCGGTGGCGGCACTGGCACTAACGGTCAATCACTGACTGATGGCATGGTGGTAGATACCTCTAAGCATATGAATAAAATCTTAGAAATAAATACTCAAGATGGCTGGGCACGGGTTCAATGCGGTGTGGTTAAAGACCAACTCAACGCTGAAATTGAGCCCCACGGCTATTTTTTTGCACCGGAATTATCCACCAGTAATCGCGCCACTGTTGGCGGCATGATCAATACCGATGCAGCCGGCCAAGGTTCTTGTTCTTATGGTAAAACACGCGATCATGTGCTTGCCCTCAAAACTGTCTTAATGGACGGTAGTGTTCTCGATACCTTCGCGATTGATGAAGCAACACTTAAGCAAGAGCAATTAAAAGACAATTTAGCTGCACGCATTTATCAACTAGTCGACGATATTGATAGAAACTATAAAGACGAAATCAAGGCGATTTTTCCTAAACTCAACCGCTGTTTAACAGGTTATGATCTTGCTCATATTCGCGACGACAACAATCACTTTAGCTTAAATAGTATTCTTTGCGGCAGCGAAGGCACCCTCGGTTTTATTAGCGAAGCAAAAATTAACCTACTGCCTATCCCTACAAAAACTGCCCTTGTTAATTTATCTTACGCTAGTTTTAACGCTGCCCTTCGCGATGCTAAGACTATTATGTCCGCAGGACCGACTTCAATCGAGACTATTGATTCTCGCGTTCTTAATCTCGCTAAGGGCGATATTATTTGGGAGTCGATTGCCGAATTTTTCCCTGAAGACAATACCGATAAAAATACCAGCAAAACTACCCACAAAAAAACTGTCGAAGGTATCAACCTTATTGAGTTCAGCGCCGATAGCGATGAAGAGCTCAAAGCATCAATGCAGCCCTTACTTAAAATATTAAACTCTGACACCTCGGTCAGCCATGCCTACACCATTGCATGGGGAGATGACGTTAAAAAAATATGGGGGATGCGTAAAAAAGCAGTGGGCCTGCTGGGCAATACCCAAGGTGAAGCTCGCCCAATGGCCTTTGTTGAAGACACTGCTGTACCACCCGAGCATCTCGCCGATTTTATAGTAGAGTTTCGGGCACTACTCGACTCTCATAATTTGCAGTATGGTATGTTTGGACATGTTGATGCCGGCGTCTTGCACGTGCGCCCCATACTTGATATGAAAGCACCCAACGACGAAAAATTAGTGCGTACGATTACCGATCAAGTGGTTGAGCTCACCCATAAGTATGGTGGGCTTCTATGGGGTGAGCATGGTAAAGGCGTACGCTCTGAATTTTCACCTAAATTTTTTGGCGCGCTGTACCCCCTGCTGCAACAAATCAAGCAGACCTTTGATCCTAACAATCAACTCAATCCCGGTAAAATCGCCACCCCCAGCAAAAACATTCCTTTGCTTAAAATCGATGAGGTAAAAACTCGCGGCCAATACGATAAAACAATTTCAAAAGAAAATTGGCAGAACTATAGCGAGGGCATGTTTTGTAACGGCAACGGAGCCTGTCATAACTGGGATCCAAATGATGCTATGTGCCCCTCTTGGAAAGGCACGCGGCTGCGCACACACTCGCCTAAAGGTCGAGCATCATTAATTCGCGAATGGTTGCGCCAACTTGATAAAAAGGGCACTAGCACCACCAGTGAGGTGCAAAAAATTCATGCGCAAACGAGCCTGCAAATGCTTGCGAGCCTGCCAAGTAAAATCAGAAATAGTTTCGCAAAGAAAGCCGGTGTTTATGATTTTTCTCACGAAGTACATGAATCGATGATGGCCTGCCTTGCCTGTAAATCTTGTACCGGCTCATGCCCTGTTAAAGTCGACGTCCCTGAGTTTCGTTCTAAATTTTTAGAGCTCTATTACAGTCGGTATCTGCGTCCAAGCAAAGATTTCTTTGTGGGCTCTTTAGAAAAGACGTTACCGCTGATGGCAAGCTTTCCGCGCAGCTATAATTTTGCCATGAAAATAGGCCTGAGTTATTGCCTAGACAAAGCCTTAGGCATGACCGACAGCCCACTGTTGTCGACCATCGATTTTGATCGTGAGCTCCGCGAGCGCGATGTCTACTACACTCATAATGACTATTTTAAAAACTTGGATGCGCAAGATAAAAAACGGTCTGTTATTATTGTACTCGATGCCTTTACACGTTTTTTTGAAACCGAACTTGTACTCGACACTATCGATTTGATTCGCAAGCTCGGCTTTGTACCCTGGATAGCACCATTTGTAGCTAATGGAAAACCACTTCATGTCCATGGGTTTCGCAAAGAGTTTGGCCGCATCGCTCAATCCACCAGCGATACACTTAATGACCTAGCTAAAACGAATATAAGCTTAGTAGGCATAGAGCCGTCAATGACATTAGCTTACCGCAGTGAATATACCAAAGTTGTCGCTAACGCACCTAATGTTTTACTAGTACAAGAGTGGCTAGCCGCGCAGCAGTTTGCCAATAGCCAGCCAACTAAGGCGAGTGTCAATGCAAAAACCTATCACTTATTAGCCCACTGCACAGAAAAAACTAACGCTGCCCCCGCAATTAAAAACTGGCAGACAATTTTTGAACAGCTTGGACATAAGCTGGAGATAATTAATGTAGGCTGCTGTGGTATGGCTGGAACTTACGGACATGAAAGTGCCAATGTAGACACCTCTAAAAAGATTTACGCGCTGTCTTGGGCGGCGGTCATCAACAATGAACAATATAAGGATAGTCTAGTGGCCACAGGATTTTCCTGCAGAAGCCAAGTGATGCGCATTGATAAAAAGCGTATTCCAAATCCTATTCAGGCCTTATTAAATTCATAAAGCCTGAATAGATAAACTTAGGGCACGCTCTAGGCGTAAAAGATGCGTGCCCTATATCGTTACAATGCGGCCTTTTAAATGACCGAAAGCGTTACTTCAATATTGCCACGAGTCGCATTTGAGTAAGGGCATACCTGATGTGCCTTATCTACCATTAGCTGTGCATCGGCTTTATCCATATCACCTAATGACACAGCTAGCTTAACCGCAATAGCGAAACCACCATCGATAGCACCAATAGAGACTTCTGAATTGATGTGAGTGTCGTTTGGTAAGTTGAGCTTTTCTTGCCCTGCAACAAACTTTAGTGCGCCAATAAAGCAAGCCGCATAGCCCGCTGCAAATAGCTGCTCAGGATTAGTGCCTTTGCCGTCATCGCCGCCTAAGGCCTTAGGCGTTGATAATGTTAGGTTTAGACGACCATCGTCAGATTTTGCGACGCCTTCACGGCCGCCAGTTGCTGATGCTTTTGCGGTGTACGCAATGTCTTGTAATACATTCATAGAGAACTCCGAGAGTGTGATAAAAATTAACAGAATTTATTTTGCATGCAAAACAATACAGGAGACAAATACTGATTGCAAATAACTTGCATGCAAATTAATATATATTACAGAGGAATACTTATGCCATTTGCTCAATTAAAACTTAAAAACCAGCTTTGCCACCGCTTGTATATGGCGTCAAACAGTATTGTTCGTGCTTATCGCGAACCACTGCGTGAGCTCAATTTAACCTACCCACAATATATTGTGATGATGGCGCTGTGGGAGCAAGACGAAATAACTATTGCTGAACTTGTAGAAAAAACTGCCATTGATGGCGGTGCTATGACACAGATCTTAAAAAAGATGGCTGACAAGTGTTTACTTCAAATGCTTAAGAACCACCGAGATAAGCGCCAACGCTTTGTCCAGCTAACGCAGCTGGGACAAGACTTAAAGTTAAAAGCAGTCGACATCCCTTATCAAATAGGTTGTAAATTTGATCATATCGACAGCGAGCAAACACAACAGCTAATGCAATTACTCGACTTAGTCGTCAACGACTTAACCGAGTAGTATCCGCCTTATTTTCAGTCTCCTCCACTGCGTGGTTTTAAAACTATTTATCAATAGATAGATCTTTAGCTTTGGCGGAAAATAACGCATCAAATGCATACCAAAACAGCAGCTGGTGTCTCAACCCTCAAATTAGCCCATTAACCATCAGTATTTAATAGCTGCGCAAGCTTGAATAAACGCAAAGCTCACTCTGTCAGTATTCAATCAACTTTGAACAAAGCTTGCAGAAATTGGCCAGCCTCCAACATAAAGGCACGATCTTATTGATCTATGTTCACATCTAAATTATCAAAAAAATGTTGGGACTAAAGCAACCTACAGAGGCTTCATATGCACTTATCGTTAATTAAAATAAATCATTAGTCGTTGACAGTAAATATCTATCGAGTCAAATGACCGATACCACTCAATGAGAGGCAAACGTAAATACTTGCCATTAATATTCAATAAGCGTGACGAAATTATTTTTAATGTTCAATGAGTTATAGGCAGCTATTAGTGGCACAAGAAATGTTATGGGTCATATTTATTAACAAGCTCTAGGAGTCTGTCGGACTTAGGAAATCATGGCGAGAAAGTGAGCAATCGAGGGCATTTTTTTGATCATTTAAGGCGAATAATGGGCCTACTCATGGAATAACTATATTGAAGTTATAGATTTAGACTGTGAAATTATAGGTTGACGTCTCAGCGTAAAAACACACCCGCACGATAAATAAAGATAGCTCTTAATCATCGCGTTAATTGACCATCATAGAGAGAGACTTTTGTACGCACCATGGTAGAAAATTAACACGCAAATAATTTTTTACTTAGACTATTTAAGACATGTAAGGCAT
>JBLIFG010000020.1:0-38602 GCA_047633635.1 Cellvibrionaceae bacterium | reverse complement strand
CACAGGTATAAATCCCCGAGGGTATTTATACCTGTAAGCTTATCAAGTCTCCTCTCAGGTTGAACCCAACCCTAAATCAACTTTAAACGGTATCCATCTGTGGATTACTTTTTAGGAAGGCACCTAGGAGCCTGTCGGACTTAGTAAGAATCTAATGCGGCAGCGAAGAATCGGCGTATTTTCCCTATATTTTTCGTTAAGTAGGCCCTCTATTCGCCTCAAATGACTGAAAAAATGCCCTCGATTTTTCACTTCCTCGCTAAGCTTCCCTAAGTCCGACAGGCACCTAGTTATTTTGCCGATACTCGTTTGAGGTACTTTTGGGCATAATCAATTTGATTAAGCCCAAGGGCTTTTAAAGCGTGTTGTAAAGACTAAGACTTGGGCTTTACATTTTTTGGATCGTATAGTGGCTGACAACCCACGGCTTCTACTATAATTTTATAGCGTTCATTAAAATACTCCATGGCCAGTATATTGCCTATCTTTGCGTGTTCGTGGGGTAGGTAGCCTAGGATAAGATTCTTACCCAGTGAGGGACCGTATGAAGTACTAGTTGCGTAAGATCTGCGGCCCAACGAGTCGACAAGAACAGCGCCAGTTGCTGGATCGATAAGCGGCCACTGTCCGATTGGATAGCGTGCAACGCCTTTGGCGTCGATATTTTCCATCATACTCATAGTACACATATAAGCTGGCTGATAGTCGAGCTCGCGCTGCTCTAAATAGGCCGCTTTACCATTAAAATTGGCTTCTTTCACTTTAGGCCGAGATAAACCCGCTTCGTAGAGGTTGTATTCACTTAAGAGATCGGCGTTTTGTAGGCGCAAGCTTTTCTCTAGGCGGCGGCTATTGCCATAGGTCTCAGCACCGACCGGCACCACGCCTTTATCGATAAGTATGTCCCACAAGGTAATGCCATAGCTAAAGGGTACGTAAAGTTCCCAACCCTGCTCACCGACATAAGAAATGCGAAAAGCCCAGATGGGGATACCACTAACGCTGATCTCTTTGGTAGTGACATAAGGGAAATTTTCACAGCTTAGCTCTTCGGGTTTGTCGACAATGGATTGTAAGGTCGCTCTTGCATCTGGACCCCAAAGCCCTAAGGCTGCAATATGGTCAGTTCGCTCCTCGATAAAGACGGAGTAGCCTTTATTATCGGCCATGCGCTTCATCCAGACATAATCGCGGTGGCCGGTATCGCCGCCACACATAACGCGAAAGCGATCTTCCTTCATACGCACAATAGTTAGGTCAGAGCGGACACCGCCAAATTCATCAAGAAAATGAGTGTAGACACCTTTACCCAATGGTGTGGTGTCACCGACCTTGGCCACACTTAGATATTCCATCAATGCCTCTGCATCTCGGCCAGAGACATCAAAGATGGCAAAGTGGGATACGTTAATCATCCCCACGCTCTCACTCATGGCCAATTGCTCGGCGTTAGCAACACGCCAAAAATGACGATTGTCCCACTCGTTCTCGCGAACGGGCACCTGATCGGCATACTTCTCTAAAAGATACTCGTTAGCGGCATAGGCTTGAGCCCGCTCCCAACCGGCAGCTTCTAAAAAGTGCGCACCGAGTTCTTTCTCGCGCACCCAGAATGGACTGCGACGAATATTGCGGCCGCGATCGTAGGGCTCGCGCGTGTGAACCGGCGGATTATAAATTTTAAAAGAGGATTCATAACAGCGCTCGTAGGTATAGTTATCTGATTTCTGAATCGGATAGAAACGTGCGATATCGATGCCGGCAATATCAAATTCAGTTTTACCATGGGTCATCAACTCGGCAAGCACCTTACCCATACCCGGGCCGTCTTTTACCCAGATAGCCTCACAGATCCAGAGACCACGTGTATCTGGCGATTCTCCGACGAGTGAACCACCGTCAGTAGTTACTGATAATAAACCATCAAAGGAGTGCTTTTCATCAAAACCAAGTTCACCAAGTATAGGCGTTAGTTCCATGGCACGCTCCAGTGGCCCCATGATTTGTTCGATATCCAGATCTAGCATCGAGGGCGATAGACGCGCATCACGCTGCTCTAAAATATCTTTTGGCCGAACTAAACGAGGATTATTTTCTTCGTAGTAACCCCATTCGATCTGCCCTCCCTCTGCGGTCTTTGGATCGCCGGTGTCACGCATGTATGCGGAGTTACCTTGGTCTCGAAGCAAAGGAAAACCAATATCTTTTCCGGTGCCTTCAAATTCATTGTAAGGTCCAAAGAAGGTCAATGGGTGCCCAACAGGCATCATCGGAAGCTTCTCGCCTGCCATCTCGGCCACTAATGGCCCCCAGATACCCGCACAAACCACTACGTTTTCGGTCTCGATATAGCCTTTGTCGGTTTGTACACCACGAATACGTCCATCTTCAACATCGATACCCGTCGCCCCAGTACCAGAGAAGGTAGTTAATTTACCAGTGGCGACTGCATTTTCAATAAGAATACCGGTGACCGTTTGTGACCGCGGCGATACTAGACCTGCATCGGGATCCCACAAGGCGCCTTGAATCATATCTTCTTCGAGTAAAGGAAATTTTTCTTTGGCCTCGCGGGCACTAATCATACTGACATTAGAGCCAAATGCCTTACCCGAGCCAACTTTGCGCTTTAATTCTTCCATGCGTTCATCATCGCCGACACGAGCAACTTCTAAACCACCAATACGGGTGTAATTACCCATCTTTTCAAAAAACTTACGGCTATAAATAGTGGTGGAACAAGTCATCTGATCGTGTGACGTCATATAACAAAAATCAGATGCATGCGCAGTAGAACCAATATCTGTTGGGATCGCAGCCTTGTCGAGACCAACGATATCGTCCCAGCCTAACTCGATTAAATGATGCACAACTGACGCACCGACGATGCCACCCTGACCGATGATGACAACTTTTGCTTTCTTTGGAAGTGCGGCCATGGCTTTATATCTCCTGACAATTATATTTTTGATAAAGGTTGTTAGCACTAACCTACATTGTTAGGTAGGCATGCGACAGTCGATATTCAGAGAGTCACGGCTATACCTAAGGGGCGATGCCACTAGTACCTTATGGGTCGGTGTCTCTTTAGTTCTTTAAAATTTTTCATGTTGGATTTTAAATTCAAATAGTAGTGCACGTTTTAGGTCTACTTGCTTTACACAACCGAGAAATCCGATTGACTTAGTCGCTTTAGAACATACTTTAGATACTTCGACACACGCCACCTTGCCTTGCTGCGACTGTTATATGTACCTTTACGACATTGTTGCCAGTGAAACCTTGGGCAGGACAGCGATCAAAAAAAACATTTAGGCGCAATTGTCTGATCGATACTTTTTTTGTGGGGATCCTGTGGGTACTTTCAAAGAAGCTCCAAAACCGCTGAAATTAAATGGATAATTGCCGCGCCTAAATTTAAAAATAAAGGCCGCAGTAGCAGTCGTTATCATGGGATACCCTGAGGCAATAAAGCCTTAAATGAATAAACGAAAGCATAAGCAATTTGTATTATTTTAAAGAGAATATACCCTTAAATAATTAAGGATTATTTTGATTGACAATTTGCTACACACATTATCAAATGACAAGTATTAAGAAGGTGTTCAATGAGATAGATAACATTATTTAAATGTAAGTGATTATTATTTGAGTAGCTATGAAAACACACAATGCTAGTGATAAACCTCAAAAAATAGGGTTCCTATTAATTGATAATTTTACCCTGATCTCTTTTGCCTCAGCAATTGATCCTCTGCGCATGGCCAACCAGTTATCAAGTCAAGAGTTATATCAGTGGCTTGTGATTAGTGAACATGGTGAATCCGTAAAATCCAGCGATGGTGTCGAGATTTTGGCTGATGTAAGTGTCAGTAATGCTATCGACCTAGACACTCTTATCGTTGTTGGCGGAATCGATATTACTCGTAGTTATACCAAAATTCAGCTCAATTGGTTAAAACAATTAGACCGTAAAGGTGTCGCTCTTGGTGCGGTATGCACAGGTGCATATGTACTAGCTGCGGCAGGTTTATTAGATAATCGTGAATTTAGCGCCCACTGGGAATGCATACCGTCTATTAAAGAAAACTTTCCCAAGGCAAATAATAACAACCATTTGTATTCTTTATCAAAGGACAGGCTCACCAGCTCTGGCGGTATTGTGCCATTAGATATGATGCTTGCGCTGGTTCAGCGACAATATGGTAGTGAATTAGTCGCTGCAATTTCTGATATGTTTGTATGCGATCGCCTGCGCTCGGAAGCGGATTATCAGCGAGTGCCCATGCGCCATGCTTTAGGTAACACCCAACCGAAATTGGTTGAGTTAGTTTCGTTAATGGAAAATAATTTAGAAGAGCCTATTCACTTAGATGAGTTAGCCAATTACGTCAATATCTCTCGTCGTCAACTTGAGAGGCTTTTTCAAAAATATTTAAATTGTACCCCATCGCGTTATTATCTAAAGCTACGGCTAGCTCGCGCCAGACAATTACTCAAACAAACCTCACTCTCGATTATTGAGATTGCAACTGCCTGCGGCTTTGTCTCAACACCGCACTTTAGCAAATGTTACCGATTTTATATGGGCATGCCACCCAGAAATGAACGACTAAATTCACAAAAAAGCTTTGGTGACAAACAACGAATTTTTTTGGGTAACAAAGGCATAGAAAAAAATCGCCATCAAAAAATAATACCCATAGAGGGACAAACCACTAAATTAACGCCCCATCTCTCACAGCAGGAACCGAGCTATGGCAGTGTTATTATTTACAGGTAGTTGATAGGATGAAGCTGAGGTAATAATATGTACTTAATAAAGCCTACTTATCTAACAATTGTTGTCCGCTATTAGCGTGTAGCCGCTAGTTATTAGCAATGGCTTGATGAAGTTATTTCACAGAAACTATATAAATTACACCAACCCCAGTTGTTGTTTTTTCAGGGTTTAACGTTAAGCCGCCTCGGTTAACAACAGGGATAAAAATCTTAACAGAATAATTTTTTTGGCCTTCTAATACAGTGATTCGATTATTGTCATAATCGGGATAGGCAATGCAGCTTTTTATTATTTTAAAATTAATGGCTTTTTTTAATTCTTTTTAAATGAACTCGACATTCTCGATTATCTTTTCAGTGGCAATATTTGCCTTAACCACTGCGATACTTTTATAAGTATTGACCAGTAAGCCAATAGTAACAATAAAATACTCAGTTTTAAGCATACAATTAATACTGACCATTAAATAGGTACTAAGCCTTGAAAATGATCTTCAGAGTTAATCACTTAAAACCTAGCGGGCATTAAAAATAAGCAATTAATTTCAAAGACATCTACCAAAACACTATAATTGAGAGTTTATTTGCACCAGTGCTTTAATCGCAACAGAATTTAATTGGCTAGCAGAAGTTTGCATGTTGGCACAAATTTTTTCGCGCATTGCGGGTGCCCAGAATAGATTGATATGTTTGACAACTCTATCGACAGTTTCATCTTCTGAGGCACCCAGGCCTATGTTTAATGCTATTTGATTAGCCATTTTAATAAGGTGGTCTAGTTCATTCGTGCTCACATTTATGCCTCAACTGTTGTCTCTCGAACATTATTCTCGCCTAGCTTAATTGCTGCGCTTGAGCATAAATTAATTGTCGGCCCTCTCGAACAAAACCAATTAAATTCATATCAGCCTGCTCTGCGAGTTCTATTGCCATTGCTGTTGGAGCCGATGCTGCCACCAGTGTTTTAATACCTCTTACTGCAGTTTTATAAACCATTTCGTAACTGGCGCGACTAGAAATCACAATAAAGCCGGCGTTGTCCTCGTGCTTATTATTTGCTCGCGAACCCAGTAGTTTATCCAGTGCATTATGTCTTCCCACATCCTCTCTTAACAAAACAATATCACCCTGGAGATCGGCAAACGCAGCCGCATGTACGGCACCACATTTAGCCCGCAACTCCTGTTGATCGTGCAATTGCTTTAGCGCTTTATCAACCACCTCAAAACTTGGTAGGTGCCTGCCGGGCACATGAGTGGCGGGCAATCCTGAAACAAAGGGTTTAATCGAATCATTGTTGTCAAATGTGTATCGACGCTGTGTGTCATCGCCACGATCAAGCGGAAGATTTTGTGCTTGCTTAATTAGGCGCAGATCAGGCACCACTGCCGCTAACGATTCTAGCCCACAAATACCACAGCCGGTACGACCACTTAAATGCCTGCGACGCTGCTTTAACGACATGAAAACAGCACTTGGAACCTCTATCTGACACTCAAAGCCTAGTTCAGATCGAACAATATCTACACCATAAAACTGACTTCTGTCATTAATTATGCCTTCAGTTAAACTAAACCCTAAGGCAAAATCTTCAAGATTAAGTGGTGTTGCCATCATCACTACGTGACTAATACCGTTATAAACCATCGCCACTGCTTTTTCTTCGGCAATTTGATCACTGCTTTCGTCAAAACTATCCGGACCACGCACTATTACCGCGCGAGTCCGAATACCCGCTTCATTTTTTGACGACTGATCAAGGTCCAATTTAATACTCATAGCATATCTAACAATAATATAAAGTCATTAACTCTAATCTGTAAATAATAAAAAACTGTTGTTAATTATCTAAATATTCTAACTGCTTTTTAGTAAACTCAGCAAATTGTGCCTGCCATTGTGACGAGTCCTCAGCATTGATAACTTTACTAACCTGAACCGCCGTCACCTTATACTCGGGGCAATTAGTTGCCCAGTCCGAGTTATCGGTGGTAATGACATTCGCACCTGTTTCTGGATGATGGAATGTCGTATATACCACGCTCGGTTGCACACGGGGAGTAACTAAAGCTCGCAGATATATAAGCCCCGAGCGGCTCGCAAGCGATACTTTATCGCCATTATTAATGCCGCGATCCTCTGCATCGTGAGGATGTATTTCTAGTACATCTTCATGATGCCAAGTGTGGTTTTCGGTACGTCGAGTTTGTGCACCGACGTTGTACTGAGACAAAATGCGGCCGGTTGTTAACAACATTGGAAAGCGTTTAGTGACCTTCTCTTCAGTCGGCACATATTCTGTCAGCGCAAAATTACCTTTACCACGGGTATATTTCTCGATGTGCATGATGGGCGTGCCATTAGGCGCCTCGTCGTTACAAGGCCATTGCAATGATCCTTCGCGATCGAGACGCTCATAGCTTACTTGACTAAATGTTGGCGTCAGTGCGGCAATTTCATCCATGATTTCTGATGGATGACTGTAGTGCATGTCATAACCCAAGGCTTTTGATAGACCCAACGTAGCTTCCCAATCTGATAAGCCACTCAGCGGCTCCATCACTTTGCGCACAGGAGAAATACGGCGCTCGGCATTGGTGAAGGTGCCATCTTTTTCTAAGAAGCTTGAGCCCGGTAGAAATACATGAGCAAATTTAGCAGTTTCATTTAAGAAAATATCCTGCACAATCAGGCAATCGAGGTTTTTTAGTGCCGACTCGACATGATGTGTATCAGGATCAGATTGTGCAATATCTTCACCTTGAACATATAAGCCTTTAAACGTGCCTTCAACCGCTGCATCGAGCATATTAGGGATACGATAACCCGGTTCTGGATCGAGGCTTACCTCCCATTCTTTTTCGAATTGACCGCGTACAACTTGGTCGGAGATATGACGATAACCAGGTAATTCGTGCGGAAAAGAGCCCATATCACAGGCACCTTGTACATTATTCTGACCGCGTAGTGGATTTACACCTACACCCTCACGGCCAATATTATTGGTTAGCATCGCTAGGTTCGCAATACCCATCACCATGCTTGAACCCTGCGAGTGTTCGGTCACCCCCAAGCCATAATAAATAGCCGCATTGCCGCCGACAGCAAATAATCGCGCTGCCGCACGCAGTTCGCTCGCAGGGATTCCCGAGTATTGTTGTGTCGACTCTGGCGAGTGACGTTTATCACTAATAAACAGCCGCCACTGCTCAAAAGATTGAAGGTCACAACGCTCTTCGATAGAATCTTTTGACTCTAAGCCCTCGTCAATAATAACGTGCGCCATGGCATTAATAAAAGCCACATTAGTGCCCGGGAGCAACTGCAAGTGATGGTTTGCTTCAACATGCGGGCCACTGATCAAATCTATTTTACGGGGATCAACTACAATTAATTTTGCGCCTTCGCGTAAGCGTTTTTTCATCCGCGAGGCAAACACCGGGTGAGCATCTGTTGGATTGGCCCCAATCACCATAATGACATCGGTTTTTTCAACGGAATCAAACGTTTGCGTACCCGCTGATTCACCAAAGGTTGCCTTTAAGCCAAAACCGGTTGGCGAATGGCAAACCCGAGCACAAGTATCGACATTATTATTGCCAAAAGCGGCACGAACCAGTTTTTGAACTAGATAGGTTTCCTCGTTAGTACAACGCGAGGAAGTAATGCCCCCCACCGAGTTGCGACCAAACTCTTTTTGAATCGTCTTGATGCGCTTCGCCGCAAAGGCAAACGCCTCGTCATAAGAGACTTTTTCCCAAGGCTCATCTATCGAGCTACGAATCATTGGCGTAGTAATGCGGTCGCTATGTGTGGCGTAACCAAATGCAAACCGACCTTTGACACAAGAGTGACCGCGATTAGCTTTGCCGCCTTTCCAAGGTGTCATGCGCACGACTTCATCGCCTTTCATGTCAGCTTTAAAAGCACAACCGACACCACAGTATGCGCAGGTGGTAATCACTGAGTGGTCGGGCTGACCTTTATCGATGATTGTTTTTTCCGTCAGTGTTGCAGTTGGGCATGCCTGTACACAGGCACCACAAGACACACATTCAGAATCCATAAAGGACTGGTCTTGACCAGCCGATACTTTAGATTCAAAACCACGAGACGAAATAGTTAATGCGAAGGTACCTTGCGTTTCCTCGCAAGCGCGCACACATCGGGAGCAGACGATGCATTTACTCGGGTCGAAAGTAAAATATGGGTTAGATTCGTCTTTTTCAGCAGACAGATGATTATCTCCGTCGTAGCCATAACGCACATTACGCAAGCCCACCACACCGGCTATATCTTGTAGCTCGCAATCACCATTGGCAGCACATGTTAAGCAATCTAGAGGATGGTCGGAAATATACATCTCCATCACATTACGACGCAGCTTAGCCAGCTTTTCATTTTGTGTTTTAACAGCCATGCCGGCTTCAACGGGGGTCGTACACGATGCGGGATAACCCCGACGTCCCTCAATTTGCACTAAACACAGGCGACAAGAACCAAAGGCTTCGAGGCTATCGGTTGCGCACAGCTTAGGAATATTAATGCCTGCCATAACCGCGGCGCGCAATACTGAGGTGCCCGCGGGTACGCGAACTTCTTTACCATCAATACGCAAACTTATTAACTCAGATAAGGCTGTTGGGTCATTTGTCGGTGCTGGCGTACCATAATCTTTGTTTGGATCAATATCTGTGCGCGGATCAAATATAAGCGCAGCAGTGCCTGTGGTCGGCGGGTGAAGACTAGACATATCAGCATTAACGGTATTAGAACGTTGTAACATAAGGCACCTTTACTAACTTTATGGCTGTTTCTGTAGTTTTTCTTTAGTTTGCTCTTTAGTTCTTTCTGCAATGACTGCTTTTACTGTTGCTGCTGTGTTTGCAGCTTTATCAACGACTTTTTTACACGTTTATAGCGTCTAATTGCATTGATCTGTGTATTTAGACACTGCTCCATAAGCACGCCAATAATTCATTGATAAAAATCGATAGCAAAGTGTTTAAGCGCACTTTGTACTGGAAACGGCGTCATACCACCCATTGCGCACAAGGAACCGTCAACCATGGTTTCACATAATTCTTCCAATAATTCAACGTTGTCTTGGCGATCAACACCGGCGCGAATTTTATCAATCACTTCAACACCGCGGGTTGAACCGATGCGACAGGGCGTACATTTACCGCAGGACTCGATCACACAAAATTCCATAGCAAAACGCGCCTGCACAGACATATCAACTCTGTCGTCAAAGGCGACAATACCGCCGTGCCCGAGCACGCCACCAAGAGCCGCCATAGCTTCATAGTCCATCTGCACATCCCACTGCGACTCTGGTAAATAAGAGCCTAGTGGCCCCCCCGCTTGCACGGCTCGCAGTGGTCGACCATTAAAACTGCCACCGCCAAAGTCGTAAAGCAGCTCGCGCAAGGTAATACCAAATGCGATCTCCACCAGGCCTGCGTATTTCAAATTACCCGCTAATTGAAACGGCATAGTGCCGAGTGAACGACCCATGCCAAAGGCTTTATAAAAGTCAGCGCCCCGGGCCATGATAATGGCTACAGTCGACAGTGAAAGTACATTATTAACAACTGTCGGCTCGCCAAACAAACCCTCTAAGGCAGGCAGTGGTGGCTTTGGACGCACCATGCCACGCTTGCCTTCTAAACTCTCAAGCAATGCGGTCTCTTCACCACAAATATAAGCTTTGGCGCCTAAACGCACCTCTAGGTGAAAGGCAATACCGGTGTTTAAAACATTGTCTCCCAGGTAGTTATACTGCTCGGCGATCGAGATCGCTTGATTGAGAATTTCGTGAGCATGAGGATATTCTTCGCGTAAATAAATAAAGCCGCGCGTGGCGCCTACTGCAAGGCCCGCAATCGTCATACCTTCAATCAAACCAAACGGATCAGCTTCCATTTGCAGACGATCTGCAAAGGTACCTGAGTCACCCTCATCGGCATTACAGACAATATATTTTTGAGCAGACTTAGCACCCAGCACCGTTTGCCATTTAATACCCGTTGGAAAGGCAGCCCCGCCACGTCCTCGCAGCCCCGACTCTTTGACCTCGTCAACAATACCTTGACTTGTCATCTCGATTGCGCGCTTGAGACCTTTGTAGCCATCGGTCGCTAAATAATCATCTAAGTTAACTGGATCAATAATGCCGGCGCGCGCGAAGGTAAGACGCTGTTGCTTTTTAAGGTATGGGATCTCTTCGGTTAACCCCAAACACAGTGGATGATCTTGCCTGCCTTCAAGTGCACCCTGAGCAACCAGGCTGTCAACGTCACCGGCCTTAACCGGACCATAAGCCACGCGCCCGTCGGCAGTTTCGACCTCAATCATGGGCTCTAACCAATAAACCCCTCGAGAGCCATTGCGAACAATCGTGGTGTTATTTGCGTTTGATGATTGCAGTGCTAATTTGAAAGCAAGCGCAACTTTTTCGGCGCCCATTGACAGTGACGATGAATCGCGCGGAATATAAAGTTTATGCGGTTTATTCATTGGTGACTCCATCAAGAATTTGCTATCAAAGTAATGGGAACCGTCGTTAGCTCCTCTAAAAGCTCGTCAAAATCGTCATTATTAACTCGCCCTAACATCTGCAAGCCTACACGCACCGCTGGCGAACACGCGCAGTTACCCAAACAGTAAACGGGCTCTAAAGTAATTTCACCGTCTTTGGTGGTTTGATACCAATCTAGCCCTAACTTATCTTTGGCGTATTGTTGTAATTCACGCCCACCTAATGCCTGACATGATTCTGCACAACACACCTCGATAATATGACGACCTCGAGGCTTCGTACTAAAGTGATGATAAAAACTGACAACCCCGTGAACTTCGGCGCGCGAGAGGTTTAGGCGCCTAGAGATCTCACCAATGGCTGTATCCGGGATGTAACCGAGCTGGTTTTGAATATCGTGTAGAATCGGTAGTAGCGGACCAAGGCGATGTTCATTTTTGTCTATGTGGGGGCCAATAAGCGCAGCTTCTGCTGCATTAGAAGATGCTTTTTCTGCAGCAATGATTTCTGAGTATCTTGCATCTGAAGATGTTTTCGAGGAACTACCCATCAGCCTTGCCTCCCTTTATTTTTATTAACGACACTTTTTATATTTTATTGCGTGCATTTTTCTACACGCTAAACTCGCAAACTAAACTTGGGTAATATTAACTTGTGAGTCCTTGAGTGAGCAGCGCTAAAAACGACATAATATAACGCTAAATAACCACAAGTTAGTGCTAAGCAAGCACATGTCTATATCGCTATTGAAAAGTGCAATAGCTACTTTTTTGACCTCATAGTGGCTCTACACTTTTAATGAGCCATTTAAAAACACCGCAAAAAACTAGCAATCGCTCAAAAACTTTAGTATAAATATGCAATAAATAACGTATATATCAGCTGTTCAGCTATAATTACACCATAACACAGGAAAAATAAGACAAAAATATGATATTTAATGCATATTAATATTTTACCCAAATGGGATTTTGAAGACAGCAACGGCAGTCGCCTGCATTCAAAAGTTCTACCGCTTTTAGAGCAGATTAATCGTTGTGGACGCTTAACGGCAGCGGCGAAGGCATGTGATCTATCTTATCGTCACGCTTGGAATTTACTCAACGAAAGCACCACTTTTTTTAGCAGCCCGCTAGTGTTGATGGAAAAAGGCCGTGGTGCAAAACTCACCGCACTTGGACAAAAGCTGTTGTGGAGCAAGCAACGTATTGATGCATGCCTGCATCCAGAAATGGAAAGCTTAGCGACAGAACTTAATATCGAGCTGCAAAAGTCGATAGTGGGTGCTGCTCCAATTGTAAAAATATATGCAAGCCATGGTTATGCTGTTGCCTTGATGGCGCAATATACCAAAACCTATAGCGTTGAAATTCAGTATCATGCGCCAGAGCATGCACTGATCGCTTTAAATGAGGGCCGCTGTCGTATTGCTGGTTTTCATATGCCCATTGGACTGCAAATACCTGTTCAAAAGGCGAGCTATAAAAAACTATTAGACCCTGCACGTTTTGGCATTATTCGTTTTGTTCGCCGTCAACAAGGTTTGATTTTTCAGGCTGACAATCCCTTCAATATCTCTGGCATAGAAGATTTACGTCAAGGCAATTTTCGCTTTATTAATCGCCAGTATAAATCGGGCACACGCGAGTTACTCGAGCAAATTCTTGCTGACAAACATATTAATACCACTGATATATTGGGCTACGAGAACCAAGAGTTTACGCACTCGGCCGTAGCCGCACATATTGCTGCAGATATGGCCGATGTAGGCTTTGGCGTCGAGGCTGCTGCGAGTCGTTTTGATTTAGGCTTTGCGCCAATTATAGAAGAAAATTATCTATGGGCGTATGCGCTTGAAAATGAAAAGGACAACGACATTCAAGCATTTATTGCGACGCTGCTAGATAGGGAGTTTCAATTAAAAATTAACGAACTTCCCGGCTATAATTGCGAATATTGCGGTCATATAACGTCTTCGAACTGGCTGTTTACTTGAAATTGTAATAGCACAAGTGACATTTGCACCCAAATAAAAAAGATCAGCTGAATAAAACTTAAACCCAGCTGCTCAATAGTTCATAAAAAATATTATTGTCTGATTATTTTAAAAAGATTTAGAAATTGAAAACACAACGCGGTCATCGGCAAGCTTCTCGTCGCTTACATCTGTACCGTAGCCGACAAGTGATAAATCAACACCGCCAAAAGGTACTGTTAAACCTATAGAATAATCCAAATAATCATCACTGCCTTCGTAAGCTAAACCCTTAGTTTCATCATCGAGTTTTGTATAGCCCACATTAAGATCTAAACTGATCGAATCGGTTACACCTAACGAGTAACCTGCATTCAAAATAACGGCGCTAGTATCAAAACCTAGGTATTCTGGCGAATACACAACACCAACACTAGCGTCACCAAAACCCAAAGAGGCAATATATTCCTCATAGTTTAACGAGTCTGTCTCGTCTGGATAAATAAATTGTACTGCCGATAAATCTAAGCTAATAAAATCTGTCAGATCGAAAGCGTAACCCATATATAAATCAATTTCTGTGGATGTATCATCGCCAAAATCGACATTGGAGGCCCAAGTACCCAAATAAAAACCGCTGTCAAACGCATAATCGAAGCCCCCAGAAATAGCGGGATTTTCATCCGTTTGAGAAAAACCACGAAAGACATAATCGGTAGACAAGGCTATATTGGCTTCGACTTCATTGGCTGAAACACCACCACAAAACAACATGGCTGTTGCGGCACTACCTATCATTAACTTTTTCATTTTCATGCTTCACTAACCTCGTAAGAATAAATAAACTTGATACTATTTATATAATTCGTCCATTAAATAATTTCCTTCGAGAAAATATATAGCAGAAATAGTGCCAACTTTTTTGTCTGATTTGAAAGGGTTTCGGCAGGATTTTTAAAGGCGGCCGCACTGCGAAAGTGCAAAGTTACTTTTTAGTTTTTATGTGCGCACCTTATTCGCGCAACACATTTAGACAACATATCTATACAACAGGTAAAGAACATAGCCGGACAAGCTATCGATACGGCAATAAGCGCGGCCTAAAAGACCCGCCAAATATTTATTCTAAAAATTCGCCACAGCCTTGGCGCACCAGCACCGGCGTATCTCCGCTTAAATCTACAACGGTTGTGGGTTCCATGCCACAAAATCCGCCATCAATCACGAGCTCTAACTGATGCTCAAGAGTAATCCGAATATCATAGGGGTCAGTAAGTGGTAATTCATCGCCCGGCATCATCAGCGTACTGGTCATCATGGGCTCGTTAAGTTCATCCAGTAAATCTCTCACGATTGGATTATTGGGAATGCGAATGCCAATGGTTTTTTTCTTAGGGTGCTTTAAGCGCTTCGGTGTCTCTGAGGTTGCCGCTAAAATAAATGTAAAAGGGCCAGGAGTATGAGCTTTGATTAAACGGAACATTTGATTATTAACTTTAGCGTAGGTGGCAACCTCTGAGAGATCGCGGCAAACTAGGGTAAAATTATGATCTTTACTGATTTTTCTTATTCCACAGATTCGATCTAATGCAAGCTTGTCACCAATATGGCAGCCAAGGGCATAGGCTGAATCTGTAGGGTAGGCAACAAGGCCACCGTTACGAATGATATCTGCGGCTTGTTTAATCAAACGCGCCTGTGGATTTTCTGGATGAATTTGAAAGAATTGCGCCATAATATAATTAGTTTTTTATTGTTGAATGTTTTTATATAAGCACTTCATATTATAAACAGTGCGTTAGACAAATTCTATCGGTAGCTTACCAGAAATCCCAAATGGCTTGGCAGTTTTTAGGCAGTGGAGACATAACACCAGGAGATTGCCATTTGTTATCGGGCGAGTGAAAGTCACTGCCACAAGAGGCAAGCAACGAAAAATCTGCTGCTGCTTTTTGTAGCTTTTTTGTAACGTCAGCATTTTGATTACCACTGACAACCTCTATGCTCCTGCCACCAGCATCCGCAAAATCTTGCAGCAAGGCGTAAAGCTTGGTGCGCGTTAAACCGTATTTATCGGGGTGAGCTAGCGTTGCAATACCGCCGGCTGCATTAATCCACGAAACCGCACTAGTAATAGACGGCCATTCGCTCTTAACATCGCCAATTTTTCCAGCACCTAAATAGCGCTTAAAAGCCTGAGCAAAATTAGCGGCGTAACCAACATCGATGATATGTTGTGCGAAGTGGGGTCGCCCTATAGCACCACCCTGAGCGTAGGAGAGCGCACCTTCCCAAGCGCCTTTAATACCTGCTTTTTCTAGGCGCACAGCGATAGTCTTAGCCCTTTTAAAGCGAATTTCTTCCTGTTGACTAACGGCTTGCTGAAGCTCATCTGAATGAATGTCAATTTGCAGGCCAACAATATGGATGCCGCGCCCTTGCCAAAGTGTCGACACCTCAATACCTGGGATAATAGTCAAGGCGTCACCCGCAGCAGCAATAGCTGCAGGAATTCCAGCTATCGTGTCATGATCGGTCAAGGCCAATACATCGACATTATTGAGCTTCGCTAAGCTAACAAGCTCAGCGGGTGATAGCTTCCCATCCGAACAATGGCTATGTGTATGTAAATCGTACGATAAATTCAAAGAATACCCATTAATGTTGAATAATTAGCGATTATAATCTGTATAGTTGCAATGTCCTTTGCCTTTCGTGCCAAGTCTTGCGTAAAATCCATTACCATATTTAACTATTTTACAATCTTATTGACAGGCTTATAAAAAGCGGTGTCCTGATTCAGCCTAATGGCCAGATTTGTCACATGCCAGCGTTTAAGCTGACATAAAATTAGGCGATGGCCGCGTTAATGTAGCTACTAAACTGTATCCAATAACTATGCTTTGTAATTATGCTTTGAAACATTCTGTAACTATACTCAACGACTATAATTAACATCTATAATTACCTAACCTAACCATTAAAAAGTGCGATTAAAAAGACTTATGACTCAAGACAAACCCGTCAAGAAAGAAAATTTCCTCATCAATATACTTTTTAATATTGTTATACCAACGCTGATACTATCTAAACTCAGTGGTGTCGATGAATTAGGTGTAAAGTGGGCAATAATTGTCGCCCTATCTTTTCCAATCATTTACGGCTTACGCGATTTAAAAAGAAGTGGTAAGTTTAATGTGTTTTCGGCGTTAGGTATTTTAAGTATTAGCCTCACCGGTGGTATGGCTTTATTAAAATTACCACCGGAGTATATCATTATTAAGGAGGCTACTATCCCTGCTTTGTTCGCTATTGCCACATTGATTTCGTTGAAAACACCTTATCCTTTAGTAAAAACATTCATCTATAACGATAAAATTCTCCAAATTGATAAAGTCTCAGCTGCACTCAACACCAATGGTACCGAGCAAGAGTTTGATAAAGCATTAGTCAATGCCACCTACTTAATGACACTTTCATTTATTTTGTCGTCCATTTTGAATTATATACTAGCGAAAATACTACTAGTAAGTGCTCCGGGCACAGAGGCTTTTAATGCAGAACTAGGCAAAATGAATGCACTCAGTTTTCCGGTCATTGCCGTACCGGCAACCATTATTATGATGTTGGCACTATTTTATTTGTTTAAACGCATCAAAGCACTGACGCATCTCGAACTAGAAGATATATTAATCAATCAATAAGCTGTTTTTTGAACAAAAAAACATTTAACACAACTACTTATAACGAGAAACTTTTATGTGGTACGCCATTATCTGTGAAGACAAGCCTAATAGTTTAGCTCTGAGAATGGAGACTCGACCGGCCCATCTTGCAGCACTTCAACTATTACAAAATGAAGGTCGACTTTTAACTGCGGGCCCACTACCTGCCATTGACTCTGAAAATCCTGGCGATAACGGTTTCACTGGCTCAGTTATTATTGCTGAATTCGACTCTATTAGTGATGCACAAACCTGGGCGCAGAGTGACCCTTATGCAGTGGCGGGTGTATTTGCAAACGTAGTGGTAAAACCTTATAAAAAAGTGTTTTAAGATCGCGCTAGCATCAATAATTACATTAAAATAATCACCCTCTCCGCTACTGGTTATATATAAAGCGGTTTTATAGGGTATTAAAAATGTATTACAGAAAATCGGGAGTTCGTTCACACATTTTTACCCTGCAAATAAGGTAGATTAGCCGCACTAAACAAAATAACAGGTATCAACAATAAATGAATAATAAATCATTGCAAAAAAAATCGATCGTGTGCGTTAACAAATGCTTCTTGTCGTTTTTTACTTGCATCACTATTTTACTGGCGAGTAATTTTGCCACAGCAGCCAGCTTATATATATCTGACCAGCTCTACGTACCTGTGCGTAAGGGACAAGGTAATCAATTTGCTATCTTACATAAAGGCTTACCCTCTGGTACTAAAGTCAGTTTAGTCGAGCGCGATACAGATTGGACAAAAGTAGTCACTGCAGAGGGCATAACGGGTTGGATACGCAATCAATTTTTAGATAATAATCCGCCTGCTAAAGTATTGTTGATAGCGGCTAATAGTAAAATTGAGCGCATCTCTAAAAACCTTGTAGAATTGAAACAAGAAAGAGAATCTCTAGTCAATAACTATACCGAGAGCCAGGCGTCGCTCAAACAAATTGACGAGCAAGCACGTAACAGCGAAGCAGAGCTGATCGCTTTAAAAGCTATATCTGCGTCGGCAATAGAGTCGCATCAGCGCTTACAAACCGTTGCCAAAAAAATGCAGCTGCTGCAAACCGAAAATGATGTTTTAAAGTCTGAGAACGACAGTTTAAGACGCAGTGAAAGCACTACGTTCTTTCTGTATGGCGCTTTTACTGTTTTGTTAGGTGTGTTGATTGCTATTATTCTACCTAAATTACGCTCTAGCAAACGACAAAATGGATGGATAAATTAATGACGGCTTTAAGCGTAAATCTTAATAAAATTGCACTTTTGCGTAACTCTCGCAAAGGTAACAAGCCATCGGTATTAGAATTTGCAAAAATGGCTATTGATTCAGGTGCCAATGGCATAACCGCTCATCCAAGACCCGATCAACGCCATATTCGAGTCAATGATGTCTTCGACCTATCAAGCTTCGTTAAAGCCTCGAAGGGCAAGAATCGTGACGGCAAACCTGACATTGAATTCAATCTTGAGGGTAATCCATTTGCACCTGCAGTAAGTTCTGACAAAGACAAAAATACGACACCTGATTACCCCGGATTATTGGCCTTGATAGAAGCTACTCGCCCAGAGCAGGCGACTCTCGTGCCCGACACTGATGAGCAGTTAACGTCTGATCATGGCTTTGATTTGCTCAAAGACGGCGAGCGCCTAGCGCCTATTATCCAGAAAATAAAATCTTGGGGTGTTCGTTGCTGTCTATTTATGGATCCAGATCTTCAGCAAATAAAGCTAGCTCAAGAGCTTGATATCGATAGAATCGAGCTCTATACAGGGCCTTATGCGCAGAGTCATTCAGCTTCAGCTGAGGAACTCAACGATTGCATAGATCAGTACAGGCAAGCCAGCGCTTACGCAGTAAAACTAGGCCTTGGCGTGAATGCAGGGCACGATCTAAATTTAGATAATTTAGCGCAATTTTTAGCGATTGGAAATATTGCCGAAGTCTCTATTGGGCATGCGCTAACCATCGACGCTCTCTTGAATGGTTACAAGAAGACAATTCTAGATTATAGTAAGCTGTGTAGTTAAAAAAGTCGTCACTCATATAATAAAAAAGTATCAGGAGAATATTATGCGTTCAATACTTGTATCGGACTATATGAACCACCAACCTACACTTATCTTACATACCGCAAATATTCGCGACGCCGTTATATTAATGCTGAGTAAAAAAATAATTGGTGTCTCTGTAGTCGATGAAAACCGCAATCTAGTGGGCTATATCTCCGAGCAAGACTGCATCGCGCAAATGTTAAACGTTGTGTTTCACTCCGAAGAGCCAGGGCCCGTTCACGAAGTTATGGCGAGAGATGTTATGAAAGTGACGCCTGAAACGACTGTTGTTGAGCTTGCCGAGACTATTATAAAGAGCCGCCCTAAAAATTATCCTGTGATCGATGAGGACGGTAAGCTAGTTGGCTTAATTAGCCGCACTGAGGTATTACAGGCACTTATTGATAAGAGCATTGAAAGCTATCATAAATAATTTGCCGTATTAATTTTTTAAAGTACTACCAAAACCGTTGTGCTTTTTGTTAATATTTTTACAGACCACCTAATTACATTAAGAGTGATTGTTTCTCAAAAAATGAAAACACACATAGATTCTGAAGAATATCTCGAGAAGAAATTATTTTTTAAGCAATTGCTAACAGTATATGGCAGAAAGCCGGTAGTAGAGGCACTGCAGCAAACAGACCTGCCCTGCTTTAGATTACATTTAGCCGAGTCAAACAAGCCCTCATCAATTATCACCGAGATTGAGCAACTTGCAAAAAAACGCGATATCGAGATTCATTACCACGACAGACAAGTTTTATCTCGCATCTCAAAAAATGGCAAACAAGATCAAGGAGTTTGTCTCGATATTTCTTGCCCCAGCCATCAAGACTTCAAAAGCTTTCTAAAAAATCGAGAAAATAATCGCGACAACAAACCCATTAGACTACTTGCGCTTGATCGCATAACCAACCCACAAAATTTAGGCATGATCATTCGATCAAGTTGTGCTGGTAATATTGATGGTTTGCTGCTGTCTGAGAAAGGTTGTGCGAAACTCGACGCACTTGTTACAAAAGCAAGTACAGGCACTGTGTTTAGAGCGCCGATTCTTCATTGTGAGTCTTTATCAAAGGCACTCAAGCAATGCCGACAAGAGGGAGCAGTTGTTGTTGGTTTATCGAGCCATGCCGAACAAACACTACAGCAATTTATTGAAAGCGATTTCGTTATCTATGTATTAGGTAATGAGTCCGCGGGCATGAGCACTGAAATAGAAAGTTTATGCCATCAAAAAATCAAAATCCCCATGAATAATGATGTCGAATCATTAAATGTCGCGGTCACCTCAAGTCTGCTTGCCTTTAGGCACATGCTATAAACAACGAATTTGATAATCAGACAGCTGCCAACTCATTACTGTGTAGTTATGCATCAGTTACTTCAACATCCCAAAGTGATCTGATAAAAAAAGTGCCTGCAAATGCAATGAAACTCATAATGGCACTTATTTTCAACACCATTAATACCCCTAAACTGCTTATAGCAATACCGGCACATATCGCACCTAATGGCGCAAAGCCAAATAGCGTTAACTGATAAATTGAGATAACGCGACCCATATATTCAGGATCGGTAGAGGACTGTAAGATACTGCGACCTAAGGTAGCAGAAATTCCTACCACTACTCCCCACAAAAACACTAAAAACAACAAGCCTGTCACTGTTGGTCCGGCACTTAAGCCTAATAAAATTAGCCCTGAGTACAGGATTGAAAAAATCATGCGGCGACCGGGACCCTCTAGCTTTTTACGATAAATAATAATTAAGGCGCTAAGCAACATCCCTACAGTGAACAGACCTTGTAAAAAACTAAAGAGCTCAACATCACCTCTATAAATTGTTTTTACTAATATAGGCAGGGCAACAATAAAAACACCCATATGAAAAAATCCATTAACAGCTGTTATTGTCAACAAAGAGCGTAATACTTTAGAGCCCCAGCAAAATTTAAAGCCCGATGTTAGCAATGAGTAGCTAAATTTTTCTTTATTTTGATTTTTTTCAGTTCTTAATACGTTTTTGTTTTTTTGGCGTTTGATTAAAACCAAGCAAATAAAGACTAGAAACAATGCGAGTATTTGTATCATTGGTAAAAAAATCAATGAAGACTGATACAGTTGTGAGGCAAGACCGATTCCAATACCTTGGCCGAGGTATAAACATATTCTATTTTTTGCAATATGCGCTTGCAAATTACTGGTCGCTAATATTCCCGCTAAATATTCTTTATAGGGCTGCACAAATGCGTTGATAGCGCCTAACAGAAAGGCATAAAGTAGCACCCAAAATAGAGATAAGCCCTGCTGCGTCAATAAAAACAAAAACAACAAATGAATAACACTAGAAACTAATAATAACCCTTGGAATTTATTGAATAACTCACCCTTGTCTAGACTAACACCCCCAAAAACAAGCAACGCTATATTTGGAAATAACACTGCACTTTGTACTAAGGCAATAAAAAATGGCGATAGCTCTAAATATTCTGTAGCGAGCCACGGGATAAGTATAATTTGTATGCCCATGACTAACGATAGCAAAAACACCATGGTTAAATAATAGGTATTAATTCGGATTAACATTATTTTTGTTGGAAATTTCCTAAGCTGTGTTCATTTTAAAAAATTAGCGTATATGCGTGAAAGCACGCATATGTATTCACGCAAAAAACCCCGCTAATCACTTAACGAGGCTCATTAAAATCTTAACTTTATTTTATATGAAACGATGATGTTATGCAGCTTATTATCATTGATGGCGCGTGGGTGCATTTAGGCTAATATTTAAAGAGCAGTTTTAGCTTCATCACCCATTCAAATGTTACAAGTCTTAATAAACACCCACAAAACATCATGAAATCGCTGTCATAACCATTTTTTACCTAGCAGCAATCAGTATTGGTGAATGCGCGACACAAATATTCAGCAATGAAGCCCTTCATACTCTGACCTCTAAAAATGGCTAATATTGCGCTTTATATCCCTATATTTTTTTGTTGTTAAGGTTATTTCTTCCGAGTAAAAAACAGCGTTTAAATCCGATTCAATAGATACTAATTGTGCTTTAGCCGAGGGTAGCGCCCGATAAGCTTTTATAAATATTGAACCAAGGGTATCACCAGCACCAATACTGATGCCTTGCTTTTCTAATTTTTTGCATAAATATTTATATAATTTAACTTCTCGAGAGATAGGTCTTGTTGCATTTTTTAATGTGTAAAAACTAAATATAAATAACATTAGCATCGCCGGCACAATCAATAATAGTGCCATTCTTGTCGGTGTTACTTTTCCTAACAAATCTTTTAAAAACCGTGATTGCTGTTGTTGATCGTAACTCAACACCCAGCGTTGCCAGCCATAATTTAAGCTGTCCCATTTCAACGATAAAGAATTAATCCATGCAAAAGATGGGAGTGCAGATGAATCTAATAATGCTTGATCGCTCAGCGAGAGCGTATCTAACAAGCCGCCCTGCTCTATCCGGTTTGGTGCGACTGCAGCCGTTGGATCAAATCGTGTCCAACCCTTACCTTCAAGCCAGACCTCGGCCCATGCATGAGCATCGTACTGACGTACTAATAAATAACTAGCTTCCGCGTTCCACTCTCCACCTTGATAGCCGGTAACAATTCTTGTGGGAATACCCACCGCCCGCATTAAGACAGCAAAGCTACTTGCATAGTGCTCACAAAAGCCACTTTGTGTTGAGAATAAAAACTCGTCTGCCGTATGCAAGCCTAACTTAGGAGGCGATAAAGTATAGGTAAATACTTGATTGTAAAAGTTTAGCACTTTAGCAATATATGCCTCGTCTGTAGCTACCTCACTACGCCACTTTTTCGCGGCGGCAAGCGTTTTAGGATTAAAACCTTGCGGTAGTGACAGTGCTTGTTGAAGTCGCTCTTGATGTTCATTGGTCTGATAATTTAATGCAGAACTTACTTGATACTTAATACGTTGCGTCGCGGGATTGCTCAACCATAGTTCATTGGTGGCCGTGCGTTCTAATTCTTTGTCGTTAATAGTTGCTAGTGGCAAAGCATATAGCCATGGCTTGTTGGTGGGCTCTAAGACAATCTCATAATTGAAAACCGATGCCGCATCAGCTGGGTCAAGCGGCGTGTAACTGGTGTCATACCCGTCGTTAATAATATATAGATTGTCATTTTTTGCCCTATCCCAACGTCTTCCATCAAACTCAGTAAATACAAGACCACGCCAATAGCGCTCGGAAGGTTCAGGTAATTTGTCATCGCTAAAACTGACTCTAAACGCAAGCTTTCGACTGCGGGTTAAGTTACTAAAATCACCCGGCGACATGCTGTCGCCCACACCCGTGACAGCGCTGTCATTTTTAAGGGGTACAGACCACAGAGCTCCGACTCGTGGAAACACAAAAAGCATTAACAGCATGAGTGGTAAAGCTTGTATAAGTAACACTGATACGGTCCGTAAAGAACGGCGCGATAAAAAACGAATGTGCGTGCCATTTAAAACGAGTAGGCATGTAGTTAGGCATCCAAGTACAACCACCCCTGCTAAGCTAATAATAATGCCTTGCTCAAATAAAAACGCACAGCTTGTTACAAAATAACCAATAAATACGACTTTAATAGCATCTCGATGATTGTTGACTTCTAATAATATTAATACAAAAGACAGTGCCAACAAGGTAACCATTGGCTCTAAGTTGTACCATTGGTCATAAGTACCAACAATTGCAACAATAGCGCCGACCGCGATGACTGTGCGCACAATTGAATTGGGAAAGGGCCACTGACCGCGTAATATTTGTATGCGCCAGATAAAAACCATAATGGAGACAATAAATAGCCAATACGGTAGCATCGAGAAATTGAGAGAGATTGCTCCCGCTTGCGCGAATAACAAACCGATCAAGACTTCGCGATTTATGACCTGCTGTGTTTGATGAGTCTGTTTTTTAGTGACTTTAATTCTTTTTTTAGCATGACTCTTATTAAATAAAAGCGCAGAGCTGACGGCGCGCGCACGCTTCGCAAAGTTAAGCACGATCTCCGCCCTCCGACTCAAACAAGGCGAGTACTTCAAGGAGTTTTAATTTGTGAACCTCACCACTCGAGGGCTCTAAAACCTGATTCGGCAGGCGCAGCCCATATGCAATCGAACTTTGCTGATATTGAGACAGCTCTAATACGCAAAAACATAGGCGAGAAAGACGCGCCTCTGTGGTTAAGCCTTCAAACTGATGCCAATCTAACCAATAGTTCTCACTCACGTGGTCTTCATAAGTACGCGTCGCTAAGCCCTGTCCACGCGCCATTGCTCGCCAGTCGATGTCACGCAGTGAATCACCCGCAACATATTCACGAATACCGGCAAATTCTTCACTGCCACTAATGAGTTGTCGCTGAATACTTTCGTCACTTTCATCCAGTAATTGTTGTGTTGGCAATACCGATGACTCAATAGGTTGAGGATAAGATAAAATAGTAGAATCAATATGGAGGTAAGACCAAGCGACAATTAAACCTAAAGGAAAACGCGTAGAAATTTTAACGCGCTCAGGCGTACACCAACCTCGAGAAGTAAGGGGCACGCGTAAACTCAGGTTTTTATGAACATCGTCTAGCAATGAAAACCTAACTACCCCATCGACCGCACTGCTTAGCTCTATAGATTCGTGATGTCGATTATTGATGCGCTTAATTGATAAGTCGAGCACCCCATTATCGCCAGTAAAGCCTGCATGCGTTTTAATAACACTGATATGCAAACCCGATAAATGCCCATAGGTATGATGAATACAAATAATAACTAAAGACAGCAGTAAGAAAGCAATGCCTAAGATAAGATTATTTTCGTAGTTTGTACCCAATAACCACAACAAAAAAATCAGTAAACAAAAATATAAACCAACTTTTGAAGGCACAATAAAAATATTATTATGCTGTAATATATGAGTTTTTTGGGGTGGCATGCGTCGCATTAACCAGCCGTCAAACCATGTTTGCCAACGATGTTTAAATAGTTTGTTCCATGTGTAACTCATCATACTCTGCCCTTATTTTTAACCTTTATTTGACGATGGCAATAAAAGTAAAAAATAATTAATGCCTACAAAGCTTTATACAACAACGGGAACTGAGCGAATAATTTTATCGACAACATTACGTGCAACAGTCTCTAACTCAGAAGGTAGTAATCGATGGCCAACAACCGGCAACATTAGCTGCTGAATATCCTCTGGCATGACATATTGTCGTTGATGAATTAAAGCCCAAGCTTTTGCGCAATGTAGCCAAGCTAATGCTGCACGCGGCGATAAACCGTGACTAAAGTCACCCGATTCACGTGTGTAAGTTAACAATCGCTGAAAGTAATCTAACAGTTGATCACTAACGCTTATATTACCCACTATATCTTGTAGTTGTTTTAACGCTTGTAAGCTAAGCTCAGGTTTTAAAGATGCTAGTCGCTGTTTTGGGTCGACGCCTTTGAGTAACTCCCGCTCAGATTTAGGGTCGGGATAACCCAGTGAAATCCTCATCATAAAACGATCAAGTTGAGATTCAGGCAAAGGAAAAGTGCCTGTCTGATGCTGCGAGTTTTGTGTGGCTATTACAAAAAAATGCTCGTCGAGTTGGTGCGAGACGCCATCGACGGTGACTTGGTTTTCAGACATCGCCTCGAGCAATGCACTCTGTGTTTTGGGTGAAGACCGGTTAATTTCATCGGCGAGCAAGATTTGTGTGAAGATGGGCCCCGCTCTAAACTCAAACTCACTTGTTTTAGGATTGAAAATAGAGGCACCAAGCACATCCCCCGGCAGCAGATCACTAGTAAATTGTACGCGTTTAAATTGAAGAGCTAATACTGCTGCAAGCCCATGCGCGAGAGTCGTTTTACCCATGCCCGGCAGGTCTTCAATCAATAAATTACCCTTTGCTAAAATACATGCCAGCGACAATTTAACACACTTGTCTTTGCCTAAAAGTATCGAGTTAAGTTGATAAGTCATTGATGAGATAAGATCTGCAGTGGTTGTGTTTTTAACCGGCTTAACTGACATACAAGTGTCTCAGTAGATTAACTTTATGATAAAAAGTGACGACTAATGAGCTTAGTCTCTTTTAAGATAGATTGATTTAAGAATAGTACGACTTTTTATTAATGCTAGGAAGTTATCCAATAATCGAAGCTACCGCGAAAAATGAGCGTGGAGGTTAAAACTAAATAACGCTAATGTTGGCTAGAGACCATTTTTCTTGTACCAATATACGATGAGCTAATAATAAAGGATGAAAAAACGAGACTGAGGGTCTTTAGGG
Source organism: Cellvibrionaceae bacterium (assembly GCA_047633635.1). GTDB lineage: Bacteria > Pseudomonadota > Gammaproteobacteria > Pseudomonadales > Cellvibrionaceae > CANLBN01. Next base: position 12,201 of record JBLIFG010000020.1, on the reverse strand, counting down.
CTTAAGAGAATCTATGGGCACAGAAGCTACCAGTAAACGAAGCGACCCATCAAAAGATGGGTCAAACAAGTAACGATAAACACTCACAGTAGAGAAAAAGCAGTACCAACAAATTATTTATCCCCAACACATAACTTGTATTAGATAGGCCGGGTTAAAGCGCGTGTAGACCACGATCGAGATCGTCGATGATATCTTTAACTGACTCAAGTCCAACCGCAACACGAATAAGGGTATCTGATATACCCGCTTGTTGCTTAGCCTCGTCGCTTAAACGCCCATGGGTTGTAGTCGCCGGATGCACAATAGTTGTTTTGGTATCACCCAGGTTTGCAGTTATCGATAAAATACGCGTCGCATTAATAAAAGACCACGCATTATCACGCTTACCCTTCACTTCAAATGACAAGACACCGCCAAAGTGTTTTTGCTGGGCTCGGGCAAGAGTGTGACCCTCGTGAGTCGGTAGGCCACAATAATAGACTTTTTCTATTTGCGGTTGGTCATTGAGCCACCAAGCGACTTCAAGAGCGTTGACCGAATGTGCCTGCATCCTTAGATTTAATGTCTCGAGACTCTTTAAAAATATCCATGCATTGAACGGGCTTAAGCTGGGGCCACAGGTGCGAATAAAGCCGAGTACCTGATCCATATGTTCAGCACTACCGACAACAACCCCACCTAAACAACGACCTTGACCATCGAGATATTTAGTCGCCGAGTGAGTGACTATATCGGCACCTAGATCTAAAGGACGCTGCAGTGCTGGCGTACAAAAACAGTTGTCAACGATCAACAGACAATCGTTGGCGTGTGCCAAATCTGCTAATTTTCTGATATCTGCTACCTCACAAAGAGGGTTCGATGGCGTCTCTAAAAATAAACACTGGGTCTTTGGGTTAATCGCCTGCTCCCAACCTACAAGGTCGGTTAATGCGACAAAAGACACATCGATACCAAATTTTTGCAGATATTTGGTAAATAACATGGTCGTTGTACCAAATACACTGCGCGAACACACCACGTGGTCACCCGGTTGTAACATCGCTAAAAATGTACTGAGTATGGCCGCCATACCAGAGGCGGTAGCAACAGCTGCCTCGGCACCTTCAAGTGCTGCAATACGATCTTCAAAGGTTCTTACGGTAGGATTGGTGTAACGCGAGTAGACATTGCCCTCTTCTTCACCCGAAAAACGCGCAGCCGCCTGCTCTGCCGAATCAAATACGTAGCTAGATGTGGTGAAGATAGGCTCGCAGTGCTCGCCCTCGTGAGTTCGCGATATACCCGCGCGCACCGCCAGCGTATCTGCGCCTAGTTTCAATTCATTTTCTTCAATAAAATCTTTGCGTTCGTTGTCTGTCAAAATATTACCCATTTTAATAAAATGTACACAAAATATTATGCGGCCCTTGTAGGATAGAGGTGTTGTTTTACTACAACGCTACCCCGTCGAGCTTGTTGACATAGATGCCGGTTTTGTAGCATCAGAAGTTGATCTCGTCATTGATCTACTGACACAAAAGCGATCTCGATTAGTGAGTTTAACAATTAACAGTGATCGCCTTAAACTATCTTATCTACCACCTTATTCACCACCCACAAGTGTGTGGTCTTGCCGGTCAACAAATATCGGATCAAAAAACACTGCGTTCAAGGCTTACGCTATGCCTCTGCTGCATCGTTATGAATACCGACAACATTGGCATTGCCAAGATCTAACTCGCGTTGCTTATCTTGTTGCGAGTCGCTTCTAGTTGCGCTCAATTTATCAAGATATTCTTGTGTCACATCATCTGTCACATAATTACCATCAAATACTGCACAATCAAATTCGGTGATGCTCGGATTACCCTCGGAAGACGACTCAATGAGATCTTCAAGGTCTTGGTAGATTAGCCAATCGGCACCGATTGCCTGAGCAACTTCTTCATCGGTGCGTCCGTGTGCGATTAATTCATTAACCGACGGCATATCAATGCCATATACATTAGGGAATTTAACCGCAGGTGCCGCTGATGCAATGTAGACCTTTTTTGCACCCGCATCGCGTGCCATTTGGATGATTTGTTCACTAGTTGTACCGCGGACAATCGAGTCATCCACTAAAAGAACATTTTTACCTTTAAACTCCAGTCCAACTGGGTTCAACTTTTGTCGCACTGATTTTTTACGCTGCAGTTGTCCGGGCATAATAAAAGTGCGGCCAATGTAGCGGTTTTTCATTAAGCCTTCGCGAAACTTAACGCCTAGGTTATAGGCTAAGGCTTGGCCAGAAACACGACTACTATCTGGAATAGGGATAACGACATCAATATCGTGATCGGGGCGCTCGCGTAAAATTTTCTCGGCAAGTTTTTCGCCTTGGCGAAGTCGCGCTTTATATACCGAGATGCCGTCCATGATTGAATCTGGGCGTGCAAAATAAACGTGCTCAAAGATACAGGGGCGGCAGGTGGTGTTTTCAGCGCACATTTGTGTATGCAATTCACCTTCGGTGGTGATGAAAATCGCCTCACCCGGCTTTACATCACGGACCAAATTAAAACCTAACACGTCTAGTGCAACACTCTCTGAGGCAATCATAAACTCAGGACCTTGCAAGGTATCGCGCTGGCCAAACACCAAGGGTCGAATACCGTCGGGATCACGAAAGGCAACTAAACCATAGTTTGCAATCAAGGCAACGGCCGCATAACCACCTTTTACACGTTTGTTAACATTCGTTACAGCTGTAAAAATATCATCTTTTAACGCGCGCAGCTTGCCTAATTTTTGCAACTCTTTGGCAAACACATTAAGCAATACCTCGGAGTCGGAATCTGTGTTCATATGACGCAAATCATCGCGATATAACTCATCGCGTACCGCGTCCGCATTCGTCAAATTACCATTATGTGCCAATGCAATACCATAGGGCGAGTTAACATAAAAAGGTTGAGCCAACGCCGGCCCCGAGCTCCCAGCAGTCGGATAGCGTACATGACCAATACCGTAGTTACCCGCTAATCGGCGCATATGGCGCGTGTGAAAAACATCTTTAACAAGACCATTGCCCTTCTGTTGTGCGATGCGACCATTATCGCAAGTCACGATTCCGGCTGCATCCTGGCCACGATGTTGAAGCATCGTCAGTGCATCATACAACTGAAGATTGACATCGCTCTTACTAACAATACCGACCAAACCACACATAAGTGCTTACCTCGAATTAACAGTCCATAGAAATAGTCTTTTACACAACTATTGAATAATATTTTTTGCCGACTCGTAAAGCGAGCCAGTAATCGTTCTAAATTTATCTTCGAAGCTTGAAAAATGTGAAATTAATCTAGATTCACTCCACCATAAATCTTGATCAACGGGCACCATTTTAGGCAGATACAAAACAATAACCATAATAATAACAAAACCTCGGATTGCGCCAAACAACACGCCTAATAAGCGGTCAGTACCGGACAAACCCGTCGCTTTTATCAGTGTAGAAAAAAGGTAGTTAACCGCACCACCTACCAGTAGCGTTGCCACAAATAAACTCGCAAATGCCACCATCTGCCTGAGCGATATAGCATCAATGTAGACCGCTAACAAAGGCGCGAGCTTGGGGCTGAACCACGAGGCAACCCCAAAAGCAATAATCCAAATAGCAACTGATAATGCCTCTTTGACAAAACCTCTAACGAGGCTTATCGCACAAGAAAGCGAAAGAATTGCAATAATCACCCAATCTGCCCAGTTAAACACTGCCATTACACAGCCTTAATGAATGGCCCTTGGAAGTTTTGTACGAGCGCAAAAAAATTGACATACTCAACGACACTCTAGTTACCCGATATAGGATTAAAGCGAAGCAGTTGTGACTTCACTTTATGAATTTCATCAATTTCTTGCTGACGCGCTTTAGCCTGATTTTTATCAATAAGAGGCCCAAGATAAACTCGATAAAACTGCCCTTGACTAGTTTGGGCTGACTTAAAATACGCTTGATCATTACCTTTGCTCAAGGTCGCTACAAACTTTTCTGCACTGGCTTTAGATTTAAAACTAGCCACTTGTAAAACCCAGCCCAAAGGCACACCTTGGCTATTTAACCGCGCATCAACTTTGGGCGTCTCCTCCACACCTTTAATAGTAGATTCTTTCACCACTGGCGTCGTGTTTTCAACAACCCCAGTACTTCCTAATGATTGTGGTGCAGGCTGAAATAATTCAGACGCCGCTGGCACATCAACACCCGCGGGCTTGATAGGCTTATTAATAACAATAGGTTCAATGGAAGGAGCTTCAGGTATATGGCTGCGGGTATTAATCTCGACGCGCTCTGCCTTTTGAAAAAATGAAGGTAAAAAAATAACAGCTAAAGCGATAAGTACGCTCGCACCGACTAGTCGTTGCTTAAGATGTTCGTCCACGTATGCGCCCACCTACCAATTAATGATTAACTAGCGATTGAATCGCCGCAACCGTATAAAAAGACCCGAAGACGACTATTCTATCATGCTCACCGGCAACAGAGCTCGCTTTATGAAAAGCATTTTCTATGGTTGATTCAATATCGTATGAACATTGATGGCGTCTCAACAATACTGATAAATCTTGTGCGCGAGCGGCGCGGGGTAAATTAGTCAGATCGCCTATATACCAGTGATCAATCACAGTTAATAACGGTTTCAGTATCGCATCGTGATCTTTGTCAGACATCACCGCCATTACTGCTAAGGTCTTACCCCTATTATTAGCGGGCTCCTGTAATAGGCGCCCAGCTAGATATATTGCAGCCGCAGGATTATGCGCAACGTCATAGATGACACAATTGTTAGCGACGATTGCCTTTTGAAAGCGACCCGTTAAGGTCAGTCTTTGCATTAATGCCGTTAAATGTTCTTGCGTAGGCATTATTTTGAGTAAATCGAGAACAACGAATGCAGCGGCAACACTGGGCAATGGCAGTGATGGCAATGGTAAAACGCTGGCTAAATCTTTGTACTGAAATTGCCAGTGATTAGCTTGAGTTGAATTACCCGGTTCCTTGGAATGGTCTACCTCGTCTGTGACAACTGTTTGTATATCTCCGTGAAGACGAATAAAGAAGTCTCTATCGATTAACAAACTATTATCATTGTTTGCGGCTAGAATCAAAGCTGGCGTTAAATTTGTCTCTGCAATAATGAGGGGTCGTCCCGCACGCGCAACACCTAATTTTTCTTGGCTAATAATATTTCTATCGCTACCTAGCCACTCTTCATGATCGATATCAATTGAAGTCACTACAGCGATGTCGGCATCGACAATATTAACGGCGTCTAAGCGCCCACCTAAACCAACCTCTAAAACAATGACTGGAATATTCTTTTGAGCAAAAATCCACAGAGCGGCCAGGGTACCAAACTCAAAATATGTCAGTGATAACTCACCTCGAGCTGTATCTATGGCTGCAAACGCAGCGCAAACTAGAGCTTCGCTAACGGGCTGCATATTGATACGAATGCGCTCGCAAAAATGATGTAGATGGGGTGAGGTGTAACTACCAATAAAGTTAACAGCGTCGGCTTGCGCAGTTGAGTTTGTATTTGAGCTATTAGTTGAGCTATAAGTTAAGCTCTGCTCAAGAACAGACACACAGGAGCCTTTGCCATTGGTGCCAGCAACCGTAATTACCGTTGGTGTGGACTTTGCATCTTGAGGCTTAAAGGCACCAGAAAACTCATGGCTAACCGGCGACGCGGGTATAAGTAGGTCGAGGGCGCAGGCGACGGTATAAACTCGCTGCAAACCTAAATCAATAGCCTTAGGATGCAGCGTTTCTAGCCAGGAGAGCCAGTCATGTAGGTGGATGAAACGTGACATTTATACGGCGGGGTTTTCCAGCTCATTGACTTCTTCAGCAAGAATAATCTCGTCGGGTTCAGTAACAATTGGGGGCTTAGAATAATAAGTAAATTTAGCTAAAAGTGAACTTATTTTTTCGCGAAGTTGTTTGCGATGAATGATCATATCGATAGCGCCATGCTCTAATAAGAATTCACTTAACTGGAAACCTTTGGGTAACTTTTGGCGAATAGTTTGCTCGATAATAGCGGGGCCTGCAAAACCTGCACGCACACCTGGCTCTGCTGTATTAATATCGCCCAATAGCGCTAAGCTAGCTGAGACGCCACCGTAGACAGGATCCGTCATAAACGAGATATATGGAGTACCTTGTTGCTTTAACCGCTCGATAACCGCACTTGTCTTAGCCATTTGCATTAACGAGATTAGCGCCTCTTGCATGCGCGCACCACCCGTTGCCGCAAAACACACTAAGGGTATATTTTCCTGTAAACAAACTTGTGCCGCGCGCGTAAATTTCTCGCCCACTACATAACCCATCGATCCACCATGAAAAGAGAATTCAAAAGCAACAACTACAAGAGGCATACCTTTAAGCTCACCTCGCATTGCCACAAGTGCGTCTTTTTCACCTGTTTTTTTCTGGGCTTCACTTAAACGATCTTTATATTTTTTAATATCTTTAAAGTTAAGACGATCGACAGGAACCACATCCGTTGCGAGCTCTTCGCGATTATCTTCATCCAAAAATATATCTAAGCGACGACGTGCACCAATACGAAAATGATGATCGCATTTAGGGCAGACATCTAAATTCTTTTCTAACTCGGGTCGGTAGAGTACCGAGCTGCACTTAACGCATTTTTTCCAGAGCCCCTCGGGCACTTTACTTGAATTACCTGATAATTGAGACTTTGCTTTACTTGGAACAATCTTATCTAGCCAACTCATACTGTTCTCATTTATAAATTTTGTGAATTTATTTCTTTAACGAGCGCTTTAATGATCAAAAAGTCATCCAGCGCACTTATGTTTAATCAATTATCGAGACCGGCGCGAATATTAGCGGCGATTTCGCCTACTGCGTTGACGATTACCTCATCTGCTGAATTTTGCAGCTGATCCATTCTATCAACAAATACACTACCAACAACAGCACCATCGCCATGTTCTGATACCGCCTTAGCAGAGGCACCATCTTTTATGCCAAAGCCGACGCATAGAGGTAAATCGGTCATCTGGCGTATTTCAAGTAATTTCTTTTTAACAGAATCTAAATCTAAGTTCCCGGCGCCGGTAACACCCTTGAGAGAGACGTAGTAGACAAAACCACTCGCCATCGACACAATCTCACGAATACGCGAGCTGGTGGTGGTTGGCGCTAGCAAAAAGATACTATGCAAGCCCACCCGCTTTAATTCTATGTTTAATGAAGAGGCCTCCTCGGGAGGTAAATCGACGGTTAATACACCATCGACACCAGCGTCAGCAGCAGCATCTGCAAACACGCTATAACCTTTGCGCTCAATAGGGTTGGCATAACCCATCAAAATCACAGGGGTGTCATTATCTTGCTGACGAAATTGCTCGACTAACGCCATCGAGCTGGTCAAGCTCACATTGTGCTCTAGGGCGCGTTCGTGACCCCGCTGGATAACTTTGCCCTCGGCCATAGGATCCGAAAACGGAATACCCAACTCGATGATATCAACGCCTTGACGTACCAGCTCATGCATTGTCGCAAGCGTAACCGATGGCCTGGGATCACCGCTAACAATATAGGCAACAAAAGCTTTACGAGAGGATGCTTTGAGCGCATTCATGCGCGAAGTAATTCGATTCATGACAGTAGTTTAAAACCCTTTAAGTCTTCCAATAAAAACAAAAAGGCTGCTGCAAGTAGTTTGCAACAGCCTTTTGATGTCGGCATTAATGTATTTTACAGTGTAATGTTATCTAAGTCTGCCATTGTTAAGATGTCTTTATCTCCACGACCTGATAAATTCACAATAATTGTCTGATCTTTGTGCATACCTGCCGCTAGTTTTTTAGCGTAAGCGAGAGCATGGGCTGTCTCTAGTGCAGGCATAATGCCCTCAACCAAGGTAACTTCGCGAAATGCACTTAGGGCCTCTTGGTCGGTTACAGCAACATAATCAACACGCCCCAAATCTTTTAACCACGAGTGCTCGGGCCCAACACCTGGATAGTCGAGGCCAGCTGAGACCGAGTGTGTGTCGATAATTTGGCCATTTTCATCTTCCATTAAATAGGTTCTGCTACCGTGAAGCACACCGGGTATACCATCGTTTAACGGCGCCGCATGGCGACCAGTTTCAACGCCATCACCACCGGCTTCAACACCCACCATACGCACGCTTTCATCATTTAAAAATGGATGAAACAAGCCTATCGCATTCGATCCACCACCGACACAAGCCACAAGAACATCGGGTAGCTTACCCGTTTGATTGAGGCTTTGTTGACGAGCTTCACGACCAATAATTGATTGAAAATCACGCACCAACTCTGGGTAAGGATGCGGACCGGCAACAGTGCCAATAATATAGAAAGTATCGTCTACATTAGTCACCCAGTCGCGCATAGCCTCGTTCATAGCATCTTTAAGTGTGCGTGTACCCGAGGTAACAGGGGTCACTTTTGCTCCTAAAAGCTTCATTCTATAAACATTAAGCGACTGCCGATGCACGTCTTCCTCACCCATAAAGACTTCACATTCAAGCCCTAGGCGCGTTGCAACTGTCGCCGCAGCAACTCCATGCTGGCCTGCACCAGTTTCTGCGATAACCCGTTTTTTACCCGAGTACTTCGCTAACAAGGCTTGCCCAATAGTGTTGTTTACTTTGTGTGCACCCGTATGATTTAAGTCTTCGCGTTTAAAGTAGATCTGCGCTCCACCCGTCTCGAGGCTCCAGCGCTCAGCGTGATATAATGGCGATGGCCGACCGACGTAATGTGCCATGTCTTTATCGAATTCTGCTTGAAAATCTGGATCATCTTTTAGCTTCTTATAGATGGCCGCAAGCTCATCTAATGCAGAAATCAAGGTTTCAGAGACAAAGCGTCCACCATAAATACCGAAGTGACCGTTTTTGTCCGGAAAACATGAGTAATCTATATTTTCTGCCGACGTTAAATCATTCACAAATTTGCTCCATTACTGTATTAATTCTAAATAATATTTTTACTTTTATTCACCTACGAAAAAAAAGCTCGAATAAGTCATATTAACTATTGCTAGCTGATGCTTTATGAAAAGCTCTTTGCAGCTCGGATAAATGACTCTATTTTTTGTGCGTCTTTAATACCCGGAGCTCGCTCAACACCACCGCTGACGTCAACGCCATAAATACTGGTCTCGGCAACAGCGCGTCGAATATTCTCAGGGTTTAAGCCGCCCGCAAGAATGATTGGCCTACCTGAGTCTTTAGGAACTCGCTGCCAGTCAAAGGTTTCTCCGGTACCACCGGGCACACCTGGCGTGTATGCATCCAATAATATACCTGATGCGCTGCTAAAAAGACCTATCGTCTCGTCTACATCAAGATCTTCATGCATACGCAAGGCCTTGAGATAAGGCCTTGAAAACTGCTCGCAAAATTCTGCCGGTTCATCTCCATGAAACTGCATCACATGGATAGGGACCCGCTTTAATATATTCTCGATTACATCGCTAGAGGCATTAACAAACAGAGCAACTACTGTGACAAATGGTCCAACTGCCCGCGCAATTGCCTCAGCTTGTTCTATATTTACGCAGCGCGGGCTCGGCTCATAAAATACCAAACCAATTGCATCAGCACCGGCTTTTACTGCTATTAACGCATCATCTACGGAAGTGACACCACATATTTTAACACGCATATTTTTTATCTTTTTGTACTATTATTTTTATACGTCAAGTGCATTGAATCTGCTCAAATAGTTTTAGAAAATGTACCTATTTTTGCATCCACCCAAACCACGATCAATCAAACAAACAAAAATCATCTTAACAGAATTTAAATATCTCAGCGACAGCATTAGACAAGAACATTAAGCTAAAACAGCAGGATCACAAACTTAAAACAGGCAAAGGCGCAAACAAGCTTCAGGCTAGCACTGGACCTTCATGCAAGCTGTCGATGTGTAAGAATTGCGGGTGATCCTGCCACTTGACTGGAGCCTTAACCGCCACCTAGCTAAAGCTCTCACTGCTGCCTTTAGATATAAAAGAGATTAGAAGCGCGCAACAGCCTAACGAGTCGCGAGTAAATTTTATATCTTCAAGATCAATCAGTGGTTTGTGGAGGCCGTTGTGATTTAAGCGGCTGTTGTGATGCAACTGCTGTCTGTGGATTCAATAAGCCGGCGATTATATACGGGCCTTCGGGGCAAGTAGGTAGGGCAAAGCTAGCGTCGTACTCTACTTTCACCAGGTAAAGTCCTGCAGCGGGTGCCGTCACGCCACCACAGCGTCTATCCTCACTCGCTAACACTGAGCCGACCCAAGATGGTGGGCGGTCTCCGGCTGCAACTGACGCTAGCACACCAACGATGTTTCTAACCATATGATATAAAAATGCAGTTGCTTTAACTTCGATAACGATGAAATCACCCATCTTATTAATAGTAATGGCATCCATTCGCCTAATCGATGTTTTGGCTTGGCAATCAGCGCCTCTGAAAGCATTAAAATTATGCTCGCCGATTAGATATCGACTACCCTCAATCATGTCATTAAGATTAAAGCGCCTACGATCCCAAGTGACTAGGTTTTTCATCAGTGCGGAAGGTGTGCGTGTATTGTATATAATGTAGCGATAGGTACGCGCGCGGGCGCTAAAACGCGAGTGAAATAATGGACTTACCACCTGCGCCCAACGAATACTAACACCGTCATCAATCTTAGCATTGGCTCCACGCAACCATGCTTTTTCTGGTCGCCGCGCATGCGTATCAAAATGCACGATTTGGTTGGTGGCGTGAACGCCGGTATCTGTTCGACCTGCACAGACCAGAGCAATGGGTTCATTACAAATAGAGGTAAGGGCTGATTCGAGTGTTTGCTGAACAGTAGCTATCCCCGAGACCTGCGACTGGAAACCATGAAATAAACTGCCATTGTACTCAAGACCAAGTGCAACTCTATTCATACCCTCAGGAAATAAGCTTACATCGGATATTTCGCCGTTGCGCTTATAGGCAAGGTTACGTTGAAAACTGTCTGTCATTAACTTAAATTAGGCTCTTGTATTGTGGTTAGTCGGCTACTTGCTCGTCTACGAATAAAAACGACCACTTTGCGGTCGTTTTATCCATCAACTTATGTATCAAAAAGAAGCTTAGAGGTTTTCCATTAACACTTTCGCATCAGATTTTTGGCGGTCATTTCCCTCTTCCATCACTTCATTTAATATATCTTCAGCACCTTCGCGATCGCCCATATCTATGTAGGCTTTTGCTAAATCTAACTTGGTTGAAACTTCATCGGATTCCTCAAAAAAATCCAACTCTTCATCTGCAGCAACAACAGCGTCGTCATTAGCATCGCTTATGTTTAAATCTGAAGATGTTAACTTGTCGTCGTCGCGACGAAGCTCCGGTTCTTTATCGGCCTCTAGATTCAAAGTTTCAGCAGTTTCTGTGGCCTCGACGACTTCGTCTTCATCGACGGACAGAGTATCCATACCTGCAGTCATTGCTTCTATCTCTTCATCTAAGCTCGCCATATCAATATCTGTTGGTGGCGGGCTATCTAAATCTAAACTATCGTCGGCGTCTATCTCCGAATTAGCCGCATTAATTTCATCGGCAGTTTCTGCATCTAATTCAGTATCTAAATCGAAGGAGTCAATATCAATATCATCATCATCTAACGACAGAGATAAGCCTTCGCTGTCATCCGCCGGGATATCAAATTCGAAATCATTCACATCGCTATCGTCATCCTCATCAATCTGGACACTAAAATCATTGCCTAAGCCATCGTCTAAACTGATATCGGCTGAATTACTCGAGGGGTCTAAATCATCGTCGAGGTCGAGACTAAAATCATATTCTAAGTTTTTATTTAAACCCTTATCACCTACCTCTGATTTCGCTACGGTGTCCTCTAGAGCTAGGCTATCGTCTAGCTCATCATCTAAGTCGAGATCTAAATCAAAGCCCATATCATCTAAGGCATCGACTTCAAGTTCGCCATCAAGTTTTGATGAACCACCTGTCGATTCAACATCACTAGGCTCATCTAGATCGAGAGAGAATTCAATATCCTCTATGCCGTCATCTGGCTCTGCTGCAACAATTAACTCATCATCTAAGTCCAACGGCAAATCATCGTCAAGCTCCTCAAAATCAAGAGAAAAATCG
>JBLIFG010000019.1:0-39281 GCA_047633635.1 Cellvibrionaceae bacterium | reverse complement strand
AAATGAATTAGTTATAACACTAATCGCCTGCGGCTTAGCTTGGAAGAGGCGCGCATTATACGGTCATAAACCAAAGACGCAATCACTTTTTCACTTTAATTCTAATTATTTTAATAGCGCACATATTAACTATCAATAAACATCATAGAGCAACTGCATTGGCGGTAAAGATACCTATTTATTTTTGGGATATCGCTATAGCTCCCAATAGTCATACCAGCTTAAACAAGTGATAGCTTTTCTTGCCTAGGCGCACAATAAACCACTTCTCGTGAAGACCATTATCAATCGAGAATACTTTGTTAACTTCCATGTTCATATTCCAACCAACTGCAGTTCCATTGACCAGCACCGCATTACGCATTAAGGCATCCTTTACTTGCTTACTATTTTTTGCCAGATCTGAAGTTACAAATAAGCTCGTCAGGGAGTTATCTGCCAGCAAGCTTGCATCTAATTCTGAACTTGGCAATCCATCTTGCTCTAGCTGCATTAAGTTGGTGACACTCAACCCTCCAACACTGCCGTCAAACAATGAACGAGTAATTACTTCTGCCGCTCTTAGCCCATCATCACCATGTACCAGACGAGTAACCTCTTGAGCCAATACTTTTTGAGCCTGAGGTTTAGTGCCGGAATCTTTATCCATCCGCTCTAACTTATCGATGTCATCGACACTTAAGAAGGTGAAATATTTTAAAAACTTGTAGACATCTGCATCTGCTGCATTTAGCCAAAATTGATAAAATGCATAAGGTGATGTTTTTTTAGGATCGAGCCAAATCGTACCCGACTCGGTTTTGCCAAACTTGGTGCCATCCGCTTTGGTAACTAAAGGCAGTGTTAAACCATAAACATGAGCACCGTGCATGCGGCGAGTTAAATCAACGCCGCCAACAATGTTTCCCCATTGGTCTGAACCACCTATTTGCAAAACACAACGATGACGCCGATAAAGCTCGGCAAAGTCATAGGATTGCAGCAGCATATAGGCAAACTCAGTAAAAGAAATACCCTCGCCTTCGCGGTTAATACGTTGCTTTACCGACTCCTTATTGATCATATTGTTAATAGAAAAATGCTTTCCTACATCGCGCAAAAAATCTAAGATGTTGAAGTCGCTCATCCAATCAAGATTGTTCGCCATGGCTGCAGCGTTAGTACCATCCTCGCTAAAATTAATTAACTGCGAAGTCTGTGCTTTGATTTTACTCACCCAGCTAGCAACAACTTCTGGGGTGTTTAATTGACGCTCTTGAGATTTAAAGCTAGGGTCACCAATCAAGCCTGTGGCTCCACCGACTAATACTATAGGTGTGTGACCGGCTTGCTGAAAACGCTTTAAGGTAAGCAAAGGCACAAGGCTGCCAATATGTAAGCTATCCGCCGTTGGGTCAAAGCCACAATAGACTACTTGGGGCTCATTTAGCATTTCCGCTAACGATTCTTCGCTTGTCATTTGAGCAATCAAACCACGTGCCTTTAAATCTGCTAGTAATCCAGATTGTTTAATCACTTTTTTATACCCTTTATCAATTTAACAAAGTCATTTAATGTTGCACACAATACCCGAACCCCCCAAAAAAACAAATTAAAGTGCTATTTATGCTGATGAGTTCAAACGATAATAATAAAAACACCTTATAATTAAAAAACTCACAGATATTATGAGGCCTAAGTTTAATAAAAGATGATTTACGGGTGATTAATTGACAGCATTCTGGTATAAAAGCTCCTATCATAAATTTACATACAGTAACACTTTAACAAAATGACAAAAATCATTGATTTAATTAAGTATTTTCGATCGCACATAACATTAAAAGAATTCCCTAAGTTTCATGCTTTAGCTATAGCAGTGCTTGGGTCTACACTCTTATTGTTTTCCTCGATAACTATTCCCTCTAATGAAGCGAAAGAGGCTCAACGCACAGAGAAAGTGGTTGCGTTAGCAATTTCTAATTCTGCTGATAATAGTTTTGCACCAACTCAAACTGCAACGTTAACGTCCTTAAATACAGAGTCGACAGACAAGGCGATTGAGCTAGAGCTGGGCACAATCGATCTGCAAAAACACACAGAAATCGTAAAAGCAGGCGACAACCTCTCGCTGTTGTTTCAGCGTGCAGGCCTAAGCGATACGAGCCTTTTTGAATTAATGCAAAGCAATGCTGAAACCAAACAATTGACCCGTCTACACCCAAGACAACAGTTTCATTTTGAGATTGATAATAAAAAGCTCTACAAATTAACGTATCAGAAAAACAGACTGAATAAAGTAGCCTTTTCCCGATCTGAATCTGGCTTTGACTATGAAAAAATCTATCTCAAGCCTGATGTTATCGTGGCCTTCAGAGAAGCAACAATTGAGAACTCACTATTTTTAGCTGGCACTAATGCAGGTATGGAACAAAGCCTCATCATGGAAGTCGCTAACATTTTTGGATGGGATATCGATTTTGCTCTCGATATTCGTAGCAATGATCACTTTAATGTTCTGTACGAAGAGCACTTTTTAAATGGCGAGAAACTACGTAATGGTCCAATTTTAGCAGCAGAGTTCACCAACCAAGGGAAAACATTCAAAGCTGTGCGCTACACAGATAGTAATGACAGTAGTAATTACTACACGCCGGATGGCAACAGTATGCGCAAAGCCTTCTTACGCACTCCAGTTGATTTTGCACGCATTAGCTCACACTTCAACTTAAAACGTAAACATCCCATTTTGAATAGAATCCGTGCGCACAAAGGCACTGACTATGCCGCACCAACAGGCACTCCAATTAAAGCTGCAGGCGACGGCAGAGTGACGTGGGCAGCCACTAAAGGTGGTTATGGGCGTACCGTTATGATTCAGCATGGACAGTCTTACAAAACTCTTTATGCACATATGAGTAAATATGGTAGAGGCATCAGAAATGGGGTGCGCGTAAAACAAGGCCAAATTATAGGTTATGTTGGCTCCTCCGGCTTAGCGACAGGTCCCCACCTTCATTATGAATTTTATTTAAATGGTGCAGTAAGGAACCCTGTTAGCGTTAATCTGCCAAAGGCTAAGGCAATAGCTAAGACAGAATTGGCTAACTTTAAGATACAAACACAAT
The DNA here is from genome assembly GCA_047633635.1 of Cellvibrionaceae bacterium. Classification (GTDB taxonomy): domain Bacteria; phylum Pseudomonadota; class Gammaproteobacteria; order Pseudomonadales; family Cellvibrionaceae; genus CANLBN01. The sequence goes on along the minus strand of JBLIFG010000019.1, from coordinate 36,174 downwards.
CAATCGTTGCGACACTACAGGATTACCAGAAGAACATTCAGGTTGCATCAAACGCACAATAATACCTACACTAAGATAGCTCTTCATAACATTAAATGATTGTTGCTTATAAAACACAGATGCAGATAATTTTGCACGAAAAGTTGATTTTAAGTGCATAGTTTATGTGGTGTGTTATCGCCTCTAAGCTAAATTTGTGTCGACAAAGCAACCTGGCATCACCACCCCTTTTACCGCGATCCTCCAGCCGAGACTAATTCGAGGCAGCTTCAGAAAATTCAGGTCATGAGGGCTTTAAGGGAATAAATGTCGATTGATACGCAGCCTCGGTATTCTATTCGACGCCCGATTCTAGGTTAAACCATTACGACGGCATAAAATCGTACGTCCAAAAGTCGGATCAATAGAGAATCTATATGAGTCAACAGTATTATATTGGCCTTATGTCAGGGACTAGTGCGGATGCTATTGATGGCGTCATTATCTGTATCGATAATAATCAAGTCTCAGTTGTCAATACTCACAGCCTATCCATCCCTACCGTCATCAAATCGTTGGTCTTTGATCTCGCTATTAGCGGGGAAAATGAAATCGAAAAAATTCGCTATTTGGATTACGAGCTAGCACAATTATTTAGCCAAATTTCATTAGAACTGTGCCAAAATTCAAATATAACCACCAGTGACATTCAAGCAATTGGCTCTCACGGCCAGACAATTCGGCATTATCCACCCCCTCTTAGAAATCTAGCACAGCAGCTTGCACCTAGCGACGAATCGCTTCACATATATTCATCAGCACAGGGCTATACCCTGCAAGTTGGCGACCCAAATATTATTGTGCAGCAAACAGATATAACAGTTGTTACTGATTTCCGTAGACGAGATATCGCCGCTGGGGGCCATGGTGCGCCTTTGGCGCCGGCTTTTCACAGTGTTGCTTTTAGGTCATCTGAAAAAAATAGACTTATTCTAAATACTGGCGGCATTGCCAACATCACCTATCTCCCAGCGTCAAATCACTCCACCAATAATGACGTCATTGGTTTTGATACAGGACCCGCTAATGGCTTAATGGATGCTTGGTGCCAGTTACATCTGCATCAGCACTATGATGAAGCGGGGCAGTGGGCAGCGAGTGGCAAGGTTCACCAAGAGTTACTTACGCGCTTACTTAAACATCCCTATTTTGCATTGCAGCCGCCTAAAAGCACTGGTCGTGAAACATTTAATATTTCATGGGTAAAGCAACTGCTTGATGCACAAAAGCACCAACTCTCGGCCGCAGATGTACAAGCAACCTTAACGGAGTTGAGCGCAGTCACCATCGCCGCCGAGATAAACAAAATAGATGCAAACGCAGAGGTCTACATTTGTGGTGGTGGTGCGCATAACGACTATTTTTGTGAGCGCCTAAAACAGTACTTACCCGACCATAGCTTTAGCACAACCCAGGTGCTCGGCATTCATCCAGATTGGGTCGAGGCAGCTGCCTTTGCGTGGCTTGCACAGCGCGCCATCAACCAGCTTCCAGGAAATTTACCGAGTGTCACTGGCGCAACTGAGGAGGTTATTTCTGGGGGGATTTATTGGGCGTAAAAAACTAGTAAGCTATTCTAGAATAAATTGCGCCAAATACAGAGAGCGCCGCTCTCGGACATCTGCCTTAAATTAACTTAACTAGCATCATCAAAAATAAACGTAACTTTGCTGGTTTAATAAACGCTTAATCTCGCTCGGTCCAAACGCGACTGTCCCGATAAACGAGTGTATGCTGGAGCGATTCCTTCCCATAATTCCTGTCTGTGTCTCGCACACTCGCAAATTTATAACACCAAAAGCACTCAACCTAGCGGCTAAGTCGACAATGTCTTTGTATTGTTCATACTTATCTTTAAAAAAAATCTCGACCTCGGGGCCATGCAAAACTATCGACAATGGGTCAGATAACTCGGCAAGCTTACCTTCAATATAGAGCATCTCTGCACGCTTAAGTGCATCGGCGACTTCTTTGGGTGAGTCATTATTGATACGAGCGACATAACCTAGGGGGTTAGGGGAAGGCTCTAGAGTAGACTGGGAATGTGCGAAAGGACTCAACCATAACAAAATTATTATGGTCGATATAACGGCAGTCCATTGTTTTATTTGCTTAAATGGAGAATGAAGCACCACATCCACACGTTGAAGAGGCATTAGGGTTACTCACCACAAATTTAGAACCTTGAAGATCTTCTTGATAATCAACTTGTGAACCCACAAGAAAAGGATAGCTCATCGAATCAATGACGACACTTACGCCTTCTTTGATTATTTGAGCATCATCATCAGCGACAATTTCGTCAAAAGTGAAGCCATATTGAAAACCAGAACAACCCCCACCTGTAACAAATACACGTAGTTTAAGTTCAAAATTACCTTCTTCTTCCAAAAGACTATTTACTTTTTTTACAGCGCTCTGAGTTACGTGAACAGGCTCTGGAGTAAAAACATCAACGGCTGTCATTTATTTTCGATCTCTTATATGTGCAATTGGGTTGATTATCGCTTTAACCAAGTAAAACAGTCAAGTAATCAATACACCTTAATCAGTTTTATTAAGCAGCCGCTAACTTTTAACTGTTGCACCTAAGCTAGCGCCTGCGCTGACACTTAACTTCGGAGAAGTATCGGCATTATTAGAGACTTTGGCGAGTCTAGCTGATGATGACTCGGCACTATAAACTAAATTACCATTAACTTTTGCGCCTCTGACCATCTCAATCAAATTATAGTGAACGTTGCCATTTACGACCGCCTTTGCCGCTAGTTCTACATGTTTATCAGAGTATACATTGCCATTCACAGTGCCGTTAATAACTATACTTGGTACTCGAATTTCACCCTCTACAATGCCTTTTTCTAATACGCGAGCGTGAGCATCTGAACCTGAAGATACATAAATATTACCCGTTACTTTGCCTTCGATCATCAAATTTCCTGAAAAATTGATATCACCTACAATCTCAGTATTTTTAGACACTAGGGTTGTTGAACCCGCAGATAACGAGGCAGAAGTTTCTTTTTTACCAAACATAAGCTTTAACTCTCTTTTAATAACCAACCAAATTTCTTATCAATAACAGCCTTTTTAGGGCTTTCTACAACCACTTTCATCTCGATTTTTTCAGGCACAAAATCCTCCGGTAGTGTCATATAACCTTCTATTCGCTGAAAATATTTAAAGCTCAGACGAATGCGCTCATCCGCAACATCACTGGAGATATCTTTTAACAACAAATTAGCAGGTATACCTGCTTGCTTGCCAACTAACACCAAGGTTAAGTAACCACTCACTTTTTGATGTTTAGCGACAATCTGTTTAACTACTAGATTATATTTATATTCACCTGCAGTATTTTTTTGTATAACTGATGGCGGATCAACAACAATGCCCTTATCACCCCCTGCTGGCCGCATTAAGCTGCGATAAAAAGTATTATTTTGCTTAAGATCGGCTAGCTCAGTCTCTAATTCAACAACTTTAGCGCGAACCTCGGTATTGGCTTTACGATCGACCTCGGTGGCGAGATTAAGGTTAGCAATTTGCTGCTCAAACTTACTTGCATTGGCAAGCTCTTGCTTATACAAAGCATTCAAGGTTGCGTATGCTTCGGTTGTCTTGCCACTAAAACCAACGTTGTAATAACGTCCTATAAAATAACTCGCAGCTACCGCTAAAGCAAAGAAAATACAAAACAATAGTATTTTAAATGCTTTAAGATAAGGGCGATGAGGCACAACGGCCATCGCATATTGTTTGCTCTGCTTTACTGCTGGCATAATCTATAAACACTACATTGTTTTATTTATCTATTTATCCATAAACGTACAGCTGTGTTATGGCTGATATTAAATCACCAAAAGCCTGCGAAGCCTATACTGGGGGTTATTAACACCGTTTTTTAAGCCACCCTTCTTAGAGACATTTTTTAAGGTAATAGTGCTGGCGCTTGCAAGCCAGTCTTTTCATCCCAGCCAAACATAATGTTCATATTTTGAACAGCTTGCCCAGAGGCACCTTTACATAAATTATCAATCACTGACAACACAATAACTGTGTTGCTGTCCTCAGGTTTCACTACAGACAACCTACATATATTAGAGCCTTTAACCGACCTGGTCTGTGGATGAGAGCCCGCAGGCATTACATCTACAAATGGCTCATCCTTATAAAATTCTTCATACAAGGCCTGTAGATCGACTTGATCATCGTATAGCTGCGCATAAAGAGTTGCATGAATACCTCTGATGATTGGTAATAGATGAGGTACAAAAGTAAGTTTAGCAGGTATTGCCTGTTGCGGCTGTGTAATACGCAAGGTCTGTTCAATTTCGGGGAGATGTCGATGACCACTGGCAGCATATGCTTTGAAGTTATCACTCACCTCCGTAAAAAGATTATCTATTTTACCTTGGCGGCCGGCGCCCGTTGCTCCACTGGCTGCATTTGCGATCAAACGATTGGGCTCGACAAGATTATTAACCAACAACGGCAATAACCCCAATTGAATAGCGGTAGGGTAACAGCCGGGACATGCAATTAATTGTGCCTGAGCAATTTGCTGGCGATTGATTTCTGGCAAGCCATAGACAGCCTCGGGTAACAACTCCCTACAACCGTGCTCTTGTTGGTACCACTTAGCCCATAAGTCAGCATCTTTTATTCTAAAGTCTGCCGATAAATCAATAATTCTTACACCCTTCTCAAACAGGGCCGGAACTAGGCTATGCGCCACGCCGTGTGGAGTTGCAAAAAACACCAGATCACATTCAATGAGGCTTGCTATCTCTGGTGCAACAAAATGCAAATCACAATGGCCACGTAGATTTGGATAAATATCCGCAATGGCTACTCCGGCTTCTGCGCGCGAAGTAATCATCTTTACATTAACATGCTCATGGTTTACCAATAAACGCAGTAATTCTGCGCCGGTATAACCCGTAGCTCCCACAATGCCCACTTCTATCATTGTTCTGCGTACCTTAAATTACGTACTTTAAAATTATCACACCCTAAATTAATAATGAGGGCCTTTGTGTAACTGTAGACCAATCCTCAATAATTAGGAAGGCAAAAAACACAAACGGCTAATAGAATGAACACAAGTATAAGATGTTTATGATTGAGTCCACAGTTAAATGTTATCATCTGACTTTTTGTTATGAAAACTCGCTACCAATATCAAACGAGCCGCTTAATAAATGTTGCGATTTCTCCATAAATTCCGTCACCGCTTATCTGATATTGACGCGCTACCACAACTAACATTGTTAGGCGCCGTGATCGGTTGCGTTGCGGGCTTATTCATTGTTATGTTTCGCTACGCGATTGAAATGCCACTGAGTTATTTTTTACCGCTAAACAATGAAAACTTCGAAGGCTTAACACCACTGTGGCAATTTGGCTTGCCTATTGTCGGCGCTTTTATTATTGGAGCAGGCTTTCATCTATTAGACAGCAAGCATCGTCATGTCGGTATTGGGCATGTGTTAGAGCGTCTACACAATTACGAAGGGCGCATGCCCGCCATTAATTTGGTGGTGCAATTTGTTGGCGGTGCGATTAGTTTGATCTGCGGTCACTCGGTTGGACGCGAAGGACCTGCCGTTCATATTGGCGCTAGTATCAGTAGCCTAATCGGACAATGGCTCAAGCTGCCTAATAATAGTTTGGGCACACTAATTGGCTGCGGGGTAGCAGCGGCAATTGCGGCTTCATTTAACACCCCCATTGCGGGTGTGATCTTTGCGATGGAAGTTGTTTTAATGAGTTATACAATTGTGGGGTTTATACCCATCATGATGGCATCAGTTTGCGGGGCATTAATTGCACGTGCAGCCTTTGGCAATGAAATATTTTTAACCATCGAGAACATCGAATTAAATGGCTTAATCGAAATGCCATTTATGGTGATTGCCGGCATTATTGTGGCTCTATTTGCTAGCGCTTATATCAAATTACAACTATCCTTTAGTCGCTTTAATCACTTCCCTATTTTTGCTCGGATCATGGCTGCTGGATTGATGACAGGCTTTGTTGCTGTGTTTTTCCCAGAGATACTTGGCCTTGGTTATGACACAATTAATTTAACCATTGAAGGCAAGCTCGGTTTAGGCTTTTTACTGGCGCTCGCCTTATCAAAAATCGTTGTCACTAGCTTTAGTATCACTATGGGCATACCCGGTGGCATCATCGGCCCACAATTATTTATTGGCGCCTGCATTGGCGGCTTCATTGGCATTGTTGGTAACAACTTGTTTCCAGATAACATTCATAATAATGGCATTTATGTCTTGCTCGGCATGGCCGCAATGATGGGAGCTGTTCTCAATGCGCCGTTAGCGGCATTAATGGCGGTGTTGGAGCTGACTTACAGCCCGGGAGTTATTTTTCCGAGCATGTTGATTATTGTCGTCGCTTGCGTATTAACCCGATATTTGTGTAAATGCGATGGTATTTTTGTTGCGCAACTTCAACTTAAAGGCACTCAATTAAATATTAGCCCGATTAAACAGGTGCTTGGAGCTATTGGCGTTCGCAGCGTCATGACAACGGCGTTTACTGAATGTGAGTCAAGAATTTCTACGACTGCCGCACATCATCTTTTAACAATAAATCCCTTATGGATAATCATCAAAACTGAGGATGATCTATTATTACTTAGAGCGGCTGATTTAGCGCTCGCATTAGAAATCTTAAAAGAGGATGCTGACGTAATAAAATACGACCCGGCAGCGATTAACAATGAAATATCTATAGATTTACTAGAGATACCCGCACAACGCTTTAATATATTGCCAATACCGGAGCTCGCCAGCTTATTCGAAGCGAAACAGATACTAGATAGTCATCCAGGTTACGCGTTATTTGTTACTCCTCAAATACAGGTGACTAGCGTGTCAAAGAGATTAGGTATTATTACCCAAGACACCATCAATCATTACTATATATAATCAACAACTTAACAAGTCGTTTTTACTCGTAGATTACCCAAGGTTTGCCGATGCTCTGGATTAAGTCGTTTCACATTATCGCCGTTGTTTGCTGGTTTGCTGTGTTATTTTATTTACCGCGCTTATTTGTTTATCACTCATTGAGCGAAGATAAAACAAGCAAAGAACGATTTGTAATCATGGAAAGAAAATTACTTCGGGGCATTGGCACGCCATCGATGATCGTGGCGATAGTTTTAGGGTTTTGGGTCGCAAGCTACGCCGATTATTATTATTACTCACAGACTTGGTTTCAAATAAAAGTATTATTGGTTGCCATACTCGTTGTCTATCACTTTTGGTGTGCAAAAATATGGAAAGAGTTTCGCGCAGATAATAATAAACGTAGTCATGTTTTCTATCGCTGGTTTAATGAGATTCCAGTTTTATTTTTAATTGCGATCGTCTGCTTGGTTGTTGTCAAACCAGCCCTTTAAACGGTTATCCAACACCAGCTATCATGCAATAATTTACAGCGACAAAATTTAACAAAAACATCCATAAATAATGCTCAGCAACAATATTTCATAACAGTCAATCGAGAGCTTATGTGTTGCTCAACGCTGTTATTTGCAAGACCTAGCGCAAAGCGCTAACTTAGATTCATTTAACAAGCTTGCTCTCATCTATCATTGTTAGTATTTAATTTTTCATCTCATAAAGGCTTCTTATACCAATGTCACATTCAACATCGCGCTCACAAGCTTTATTTGCCGACGCCCAAAAAGTTATTCCCGGCGGCGTTAATTCACCGGTCAGAGCTTTTAAAGCCGTCGGTGGGACACCTATTTTTATAAAGCGCGCTAAAGGTGCTTATATTTACGATGAAGATGACACACGCTATATTGATTATGTTTTATCTTGGGGGCCAATGATCTTAGGACATGCTAATGACGATGTCATTAAAGCTGTAACAGAGAAAGCTAAAGATGGACTTAGCTTTGGGGCACCGACTGAACTAGAAACCACATTGGCCCAAGAGGTCTGCAAGATCATCCCAAATATGGATCAAATTCGCTTTGTAAGCTCTGGAACCGAGGCGACCATGAGTGCCATAAGACTTGCTCGTGGCTTTACCGGCCGCGATAAAATCTTGAAGTTTGAAGGCTGCTATCACGGTCACTCGGACTCTTTACTTGTTAAAGCCGGATCTGGGGCCTTGACACTTGGCGTGCCCAGCTCACCTGGTGTTCCTAAGGTGTTGGCGGACCATACCATTACCTTAAGTTATAATGACATAGCGCAAGTAGAGGCTTTATTTGCTGACATTGGCGATGAAATTGCCTGTATTATCGTAGAGCCTGTTGTGGGTAATATGAATTGTATTCCTCCAGTTGACGGATTTTTACAGACTTTGCGTAAGGTCTGTGACGAACATAACAGCTTGTTAATCTTTGATGAAGTGATGACAGGTTTTCGTGTTCATCCCAATGGCGCCCAAGCTCATTACAACGTTAATGCCGACATTATTACCTTAGGTAAAGTTATCGGTGGCGGCATGCCTGTTGGTGCATTTGGTGGTAAAGCCGAAATCATGAATCAAATTGCTCCCCTTGGACCGATCTATCAAGCGGGAACTCTGTCGGGTAATCCAGTGGCAATGGCGGCAGGGTTAGCCAACTTACAAGGCTTAAAAAAAGAGGGCTTTTACGATTCGCTGTTTGCAACTACCACCGCATTAGTGACGGGCCTACAAGAGCGAGCAGATGCAGCGGGCATTCCATTTACAACCAATCACGTCGGCTCGATGTTTGGTTTCTTCTTCCTAAAAGACAATCACAATATAACTAAGGTGACTAATTACCAACAGGTGATGGATTGCAACAGCGAGCGCTTTAATCAGTTCTTTCATTTAATGCTCGATCAAGGCATTTATTTTGCTCCAGCCTCGTTTGAAGCAGGGTTTACTTCTATTGCGCACAGCGAAGCTGACATTCAAGCAACTCTCGACGCTGCCGTAATAGCTTTTGCCGCTCTAGCATAAAATTGCTTATTGTTTTTAAGTTGGCGCAAAAATTCTTCAAGTTTACACAAACAGAACTGAGAAAATAATGACGACACTTATGCTTCCTAGCCCCTTAGTCGATACTCAATGGTTGGCTGACAATATTGATCACCCGAATCTGATCATACTTGATGCCAGTTCATATATGCCTGGAGTGCCTCGTAATGCATTTAACGAGTGGCAACAACAGTCTATACCTGGCGCGCGCTTTTTTGACTTCAATGACAAGTTCGCGGACACCGCCTCAGCACTACCACATATGCTGCCATCAACAGCAGTGTTTACCGAAGAGGCTAGGCAGCTAGGAATTAACCAAGATAGTGTCATCGTGGCCTACGATAGTGCTGGAATATTTTCGTCGCCACGCGCCTGGTGGATGTTAACCGCTATGGGACATAAGTTCTGCGCTGTACTCGATGGAGGCCTACCCCAGTGGCTGGCAGACGCGCGCGCAACTGAGCCAGGAAAACAAGTATCTGGTGAGGTAAGCGCTGTCGCTCTTGGCAATTTTACCGCGAAAAATCAACCGCAAAATGTAAAGAATGCGACAGAGATCAGTGCAGCAATTCAACAAGACAATATTTGTATTTTAGATGCACGCTCCAAAGAGCGCTTTGATGGTGGCGCCAAAGAGCCCCGAGAAGGACTTATAAGTGGGCACATTCCCTCATCTAAAAGCTTGCCCTTTGATCAGCTCTTAGACAATGGAAAATTTAAACCCCTAAGTGACATTTCGGTATTGATCAACAACAAAATAAGTCATGACCAACAACTTTATGCCACCTGTGGCAGTGGTATCACCGCCTGTGTTCTAGCTTTTGCAGCGCACCTAGTCGGCGTAAAAAACATTGCCGTCTACGATGGCTCTTGGTGCGAATGGGGCGACCCTAAACATCAATTACCAATTGACACCAACCTAAAATAGCATCGCTTGAGGTCAAGCCAAATAGTCATTAATATCGATAAGTCGCACACTAGCTTTTAAAAAGTCAGCTGTATTTTAGAGCCATCAAATATAGATAAACAACCTCAATATAAGTTACACACTAACCACAAGCGATAATAAATAGGATACCTTAGTGACGAGTCCCATCATTATTCATAACGACGAATCGAGCGAGTACTTTTTTGAAGAAGGTTGTTATATTTTAGAATTATCAAATTCAGACAGCGACCCAAGTCTCTCTATTGCTCGCGCACGCCTAGAACCCAAGACTCAAACAAAGCTACACAAACTTAATAAGACTATTGAGCGCTACATAATTTTGCAAGGTCAAGGTGAAGTGACGCTAGGCAATTCATCAATGAATAACCTAGTCCAAAATATAAAGGCAAATGATGTCGTTATAATTCCAGAGAATTACCCGCAATCTATTAAAAATACGGGCAGTCAAGATTTGATTTTTTTAGTGATTTGTACACCCAGATTTGATGCCGATAATTACAGCGAATAGACCACGAAGACAAAGCCTGTGAACTGAGCCTTAATGCTGCGATTTCTAGAATTTCTTTAGTTGATAGACCATTATCATTTAAGTATTTGACTGCTTTTTCAAGTCCTAAGAAAATACAATCGTCGCTTTTGTATCTGCGACTTCATAGACAATGGAGTCAATAACATCAAGGAGATCATCGGTAACGTTCGAATTTGCAATAGGTACAAGACTGTCATCAACGCCTAGAATATCATCGACATTCTCTATTAAGACCAGATCGTCAAGTGGCTATGTCGCTCGACTCACTGAATTTTCAATAACACCCATAATTATTTATACGCTATCTTTATTATTGGCTATAACTTTTATTGTATATATTATAATGCGTAACAAAGTAGGCTACTTCTAATATTAAAAAAAAAGAGCAAAATAAATCAGACTCTAATGAATGATTTATTCCACTCCCGCAAGGCGTCCAGACAGGTACATATATTTCATGCTAATAGTTAGACACCTTTGCTCTGCTGTGTTTTTTGTCTAATTATCGGCCTAGGCATTATAGTTCCTCAAGGCCTACCCGTATTATTAGTTTGCCAAAGTTTTTACCTTCTAACAAACCCATAAATGACTCCACGGAATTTTCTAAACCATCGACTAGGTGCTCTCGATAATTAATTTTTCCCTCTTGTAACCACTGCGTCATGCCTTGGCTAAATTCATGGTAACGATGCCCATAATCGTCAAATACAATGAACCCCTGCATCTTAATGCGCTTTACCAACAAGGTTGCCATCAACATTGAAATGCGATCGGGGCCTTCAGGTAAACTGGTCGCATTATATTGTGATATCAAGCCGCACACTGGCACTCGTGCACTTGGATTTAACAGTGGCATCACGGCATCAAATACTTTTCCACCTACATTTTCAAAATAGACATCAATACCAGCACCGCAAGCTTTAGCTAGTTGCTCGGCTAGATCAGAGGCATGATGATCGATACAGGAATCAAAGCCTAAATCATCAACTGCTGATCGACACTTGGTATCACCACCAGCGATACCAACCACTTTACAGCCTTTTAGCTTAGCAATTTGACCCACTAAGCTACCTACAGCTCCAGTTGCGGCCGCCACCACAACCGTTTCACCCGCCTTTGGCTGACCAATATCTAATAAACCCATATATGCCGTTAGGCCGGGCATTCCGAGAATGCCTAAGGCATATGAGGGCTGTGTTGGCTGCATGCCCAGTTTCAGTAGGCCATCGCCATTAGAAATTGCGTAGTCTTGCCAACCCGTGTATGAAACAACCCATTCACCGATCTCAAAGCTTGGGTGATGAGACGCCTCCACGCGACAGACCGCGCCGCCGACCATCACTGCATTTATTGCCACCGGTTCGGCGTATGATTTGCCCTCATTCATGCGACCACGCATATATGGATCGAGTGATAAGTAAACCGTTCGCAATAATACTTCGCCTTGCTGCGGGCTTGGTTTTTCAGTTTCTACAAAATTGAAATCACTCAATTTTGGAGCGCCTTGAGGACGCGATGCCAAGCGCCATTGTCGATTATTTTTCCGACTAGAAATAGCCATAATAGTTTTCCGCCGTTTACAGTGCAGTGTTCAAAATTTGGCGACTTACCTCGGGAGTAGTCGTTTTGTGCTCACCGAGTTTTACCATGCCATGCTGAGTTAACTTTTCAATCAAAACATCAATTTCTGCTTCGCCTAAATCCATATGAGATAGGCGCGTGGGCACTTGCATAGATTCAAAGAAAGCCTCGGTTAGTTCAATGGCACGACTAATACGCGAGTCTTCGTCACCTTCGGTGAGGTTCCAAATGCGCTCTGCATACTGTAATAATTTTTCACGCTTTGCGCCAGCACACACCTTCATAACTGCAGGTAACACGATTGACAAGGTGCGAGCATGATCAATTTTGTAGGCGCCCGTTAACTCGTGAGCAATCATGTGCGTCGACCAATCTTGTGGAACGCCCGCACCAATCAAGCCATTCAGTGCCATCGATGCCGCCCACATAATATTGCCACGAACGTCTAGGTCCGATGCTGTCTCGGCGACTAAGGCTTTTGGGCCCTCTTCGATAAGTGTCAGCAACAAGCCTTCGGCAAAGCGATCTTGTACCTTGCCATTGACGCTATAGGTCAAGTATTGCTCCATAGTATGAACAAACGCATCGACAACACCGTTACTGACCTGACGATCAGATAACGAAAGCGTTACAGCAGGATCAAGTACTGCAAATAATGGCCGTATCAATGGGCTCATAAAAGCTAGTTTGTTGCCATCGCGAGTGACTACCGCACCCGTATTCGATTCCGAGCCGGTCGCAGGCAGAGTCAATACACAACCAAGTGGTAGCGCCTGCTTAATAGGTAGCCCTTGCTCGAGTATATCCCATGGATCGTCACCCTCGAATAGAGCAGCAGCTGCAATAAACTTGGTACCGTCAACGACAGACCCACCGCCAACGGCTAATAAAAAATCAATATCGTGTTGGACGATTAAGTCTTGAGCTCGCATTAAGGTGGCGTAACTTGGATTGGGCTCAATACCAGAAAATTCGAACCAAGTATGCTCACTTAATGCCGCAACAAGTTGCTCATATACCCCATTCGTTTTAATCGAACCACCGCCGTAAGTAACCAGAACTCTAGCGGTCTTGGGTATGGCTTTACTCAGGACTTTAATTTGGCCTTCGCCAAAGTGAATTTTTGTTGTATTTTGAAAACTAAAATTCAACATAATGATGCTCCAAATTTATGATGCTAGCGCGGCTAATAGTTTTTTGGCGGCAAGCTCAGAGCTTGCTGGGTTTTGGCCACTGATCAGCAGACCATCCTGAACTGCAAATGCATTCCAGTCGGCGACTTTTTGAAAGTCCCCACCGCGCTTAACAAATTCATCTTCTAATAAGAATGGGACGACATCCGTCAATTCCACTGCCGCCTCTTCGCTATTAGTAAAGCCTGTGATGGCTTTACCCTTGACGAGGTATTCACCGTTAGTATCTTTAATATTTAAAAAAGCAGCTGTCGCATGGCATACCGCAGCTACGGGTTTATTCGCCGCTAAAAAGTTTTCAATTAGCGCTATAGAGTCAGTGCTATCTGTCAGATCCCACAACGGCCCGTGGCCACCTGGGTAAAACACGGCGCTATAGTCTGCGGCACTCATATCAGCTAGTTTCGCGGTATTTGCAACCAAAGCCTGTGCTTGGGGATCTGCATCAAAGCGCTTAGTCGAGGCAGTTTGGAAACCCTCCATCTCGCTCTTTGGATCAATCGGAGGCTGTCCGCCTGCTGGAGAAGCTAGCGTCACGTGAACCCCTGCATCAATAAAAGCGTAGTAAGGTGCGGCCAACTCTTCGACCCAAAACCCGGTCTTTTCACCGGTATTTCCGAGCTCTGCATGCGAGGTGATTACCATTAATATGTTGTTTGTATTTGAATCTGTCATCTTTTTATCTCTTCTGTAAATTGTGTGTCAGGCCATCGCTTATCTAGATGTTTAACCATTGAGATTAGTGTATGCCTATACGTTGATGCTAACAATATGGAGTTATTTGACTTTAATGGTAAATAAATTGATACAATGAGCTATGAATGTATCTTTTGAACAACTAAAAAGCATGGTAGTTTTTGCTCAAGTCGTCGAGCAAGGCAACCTCACCGCCGCCGCCAAGCACATTGGATTATCTCGTGCAGTCGTCAGTTATCACATAAAGAAGCTAGAAACTCAGCTTGAGATAAAGCTACTCAATCGATCGACCCGAGCGATCGCGTTAACTGAAGCGGGTAGAGAGTATTATCAATCTTGTCATATTATTGCTGAGCAGGCCGCTTTGGCCAATCAGCAAATAGAAAATCTTAAAAATGAACCCGAAGGTCTATTAAAAATTACCTGCCCGGTCAACGCAGGCTTAGAGATGCTAGTACCTGCACTCAACGACTTTCGTCGTCTCTATCCTAAAATAGAATTGGATGTGATGCTCACAGATGAGGTGGTTAACATTATGCAAGAGGGCATTGACCTCGCAATACGTGGTGCGCCTTTACCCGATTCTGGGTTGCAGGCGAGTAAGCTCTCGACGCTACCAACTTGTTTATGCGGCTCTCCCCTCTATTTTAAAAAGCACGGTCGACCCTCTACACCTGCCGAACTAGCCCAGCACGATTGGGTTATTTATAAACAGACATCAGGTGCCATCGAGTTAACCAAAGGCGGACGCTCATATAGTGTTGCTATTAAAGGTAGTATTCGCACCAATAACGCAGCGGCCCGCACTGCCTTCGTAGAGGGTGGTCATGGTTTGGGACGCATTCCACTTTATAATGCTTGGTCAAAAATACAAGCAGGCTTATTAGAGTCTGTTCTTGACGATTATCAGCTAAAAAATATTGATATTTATGGCGTATTTCCACCTGGCAGTGCGGCTTCAAAAAAGTTACGGCTATTATTAGATTTTCTTAAAGATTACTTTGTTAAAGTCGACCGACAAGCTACGCAAAATACACTGCTGTCGAATAAAGGGCACCTCTAAAGTATGAAATTCAACGAAAGCCTGCACCGAGGTACGAACCCCTCTATTTTACTAAAGTTGGAGTTCACTCAACACTTCTGCTAGATGACTTTTTGTGTCGATCCTCCCAGCGCCAGCTACCAAGTTGATACTTCTCGGATGCGTCAAGAAAGTCGTGTGTGTGCACCACTAGCTGATCTTTCTCAATGAGAACTACCGCATAAGCCGGTGGTTCGTGGCTACCGGGGATGACTTCAGTTTCTATAAAGTCTAACCATACTTGATGGCAGGTGGAGCGCAAAGTACTAAAGCCAATACCTTGCCATGTGCCGCTCAGGGGACGATGCAAGTGCCCAAAAAACAAATGTCTCACGTGGTCAAAGTCCTCTAATAATGTAGCTAAGGCTTTAGCATCATCTTTTTTAATACCGATGGCGTCCATTGTTGGAATACCGACATTAAATGGCGGGTGATGAGTGAATAAAAAGGTATCGATGCCTTTACTGATTTCTAGTTGTTCGCGAAGCCACTGTTGTCTTTTTTGGCAGTAGGCACCTCGATGCGAACCTTGTTGAATAGTGTCCAGCAACAAAAATTGCCCTGCAGGTGTTGGCAAAGCCGTCTGTACAAAACCATGCTTATCTAATGGCAAATGGGGAAATCTTTGTTTGAGTTTATCTCTATCATCGTGATTGCCCATAATAAAATGACAAGGTGGGATTAAGCGCTCTAGTGCGGTCGCTAGAGCTTCATAAGCAATACTTTCTGCGGTATGTGCAAGGTCACCGGTAATCACACATAAATCTGCATCAGCATGCAATGTATTGATACTATCTATAGCTGCATTAAAGCGCTCTAGGGGATCTAGACCATAAAGCATATCACCAGGTATGGTTAGATGTGGGTCGGTTAGATGAATCAGTTTCATAAATAAAGCCTTGTAACATGTCAGTGATGGCATGTTAATTTCGGCATCAATTAAAGCGATACCGAAATTAACGCAATGAGATACTATTGAGGTAGTAGCTCACCCACTTCTTCAGCTAACTCTTTCTGAAGTGCCTTCATATCATTTTGTTCGTCTACAACAATGCGCTCCATGCCGTCATAAATAACCTGAGTAACCGCCAAGCCTTTGTCTCCCGGATAAGCCATCCACTCACGCAATAGAGGAAGCTGGCGCACAGCAGTTTCTTTATTAGGATTTTGTGTGTAAAAATCTTTAAGAATAATTTCGTTGGCAGCTTTATTTGGCGGCATGTAGCCCGTTGTTTCAGCAACCGCTGCGGCACCCACTCCAGAGGTAATGAATTTAAGAAAAGTCCAAGCCGCTTGAAGGCGTTCGGGGTCATTAGATGAAGATACTAATAGTGCCGCGTTACCGCCGGCTGGAAGTCCTTTCGGTTTGCCATTAATACCAGGAAATTCATGGGTTTTCATTTCAAAATCACCTTTAGCACGTTCAACCGAACCTAAGGCAGAAGTTGACCAATACATCATCGCAACTTCGCCAGCCGCAAATGAGGAAAGGGCTTCTTTCCAGGCTAAATTTTTCATTTCACAGCCACGAAAAATATCTTTCATTGTGTTTAACGCAATTAAGCCTTCTTGATTATCAATATTAAATTTTCCGTCTTTTATAATAGGCGTATCTTGAGTCCACAAGAGTGATTGCATAAACCAGTTTCCAGTAATATTCCACCCCCAAAATACTGGGTTCTTAACACCACTTGCACGTAATTTTTGACAAGCAGCAATCACTTCGCTCCAATTCTCAGGCAATATTTCAATCCCCGCCTTTTTCATCATATCCATATTGTAATAACCAACAGGTAATGAAATCGAAAATGGTAAGCCATACACTTCATTGTTAAAACTACCTAATTCAAGCATCGCTTGGTGATAACCTTCTTTAGTGAAATTGGCTTCTTTGGCGATAAAAGGCTCAAGTGATCTCGCAATACCTTTTTCTACTAAGATGGCCTGGCGATTTAAACCTTGCATTGTTATGTCGGGTAGGTTGCCGGAGATGGCCTCGCGAAGAATAATGTTGGTTCCTTCTTCATAACCTTCGTAGACTGCTCGGAATTTAACATTGATATCAGGGTGTTGTTGTTTGAAATCTTTCATTATCTTTTCAAAGGTCACATCAAATAGATGTGAGTATGGGTATCCTACTTCAATGTCGACTGCGTGGACCGGTGTCGATGCACAAACAGCTATAGCAATAGCGGAAAGTATTTTTCTCATGGGTGACTCCTAATAATGTGATATTTATAATGACTGTTTTTTTGAGTGGTATTTATAAAAATATTAACAATTAAATGTGCGTGAAAACTATTTCATTCCTGTTAGTGTGATGCCTCCAATAAATTTCTTTTGTGCCATTAAAAAGGCCACGATGAGCGGTATCACAATGACCGTAGCTGTCGCCATCATGGGCCCCCAATCAGAGCCATCGGCTCCACCTCTGAACTCTCGCAATCCTAACGGCGGCGTAAATAAATTCTGGTTGCCGGTAATCACAATTCGTGGCCAAAAATAATCATTCCAGTGTGCGACTACAGAAAAAATTGCAAAGGCAATTAATGCGGGTACAGCGGTCGGAAGCATGACTCGCCAAACAATAGAAAATTCTGACATGCCATCCAATCTGGCTGCATCGATAAGATCATCTGGAACGGTTTTGAAAAATTGCCGCATAAGAAAAATACCAAAAACAGATATTGTCCAGGGAATAACCAGTGCGGCATAAGTATTAACTAGGCCAGCTTTTGATAGCATTAGATACAAAGGTAAGGCGATAGCGTGAACAGGGATTAATAGAGAAAATAATATAAGATTGAAGACCGCTTCTCGCCCCCGCCAACGTAACTTCGACAGTGCGTAAGCCGCGGGCATACTGATAATGACTTGAATAATAAAAATGGATAAGGTGACGATGACACCATTTAATAAGTAACGCAGTAACGGTGCCTTAGTAAAAGCGGAAGTGTAATTGAAAACAATAGGCGTGGTGGTACATTGATCGACAGGGTTACCTAACTTGACGCAATATTCATTCACCATAGGTGCCTGTGCTCCCCAAAACCCTCCGGTATTTGTTTCTATTTCCTTCGGTGATTTTAAAGAATAACTCACCATCACATAGAATGGTAAAAAGACAATGAGCGCGCCAATAATTAATATCAGGTGTTTGCAAGTTTCAGCTATTGGAGAATAATGACTCATGAGTAATGCACCTTGCGCTCAACTAGCCAGCGCTGAACTATTGTTAACAACATTACAAATGCCAGAAATAAAATAGTAATGGCCGAACCCATACCGACGAGATTTTGTTGGATCGCCTTTTCGTAAATCGCATACATCATCACGTAAGTACTTTTAACGGGCCCACCCTTTGTTAACACCTCGATAGTGTCAAACACTTGGAATGAACGAATCATTGTAATCGTGACAACAAACACTGTTGTAGGACCCAGCATCGGCCATGTTACTAACCAGAAACTTGACCATGATGACGACGCACCATCCATGTCGGCGGCATTGTATAAATCACGTGAGATTGAAGATAAGCCCGCCAAATACAGCACCATATTAAAGCCGAAAGCCTGCCAAATACTGATAAAAGCCACCGTCCATAGTGCATAATTTTTATTACCAAGCCATAGTGGAAAGCCTCGCATGCAGCCATTGCCGTACCAGCTGTTCGTGGAGTCAACTCCATACCAGCTGCCAGTTAACAGGTCATATAACCAAGAGATGTCACAGCCTGATGCAAGTGTGTCGTTGATTAAACCTATGGTCGGATGCAAGGTAAACTCCCAGACAATGGCCATTGCTAATAGCGAGGCCATCACTGGTAAAAAGTAGATGGTCTTATATAAATCCTGAGCAAATCGTAACGAGTGAATAAGCAGTGCAGCGCCTAAACCCAAAACAACCGAAAAGGGCACAACAACGGCAACATAGGTAAATGTTGCACTAAACATTTTTTGATAATTCGATCGTGAAAATAAACGTTGATAGTTATCTAAGCCTACCCATTCAAAGTGATTGCTGCCTAAACTGTATGAACTAAAAGAAAATACCAGAGCCACTAGCACTGGAATCAGTAAAATAATTATCATTAGAGTAATTGCTGGGAACACCATAAAAACGGCGGCGCCTTGGTGTGGATAGTCGACCGTTTGCTTAAACACTGATCTGACTCGATAAGACATCAACCATGTCCGCACGGCGACTAACTTTATGATTGGCACAAGGCTGTTTTTTATTGCGGTTGCTTGGACTGCTATAAATACGCTTACCTACTGCGTCAAAAATAAGCAGTGACTCTACTAGAAAGCCAATATCAATAAGTTGATTAGCATGAATGTTGATGGCGGCTTCATGAGACAGCCGTATCATTATTTCCTTGGAGCAACCCTTTTCATCGATAGATATGTAAGCAAAAACTTCAGCGCCAAGGTTTTCGATTAGTGTGATTTTTCCTTGGATTATAATCTTTGGCTTAGAGTGGTTGGTACTAGAGGAGACCAAAAATATATTTTCTGGTCTAACGCCAATAGAGATGTCACTGTCTTTTGATTGAGTGTTTGTTTTAGCGCAGGCTAAACTAATATCGATCAATTGATCCCACAAACTAATGAGGTCTGTATCTAGTATTTGTCCTTCTAATATATTGATTTCGGGTGAGCCAATAAACTGAGCGACTCTGATATCGCAGGGGTTGCGATAGACTTCCGCGGGAGTGCCTATTTGTACTATTTCGCCCTCCATCATCACCGCAATCCTGTCTGACATAGTCATCGCTTCAGCTTGATCATGAGTAACATAAATAAAGGTGGTCTTTAATTGCTGATGCAATCGAGTGATTTCAGCACGCATGTGAACGCGTAGTTTTGCATCTAAATTAGATAGTGGTTCGTCAAAAAGAAAAGCTTGGGGTTGACGCACAATGGCTCTACCCACAGCCACTCTTTGTCGTTGACCACCAGATAACTTGCCGGGCTTTCGATCTAGAAGATTTGTTAAGCCTAGTGTTTCTGCTACTTCGGTTACCTGATTATAAATATTTTTATCTTGTTGGCGAGTACCAGAAATACATTTGCGGATAATCGGCAAGCGCTGCCAAAAGTTAAGTAGCCGCATTCGCAGTGGTACAGCTATATTATCGAATACGCTTAAATGTGGGTATAGAGCATAGGATTGAAATACCATCGATAGATCACGCTTGCTTGGCTTTTGTGTATCTACAGGTATATCTGCGATAAACACATGACCGCTTGATTGCTGCTCTAGTCCGGCAATAATTCTTAAGAGTGTCGATTTGCCACAGCCCGATGGGCCCACAAGCGTTAAGAATTCTCCGTCAATAATCGATAGATTCAGTGCTTTTATAATTTGTGTGTCACCAAAATTTTTGTAAATTTTTTCAAGTTTAAGATGAGCCATTGACCTACTCTTTGGTTATACCTGATGCTTTCTTTTAAGCATTCAGAGAATAATTGGATTGGCTAACTTTAGACGGGAGGTGTTTCGCTTTGATGAAGGTTTTGTGAATCTTTTGTGCTGTAATATTAGTCTCACTAATACTGTGATTACATAGTCCGACATTCGCTATAAAAGATATCACTATGAAAATCAGCCGCCACCAGATCATTGCCTTTGCCACTGTTGCCCGAGAAGGCGGGTTCTCCAAAGCAGCGAGGCGTCTTAATATTGGACAAAGTGCGATAACGCAACATATAGCCGCCTTTGAGGAAGCCATAGGTTCTCAGTTATTTTTTAGAAGTCGCACGGGTGTTCAGCTAACGTTTGTAGGACGTGAACTATTTTCTCTTGCCGATCAAATTCATGTGCTTGAAGAGCAGTTATTTGAGAAAGCACATCAATATATAAATCTAAAGGAAGGGCATATTTCACTGTGCATCAGTACGTCGCGACCGGCTATGAGTATTATCGCTGCATTCAAAAAACAGTTTCCGGGTATTAATATCGATTTGACGGTAGCACCTTGGCGAGACGCACTTAAACTAGTGCAGATAAGAAAAGTAGACGTCGCTATAGCCATTAAACCTAAAGAAAAGACCTCAACTCTTTACTGCCAGGATATTGAAGAGAGATCATTCATGGCAATATTACCTAGTCAGCATCCCCTAAGTAGGTGCAAAGAGTTAACGCTTTATGATTTGCTTGCAGAAACTATTATTTTATCGTGTGAATCTAGCTACACTCGTTTTTGCACTGATAAGCTATTCAAACAACTAGGCGTTGCACCCAACAATATATTAACGACCAATACCTACGAAATGATGTTTGAAGCGGTCGCGCATGGACTTGGTATTGCTATAGCTCTAGAGCATGCGTCAACAACATATCAGGCCACCGTCGCAATACCCATTAAAGAACTTTCCGAGAAACATACTTACTCCGTATTTTGTTTAAAAAATAAGGCATCGCTACGGGTTATTCATAATTTTATGGATGTTACAGCAAGCCTTGTGGGTTAAATTTTATGCCTAGGCTAAGTACTTATGAAACTGTCTGCTTTTTTCTATCCGTGCATTAGCCAATAATCGTGTAAATATATGTAGCTGTCACCTCAAATAGATATTCAGCTGCTAGCGTTATAAACCTAAAACTTAAGCGTGGTGTGATAATTTTGACCTATTACAGCACCACTTAGATAGTGTGCACGAATACTCGCATCTAAAGACACTCTGGATAGCTGAGCTAATTTCAACTCAGATGAGGAAGCCTCATTAGCACGATAACAAACCTTAGCTGAGTAAATTTGCTTGAAAAGCTATGGAATTTAAACAAGAGTGAAAGAAAAGGGGCTTTAGTAGCCAATGAAACAATCTTCATTAACTAAGATTGTTTCATTGGCTACTAAAGCTGAGCTTATATGTATTAAGTAAAAGAACTAGCGCAAGCCACTGCGCAAAATGCTGTGGTTAAAACACTATTTTACAATACCGCCATGAGCTTGTTCATCGGCGTGATAAGACGAGCGCACTAGAGGTCCACAGGCGGCTCGATCAAAACCAATTTCGTCTGCTAAAGCTTTGTACTCGTCAAATTCTGCAGGTGTCACGTAGCGTGCAACGGGCAAATGGTCTTTCGACGGCTGAAGATATTGACCAATAGTCAGCATATTAATATTGTGCTTGCGCATGTCGCGCATAACCTCAAAAATTTCTTCTTTAGTCTCGCCTAGGCCTACCATTAAACCTGACTTTGTTGACACATCGGGGCGACGCGCTTTATATTTTTTAAGCAGATCTAAAGACCATTGATAATTAGCACCTGGGCGCGCCTCACGGTACAAGCGTGGCACCGTCTCCAAATTGTGGTTAAACACGTCGGGTGCCTCGGAGGCAAGAATATCGATCGCAATATCCATACGACCTCTAAAATCAGGGGTCAATATTTCTACTTCAAGATTTGGCGAATGAAGGCGAGATTCACGAATACAGTCTGCAAAATGCATGGCACCACCATCGCGCAGATCATCGCGATCTACCGAGGTAATAACGACATATTTCAAGCGCATTTCGGCAATAGCTTCTGCCAACTGCTTAGGCTCGTTGCTATCGAGAGAATTAGGCTTACCGTGGCCAACATCGCAAAATGGGCAGCGACGTGTACAAATATCGCCCATGATCATAAATGTCGCAGTACCTCCAGAAAAACACTCATTTAAATTAGGGCAAGACGCTTCCTCACAAACACTGGAGAGACCATTTTTACGTAGTATTTTTTTAATGTGCTCGACCTCAGCCGAGGCAGCAGGTATGCGCACACGTATCCAATCTGGCTTGCGCAGTGTTTGGTCGGTGGCAATCACCTTAACGGGAATACGCTCAACTTTATCGGCATCACGCAGTTTCTCACCCTGTACATGACGAGTTGTTCGTTTGACCGGTGCGGTTTGTAGTTCTGTCATAGTGTTCTCGTTAATTAATTTTTGTGCAAATTTTTCTGAAACCACTGACATGGCTAAAGAATACAAGCTTATGGGCTACTTTTCCGTGCAATATCTTAATGTTTTTGATGCTGATTGTATAAATAATAGGTCAACTATCAGAATTTATACGCACAATTTATCTACACAACTTAGATGTAATCAAATTAACTAACACTGTTTCAACTTCAGTGTAGTCAATTTTACGCTCAGTCACACAGTCCCTTAATTGCGTCATGCGCAAACCTGGGTAACCACAGGGGTTGATTAGCTCAAAAGGCGATAAATCCATATCTACGTTAATACTCATACCATGGAAACAACAGCCCTTTCTAACTCGTAAGCCTAGGGATGCTATTTTATCATCGCGACCATCTCGATGAATATAAACACCGGGGGCATCGGCTTTTGGGAAAGCAAGCACACTAAAATGTGCCATTAACTCAACTGCGGCCTGCTCAAGCAACGTTACCATCGCTCTTACCCCCAGGCTGCGCCTACGCAGATCAATGAGAGGATAAATCACTAGCTGACCGGGCCCATGATAGGTCACTTGACCACCACGATCTGATTGAATAACGGGGATTGAGCCAGGATCAAGTAGATGATCAGCTTTACCCGCTTGACCTTGAGTAAATACCGGTGGGTGCTGAACAAGCCAAATTTGATCGCCGGTATCGAGGGTACGATTATCGGTAAAATCTGACATTGAGCGCCAAACGGTTTGATAGTCTTGCAAGCCTAAATTGCATACATCAATACCTTCCGGCATTACAAAACCATTTTAATCGCATGGTGAGCAATCAATGTTTGATGATAGGCACTGAGCTGATCAGCACCTGTTGCAGTAATAAACAAGGTAATTGAGTGAAACTTACCCTTACTGCTTTGCTTAATACTTATGCTTTCACGGTTAAATTCAGGGGCAAATTGCTCGGTGACCTCTAGCACAAAGTCAATCATCAGTTGATTGGCGTCACCCATAATTTTTATGACGTAATCTTCGCAAGGAAATTCGATTTTCGGTGGCTCTTGTTGATTCACGACTTACAACCTATTTATTCTCCGCAACCAAAATGTTTATGGTGCAGTGAAGCGATAAAAAAATAATGCTACGCCATCATAGATTCGACTAAACAAGCCCGCTTCCTCGACAGCTTTAAGTGACACCAAGGGAGCATTGAGTAAGGTCTCGCCCTCGAGTGTAATAATAACACTACCTAATTCTTGATTAATACTGACCGGTGCTTCAATAAAATTATCGACACTTGCCTTAGCAACTAACTTATCCTCTGATCCTCGTGGAACAGTTAGATATATATCTTGTGTTACGCCCAAATCGAGAGATTCTGAGTGACCTTTCCACACACGGGCAGTAGAGACCGTTGAATTTTTTTCATAAAGCTTATGAGTGTGGTAGTAGCGAAAGCCATATGCTAATAATTTTTGTGTCTCTTGCGCTCGTGCATTGTCTGAACTGGTGCCCATTACAACTGATATCAAGCGCATGCCGTCTTTTTCTGAGGATGCAACCAGGCAATATCCTGCCTCTTCAGTATGTCCCGTTTTAACACCATCGATGGTCTTATCACGGAATAACAACTTATTACGATTGGGCTGATTAATGCCGTTATAACTAAAGTATTTTTCCGAGTAATAATTGTAACTTTGCGGAAACTCTGAAATTAAGGCTTTGGTTAATAGTGCGATATCTCGCGGGCTTGAATGATGCCCTTCCTCGGGCCAACCCGTCGCATTCATAAAGTGCGTGTTCGTTAACCCTAGTAAATCAGCCTGCTGATTCATTACATCAACAAAAGCGCTTTCGCTGCCTGCCACATGCTCTGCTAATGCAATAGTTGCATCGTTACCCGATTGGATAATCATCCCGCGAATGAGATCAATTACCGAAACTTCGGTGCCCTCGCGGACGAACATTTTAGAGCCGCCTTTTTTCCAGGCTTGAACACTAATATTAACTTTATCGTTAATATTAATTGATCCACGTTCAATTTCAGACGAAATAATATAGCTAGTCATTAACTTGGTAATACTAGCAGGAGGCAAAGCTTTATCAGCGCTTCTCTCAGCTAAAACTCGTCCTGAATTTGCATCGATCAGCAAATAAGCGGTTGCGGCTAACTGCGGTGGCGCAGGAATTATAATTTGACGAGGATTTTCTTCTGACGACACAGTCACAGAAAAAAACACAAACGTTACAACATTGAGCAGTAATAAAACACGCTTAAACATAAGATTAGTAGTGACCATTTGATTAACAGATAAAAAATAATTGTAACACAATTATTGTTGGCGATTGAGCGCATCGCTCACAAGAAAAAAGCTTATTGGTTAGATAGGCGAGAAATAAATACACTAAAAAATATGGTTTTAAAAACTATTCATTATTTATTGGCGATGCCCTCGTGAACGATATGGCCTTCGCTGAGACCTCCTTGCCTTAACAAATCTTGAATGCTGGTGATCTGTTGCGGATTATTAAATGGACCCACAAACACACGATGCAAGTTATCCTTGCCGGCAATAACATTGACCGCGTGCGACAGCACTGTCGATACTTTATTTCTCAAAGTCTCTGCACTTTGATATTGCTGAAATGCCCCTATCTGCAAATAAACATCCATTTGATTTTTAAGCATATTTGGCACTGGTAATATGGGCTCTATACCATTATTCATCAAAACAGGTGAAGCTACACTTGTATTCTCGGTTGGTGTCACATCAACCACGTCAACGATCGCGAAACCTGTGGCTATCATGCCTAATTTTTTAGCCGCGGCGTAACTTAGATCAATAATTCTATTACCATGAAAAGGGCCTCTATCATTAATTCTGACGATAATCGAGCGTCCATTGGCAGCATGTGTTACTCGGACATAACTTGGTATAGGCAACGTCGTATGGGCCGCAGTCATTGCAAACATATCATAGACTTCGCCATTAGCTGTGCGTCTACCATGAAATTTTGTACCATACCAAGAGGCTTCACCGCGACTTCTATATCCGTCACTAGAGGGTAAAACGCGGTAGGTTTTACCTAACACGGTATATTTCGGCGCATTACCTGCGCGCGTGCGAACGACAGCTGCTGGTTTTGCATTGGGAATTTTGGTGACATCAACCGAACTTGCCGGACGGCCATCTTTGGAAGAACCTATTTGGGGGATTTGAAGTGAGGTAGAGCATGCACTAAGCAATACGGCTAACCATAAAATAATCTGAAAACGCATATTTAACCTCAGTAATAGCTATTTTTCTGTATATTCATATCGCTAATGGGGCTTAAGGCGACGTTTTTTGCGCCGCAATTTCTTGGCTCAACTGCCAAACTGCCATGGCATAGAGACGGCTGTGATTGTAGCGAGTAATCACATAAAAATTATGCAGCCCCAACCAAAACTCAGCACCCCACTCACCTTCCAGGCGCATAGCGGTTGCGATATCGGTATTGCTTAGAGTTTTAACTGGCGTAAAGCCTTTTTGACTTAATTCCTCAATTGTAGCCGTGGGCTTTAGTGATTTATTGATGACCGACTCATCGAAGTTATCAGTAACGCGACTCCTTACCGCAACCTCGTGACTTGTTTTCCAACCGTGAACTTTAAAGTAGTTAGCAACACTGCCAATGGCGTCATCGGTATTATTCCAAATATCGGCAAAGCCATCTTTGTCGTAGTCAATCGCATAGGCGCGATAACTCGATGGAATAAACTGACCGTAACCCATGGCACCCGCATAGGAGCCCATTAGCGCTAGAGGATCTTGCTTTTGCTCGCGCGAAAGCAGTAAGAACTCCTTCAGCTCTTTTCTAAAAAACTTACTCCGAGGCGGATAGTCAAAAGCTAGTGTACTGAGAGCATCGATGACTCGAAAGCTGCCTTTATTTTGGCCATAGCGCGTCTCCACTCCAATAACGGCAACAATAACTGCAGCAGGCACACCAAACTCTTGCTCAACTTTGCTTAGAATGACTTCGTGCTCTTTCCAAAAATCGACACCTTTCTTAATACGCGAAGTTGTTACAAAAATTTTCCGATATTGACTCCAAGTGAGACTTTTCTCCGCAGGCCTAGAAATAGCATCCAAAATAGATTGTTTTTTGGTCGCACTAGCGAACCAAGCATCTAATTCGGTGTTATCAAAACCATGCTCTTTGACCATTTCTGCGACGAATTGACTGGCAAGCTCATTATTACGATAAACATCGTCGTCAGCGGCTATTGCGGTGACACTAATAAGTAGCGCACAGACTGACGCGCTCGCACCCAATAAAAAATTTCTTATCATCATAATCACCGGTTATTTGTAATTTTGGGGGGCTCAGTACTAATCCCCATCAACAAACCAAAGCCTAACATCAGAGTAACAAGTGATGTTCCACCTAAACTCACCAGTGGCAATGGTACACCAACTACTGGCAGTAAACCCGATACCATCCCAATATTAACAAAGACATAAACAAAAAACGTTAGTGTAATACTCCCCGCTAATAATCGTCTAAAACTATCTTGTGCATTGACGGCAATAAACAATCCTCGGGCAATAACTAGCAAATAAAGTACCAGCAAAGCAAACACACCAATAAAGCCGAATTCTTCAGCAAGCACGGCAATAATAAAATCTGTGTGTCCCTCTGGTAAAAAATCGAGGTGCGACTGCGTCCCCGCCAGCCAGCCTTTGCCATCGAGACCACCCGAGCCTATTGCAGTTTTCGATTGAATGATATTCCAACCTGCGCCGAGCTTATCAGCCTCTGGGTCAAATAAGGTGATGATACGTCTACGCTGATAATCGTATAGTACGTAGTGCCACATCGGCCAAATACTCGCGAGCAGTAATGCAACCGCCGATAAAATATAGCGCCAGCGCAGACCCGCATAAAATAAAACAATTAAACCCGATATGGCGACGAGAATAGATGTACCTAGATCTGGCTGCTTTATAATTAACACTGTTGGCACAACTACTAGAATTAGCGACCAAAACACATGTTTAAAACGCGGTGGCAATGTTTTATTTGATAAATACGCGGCGATAACAATTGGCATAGCAAGCTTCATCATCTCTGACGGCTGAAAGCGAATACCGCCTAGGCTTAACCAGCGCTGAGCGCCTTTTGCTCCTACGCCAAAAAATAATACTGCCACTAATAAGCCCAAGGCGCCTACATAAAATAACAGCGACCACCTTGAAAAGAAATCAACACTTATCTGCGCGACAGTAAACATTCCGATATAGGCAATCATAAAAAAAACAGCTTGGCGCTTTATTACGCTGCCATCGCCTCCGCTTGCACTATATAAGACGACCATGCCGAAAGCGGTAAGCGCTAATAATAAAATGAGTAGCACAGGATCTACATGAACAATATGCCAGAAACTTCGACGGCGCCTAAGATCATGACTCGCCTCCGGCATCCGCCGAATAAAATCTTGCTGGTTGTGAGCCAGCATTATTGGGCGCCTCTTTGGGCGAGCTTAGGCGAGCTCATTGCACGTGACGAAGCAACAGGTACTGCTCGCACAGTCGGCTTTGAAACCAACTTAGTGGCTAGCTTTTGTTTAGCTCCCTTGCTGTTGAGCAAATGTGCGTCAAACATTTTTCTAGCTATAGGGGCAGCCGTACCCGAACCCGACTCTCCATTTTCTACAATCACCGCTACTGCAATTTTAGGGTTGTCGAAGGGAGCAAAGCCCACAAACAGAGCATGATCACGATTGCGCTCTTTCAGAGCCTCAGAGTCATACTCTTCACCTTGCTTGATACCTACAACTTGAGCTGTACCGGTTTTTCCCGCCATTAAATAAGATGACTTACTACCCGCTCGTCTTGCCGTACCATTGGAGGCATGCATGACATCTTTCATCGCTTTGAAAATATGATCCCAATAGCGATCGGCAACTTCAACTTGGTTAATGACTTTTGGCGGCAATATTTCACCATTGATAGACTTCACCACTTGTGGCTGCATATGCTTACCTCGATTGGCAATGGTCGCCACCATTGTTGCCATCTGCAGCGGTGTTGCCAACGCAAAACCTTGGCCAATACCCACGTTGAGGCTATCGCCAGGAAACCATGGTAATCGTTGTGTTTGCAACTTCCATTCCCGCGAGGGCCATAGCCCTCGCCTCTCATTTGGCAGATCTATACCCGTTTTTTGACCTAGACCAAATTGCGCGCCAAAATCATGAATTCGATCAATACCCATGCGAAATGCTAGGCCATAAAAAAATGTATCAGATGATTGCACGATCGCTTTATGGACGTCCACAATGCCGTGACCGGTGCGCTTCCAGTCGCGCCATAGGCGCTCTTCACCCTCTAGTTGATAGAACCCTGGATCAAAAATTTTATAACTTCGACTAATAACATTTTCGCTCAAGCCGCCCAAGCCCATCATCGGTTTAATCGTTGATGCTGGCGGATAACGGCCTTGCAGGGCACGATCAAACAATGGAATATCCAAACTATTACGTAAAGCGTCATAGTTTTTATAACTAATGCCCGTAACAAACAAATTAGGATCGTAGCTTGGTGTACTAACAATCGCTAAAACACCACCGGTCTCAACATCAATAGCGACAACAGATCCTCTATACCCACCCAAAGCATTCACCGCAATTTGCTGTAAATGACTATCAATATGCAACTGCAGATCTTTTCCTTGAATAGGGTTTTGTTGCTCTAATGTCCGTAATACACGCATACGCGCATTCACTTCGACATTGCGATAACCAATTTCACCAAACAATACATCTTCATAAGATTTCTCTAAACCAATCTTACCAATGATATGTACGCCCTGATAACGCTTAACTTCATCTTCATCAAACCGGCTCCATTCACGATCATTAATTTTACCTACATAACCGACACTGTGAGCAAACAGCGGTCCCGCCGGATAATCGCGCACTAATATCGCCTCAACCTCAACGCCATCGAGACGATATTCATTGACTGCAATTCTGGCGATTTCTTCTTCGGTTAAACGAAACCTTAGTGGAATGGGCTGATAGGGCCTTCGATTAGTTTTTAACGATTTGTAAAAATCTTGCACATGATCTTCATTGACGTTAATGAGAGTGCGTAATGACTCAATTGTCTCATCGATACTTTTGATGTTTTCAGGCACAAGAGAAAGGATATAACTTGGTCGGTTATCTGCTAACAGTCTGCCGCTCGTATCAAAAATCAGACCGCGTTGAGGAGTGATTGTTTGCACTAATATACGATTGTTATCTGACTGAGTGGCGTAATCCTCATGATGAATGATCTGCAGATTGTAATAGCGATAAAGTAGCAACGAGGTAAGGCCAACGATGACTAGCGCCGTTAGCAACACCCGACCAGCAAAGCTGCGAGACTCGATATGATAATTCTTAAAATGTTGATGTTCTTGCATTAAATAAAATCTATCACGCTATTTTTCTTTTAAAGTTTCTTTCAAATATCACGTTGCTATTAGCTTCAAATTCACTTCAAACCTACTCGTTTGTCAGTTATCTCATCACTTTATTTGTGATAAGGATGATTGTTTAACAAGGACCAGCTACGGTATAACTGCTCGACAAGCACGATACGAACTAACGGGTGCGGCAGCGTTAGCGCCGACAGCGACCAGCGTTGGTTGGCACGCGCTAGGCAAGCAGGGCTTATGCCATCGGGGCCACCTATTAATAAGGCCGTATTTTGTCCTGACATTTGCCACTTTGATGTCTCTATCGACAAATCATTTGTCGACCACACCTTACCTTTAACATCTAAAGCGATTACATGTTCTTGCAGATTAATGGCTGCCAGCATTGCATTGCCCTCTGACTCGATAGCTCTAGCCACATCTTGTGACTTACTACGATGACCAATCGCTAGTTCTATCCACTCAAACTTCCACTCGCGGGGCAGGCGCTTTTGATACTCCTCCACACCCTGAATGACCCAGGGTGGCATTTTTGTACCCACTGCTAGTACCCGAACATGCATATTTACATTTCTTTTTCTGGCGTTTTTTATTAAACGATTTTAGCTGTTATTCTTCTAGTCATTATCACGAACGCACATCTGCTGACTAAGCGATTGAGTTCGACTTAACCGCCTCCATTAGGCCTCTACTGATTCATTGTTTGACCGCTCTATCGGCGTCCATAACTTCTCTAAATCGTAAAACTTTCTCGCCTGCGGCAATAATACGTGTACCACAACCGAACCATAATCGACTAACACCCAATCCGATGCCTCTAAACCTTCTATACCTATTGGTCGCAGCCCCTGCTTTTTAACTTCATCGACAACATTACCGGCAAGAGATTTAACATGGCGACTGGAGGTACCTGTAGCAATCACTAGCGTGTCCATTACATCACTCAAGGACATAACATCTAATACAACAACATCCTGTGCTTTTAAATCATCTAGTGCACTGATAACCAATGCGTTTAATTCAGCGTTATTTAATTCTTTAGTCATTAATTCTTTTTCTCTGTGAAACCATATAATTGATGAGCAACAATATAATTAAATACCGACTCAGGTAAACCTTTGGGCTGAACACCCAGTGCTAATTGCTTGCGTATCTTTGTTGCCGACCATGGCAACTGGGGCTGCTCTAGCGCAATCACCGTTCCCGCTGGCTGTCTATGAATATTAGCAGCTGATGATCGTTCAAGCCAATTTGCTAAAACACCCACTTTAGGCATTGTGTATTCGGGACGCTGCAATACGCCAATATGTGCTAATTTTGGCAACTGTTGCCATTCATACCACTGCTGTAGACCATTGTACGCATCGACACCCATCAACAATGTGATACTTAGCTCATCACCAAACTCTTTACGACAATCTTTTAATGTGTCGACCGTCCACGATAGTTTATCGCGCCTTAACTCCCTATCATCAATCGACAAACCATCAACTTCTTGCACAGCGAGGTTCAGCAATAATAAGCGTTGCTGGCTCGTTAACTGAGGCGCAGCTCGATGCGGTGGCTGATGACATGGCAGCAGGCGCACCTCATCTAGCTTTAGATGCTTTTTGGCCGCAAGGGCCATTTGTAGATGCCCGCAATGAACAGGATCAAATGTTCCACCAAAAAAACCTATTGTTCGTAAACTCATTATCTAATGCACACTCGCAGGTAACTACTCTCTTATGTGTCCATCGCCAAAAACAACCCACTTTTGAGACGTCAAACCCTCGAGCCCGACAGGACCTCGGGCATGAATTTTATCAGTGGATATACCAATTTCTGCCCCTAGACCATATTCAAAGCCATCGGCAAATCGAGTAGATGCATTAACAATGACTGAACTCGAATCAACTCTCGACATAAATTGACGAGCGCGAGAAATATCTTGTGTCACAATGGCCTCTGTATGACCCGAACTAAAACGCGCAATATGATCTATTGCTGAGTTCATGTCATCAACTATACGAATAGATAAAATTGGGGCCAAATATTCTGTGCCCCAATCCTCATCTGTAGCTGCAATCATATCTACCAGAGCTAAAGTGCGCTCACAGCCACGCAATTCGACACCTTTTTCTATATAAGCCTCAACTAAGCGTGACAATATTTTAGGTGCTACCGAACTTGCAATCAACAACGTCTCCATAGCATTACACACACCGTAGCGATGAGTTTTAGAATTTATAGCAATATCAAAGGCTTTAATTAGGTCGGCACCGTCATCAATATAAACATGACAAATACCATCCAAGTGCTTAATCACAGAGACCGTTGCTTGATTCACAATACGCTCAATCAAACCTTTACCACCGCGGGGCACAATCACATCAACAAATTCATTCATGGTAATTAGCTCACCCACAGCTGCACGGTCAGCAGTCGAGATCACTTGTATAATATCTTTAGGTAAGCCTACTTTCTTTAAACCTGTTTCAATACAGGCGGAAATCGCTTTATTTGAATTCAGTGCCTCTTTACCACCGCGCAAAATAGCGGCATTCCCCGACTTTAAGCAAAGGCTGGCAGCATCGATAGTCACATTAGGACGAGATTCATAAATAATACCGACAACACCAAGTGGTACCCGCATTTTACCAACCTGAATCCCCGACGGGCGATAGCTAAGGTCGGTGATTTCACCACAGGGATCAGGTAGCTTGGCAACTTGCGAGAGCCCAACAATCATTTGGTCAATTGCTTGGTCATCTAAACATAGACGATCTAGCAGCGCCGCAGCTAAACCATCACTAATACCTTGAGCCATATCTTTTTTATTGGCGGACACCAACTCATCTCGGCGCTCATCTAAGGAAGAGGCAATGGCTAGTAAGGCTGCATTTTTTTGCAGGCTTTGCGTCGCCGCAATAACAGTGGCTGAGGCTCGCGCCCTTGCGCCAACATCAGCCATATATTCTTTTATATTCATATTACAGGGTCTTAATACATTTATTTTAAAGCCGGCCAAGCAGAGCTGCCATAAAATTATCTTAATGTCATTATTCTAAATGTTTAACGAGGGGCATTATACAGAGATAAGTGTTATTTACAGTCTACTTACTTCAAAATGCGCTATTATTAGTAGGTAACCCTAATAACAATATTTTCTGTCTACAAGCCGACTAAAAGATAATGCTTAACCAGAGCAATACAAATGCCTACTTAATAAGGAAGCAATAAAGACGTGACCTACCCAGCGACCACCATCATGACAGAATCCGCTCGTGCTATAAAACAAGCATTACTCTTCTTGTTTATCTTCTGCTTTATACAGACAAGCTCGGCGCAGCCTCTAGATCGCTCTAAAATCATCGTTTCTTATAGCTACAATTTCGCCAAACACATTAAATGGCCCGACGAGGAAAAACTCGCTAACTTTAACATTGCCTTATTTGACGTCAAAAACCGCAAACTACTCAGTGAGTTTGATAAATTGCATGAAACTGTGCGCATTAAAAATGTCGCAATTAACATTATACAAACAAGCAATATAAGTTCGCTTGCTAATTATAATATGGTCTACGCCGACAATCCGGATGATAAGACTATCGCGAGTATACAGGCGGTTATTGAAGGCAAGCCGATACTACTTATCACCAATGCCGCAACCGACAAACGCTTAGTGATGATCAACCTATATGATGATAAGAGTGAAAAATTAAAATTCGAGATAAATAAAGCTAATTTACTTAACAGCAAGTTAATGCCTCTACCCGAGCTAATTTTGCTAGGTGGCACCGAGATTGATGTCGCAAAACTTTTTAGAGAAGGTCAAAGTTCTTTAATAAAATTACAAAATAAGCTGGCTATTCAACAACAAAAACTCGATTCCCAGCAAGCCGAACTAAAGCGACAACAGAATCAACTCGAGTCTCAACAGGCAAAACTAAAGCGACAACAAAATCAACTTAATTTACAGCAGGCGAGCCTTGCTACCCTTATAAAAAATAACCTCCTACAGGAAAAAAACTATAGCTCACTACTCGTTGATATTAAACGTTTAAATAAAGATGTCGAAAATACCAGAAGTATAAATAGTGCGCTTTCAGATGAATTGAAAATATTAAAAACAACGATAGCATCCAATAAAACAACGATAATAAAACAGCGCAATGAAATAGAAATCAGCAAGATACAAAAAAAAACCTTAGCTACACAGGTCGAGAAAGGCAATCAAGAGCTAGTCATAAAACAAAATGCTTTAGACCAGAAACAACAGGCATTAATAGCAAAAGACCTAGAGCTAGATGAGCAGCAGCAGCGATTAGAGAGCATAAGCAGGAGTATCGCTGACGAAGAAAGCAAGCTAAATATGTTAAATGTCACTATTAACGAGCAGCAAAAATCTTTAGAAGAACAAACACAATCTATCAAGGAACTAGATGAGCTGGTCAACGCACAAAAGCGTTCTCTGTATTTTTTATGGGGGATTATTGCTTTAAGTATTGCCTTATTTTTACTGGCATTTATTGCTTATCGGAGCAAGCGCAAAGACAATGAACGTCTTGCCAAAAAGAGTCACGATTTACAAATTGCACGAGATAAATTAGCCGCTGCCAAACAAAAAGCTGAACAAGCCAATCAAGCCAAAGGCGTATTTTTGTCGCTAATGAGCCATGAATTACGGACTCCGTTGCAATCTATCATCGGTTACACCGACCTCGTTATTGAAGAACTCGAAACTGAAGGCAACAACAATTACAGCGACCAACTATTGCGGGTAACTAATAATAGCCAGCGCTTATTAACATTGATTAATAACACGCTAGACCTCGCTAAGATTGAGGCGGGCAAAATGGAGGTGCAGTTAACCAGGACTAATATAAGTGCACTGATAGAGGAGGCTGTGAGCAATATTAGACCTCTGCTTAAAAAAAATAATAATCAGCTTTTTATTAACATAGATAATAATGCCTTTACACCGAGTATTGATTATGAAAAATCACTACATATTCTGGTTAACTTACTCAGCAATGCCACTAAATTCACCAAAAATGGGGCTGTTACTATTTCCGTCAATAATAAACCTCACTATTTAAACTTAATCGTGAGCGATACAGGTATTGGCTTATCTAAAAATCAGCTCGACACAATATTCTATCAATTTCATCAGGTAGACCATAAGGATGCCCTTAGAACAAAAGGGACTGGGCTGGGCCTCTCCATCACTAAGCATTTTTGCGAGCTAATGGGTGGGCACATCACCACAAAAAGCAAAAAAGGTGTTGGCACCTCTTTTATTGTCAACATACCACTTCCTGTTGTCATCACTAGTAAAACAATTTTAGAAATAGATGATAATTAATATGGCGCAAGCAGCGATATATATTTCGCTATAAATTGAACAACAAATAAGTTTTTTGTTCAAAAATATCGTCTATACTTTTATAGACTATAGTTTTATAGTCTATACTTCCATAACTCACCATAAGCGGCGCATAAAAAAATATAGATAAGCAGGCTTGGCAAAAAAAACCTCAGGTATTGAAACGGTAACAAGTCAAAATGAAAACTTCAAAAAAAATCTTGTACCTATTACTAGCACTGCAGCTCAGTGGCCTCACTTTTGCCCAAAACAATCCCCAGAACGGCGGTTTAGACTATTTATTACTAAGCCTTGAAGAGCTCGGCAAGATAAATGTCTCGATTGCCACCGGTAACAGTATGCCAATTGCGCAAGCCCCCGCAGCGGC